>JANLRD010000182.1:0-1083 GCA_031368215.1 Acidimicrobiia bacterium | reverse complement strand
CGAGACCGGTTGCCGAGGCCGCCTGTTCGGCGAGCCAGCGCAGGTGACGCCCGGTCCCGGTGCACGCGTCGAGCACGTCACCCCACGGTGGGGCACCCACGAGCCGACGCATGACGGCGCCCTCGATGTCGATGAGCGGGTTCCCCGGTTCGTCGTAGCTCGCGGCCCAGCGGGCGTACCCCTCGACCGCTTCGAGCTCGCGGACGTCCACCGAGAGCCGCTCGATGTCGTCATCGGTTCCGTCGTCGAGCGCCCGCAGCGACGCTCGTATCCCGTCGAGCCGCGCGTGGATGTCGGCATCGTCACCGCTCATGAACGCCCGGAAGATGGCCAGCCCTTCCGTGGCGATTCGGAGCTCACCCACTCGCAGACGCCTCGGCACATCAGCACCGTAGCGGCGTGACGCCGGGGGAGGAGGACCATTTCCCTGTCCGAGAGCCGACTACGTTCATTTGCGTGCTTGCTGTTGGACAGGTCCTCATCTGCCCCTCGATCCTTTCCGCCGACTTCGCTCGGCTGGCCGACGACGTCGACCGGGTCCGCCCGGAGACCGACTGGCTGCACGTCGACGTGATGGACGGCCACTTCGTGCCCAACCTCACCATCGGGGCACCGGTCGTGAAGTCGCTACGCGCGCATACGGATCTGTTCCTTGACTGTCACCTCATGATCACCGACCCGAAGACCTACCTTCCCGACTTCGCCAAGGCCGGCGCCGATCAATGTTCGGTGCACGTAGAACTCGGCCACTCGCGCGATCTCATCGCGCAGTGCCGCGACCTCGGTATGCGCGTCGGCCTGGTGGCAAACCCTGATGCGCCGTTCTCGTCGTTCGCCGGGTTCCTCGGCGAGATCGACACCATGCTCCTCATGACGGTGTTCCCCGGGTTCGGCGGCCAGTCGTTCATGCCCGAGGTCGTCGAGAAGATCGCCGAGACGGCAGCGGAGATCGAACGCCTCGAAGCGGCAACGGTGCTCCAGGTCGACGGCGGCATCTCGACGAAGACGGCGCCGGCGTGCGCATGGGCGGGAGCGCGTGCATTCGTCGCCGGCAACGCCATCTTCGGCGCCCCCGATCCGCTC
>JANLRD010000172.1:0-1388 GCA_031368215.1 Acidimicrobiia bacterium | reverse complement strand
AGTACAAGCGACAGCGTCGCCTTCGGCGCCAGCACCTTTCCGAGCAGTGACGCGGTCTCACGCAACCGATCGTCGAGCACGAATGCCTCGCTCTGCTCAATCTGCTGGCGAGTGAACGTGAGCAGCTGCCGCGTCAGCCGTCGCGCGCGCTCCGTCGCCTGACTGATGTTGTGCAGATCGTTGCGACGCTCGGCGTCGAGGGGCAGATCCTCGAGCATCTCGGCGCTGCCGCCGATGATTGTGAGCAGGTTGTTGAAGTCGTGCGCGACACTCGCTGCCAGCTGGCCGACGATTTCGAGTTTCTGCACCTGGCGCAATTTCTCTTCGATCAGGCGATGGCGCGCGAGCTGACGCAGCAGCGCGCGTTCATGGGTGACGTTGTCGAAGGCCCACAGGCGCCCGCGGCCCGACGCCTCGATGATCGGCACACTCGTTACGCGCAGTGTGATGCCGTCATCCAGCTCCCACGTCCAATCGTCGATCCGCGCATCAGGATCGCGTGCGATGCGTGTCGCTTCGGCGCGGATGAATTCGGAATTCTTGACACGCGGGAACAGCTGCTGCATCGCCATCGCGAGTTCGGTGCGCGTCACGACACCGGCCGGCACGCGAAGAAATGCGGCGGCGGCGTCATTGACGATGGCCTCGCTGCGCACTTCGTCGACGAAGATGATCCCTTGCGGGACGTTCGCCATGATCGCGTCGAGACGCGCGGCGGTGGCCGGCAGTGCGGCGCGGCGACTTGGCCTGCGACCGACGAGCAGATGCTGCAGGAAGCTCGGGTTCAGGCGCACCGACTCAGGCACCTGAGACGCATCCAGCCAGATGAGCAACATCGACGACTCCGGGCGACCCGTGCCGAGCACCGGGCCGTGCACGATGCAACTCGCCGCGACGGGGAGTGGCAACGCATGCACAATCACGCTCGGCACCAGCTCGCGCGGTGCGGATGATCGGAACACGGCTCCGTGCGCGCCTTCACCCCACGCCGCCGGTGCACGCACACACTGCGCCGGCACGATCGCCGGATCACAGTCCGCGATTTCCACCACATCGTCGCTGATCCAGTGCGCGATCGCGATGTAGTCGGCAGATGCCAGCTGACGGACGGCAGTCAGCATCTTGCGGCATCGGGCGTGAATGTCGTCATCGAGTCCATACGTCGAGGATCTGATGGATGGACTGCGTCACGGCATCGGGATGCGTCAGCTGCGGGACGTGCCCCTGTGCGTCGATCGGCATCAGCGAGGCGTTCGGTAGTTGCTGCACGAGATACTCGCTGGCCGACAGTGGAATCGTTGTGTCGGCGCGTGTCTGCATGACGGTCACCGGTTGCGTCACGCGCGTGAGCATGGCGCGATTGTCGCCGAGGAACACGATCTGCAGGG
>JANLRD010000149.1:0-32355 GCA_031368215.1 Acidimicrobiia bacterium | reverse complement strand
ACGATCTTGAGACCGGGCCGGACCTTCGACACATCGATGAACGACAGTGCATGGTCGACGAATGCATCGAGCATGTCCTTCCGGCGAAGGGCTCCGACGGGACGCGACGCACCGAATGCAACGCGCCCCATCGCCAGGTCGGCGGCAAGATCGCGGATCTCTCGCAGGCCGGAATCGTCACCGATCGGCTTCGCCGCCGAAAGGCACATCTTGATCCCGTTGTACGCCGCCGGATTGTGCGATGCGGTGAACATGGCACCCGGCATGCCGAGTCTGCCGCTGGCGAAGTACATCACATCGGTCGACGCGAGGCCGACATCGACGACCGAAACGCCCTCGCCGGTCGCGCCGTCGACGAACGCGGCGACCAGATCGACACCGGACGGTCGCATGTCTCGAGCGACGACGACCTCAGCCACCCCTTCCGCGGCGACCGCGAAACGTGCGAACGCCGCCCCGATCGCGCGGGCGAGCGGGACATCGAGTTGCTCGCCGACGAGCCCGCGGACGTCGTAGGCCTTGAAGATTGCGTGCAGACGCTCCTCGGCGGAGCCGACGGGCGATGGCATGCCGTCAGGCGCACTTCCGCTGTTCGAGTTTCCCATCACACGATCTCCGTTCGAGACACCCATCCGCTCAGACCGGGGCGACGGAACGATAGCCGTGAACCCGGTCAGCGCCGCCTCTCTCGGGTCGCAGAAACCGAGAGGCGCTTGATCGCGAAGCTCAGGGTTTAGCCTGAAGGAATGAACGCCGAGGCTGACCCTCGCGCCCTGACCGACACCGAAACCGGCCTTGCTCAGGCCAACGGCGTCGACACGGCCCCCCAGGAAATCGATCAGGCAGGGACGACGACCGCGTCCGCGTCGACCGACGCGACCGGGCGAGGCCGCTTCCCGCGGCCCACCGTCTCCCTTCCGGGCGACACCCTGGGGCGGTTGACCTTCGCGATCCTGACCATCGGCACCCTGCTCTTGGCGTGGAAGCTGCACATGTTCAAACTGCCATCGCAGATCACGGCAGAGCGGGCCCAGGCTCTCGGCAAGCCCGCGGCCCGGACATCGCTGCTACGGAACCTCTTCGACTGGGCCACCCCGTGGCGCTGGGGCCGCGGCGACATGCTGAAGAACACGCTCGCGACGGGCGGCGACATGGGAGCCCACGTGTGGTCGTCGGACTACTTCCGCCGGGCGTTGCTCCCGAAAGGCCGGCTCACCGGGTGGTCGAACGACTGGTTCGCGGGCTTTCCTGTCCTCAACTTCTACTTCCCGCTCCCGACGATCGTCATCGGGTTCCTCGGGCTCATCATTCCGGCGAACATCGCATTCAAGATCGTCACTGCGTTGGGCCTGCTGGCTCTCCCCACTACGTCCTGGGCGTCGGGACGCATCGCCCAACTCCCCCGCCCGATTCCGCTCATGCTCGGCCTCGCGGCGTTCCCGTTCGTCTTCTCCCGCCACTTCGACCTCTTCATTTACGGCGGAAACCTCGGTTCCACGATGGCCGGTGAGTTTTCATTCGCGCTCAGCGTCGCGCTCGGGGTGCTGTTCCTCGGTCTCTTCACCCGGGTCCTCAAGACCGGCGAATACCGAGGTCGAGCAGCGCTGACCCTCGCCGGCACCGGCCTCTGCCACCTGCTCCCGACCATCTGGGTCCTCTGCGTCAGCGTGCTCCTGATCGCCACCCATCTGCGACCCGACCGCATGCGCATTCGATCAGGTCGTGTCCTGCTGGCGAGCGTCGCCGGAGCGATCACCGCCGGCGCTCTGGTCTGGGTCACCGTCGATCACAAGTACGGCCTGGCACTCGTCGGTGGATCGTTCTTCGCGCTGGCCGTGATCGACCTCCTCCGTGACACGTTCGGAGCACGCCAACTGCGAGACGCCATCTTGGTGCTCGGCAGCGGCGGTGCCCTTGCCGGATTCTGGCTCATCCCCTTCGCTCACAACCTGCCCTACACGAACGACATGGGCTGGGAAAAAATGAAGCTGTACGAGCAGAACCTCTTCCCGTTCTGGGGTCCGAAGCCCTATGCGGACTCCCAGATCATCGCCGTTGCCATGGTCCTGGCCGCTGTCGGTGCGCTCTCGGCGGCCTTCTCGCTTCTCCGCGCCATCACCGTGTCCGTCGAGGATCGAACCGGCGTCCCGGCGCCGACATTGGTTGGCGTTTCGTTTCTCAGCGCGGCGATCGGACTCGCCATGGGCCTCGCACGCGGCGACTCGTGGTTCGGCCTGATGCTCGGCGGCGCGCTGTTCGCACTTACCTTCATCGCTGCCCTCGTCTTCGATCGCTCCGATGTCGCCAAGGCATGCACGGGCGCGGTGATCGTCTCCGCGCTGATCACCGCGGGTCTGCTCCTCCGGTTCGGGGCCAGTCCCGGTCATCTGATCGTGACGACCGGCGGGTGGGCCTTGGCCCTCCTCGTCGTCGCCGGGCTACGCGGACTCGACTACGAGCGAGTCGGTCTTGCACTCGCCCTCACCGCAGGCGTGTGCGTCTCGTTCTTCGTGCAGACCCCGCAGTTCCGGCTCTGGAATGCCCGCGCGCTCCCCTTCTGGTTCCTCACGATCTACCTACTCGCCGCGCACGGTGCGTACCGCGGCGCCAAAGCCATCGGCAGCGCCTTCCGTCACTTCGCCGAGCCTCGAACCGAGATGAAGCGGGCGCCGATCTACGGTTCGCTCGGTGCCACGCTCGCGGTCTTCGTGGGTGTGGGCCTCCCGCTCAACCTGGTCCCGAACGCACTGCCGATCCCCAAGCTCAAAAAGGGGCTCGTCGGCGTCCAGTTGGCCCGCGAGACAACGGACTCGAACTTCTCACCCGGCTGGGCTCTCTACAACTATCGCGGCTATCAAGGTGCCCCAGGGTGGAACGACTACAAGGCCCTCATGGACAAGGCGAAAGAAGTCGGAGCCACAAACGGTTGCGGCCGCGTGCTCTACGAATACGAAGACGCGAAGCTCGGCTCGTTCGGCACCACGCTGTCGCCGATGCTGCTGCCGTACTGGACGAAGGGATGTCTCCAATCGTTCGAGGGCGTCTACTTCGAGTCGTCGGCCACCATGGCGTGGCATTGGATGACCGCCGCGCTCGTCACCACACCGCTCACCAACAACGCTGACGGTTCGAAGAAGTACTCGGGCCCATCCAACCCCCAGCGCGACCTTCCGTATCCGACCTATGACCTGGTCCGTGGCGTCGAGAAAATGAAGGCCTCGGGCGTCCGCTACTACCTATCGATCACCGATGCGTCGCGCACCGCGGCCGAGGGCATGCCCGACAAGTTTCGCAAGGTCGCCGAAGTCGGCAAGTGCACGCCCGTTGGTGTCGCTCCGCCGAAGGAATCCGACGGCAAGTCCTGCTTCACCTTCTTCGAGGTCAACGGCTCGCAACTCGTGAGCTCGCTCAGCGAGGAACCCCAGGTGGTCACCGGGATCGATCAGGACCAATACGGCGGGTGGCTCGATATGCAGATCGAGTGGTACACGAACCCGACCCCATACCCAGCCACGATCGCCTGGCGGGGGCCCAAGGAGTGGCACCGCTTCACGGCGAAGGTCGTCAAGCCGAAGGTGAGCCCCGGCAAGGATGCCGCCGGCAAGGACCTCCCGGCGCTGCCGATCCGCACGTTCGGCGCCGGCGTCACGACCAAGAACATCGCCGCACGCAAACCGATCACACCGGTCAACGTGTCGAACATCTCCCTCAACAACACCGACCTGAGGTTCTCCGTCGACCGCATCGGAGTGCCCGTGCTCGTGAAGGTGTCGTACTTCCCGAACTGGACGGCCTCCGGAGCGAAGGGGCCGTATCGGGTCATGCCCAACTTCATGGTCGTCATCCCGACGGAAAAGAATGTGCACTTACATTATGGCTATTCAGCAGCCGACAAACTCGGCTACCTCGCATCGTTCGCCGGAATCGGGATGCTGGGCTTTCTTCACTGGACCCGCCGCCGCCCCCTCATCGACGTGCCGGCGCGGCCCCAGCGTGCGTCGCTCAGCCTCGGCGATACCGACGGATCAAATGACACCGAAGATGACGCGCCGGAGTTCTCCGACGAAATGACGGAGGCGACGGAACTGTCCGGACCGGAGTCCCCGTCGACGACCCCGTGAGCGATCAGTCCCCGTTCACGCGGAGGTCCACGCAGTTCTTCGTCCGGCATCATCAGGCCATCGTCGTGGCCGGCCTGTGCGTGATTCTCGCCGTCGGGCTTCGCATCGATCGCGTGCTGCTCAACACCTTCCCCACCGGTGGCGACAACGGCGGGCATCTTGGTATGCCCGCATACGTTCGACGGGTACTTGCTCCGCAATGGCGCATCACCGGATGGTCGAACGACTGGTTCGCCGGCGTCCCGATCCTCGCCCTCTACTTCCCGCTGCCCGCGTGGCTCATCATCGCGCTCGACACGATTCTTCCGTACAGCATCGCTTACAAACTCGTGACCATCGCGGGTACGGTCCTGCTCCCCTGGGCGGCGTGGCGCCTCGGACGCAAGGCGTCGCTCGCCTCCCCGGCGCCGATGTATCTCGCGATGGCGACACTGCCGTTCCTTCTCAACCGCTCGTACCGGATTCTCGGGGGCAACGTCCTGTCGACGATGGCCGGCGAGTTCTCCTTCTCGCTGAGCCTGCTGTTCTGCGTGCTGTTCCTGGGCAGCATGCTCGACGTGATCCGTTTGGGTCGCCACCGAGCGCAGGCGGCTCTCCTCCTGACCGCTACCGCGCTGAGCCACATCGTGCCGACCATGCTCGCCGTGGTTGGCGCCGGGGCACTGCTCGTCTGCTACTCCGAGCACGGACGCCGTCGGAGCCAGACCCTCAACACACTTTTCGTCGGCGGCGTCGGCGGGCTTCTCGCCGGGTTCTGGGTGCTCCCGTTCGCGTCACTACTCCCCTACACCAACTCCATGGATTACGAGCGCAACACGCTCTTGCGCACCTCGCTGTTCCCGTTCCTCGCAGGCAAGCACACACTGCACGTTCTGTCCGACGGTGGCGCTCTCGTCGCCGGCGGTTGCGCGTTCGCCGTGGTTGCGCTCGTGTGGGCCGTTCGTCGTCGCTCACGCTTCGTCGCCTCGGTCGCGCTCATGGGAGTCGCCGCAGCTGCTGGATTTCTCGCCTGGCCGACCGGCAGCATGTGGAACAACCGCCTACTGCCCCTGTGGTTCTTCACCATCTTCCTGCTTGCCGGCATCGGCGGCGCCGCGCTGGTCCGACGGTGGGCTGACCGGCCCGGTGTCACCGCCGTCATCGGCGTCAGCGTGCTGTTCGTCGCCCTCGCCCCGACCTTCGAAGCACTCCCCGGCTGGTTCCCCCTCCCCGTGCACGGGAACAACGGCTGGAGGTTCCAGCCATTGCGGGAGAACCCGGACTACCGCAGCGCCGATCTGCCGTTCGCGTGGGCCGCCACAAACGCCGAGGGCATGCAGCGCAAGAAGGCATGGCCGGAGTACCGGGCGTTGATCACGACGTTGCAGGGACTGCCATGCGGGCGCATGTTCTGGGAACGCGACAAGGGCTACGTTCGGTTCGGGTCATCGATGGCGCTTATGGCCATTCCCTTCTTCACCAGATCATGCATCCAGTCGGTCGAGGGCCTCTACTTCGAGTCCACACAGACCACACCGTTCTCCTTCATCACGTCGTCGCTCGTCAGTGTCGCTCCCTCGAACCCGCAACGCGACCTGCGCTACGGAACCTTCGACCTCGACCGTGGCATCGATCGCGTTCGCCGTCTCGGCGCGCGGTACCTCATGGGCAGCTCCGACAAGTTCAAGAATGCAGCTCGTACGCGCGCGGATCTTCGCGAGGTAGCACGCTCCGGCAAGTTCGTCATCTACGAAGTGGCCGACAATGCAATCGTCGTACCGCTCTCGTCAGACCCGGTGGTCGTCCGCGGCGCCCGCGCCGGGCTCGACGGCGGGTTCGTCGACCTCGGTCTCGCGCAGTGGGCCGACACGATCACGTTTCCCGACACCTATGTGACGAGCGGCCCGGAATCATGGCCTCACGCGGATCTCTCCGTCCGCCGCACACGTGGCCCGGGCAAACTCCGTGACACCCGCGGGACCGGTGTGACGCTTCGTCCTGCCCGACCGGTGGTGGCGCCGGTGCTTCCCGCCGTCGTGGTCAGCGACGTGAACCTTCAGCCGACGTCGGTGTCATTCACGGTGGACCGCACCGGAGTGCCGGTCCTCGTCCGCATGTCGTGGGCGCCGGGCTGGAAGACCTCCGGTGCCGGCCGCATACTGCGCGCCGCGCCGAACTTCATCGTCGTGGTTCCCACCGCAAAGAACGTTCGGATCACGATGTCGCGCACGTCGTCCGAACATGCGGGCAACGCGCTCAGCGCGCTCGGCATCGCGGCCCTCGGCGCACTGACGGTCGCCGACCGCCGACGACGCCGGGCCGACATCCCGCCTCGACGAACAACTCCCGACGTGCGGATCGCGGAGAACGAGCACGGCGTGGCCGACACTCCCGAACCGTCTGACGATGCCGAACATGATATGGCACACAGCGAACTCGCCACGCCCGAGCTCCGAGCCGAGGACTCGGCGCCGGCCGAGCCCGAACCGGCTCAACTCGACTGAGACCGCTTCTCTCGGCGCAGGGCGAACCACAGTGTCGCCAAGCCGCGGACGGACCGAACGATGCGCGAGAGGATCGGCGTGCGGGCCGGCCTCGTTTCCTCGATCTTCACGCCGATCTCGTCGGTGTGATAGCCGGCTCGCTCCATACGGAGAATCAATTCCGTGTCGAAGAGGTCGGTCCCGAACAGACAGACCCGGCCGACCGATTGCGCCGGTTCGCGCCGCATGGCCTTCATGCCGTGGGTGTCCGAGACCTGCAGGCCAAAACCGACGCGCAACAGCGTCGAGAACACACCGGTCACGACCTTGCGAGTCCAGTGGCGCCGGTCGTCGGCGTCCGCCCCCCGCTTCGACGCGACGATCAGATCGGGACCGCCCGGGAGCGACATCCTCCGCGATGCCTCGCGAAGGAACGCAAGGTCGAAGAGGTCCACGTCGAAGTTGACCACCAATTCGTTCGACGCGGCCAACAGGCCGTCACGCAGGGCCAAGCCGTAGTTTGCCGTCGGGATCGAGCGGGCGAGGACCTCAGGGAACACGCCCGCGAGACGCTCGGCGACGGCCCGGGTGGCATCCTTGGAGCCGTTCTCGACGACGATGACCTCGAACCGGCGCCCTTCCTCGCGAAGACCGGTCACGACGGACTCGATCGCCGTCTCGAGGAACGCCTCCTCCTGGTAGGCCGGGAACACCACCGAGACCGAGGCAGGGCTCGCGGCGGGCACAGGGGAAGTCGGCTCGGACACGGGCCGAAATCCTACGGTTCGCACGGACCACTCGCGCCCAAATCCGCGCCTCATCCGTGTCGCATCCACCGCCCGCTTCGCTCGATGCCCGGAACGAAGTGACCGTCGCCTCGACGAGGTCGCACGGCTTCGAACGTGACCCCCGGTACGATTCTCGGGTGACTTCGCGTTCACTCCTCCGCACACCGATCAGCCGCTCCGCCCTCGCGCTGATGCTGCTCACCGCGCTGGCGGCCGGATGCTCCTCCAGCGGCGGCACGACTGACAACACCGGCGGCATGGGCGGTTCGCCAGCGACCGCGGCGTCTGACACCGCCGCGGCTACGACACCGAACGCCCGGCCAGCCGTCACAACGGTCGCGCCGCCAGCCGGCCAACCACCACAGACCGGCGTCGTCGGAAGCATCATCGACACGCCTCCTGAAGTGCTCGCCGCCACCAGTGCGCCAACAGCGCTCCTGAACGACTACAAGCCCGCACCGTCGGATCGGTCGCTCGTTCTCACCGCCGCCGTGCCGAGCGTCGACATCTACGACAGCGCAACGGCAACGGCACCGACCCGCCAGCTGGCCAACCCGATCCCCTCCGGCTCCCCCCTCACCTTCCTCGTCGACGGGCTCACCTCCACCCGCTACAAGGTCCTCCTGCCGATCCGTCCGAACGGGAGCACCGGGTGGGTCAACCCGGCCCAGGTCACCGTCATGGCTCACCAGTACAAGGTCACCGTCGAACTGAACAACCACCGCATCACCGTGACCAACGGCGAGCAGATCATCATGCAGACCAAGATCGGTGTCGGCCGGGCAACCACCCCGACCCCCGGTGGCCGGTACTACATCAAAGAGCTCATCCGACCCTGCTATTCCGACGGGAAAGGGGGCAAATGCGTCCAGAACGACGACGGACCCTACGGCCCCTACGCCTACGGCCTCAGTGGCTTCTCCCCGGTGCTCACCGACTACCGCGGCGGACGAGGCGAGATCGGCATCCACGGAACGAACGAACCCGACAAGATCGGTACGGACGTGAGCCACGGCTGTATCCGGATGAACAACGACGAGATCCGCAAGCTCGCCAAGATCCTCCCGCTCGGCACCCCCGTCATCGTCAAGGCCTGAGGCACGTTGCACCGAGAGGACCACGCGCTGAGGTTCACCCGTGGCGATCTTCGTCGAGCCGATACCGTGACAACATCGCGTCGGCGGACGACTGACCCCTGTCCGCTGGCCCAGTGCCGTTCCGACACCTCCGAGCCGTCAATCCCGACGCCGAATCTGCCGAAGGACATCATCGTGCACGCACCTCGACCCACCCAGACCATCGCCCGTCGCGCGACGACGGTGAGCGTCCTCGGTCTCGGCATCTTGGCGTTCGGGGCCCCGCAGGTGGCCCTCGGGACCGAGGCCACCTCTCCCGTCCCACCGACCACGGCGGCGCCACCCGACAACACGGCCGCTCCGGCGACGAGCCCGGGCGTCGGCGTGTCCACCGCCGCCAACCCCCCCTCATCGAGCCCGACGACCGCGCCGGCCGCCGCCGGCTGGAGGCCGCCGGTTGTCACCCTTGTAGCCGCCGCCCGTAATCGGCTGACGCCGGTGTATCAGACCGCCACGGCGACGACGCCGTTCGTCACCTTCGACAACCGCAACAACTTCAGCGGCCGCCACGTGTTCGTCGTCATCGCCCAGGAGGCAAACGCGTACAGGGTGCAGTTGCCGATGCGGCCCAATGGGCGCACGGGCTACGTGAAAGCCAGCGACGTCACGATCTACCAGCACGATTACGCGCTCAGCGTCGATCTCTCCGACCACACCCTCATCGTCTACAAGGGCGGCAAGGAAGTGGAGCGCGAGATCGTCGCGGTCGGTACGGCGAAGTACCCCACGCCGACCGGTTCGTTCTTTCTGCGGGAGTTGGCCAAGCCGGGCAATCCTCGCGGCTCCTACGGCCCGTGGGCGTTCGGCCTCTCGGCGTACTCGAACGTGCTGCAGAAGTTCGGCCGCGGTGATGGACAGATCGGCATCCACGGCACCAACCAGCCGGGCGCCCTCGGTACCAACGCCAGCCACGGTTGCATCCGCATGAAGAATGCGGCGATCACCAAGCTGGCCCAGACGCTTCCCCAGGGCGTCCCCATCGAGATCACCCCGTAACCGCCGAGCCGTTTCGCCGACGGTCTCCCCACACCCGAAGCTGGTTTGTGCGCAGCCGGTGCTCCGCTGCCGCCTTCTCTACACCCGCCTTCTCTACGCCCGCCTTCTCCTGCCGGATGTTCCGCCGCACATCCGGGCTTCTCTGCCTCACATCGCTCCCTTTTCGCTGGTTTGGGTCGATCTTCGGCACATGTGCGGCAGGCTGCGGTCGATGTGCGGCGGATTGGCGGGAATGTGCGGCAACGGACCGATCGACGGGCGCCGCACCGGAACGACGCGCTGCACCGGAACGACAAAGGCCCGCAACGACAAAGGCCCCGCCTTTCGGCGGGGCCTTCGTTCAGATCACACCCGTTGCCGGGTGATCAAACCTGCAGGAGCTGAGGATCAGCCCGTGAAGGTCGGCTCGTCGACGACTTCCGGAGCCGGGGCCGGCGACGGGGCCGGTGCCGGAGCAGCGGTCGTGGCCGGAGCAGCGGTGGTCGCCGGAGCAGCGGCGGTCGTGGTCGTGGCGACCACATAGCTGTTCGTGATGATCACGTTCGCCCAGCACTCGTCGAATGCCGAGGTCGGGGCCGGGCCACCAGGAGCGGAAGCGGTCGGAGCGCCGGCCTGGGTGCAACCAGTGCCCTTGCGCTTGATGACGACACGGCCGTCAGTGGTGTTATCGCCACTGTTGTCCGCATACGACGGCGTGGCGCCATCGGACTTGGTCTCGGTGACGAGGCAGTTCGTACCGGAAACGATGTTCTGGTACACCTTCGACTGACGGTCCTTCAGCAAGAAGGTGTCCTTCGGGCCACCCTTGTCGCAGGAAACCGACACTTCGTAGGTGGCGATGTTGGTCTTCGGATCGCCGGTGACAACCTTCGACACGACGAGGTCGCCGTAGGAAGCGTTGGTGACGGTGACCGTCTGGCCCATGGCCGTCAGCGATGAGCGGTAGGCACCGGTGGTTGTACCCGCAAGGGTGACGCCGGCCGTGGCCGTCGAGGACGAGTACAGCGTGACCGGCATGCCGAGGGAGTTGGTCTCGGTGACTTCACACACGCCGCCGCCGTTCAGGCCGGGGAACTCGTTGTTGGTGAAGACACGGGCAGCCGCGCCACCGACAAGCGTGAACGCACCGGTGAAGGTAGGGGCGTTCGGAGCAACCGGGAGCTGGATCTTGACGGCGTTCGCTGCGGCGATGATCCGGGCGACACGATCGGGGAAACCGGACTGCGAAGCGATGGTCGCAGCGTTACCGATGACGTTGTTGGTGCCGCCGGCGGTGAAGAGCGGAGCGCTGGCCGGAAGCGGCGAGCTGGTTGACAGCGCGTCGTAGATGTGCCAGCGGAGCGTCGGCGAGCCGAAGCTATCCGGGTCGGTGAACACGGTGATGTAGGAACCGGCACCCGAGATGACGAGATCGCCAACGGCATAGCCGCCGCCCGCAACCGTCGCGATGTACGCGCTGCGCTGGTTGTAGCAGCTGATCGTCATCGGGTAGGCAGCACCAGCGGTGGCCTCGTCGCCGAGAACGACCTTGCGGACGCTGATCGTCGGGAAGGTGACGGTGATGACGACGTCGGTCGAGGAGAAGACCGGAAGCTCAGCGGTCGTGGCGGTGACCGCACCGGCGACGCCGGCAGCGTTCGTGGCCGTGCCAGCGGTCGACGTACGGTCAGTGCCGCCGACGTTGATCGTGATGGCCGGCGTGCCGACGTTGGCAGTGCCTTGCATCGTCGCCTGGATAACACACGAGGTTCCGGTGATGCCGGTCGTGGTCTGGGCCTGGAGGCCGATGTTGGTGATGAAGGCGCCCGAGGTCGGGGTCATCGTGGCGTTACCGAAGAGGGTCGAGCCGGTGGCCGGAACGCCACTGGAACCGCCGGGCTGGTTGACGAGCGCGCCGGTGAAGTAGTTCTTGCAGTTGTAGGTGACCGAAACGCCGGTCACGCCTGTCGGCGGGGTAGCCGGGACGAACTTGGCCGTGGCCGAGATCTGACCGGGGTTGATGGTGACAGTCTGCGCATTTGCGGTCTGGGCGACGAACGGGCTGACGAGCAGACCGGCGGCGACCAGGGCAAGTGCCGAGCGGGAAATCCGCTTGATCATGTGCACTCCTTGGAGGTGAACAGGGAACACATCTCCTCCATATCAGCGGGTCCGAAACCGGAACGACTGGCGTGGGCTTGATGAGCAAGCAGGTCGGGATTGACCGCTTGCCCAGACACGATACGGACCAATTGTGACGAAGGCAAGTGGATGTGAACGATTTTCGTCACAAAACCGTCACAATTGCCGTCTGCGGTCGACCCGACTGACGAATACCGCGGAGCGCGTTCGAGTCCCGCCATCCGCGTCCGCTGACGCAGACGCTACGGGCCCCCGAACCGTGCTCTCACACTCGGGCTCTCACACTCGGGCGGCAAGCGTCCGGGCCGGGCTCGTCACCAAGGTGAGCAGGGTGGGGCCGCTCATGACGATCACCACGAGGGCGCCGATGCCGATGCGCGAGCCGGGCACGAGGTCGTGCGCGGGGTCGAGGAGGTTCACGACGACACAGGCCAGGCAACCGGTGCCGACGGCGAGCAGCGCCGTCCCCCAGCGGTCGAACGCCTCGAGCAGGGAGACCGCCAAACCGGCGACGCCCAGGCACAGGTGGGCGATGAGCAGCGCCCACACGTCGTCGATGGGGCCGGCGCCGCTGGCTGCCCACCCGAGGATCGGAACCGAGCCGAGCGACGCTCCGACGACGACCCGGGCCAGTGCGCCGGCCAGAAGCACGCGGACCACCGTGATCGACGGTCCGCCACCCGACGACGCGAACGGCTGCTTCACCAGGGCGGCGGGCAACACCCGCCACAGCTTGCCCATATGCCAGCCACCCCACACACTCCCCAACAGCGCCGGAACAACGGTAATGGCCACCAGGGCGGCACGGCCGTTCCACAGGAACCTCGGCTCCAGGACGAGGACACCGCCGACCCCCGCGCCGATCAGCCCGGCGGCCAAGGCTCGCGTCTTGCCTCCCGGAAGTCGGTCCGAGGGGCGGTGTCGCCGAACGCCGACCGATGCCGTTGCCAGCGCCATGACGGTGAGGACGGGCAGAACCAGGCGCGGACTGGCGCCGGCCCGCAACACTCCCGCACCGGTCAGCAGCGCACCGCCGAACACCAGGCCCCAGCCGAGCCGGGTGATCACGAAGCCGCCGACCCAGATGCCCACGAGACACGCGGCGAGCCAACCTCCCGGACGGATCGGCAGGCAAACCGCCATCGCCATGGCGACCACGCCCAGGACCCGAGGGTCATTGCGCAGCCGGCCGAGCCCATCGCTCCCGCTCAGGTAGCGACGACGGATCGCCCACTGGATGGCGAGGGAGAGCGGCAGCGCCAAGCGCCACGCCATATCGACGGAGTGGGCGCCCAACTCATTCGTCAGCGTCGAGAGGTAGAAGCCCATGCCGAGGACCCCGGCGACGAAACCGAGATCGCCAAGCGCCAACGAAGGATCAAGCGGGTCGGACCGGACCACCCTCGGCTGGAATGACGCTGACCGGGGGCGGCGAAGCGCCGACGTCAGCCCGAATGCTTCGCCGGGGGCAACGCCACCCCATGCCTCCAAGACGACGGCCGCTTCCAGCGGGTCCTGGGTCGGGCGTTCGAGGTGGCGGTCGGCGAACTCCCAGTCGAGCACCGGACCGGTGGCCGAGCTCATGACGGTTCCTGGTCCGACCGTGCGGTTCGAACGTGATCGACGCGCCGGTGCTCGGGTTCGGTGTCCTCCAGCGCATCCAACCCGGCCAGATCGTCGCCGAGACCACTGTCGGGCACGGTGATCGCCGGTCGCAGGCCGGTCAGTTCCCCGATCAGGTCGGCATAGGAAACGAGGCAGCCTTCCTGTCCGAACGCGTGCACGACCCGCTGACGGCCGCGCACACCCAGCGATGCCGCCAACGCCGGATCCCCCAGCACACGGACGATGCCGGTCGCGAGCGCCTCGTAATCGCCGGGTCGGACGGTGAATCCGCAACCGCTGAGGGCCTCGGGAACGCCGCCGACCGCGGTGGCGACGACCGGCCGGCCGGCCGCCATCGCCTCGAGGACAGAGATCGGGAAGCCTTCAGAGATGCTCGACAACACCGACAGCGAGGCGGTTTCGAGCGCCGCATACGGATTGTCGGTCGGCCCGAGGAAGCGGAACCGGTCGCGCAGGCCGAGATCGAGATGCAGCGCACGGCACTCTGCGTCATAGCGCTCATTGCCTTCCGGGACCGGTCCGTAATGATCGAAGCGCACGTGGGGCATCCGCTCGACGACTGACGCGGCGGCGCGCAGGAGTGTCTTCACGTCTTTGAGCGGGTCGATGCGTCCGACGGTGACGACAACGGGATCGGTCGGCATCGGCGCGACCTTCGGCGGCACGAGCACGCCGTTGTGAATCGTGCGGATCCGGTCTGGGTCGGCGCCGAGGGCCCGTTCCCAGGCGGCGTTGGCGCTCGTCACGGGCGCAACGAGGTCAGCCACCCCGTAAATGAGCCGTGCGAGCCCGCGGGCGAGGCGGGTGTGGGTCCACCGCTCGCCCGACGACTCGCCCTGACGAATGGCGGCAAGGTAGGCCTCGCGGACGTACACCCCGTGTTCGGAGAGGACAACCGGGGTTCCGTGCATCGCATGGTGCACGACCGCCGGGATGGCGGCCCAGCCGGCCGCGGTGACGATGACGAGGTCGGGCGCGTCTGGTCCGGTCGGTGTCGGCGCGGCCGCCGCCTGCGCGATCCAGCACAGCGTCTGGAACAGATCGCACACGTGCTGCTCGTCGAGCACCGGCGCGACCCGGTCGCCGCGATCGGCGGCGAGGACTTCGCCCAGCGACGCGCGGAACGCCGCCCAGGCGTCGGGATGGCGAAGAGCGGCTCGGATCTTCTTCGGGTGGGTCCGACACCACACCAGAGCGTCGATCACCAAGAGCGGGTCGCCGTCCCAGCCCAGCAGGCCATGGACGAACTCGGCGGCGAGGCCGGTCCGAAGGTTCGACCGCCGGCCCGGGCGTCGAGCCGTCACGCGTTCGGACCAGAGGTCGATGTGGCCGGCCAACCTGGCGTTGGCCGGCAGGTCGAAGACGAAAGGCCGCCGGATCCCGCCGGCAGTGATGGCGAGCACATCCCAGTCGGCGCCCGATACGCCGTTGACCACGATGTCGCACCATGTGCTGACGCCGCCGTGGGCGAAGGGATAGGTGCCTTCGGTGGTGAGGAGAACCCTCGGCCGACGCCCGGTGCCGTGCGCGTCACCGGTTGACGGTGGTGGCCCCTCGACGGCCGGGGTGGGAGGGTGTCGGTCGGCCACGGAGAACTCCGCCAGCCAGGTTAGGTCGGACGAGGCCCAGCAGGCGCGACCACCGTCAACATCGGGTCGAGGCCACGACGAAGTCCGCTACGCAAGCCGTTTTCAGCGCCAATCCGCCCGAGCATACGCGGGGCGACCGCGTGGATCAGGCGGTCCTGCGGGCGGCTTGGAGCACGTCGGTCAGCCCGACCTGGTCGCCGTCGGCCTTCCACCACCGGGTCTCGCAGCGACTACACGAGTGCAGCGTGAGCTGGCGCTGGTTGACGGTCATCGCAATCGTCACAAGGTTGGCGATGTTGCAAAGCGGGCAGATCATTGGGTGGTTCCTTGGACAAGGCCGGCGTGGTGGCGGGGGCGAGCGATGAGGTCCGCCAGCAGTTGAGCGTCCGAAGAGACGGTTCACGGGTGGCGTACAAATGCATCGGCACGTTCGCCTGCACCCTTGAGCGCGGGTTCACTTTTTTGGTCCCTTCGCACCACACCGATGCGTCGAGGGACCTACTCGCCGCTATCGGTCGGCGAGCTGCATGCCCAAGGCGAGCATCGTGGTGAGATTGAATCCGGCGTGAAGGAGGATGGCCGTGGAAAGGCGCCCGGTGCGCACGCGTGCTGAGGCGCAGAACACACCAACGGCAATCAGCGCCGGCAACTGAAGCAATTGTCCATGGATCACCCCGAACCAGATCGAGCTGACGGCGATTGCCACAATCGTCGGACGGTCGAAACCCGACAGCGCGTCGGAGGGTCCGAAGGCGCGGCGGACGGCGTTCAGCACGGCACCGCGGTAGAAGAGCTCCTCGAACACGGGTGCGCCGACGACGACGAAGACGGAAAGAACAGCGAACCCGACACCGAGACCGCCGGCCCGGTCCGTCAGCTCACGCGCCGGTCCCGACACCCGGTCGTCGCGAACGCCGGCAAGGTAATACGCGATGCCGACGACGAACTGCAGCGCGACCCCGACGAAGAGCGCGGCGAGGTCGACGGCTCGCACCGTTCGTGCACCGACCACGTCGCGCCACGGCCGGCGCCGTCGGTGCGACACCGCCAGCACTGCGGCAAACAGAACGGGCCACGCTGAACACAGCGCGGCAAGAATCGGCGAGAGACCGTCCCTGAGCTTTCCGTCCGTTGTCACAAACGGCAGGGTGGCGAAGGCGACCGCGACGAATGCGCCGAACTGGAACAGCAGCAACAAACCGAGCTCTCCCCGGTCACGCCCGTCCGCCGGAGCAACAGCGAACGGTTGCTCGTGGTTCAACGAGCCGAGGTGAGTTCCGCGCTCATCCCGTGCAGCATCGTCGACCATGATCCCAGTGTGGCCGCTCCATCGGCGCTGGTGTCACCGTCGCCCTCGCCGACCACCGTCGGCCGTGCGCGTTCCACGGTCCAGCCTGTCGGCGGCGTCAGGCGATCCACATGGAAGCGGCAGAGGTCATACAGCGACGGGTCCCGTTCGGCGCTGAGCGGCCCGAGGAACACCACTCGGCTGCTCTGGTTGTACGACATGGTGGCAACGGCATGGCGGCTGCACGTCGGCCGGGCGCAGAAGCGGTGCTCGGGGTCGTTGGCGGGCCGGGGGATCGAAACGGGACGCATCGAGGGGCTGAATCCGAGCCGGTACGAGCCCACTTCACGGGCGGGGTGACGCCCGGCCGCGGTCGCCAGGCGTTCGTTGCGCGGTCCGAGGCCGATGCCCGCGGCGCGAAGAGTGCGAGTAGCTGCGTCGTCGATCGGCATCTCTTCACGGTAACGAGGACCGTTGCTCCGACGATGGATGCTCGGCCTTTCCGGTCGGCACGGTCTCGGGCACGCTGCAGGACTCCTAGGGTGAGAGGTGGTGGCGAACGACGATCCCCGCTCGACCAACCCGCTCCCTCCGAATTTCGCCCCGGCCCGGACCAGCGTGTCCGGGCCTGAGGGTCGCTTTTCGCCGCGCCCGGTGCCTCCACGACCACCGGCGGGGTCGTTGCGCGAGCGTCTGGCAACGAATCGTCGCCACACTGCCGCCAGCCGCACCATGCCCTGGTGGAGGCGCCGTCCGCCGATCTGGCTACTCATCGTCGCCACGACACTGGTGCTCGCGGCCGTGCTGCTCCCGCGCATCGGCCACACCCCCGACGACACCTTCCCGTGGACCACCTTCATCGAGCGTGCGTCCGGCGGGCAGGTCCGTTCTGCGGTCTTCACCAACGACTCCGGGGTGGTCACCGGCACTCTCGTCGACGGAACGGCGTTCCGTACAACGGGACCATCGGCGCTGTCGCCCGACGAGCGGCGCTCGCTCGGAGCGGCAACGGAGCTCCGCTTTCGCCCCACGCCTTCGAACTCGATCGATCAGTGGGGGCCGATCATCGCGTCGCTGGTCATCGTGCTGATCGCGGTTGCTCTGCTGGTCCGCCGGCGACCGTCCGATGCCGCAAAGTCGGCGATGACCAGATCGCCGGCTCGGCTGGGCAACGGTAAGGCCGACGGCACGGACGCGATCACGTTCGCCGATGTCGCGGGCGCCGAAGGCGTGAAGGCGGAACTTCGCGAGATCGTCGACGTGCTCCGACATCCCGATCGTTACCAGGCGATCGGGGCTCGGCTGCCGAAAGGCGTGCTGCTCGTCGGCGCACCCGGCACCGGCAAGACCCTTCTCGCGCGCGCCGTCGCCGGCGAAGCGAACGTGCCGTTCCATTCGATCTCGGGTTCCGATTTCATGGAGATGTACGTGGGGGTCGGCGCCGCGAGAGTGCGCGACCTGTTCGCTGATGCCAGGCGTTCGGCACCGTGCATCGTCTTCATCGACGAGATCGATTCGGTCGGACGCAAACGTGGTGCAGGCGTGGGCGGCGGTCACGATGAACGAGAGCAGACGCTGAACCAACTGCTCGCCGAGTTGGACGGATTCACCGCCTCCACCGGGATCGTGGTCCTCGGCGCGACCAATCGTCCTGACGTGCTCGACGCCGCGTTGCTGCGTCCGGGTCGATTCGACCGTCACGTCGACGTTCCGCTCCCCGACCGCGACGAGCGCCTCGCAATCCTTCGTGTACATACGAATCGGCTCTCGCTCCGCGCCGACGTCGACCTCGGCGATCTCGCACGGACGACACCCGGGATGAGCGGTGCCGATCTCGCGAACCTGCTCAATGAAGCGGCTCTCTCGGCCGTGCGCCGCTCATCGACCGAGGTCACCCCGCGCGATCTCGACGTCGCCCGTGACCGGGTGATCCTTGGCGTCGAGCGCCCCTCGCTCGTGCTCTCCGAGGACGAGCGCCGCGTCACCGCCACCCACGAGAGCGGCCACGCGGTGCTGGCTGTCCTGTTGAAGTCGACGGGCCCGCTCCACAAGGTGACCATCGTCGCCCACGGCACCGCACTCGGTCTCACCATGTCGCTCCCCGCGGACCGACAGCTCATGCGTCGAAGCGAGGTGCTCGACCAGATCTGTCTGGCGTTCGGGGGTCGTTGCGCAGAGCAGCTCGTGTTCGGTCAGTTCAGCACCGGTGCCGCCGACGACCTCAGCCGGGCGACCTCGCTCGCTCGTCGCATGGTTCGTGAATGGGGCATGAGCGAACGGATCGGGCCCATGGCATGGCGTCCGGACGAGCACGTGTTCCTCGGGGAGCAGATCTCCCGCAGCCGGGACGAATCGGAAGCGACGGCGCAACTCGTGGACGAGGAGATCCGGGCGATCCTCGTAGCGCAGGAACAGCGGGCCTCGGCCATGCTGGCGCAGTATCGCCGAGCCCTCGATGCGGTCGCCCGGCAACTCGTCGAGCAGGAGACGATGAGCGGCGAACGCGTTCGACGTATCGTCGCCGGAGGCTCACCGTCGGTCTCCCCGGAGCAGCTTCCGGGTTCCGCCTCGGTTGCGCCGTCGCCGTAGACCGGCTTTGCGCCCGCAGCTCCCGGCCGTCTCAGCGAAGCGGGATCGCCCCGCCGACGGAGGTTCCCACTTTGGCCGTGCCGATTCGTGGCGAGACAGCTCGGGACCTCGTTTCCGGAATGGTCGTCTCGGGAACCGATGTGGTCGTCGGTGCGTGAGTTGTTGATGTTGCCGTTCCGGTGATGGTGCTCAGCGAAGATGTCGGCGTTCGATCGGGAGAGACGGTTGTGGTCGCGGCAGGCGCCGGATTCGTTGTCCCCGGAGTGAGCGTCGTGGTCGTGGATACCGCAGTTGTCGGGACTGCTTTCGTGGTCGTGGATGCCGCAGTTGTCCGGACTGCTTTCGTGGTGCTCGGTGCCGGAGCAACGAGCGCGAGCGAGTCCGGAGGGTTCGGCGGGAGCGTTCCTCCGCTTTCGGTATCTGACGCAGCGAGGACCGTCTCGGTTGGGAGCGGGTCGACGAATGGTCGGTCACCGGGTCGATCGATCAACTGGATCCATCGCTCGACGACGATCGGTGTGCCCGGGGAAGACACCACGAGCGAACGGCCCGTGAGGGCCGCGTAGTCACCGAGGCGGACATCGAGACGGGAGGACGGCCCGATCGCAAAATCCTTTGCCGCCAGGATCGGCTCCGCTCCATTCGGCCCGAGCGCTCGCAACGAGATGACCGCATTGGTGTCGGTCGGGTTCAGAAGTGAGATCGTGTCGCTTCTCTCGGCGGAAGCCTCGACATCGGGAATGATCCAGGTCTCCGCCGGCCCGACGATGCCGGGCGAAGACGCGTACCCTCGACGGAACTTGCCGCGGGCGTCGACGGTCCGCTCGACGACGATGTCGGAGCCGTCGTCGGTCGAGACGACAACGCTATAGCCGGTGTTGCGGGGGATTCTCGATTCCGACCCCGGAACCAGCTCCGCGACATCCATCGGCGCAATGTCGATCTCGAACGGCTCCACACCGGCGATGCCGTCGATGAGCACGTCGATGACGGCGGTGACGGGCTGACGTGTCGGGTTGAACAGGACGTAGCGCTCACGGAACACCGACGACGTCCGGCCGGAGGGGAAGTACCAGGTCGGGCTCGCCGACGCCGTGCCGGGACTGATGGTTGTGCCTTTCTGACGACCTGAACCGTCGAAGCTCGTGATCCGCTCGACAGCAACCCGACCGATACGTGCACGTACGATCGCTGCGACACGCTGACGGCGGCGCACGTAGGCACCGACGTCGATCTGCTGCACGCTTTGCGCGCCAATCGAAATCCCTTGGAGAGCCGCCGGCAGCGCCGCCCCGCGATCGGTCACGAAGCGGACATCGAGAAGGGCATCCTCAGGGAAGGGATTGAACACGGAAAGCGTCGTTGTCGCGTCGATCGTCGTCGCCCCGTCGCCGGTGATCCATCGGGCTCCGGCCTCGGACGAGCAGAGCGCGCTCGCGCCACCAAAGGGACCGCTGATCCGGTGTTCTGCAGCGACGCCACCGGCGTCGAATTCGACGAGCGCGGCAATCGCCCCACCGGCGACCGAAGGGGGAGCCGCCACATCGATTCGGCTGTTGGGACCGGCCAGGAGCGGTTCGACGATCGGCTCGCGTCCGATCTGTTCGCCGTACCAGGTGATCCGACCAGGAACCTCGGTGTCATTGAGATTCGCGATCGTCACCGTCAGATCGGGGAGGTTCTCGCTCGTCGTGCGTCCCGAGGCGCAGAACCACGTGGAGGCCCCGGACCCGAGCGGGGTGGCCGCCGGGTTGACCGACGCGACGCGGACGGACGGGACCCGCGTCGGGCGCGCGACGAGACGGTCGACGACCACGGGTCCTCCCAGGAACGCCGCCAGGCCGGCTATGGCGATCGGCCTCCGCCAACGCGCAATGAAAGCTCTCACGGCCGACGCCGCCTGGTTCCAGGACCACGAGTGCTCGCCGGTCGACCGGCGGCCGGATCATCCTCTCGGTCACTGTCACCCTTGCGGTCGGCCTCGGCGCGTCGGGACGAGAAGCGGCTCCAGAGCTCGTCGGCGACGGAGCCATCGGCCGGTACCTCGTCGGGAACATCGGTCGGACGACCGGCAGAAGCCACTGCTGCGGAGGTCACCGCCGGACGGGCATGCACGAAGTCGTCGTCGGCGAACTCATCGTCGACGAACGCGAGCGCAAGTGCGTCGAAATCGTCATCGGTGTCTGCCGTTGGATCAACGTCCGGAAGCAGGCCCGGACGATCTGGGAGCAGCAGATGGCGACGGTGACGATCGACGCCCACGATGACAAGGGCGAAGGTCCATGCCAGTGCCGCGGCGAAGAGGGCGAGCGTGACGCTCCACGGACGCATTGGACGGAGCGTCCCCTCCCCGGTTCGCGGTACGGCGAAGCCACTGAAGGGGGCTCCGACGCGCTCCACGCCGGCGGCGTCGATCAACCCCCGGAGGCGGACCGGTTTGACCGATGCAGTTCCGACGGTGAGGCGCCAGTACCGGCTCGCGGGGAGGGAAGCGATCACCTCGGCGTCAGCTTCGACGAATCCTCGAAACGAACTCGACGGCGGCCGAAGACGCAACGCGTCGAGTGGCACCGTGTCGGCCGAGACCCTGGGAGACGCCACCAGCGGCACCGGAAGGAGCGCACTCGATGCTCCGGCAGTGTTGACCGTTCCGTCCCTCTCGAGGCCCGGTGAGGTGAGCGGGGACCACACCGCCGGGACCCACGCATCGTTCTCGTAGACGATCAGGTCGGTACCGCTGTCGACCGCGCGAAGGTCGAGTTGTTCGAGAAGTGACTGGCGGAGGTCGGCCGGGACGGCCAGTCGAGGACCGTTGGAGCGGTCGCGTTCCACGATCACCAGGAAGCGGATGCCGAGCGGCGCCAGTTCGGCGCCGAGCCGGGTCGTTGCACCGAGGCGGGCAAGGGAAAGGGCGTCGGCGAACGCCCGGGTCCGAGCTGTCTCGTTGACGACCCATTGGTCGGCGATGGTCGGAAGTCCGTCACGGGTGATCGTCGTACCCAGTCCGGAGGCAAGCCGGAGCGGGGATCCGGGGAGCACACGGGGATCACCGACGAAGGCAACCCGGAATCCGCCGTCTTTGAGGCCGCGCATCCAGGCGAGCTTGTCGGCCGGCGTTCGCTCGGGACGTGCCCAGCGACCACTTGCCGAGGCGGTTGCAATCGGGAGCACGGAGAGCCCCACAGACAGCAGACCGATGGCGGCAAAGGCCTGGCGCCAGCCGAACCCGCGGCGGCGGACCTCTCCGACCAGCGCGCCGAGTCCTTCGCCCGACAACCGGGCGATGCAGTACGCCGCGGGCAGAAGCGTCAGAGCCGGACCGGGTAGGACGGGAGGCAGCCAGCCACGACCGGCCAGCCACGCGAGCAGCACACTTCCGATGACGACAATCCAGTTGCGAATCGCCAGCAGCAGTCGCGCTCCGTCGGCCACGAAGAGCACGAAGGCCGCAGCGAGCACGAACAACCCACCGAGAACGGCCGTGCCGATCGGACCGTTCGCACCGGTCTCGAGGCGTAGAAGCTGATCGATCCGCAGCGGGGCCGACCGGGCAGCTTCACCTCCGGTGAAGGACCAGCCGGCGGCCCCGGAACGAGCGAGGGAGATGACCCACGGGGCGAGCAGGACGAGTGCTGCGCCTGCGACCAGCAATCCGCGCGCCGCAATCCGACGAAAGGCGCCGACACCGCCCGTGAGAAGGGAGCCAACGGCGAACAACACCACCGTTTGCACCCAGACCACGGTGAACGTCGGGTCCATTGCCACAGCGACCGCGAGCACAAGGGCCGGCCGGACGATCTGGGCCACGTCGCCAAGGCGGAAGCCGAGCAGCGATCGGAGTCGCGATCGGCGCAGCGCAGTCGGGCGAGCGTCGACGCCTTCTGTGTGCTCGAGCTGACCTGACGCGTCAGCTCGGGAGACCGTCGCGACCCGGCTGTCGAGGAGTCGCTCGAGGGGTCGAAAGAGCCACGGCAGCAGCGCGTAGCCCCAGAGCGCCCCACGATCACCCAATGACAGCGCGTCGAACGGAATCGGGACGATCAAATAGACGACGACGGCGGCGAGCGCGACACCACTGCGATGGGGAACGCTTCGACCGGACGGATCGGTCGTTCCGGTCGAGCGGTACATCCCGATGGCACCGAGCGCGAAGGGTCCGAGCCCGACCAGCGTCCCGACGACTCCTGTCGCGCCGAGGGCCAGCGTCGACGCGATGGCAAGAAGGGCGACTCCCGGTGCCGTGGGCCCGAAGTGACCGAGGCCCGTTTCCTGCCAACCCGACGTCACGAGGCGCCAGAGATCACCGAGAGGCGGCAGCGCTATCAGACGTCCACCGCGTCCGATCCCCGAGCCGATGAGCCCTCGTGATCCGAAGACGATGACGGCGAGCACGAAGGCGAGGGTCCCAAAGGCGAATCGACCGCCCCGACGGCTGCCCAGCGCGCGCTCAGCGGCCCGCCACAACCGGGCCGAGTCGGCGGAGACGTCGGAACGGAGCTCTGCGCGTAGCCGTGTGCTGACCGGAACGAGCTCCGACCCGAGCTCATCGGGCACGGTGACTCCGACAATCGAGCCGTGCGTTCGGGCCTGTCGACGGTCGTTCCTGCTCGCTAACGCAAGCCGAAGCGCGGTGAAGGGAGTCCGGCGGCGCCCGACCATCGCCTCAGCCGCAGGAGCGCCATGACGCAGCGCCTGGAGGACGAGGAGTGGAACGAGGATCACGAGCCTCGTTGCACCTGCCGTCGCGACCATCGAGCGGATCCGGTTCCGATCACGAAGCAGACGTTGCTCGGCGAGCGGCGCCGGCTCATGCGGGGGCCGGCGGCGATCAGTGGGCTGGGGTGCGATGAGCGGCCCTGCCACACCGTGGAGGACGCTTTGATGGGCAACGCGCGCCGCCGGCACGACGATCACCTTGTGTCCGCGCCGACGCGCACGGAGGCACAGATCGAGGTCCTCGCCGAGATCGGGGCCGGGCGCCGTGAGGGACTCCGGGGTGGTGCCCGTCGCCGGGTCGGTCAGCGACGGAAGGAACCCGCCGAGTGCCGTGAACACGTCGGCGTCGACAAGCAGCGTCGCACCATGCGCGGCCGTGACTTCACGGATTTGGTCGTGCTGGCCTTGATCGAGGTCGTCGAGCTCGACGAGCGGCACCGGGAGGCCCGAACGGTCGATGGCGTAGCCGAGGGACAAGAACCGCTCATGGTCGTCCCAGGAGACCAGTTTCGGAGCCGCGAGTGACGCGCCCTGCTGGGTCGACGCAAGCGACAGCAAACGCACCGCATCAGGAGCGAGCGCAACGTCGTCGTGGCAAAACAGGTAGTACGTGGCGCCTTGCACCATCTCCGTGACGATGTTCGCGGCGGCGCCGTAACCGATGCTTCGTTCGAAGCGTCGAACGTACGCGCCTGGTGCGGCGGCTGCGACGCGGTCGAAGACGGACTCGGCGGAACCGTCGTCGATGACCAGGATCGACAGGGCCTCGTGATCCTGGGCGATCAGCGAGGCCAGCGTGTCATCGAGCGAGGGGCCTGGATCGCGGGTCACGACGACCGCCACGACGGACGGCGCGGCGCCAGTCGGATTCGGTCGGGTGGACGGGGCGGTTCCGACTCCGGGTGCGAGGGAGTTCTCGGTCGACGTGATCGCGCCGCCCAGATCGAGTTCTCCGGTGGCCTCCATTGCGATCCTCAACCGTAGTTCTGCGAGCGCGTACCCGAACGGACGGTCGCTGCAGTCACCAATGACGCCCGAGCTCTCGGGCATGCGACGAAGGTCACGGCGTTCTCGCGAGCAATATGCTTGCAATAGTTAGCACTTCGTCGTACAGTTACTCCATGTTCGAAACCCCCACCCTCGATATCCAAGAACTCCGTACTGTCCTGACCGACGCCGGCCACACCGCCGTCGGATTCGCCGCCATGGCGGCGAAGAGGGCCAACGATGTTCGTCTTGATCTCAACGATCGCTACGACGAGCAGACGAAGGACCTCCGCACCAACATGCTCACGGTCGTCGAGAAGTTCGCCGACGCGCGGACCAAGGTTGAGGCCCGCATCGATCCCGTCATCGAGACCCTCACCGAGCGCCTGCCCTCCCCGGCCCGCAAAGTCGTCGAGAACATCACCGACTCGGTCAAAGAAGCCCAGGCCAAGGCCCACAAGTTCGTCGTCGACGCCCTCACCGTCGAGGCTCCGAAGGCTGTCGCCAAGCCCGTCGTGAAGCCGTCGGCGAAGAAGACCGCCACCACGTCCGCGAAGGTCGCCAAGGCGCCCGTAGCCAAGAAGGCCGCCGCGAAGAAGCCGGTGGCACGCAAGGCCGTCGCCAAAAAGACCGTCGCCAAAAAGACCGTCGCCAAGAAGGCCACCGCCCGCAAGGCAGCCTGACCCGACGCCGCCGCAGGGCGGCTGAGGTGAACCTTGGGCCCGTTCCCGCCGATCGACATGATCGCGGGGACGGGCCCGTCGTCATCGACGACCGGCGGGGCCGCTGAACACCACCGCTGGCAGACTCAAGGTCGCTCGCGCCATTCGTGCAGCACCGCCCGCAGCACGTCACCCAGATCGGCGACCGGGCGCCAGTTCGTATCGCGTCGAAGCTTGCTGCTGTCGCCGCGTTGTTCGGGGATATCACTCGGCCGGAGGCGGGCCTGGTCCAGCACGACGCTCAGTGGCTTGGCCGCCATGGCGAGCATTCGGTCGACCAACTCCCGCATCGCGATCGACCTGTCGCTGCACACGTTGTAGATCTCTCCGTCGACACCGTTCGTGGCAAGCAGGCGGTACGCCGCCACCACGTCTTCGACCGCGGTCAGGTCGCGGCGGGCATCGAGATTGCCGAGCGAGATCACGCTGCTGTTGGAGCGCTCCGCCTCGACGATCTGGCGGGCGAGAGCCGGAAGGATGAACCCGGGCGACTGGCCGACACCGAGGTGGTTGAAGGGACGGGCAACGATCGCCCGCTGTCCAAAGCGGTCGATGGCAAACCGCGCGGCGATCTCCGCAGCGATCTTCGAGGCGCCGTAGGGCGATGATGACGCCGTCGGCCGGTCCTCGCGGATCGGGAGTTCTTCCGACGGCACCCGGCCGTACACCTCAGCCGACGAAACGACGATGATCCGCGCCGCAGGGGCAACGGAGCGAGCGGCCTCCAAGACGTTGACCGTTCCCATGGCGTTGACCGACCAGGTCAGCGAGACGTCGCTCCAGGACCGCCCGACGTCGGCCTGACCGGCGAGGTGATAGATCACCTCGGGAGGGCCTCCCGGCATCGTCTCCAAGGCCGACGTGATCGCCTCGAAGTCCGTCACGTCGGTCAGCGGAGCCTCGACCCGGTCGCCGTGCGAGCCGAGATGGGCCAGCAGATGGGTTCCCACGAACCCACTTCCACCGGTGACGAAGGCTCGCATGCGCGAGCAAAGCTAGCGGCAGCTACCGGAACCGGTTGTAGACCGCAACGTGGCGACGAGCACACTCGCGAACATCGAAGCGGGCGGCAGCAGCAAGTCGGGTGTCGAGGGAAGGTCCTCGACCTGTGAGCGCCGTTTCGAGAGCGGCGCACAGCGCGTCGACCGACCGCGGATCGGTCGTCACCACAGCATCGGGAACGAGCTCCTCCATCACGGAGCCGAGACTGGTGACAACCGGCGCGCCGCAGGCGAGCGCTTCGATGACCGGGAGGCCGAAGCCTTCCGCCAGCGAGGGGTACGCGACGGCACGCGCGGACCGGAGCAACGTGGGAATGGCGGCGTCACGAACGACACCGAGGTGGTGGATGCGCAGCCCCTCCGGCCGTGGCAGGGCCTCGCGCTCACCCGGCCATGCGCCACCGACGAGCACAACGTCGAGGCGTTGGCCGAGGCGGAGTTTCGCAGCCGCCTCGAGGAAACGGCCGATGTTCTTGCGGGGCTCGATGGTGCCCAGATGCAACAGGTAGGGATGGTCGATGCCAAGTCCACTCAGGATGGCGGCATCGTGTCCGCTCGAGGGCTCGCGTGGGGTGAAGTGCTCGTGGTCGACGCCATGTGGAATGACATCGACCGGAACACGTACGTCGACGAGACGAAGCAGGTCACGGGCTGTCGCCTCACTCACGCAGATCAGCTGATCGGCACGTCGGGCGGCCACCCGGATCGCGCGTCGGAAGAGTCGCCTCTTGGCCGGGCTGTGACCGAGCGGGTGAGTGAAGAACGTCAGGTCGTGAATCGTCACGACCCGCGCGAGGCCGGCCGGGTTCGGGCGCTCGGGCATCGTGTAGTGGATGGAATGCAGAACGCTGGCCGTCGGAGCGTGAAGGTGCAACGCCCGAAGCATCGACGTCTGCTCCCAGACCAATCGACGCAGCCGATTCCGGGGCACGATCGGCAAGACGGCCCGTTGATCCCACTCATCGGACGACGATCCGACGCGCGTCAGACACAAGGGTTCGACTCCCGCCCCGGGGAGGTGACGAGTCAGTATGTGCGCATAGCTGTGGCCTCCTCCCGCGAAAGGGTGAACCGCCGAGACGTCTAGCAGCACCGTCGGAGGAGGGCTCGCGTGTCCGGCCGCGCTCACTGGAGTTCCTCCCACACCTCGACGTGGCGCTGAGCCACGTCCTGCCACCTGAGCTCGTCCGCCCAGGCGTGGCCGCGAGCCGTGAGCTCCGAACGCCGGTCAGCGCTCTCCAACACCTGCTGCACGGCTCGCGTGATCGACGAGACATCAGCAGGGTCGACGGGCTCGAAGGGCAGTTCGTCTCCGGCCAATTGCCGTTCGGGAGCCTCGCCGAACCGTTCGAGTACCGATGGCATCGGTGCACAGACCACCGGGACACCCGCACGCATCGCTTCGATCGGGGGCAGCCCGAACCCTTCCCCCAGCGACGGGTAGACGAACACGGTCGCTGACGAGAGGAGTTCGGCAAGGCGCTGGTCCGTGACCGGTCCGACCACGTCGACGCCTTCGGGCAGATCCCGGGGAAGCCCGGAGCTGCCGCGCCAGGAATCGCTGCCGACGAGTCGGAGCACCACGGGTTCGGCCATCACCCTCCGCAGCTGATCGAACGCGGCGAGAAGACGAGGAAGGTTCTTCCGTGGTTCGAGTGTGCCGACGGAGAGCAGAACATGTCCGTCGACCCGGCGGGGAAGAACCGGAAGGTGGTCGGCGCCTTCTCCGGTGACGACGACTGTCCCTGGAGCGATCCCCTGATCGACGAGCGCGATGCGAACAGCGTGCGAGGGGACAAGAAGACGGCTGGCCTGCTTCACCACGCGACGCAGGCCCCGTTCGTGGAAATGGAGTCCTCGTGGGTTCAAGGTCGTCGACCCGGCGTCTCGCCACAGCGTGTCGTGGACGAACACGGTTGTCGGTGCGTGCGGGACCGTTCGAGGAAACGCGAAGGAGCTGCCGTGCACGACATCGGCGCGCAGAAACCGGGGAACGCCGATTGACCACAACCGTGTTGTGATTTCAGTCGGGAGACGACCGTGAATGCAGTCGACCTCGAGATCGCCACGTGCCTCGAGGGCGTCACGGAGACACGCGGTGTACCGGCCGATGCCTCCCGGCGTCCGGCGGCGGAGTTGCTCGGTGACGAGCCCGACGCGCATCACCTCGGTGCCGCCGCAATCGAAACGTAGAGCTCGGCCATCGCGTTCGCGCAGGCCGCCCAGCTGAATGCGGCCGCTCGGCGCCGACCGCGCTCGACGAGTTCGACGAGGACTTCTGCGTCGAGATGGACGCGGAGCAATTCCTCGGCGAGCCGCTCCGCATCGCCGGTCGGCACGAGGATGGCTCCGTCGCCGAGCACCTCGGGGAGGGAACCGGCGGAGGTCGCGACCACCGGCACTCCAGAGTTCATCGCTTCGAGCGGGGGAAATCCGAAGCCCTCGTACAACGATGGATAGGCGAGAAGTCGTGCATTGGCGAGGAGCACGTCGCGACGGTCGGCGTCGACCCTCGGTTCCCGGATGATCCGCGCCCGGACATCGTCTGGGAGCGGAGCGAGCATCGACGCGAACGACGGTCCCCATCCGTCGGCGCCCGCGACGACGAGAAGCAGGTCAGGGTCCACCCGGGCAACAGTGGCAAAGGCGCGCACCAGCGTGACGTGGTCCTTGCGTGGTTCGATCGTGCCGAGCGCAAGGATGTACGGGCGACCCTCGAAGGGCGCAACGTGCGTTCCGGAACGAGGTTGGGCGTTGACGGTCGGGATGCCCGGATGGATGACGTGCACCATGTTCGGATCGCAGGCGGACCAGCCGATGACCTCGTCGGCGATGAACTGCGAGTCGCAATGGATGTGCGCACCGCGACGAAGCGCCCGGCGAATGAGACTTGGGTACTCCAACGTGTCAGCCCGGCAGAGGTGCGGGAAACGTACGGCCGTGAGGTCGTGCACGCTGGCAACCGCTGCCGCGCGTCGAGTTGGCGGCACGACGTAGTTCGTCCCATGTACGACATCGACGCGACCCGTCCACCATTCGATCGGCGGCCAGTCGATGCGCCGCCACAGTGCCCGGGCAGGACGAGCGGGCAGTGGCCGAGCTCCGGGCGCCCGGCCTCTCCAGGTCATCGCAAACTCGACGGCGTCGATGCCGGCCTGTCGGTGGAGCGCGTCGATGAGCCCCGCGGTGAACTGCCCGATCCCGGTCCGGTCGCCGATCAGCGGCGTTGCATCAATCGCCACTCGGAGCACGGGTATCGACCGTAGCGCCGGCGGTGGCTCCGCCGCGAGCTTCACGGCCGGTGCGCCGCCACGGGCGAACCACTCGCGATGGGGACCGCTACATTCGCGATGTGGCTGATTCGGGCAGGGTCGGTGTCGTGGTGGTGACGTTCGAGAGCCCCCCGGAACTCGTGCATCGCTGTCTCGATTCTGTCGCTGCGTCGCTCCACGGCGACCGGCCGCTCGATTGCGAGGTCCTGGTCATCGACAACGCGTCAGCGGTTGCGCCCGAGGTCCACGGACAGGCGAGAGTGATACGTCGCTCATCCAATGACGGGTTCGCCGCGGCTGTCAACACCGGCGTCGCCGCTCTCGGCTCCTCGTGCTCCGCGGTATTCCTCCTGAACCCTGATGCAACGGTTGCGCCCGACGCAATCGCTTTGTGCCTGGCCCGGCTCGATACAGCTCCCGACGACGTTGTTGGCGTCGCCCCGAAGATGCTGCTCGACGAAGGGGCCGACGGCCGACCAACGAACGCCGTATCAACGATCGACGCAGTGGGTATCGGTGTGAACGGACGCGCCGAAGCGGCGAACCGCGGCCTCGGGCAGCCCGACCTCGGCCAGTACGACGTCTCCGACGATGTCTTCGGTGCGTGTTTCGGCGCAGCCCTGATCCGCCGCAGCGCGTTCGCCTCCGACATGGTCGGGCCGGTCGACGAGCGGCTGTTCCTCTACTACGAGGACGTTGCCTGGTGTTGGTCGGCGCAGTTGCTCGGTTACCGCGTGGTGACCGAACCGCGTGCCGTTGTCCGGCACGTCATGTCAGCCGGCGTTGTCCGCGAGAGACCGTACGACTTCAAGTTCGAGCACACCGAGCGCAACCTTCTGCTCTGCGCGCTTATGTTCTTCGAACTGCCCCGTGCTGCGCGCGTAACGGCCCGCCGCACGCTCGGTATCGTTCGCGGTTCTGTCTTCGGACGCCACTATCCGGCCGCAGGGCTACGTGCCCTTCGAGGCGTACTGGTCCTCCTCCCGCACGTGTACAGAACTCGCCGACGGGTGACGCGCCGACGGCGGCGGACCGACGCCGAGATCATCAGGTACCGATCCGACGAGCCGATCTTCTTCGACTCGGTCCGCTACATCGTCGCCGATCCGGTAGCGGCGGATCAGTTCGCCCGGGCCAGACTCCGCGAACGAGCGCGGCCGTGACCGATCCGGCGCCGGACTGTCCGAAGAGGATGATCTACGGACCGTGCGGCGATGTCGGTGCCGACGGCTCGTGCGAGGTGCCGACGCAGGCGGGTGGACCGTCGCGGTGCGTCTTCCTCGACGTTGCCACGCGCCTCGACCCTTCCCTGCGGGCTCGAGTGCCCGACGCTCCGGATCGGACCGGGAGCGCGACAACGCGGCCCTTCATCATGAGTGAGCTCCCGGAGAATGCGAACTCATCGAGCGACATACGGCGAGTGGCCCGCCGATTGGCCGGGTCCGTCGATGCGGTGCTGTTCGGCGACGCGAACTGGATGCGCGTGCGCCTTCCCCCGTCGTATCGTGCCCGGCTGGTGCAGGACGAGGGGCTGGGCGCGTGGCCCGGACTCAATGCCCGTGACAGGAATCGGGTCGCGCTCGAGAGCGAGCTGCTCGCGCTTGCCGACATCGGCGTTGCCGGCGTCCACTGCGTGACCGGCAACCACACGCACAGCGGGAATCGGCCCGATGCGATGCCGGTGTTCGACCTCGACTCCACTCGACTCGCTTCGCTCGCCGCTGCTGTCGGTTTACGCGTCTCGGTGGCCGCATCACCGCACACCCCGCCGGTTGCACTGCGGGCGATGCGAACGGCCGACAAGGCCGCCGCGGGCGCATCCGTGTGCATGATTGACCAACCGTCCTCGCCCGCTGATGTGGCGGCGTTCATCGAATCGACCCGGTCGCTCGGTGCGACATCGATGGAGTTCATGGCGGTCGTCACGGTCGTGCTCGGACGTCATGATTTCGATCGCTGGACGCAGTATCCGAATGCGCGCGTACCAACGGGTTGGGCCGAGCACATCGGCTCGGCCAACGACGTCGGAGAAGCGGGGCGATCGCTTTCACTCTCGCTCGCCCGGGAGCTGCTCGCCCTACCTGGGGTCACAGGGGTACTTCTCGCATCGACTGCGGCACCCTCGCGATGCGATGAGGTTGCCGACACCTTCGCATCGCTGGCCCGGGACCTCCGGGCCTCGACGAAGGCCTGAACCTACGAACGGGGAAGCGCCGTGCGGTGCGCCCACTGGCCGGGCAGGATCAGCACTCCTTCGGCTTCGACGAACGGGCCCGGCGCGGTCTCGAAGCGAACCGCGTTCTGCCACCAATCGTGGGTTTCGGAATAGGTGAGGTTCTGCACCGCGGCGCTCAGATCGAACGTGCCGGTGAACACCGGCCAACTCGGCACGATGAAGTCGTAGGAGCCCGACCCGGCGAGCTCATCGGGAACCATGCCGTGCTCGCGGTAGTTCACCCCGGTCACGTGCACTCCGTCGCTGCGGTAGATGGCGAACCCGAACACCGGCCGGGCGACCGGCGCGCCGGGAACGGTGTAGCGGATCCGAATCGTCACCCGGTCACCCTGGCGGACCGTGAGGACCGGGGTCTGGTCGTCGCCCACGAGCAGCTCGATGGCGTCGATCCGGACTGCGCCGTTGCCCCAACGGACCTCGGCGCCGGGCCCTCGACGGAACCGCTCGACGTGTACGTCTCCGAGGTAGTTGTCGATCACTTCCTTGGCGGGACCGACCATCTCGAGCTTCCCGTGACTCATCCACGCGAGCCGATCACAGAGCGCTCGCACCTGTCCCATGGCGTGGCTCACGAGGACGATCGTCTTGCCGTTGTTCTGCAGCTCGGCGAACTTCTCCGCGCAACGCCGCTGGAACGACTCGTCGCCGACGGCCAGCACTTCGTCGACGAGGAGGATGTCGGGATCGACATTGATGGCGATCGAG
>JANLRD010000099.1:0-1623 GCA_031368215.1 Acidimicrobiia bacterium | reverse complement strand
GACGACGCGGGGTGCACGTTCACTTCGAGCACCCCGGGGTCGGGGGTGACGATCAGGTGCTGCACGCGGGGATCGCGCGCAATGCCGTAGCCCTCCAGAACCACCGGAACCTCCAGCCGGCTCGCGGCGGCTTCGATGACCCCCAGAAGGGCAACGCTGTCGTCGAGCTTGGCCAGTGGCGGCAGGAACACGAAGACGTGCCCGTTGCGCGCCTCCACGCTCAGCGCCGTCGTCGGTGCCTTCTCGACGGGCACGACCTCGGCCGGTCCGAGAGTCGTCGCAGCCCCTGAAGGGGACAGGGCACTGCGCTCGGCGAACGGTGAGACGTCGGGATCGGCGTCGGCCGGCGTCCACGTGAGCGCGTCGAGCGGAAGGCGCAGCCCCGCCGGCGAGTCACCCGGGAGGAGGAACAGAAAGCCGCGCCGCAGCGTCCACCGGGTGGTGGCCCATCGACCTGTCGCAGTGCGGTGCAGGGGGAGCGCGATGGCCGTCGGATCGCCGCGGTCGGCATCAAGCGACGCCACGATCGCCGATCGGGCATCGGCCGGCGACGAGGCCAACTCGGCGGGGTCGACCACATCGGCAACTGGCGACCCGAGGGGCAGGCGCGCCTCGACGAGCAGGCGGTGGAGCGGATCCTCGAACGCCGGGACACACAGCGAATCGGCGATGCCCAGACCTGCCGCGATCTCCCGGGCAAGCGCGATTGCGTCGCCGATGTCGTGGGACCCCTTGGCCGCCGGATCGGCGAGCAACTTCTCATCTCTCCAGAGCGGCTCCCCGTCGGTCCTCCACGCAATGGCGATCTGCCACCGCGGGAGCGGCTCTCCCGGATACCACTTGCCCTGGCCGTGGTGGATCACGCCGCCCGGCGCGAATGCGACGGCGAGGCGCCTTGCCAGCACACCGGCGCGCTCGCGCTTCTCGGGGCCGTCGGCATCGACGGTCCACTGCGGCGACTCCATGTCGTCGACCGACACGAACGTGGGTTCACCGCCCATCGTCAGACGAACGTCACCCCCGTCGAGGAGACCATCGACGTGGCGACCGAGCGTGTTGACGGCGTCCCACTGTGCTTCCGTGTACGGCAGCGTCACCCGGGGGTCCTCGGAGACCCGGGTCACCCGGTTCGAGAACGAGAACTCGGTCGTGCACGGCTCGACCATTCCGGAGATCGGAGCGGCGCTCGACGGGTTGGGCGTACACGCCAAGGGGATGTGCCCCTCACCGGCGAACAATCCGGACGTCGGATCGAGCCCGACCCAGCCCGCCCCGGGGAGGTACACCTCGGTCCACGCATGGAGATCGGTGAAGTCTTCGGTCGTGCCACTCGGTCCGTCGAGGGCCGGGGTGTCCGCCGTGAGTTGCACCAGGTAGCCCGATGCGAAACGCGCCGCCATGCCCAGCCGTCGGAACGTCTGCACGAGCAGCCACGCGCTGTCCCGACACGAACCGATGCCCCGCGCCAGGGTCTCGGCCGGTGTCTGGACGCCCGGTTCCATCCGGATCGAATAGGCGACCGCTCGCTGCACCTGCTGGTTCAGATCCACGAGCACGTCGATCGTGTTCATGCCGGCGCTCGCGTAGTCGGGAAGCGACGACATCCACTCGCCGAGTCGTCCG
>JANLRD010000118.1:0-2771 GCA_031368215.1 Acidimicrobiia bacterium | reverse complement strand
GTTCGCGCACGCGTGCATCAAGCGCGCCGGAGAAAATCTCGCGATCGACGGCGAGTGCGGAGCCACCCGGCACGCGCGCCTGATCGGCGGCCCACAACACCACACTGCCCAGTGCGCGCATCTCGGCCTTCAGCAGACCATGTGCGTTCGCGGTCTCGGTACTCTTAAACGTGTTCGAGCACACCAATTCACCGAGGCGATCGGTCTTGTGCGCAGCGGTACCACGCACGGGACGCATCTCGTGCAACACGACAACGTGCCCGCGCTCCGCGAGCTGGAACGCGGCCTCGCTGCCCGCCAGCCCGCCGCCGACGATGTGAATCTCCGACACCGTCAGCTCTTCGCGCGCGCAGTCTTCTTGCGAGCGGGCTTCTTCTTCACGATCGGCTTCCCCGCTTTCGCCTCGAGCAGTTGAACGGCCTGCGCCATCGTCACCGCATCAGGCTTGAGATCGTTCGGCAGCGTGGCACGAATCGGCTTCGCCTTGCGATCACTCGTGTTCGGACCGAGCTGCACGTACGGACCGTAACGGCCATCGAACACGAGCACCGCGCGACCATCCTCTGGATGCGCGCCAAGTTCACGCAACGGCGTGACGACGCTGCTGCTCGCACCGCGACGTCCCTTCGGCTGACTGAGCAGCTCGAGTGCACGGGGCAGCGTGATCGTGAGCACATCGTCACCCGCGGGAATACTGCGGAAGTCATCCTTGCCGCCTTCCCCACCCTTCACGTGCACGATGAATGGACCGAAGCGTCCGAGGCTCGCACGAATCGCATGCGTGGTCTCGGGATGTGTGCCGAGCAATCGCGGCAACGAGATCAAGCCCGTCGCGATCTCGAGCGTGATGTTCTCGGGCGTGACACCCTTCGGCAGCGAAGTGCGCTTGGGCTTCGTCTTCGAACCTTCCTCGACATCACCGAGCTGCACATACGGACCGTATTCACCACGCATCATGTAGATCGGCTTGCCAGTTTCCGCATCGATGCCAATGACCGGCGGTCCCTCCTGACGCGTGCGCAGCAGTTCCTGCACCAGATCATCGGTCAGATCACCCGGCGCCATGTCGTTCGGCAGCGACGCACGCAACGGCGCACCGTCCTCCATCACTTCCACGTATGGACCGTACCGCCCGATGCGGATTTCGGCGTTCACGCCTTCGAGCACGACGCGACGTGCGCCGCCCGCTTCCTTCTTGAGATCGATCGCACTCTGATCGACCATCGGCTTGAGGCCCGGATGCGCCTTGTCGCCGAAGAAGAACTGCTTCAGGTACGACAGCTGATCCTGCTCGCCGCGTGCGATCTCGTCGAGCTGATCCTCCATCTTCGCGGTGAACTGTGTGTCCACCAGCGAGGAAATGCGCTCCTCGAGCAGCGAGGTCACGGCAAACGCAGTGAACGTCGGCACAAGTGCCTTGCCATCCTGTCGCACATAGCCGCGCGCCTGAATCGTATCCATGATCGACGCATAAGTGCTCGGCCGACCGATGCCGAGTTCCTCGAGCGCCTTCACCAGTGACGCTTCGGTGTAACGCGCGGGAGGCTGCGTTTCGTGTTTCACCGCATCGAGCGCGCGACAATCCGGCGTGTCACCGACGACGAGCGCCGGCAGCACGACCTCCTTGTCATCGAGCGCGGCTTCCGGATCGTCCGAGCCTTCGACATACGCGCGAATGAATCCGGCGAAGTCGATGCGCTTGCCACTGGCGCGGAATTCCGCGTTGTCCGCCGCAATCGTCACCACCATGCGCGTCTGCCGGGAATCCGGCATCTGGCTGGCGACAGTGCGCTTCCAGATCAGGTCATAGAGACGGAATTCACGACCGCTGAGCCCTGTTTCATCCGGCGACTTGAAGCGTTCGCCCGACGGACGGATCGCTTCATGCGCTTCCTGCGCGTTGGCCGACTTGTTGGCGTAGAAACGCGGCTTCTCGGGCACATACTCGGGCCCGAACTCGCGCGCGCATGCACGCGCCGCATCGATCGCCTGTGCGGACAGCGACACGGAGTCGGTACGCATGTAGGTGATGAAGCCACGCTCGTACAGATCCTGCGCGACACGCATCGCTTCACGCGCGCCAAGTCCCAGCTTGCGATTCGCTTCCTGCTGCAGCGTGGACGTGGTGAACGGTGGTGACGGACGCGTGGTGAACGGTTCTTCGGTACGATCGGTGACCTTCCACGTCGCGTTCTGCAGGCGTGCGACGAGCGCAGTACCCGCGGCCTCATCGAGCAACACCAGATCACGCGGTGACGCTCCTTCGGCGCCCGTCAGGCGACCCGTCGTCTTGTCGAAATCACGGCCAGTGGCAATGCGCTTGCCGCCGACGGTGATCAGCTTCGCTTCGAACTGCGCGTCGAGATGCGCGAGTTGCGCGACGAGATCCCACCAGGTGCCGCTGCGGAACGCGCGACGTTCACGTTCGCGCACGACAACGAGGCGCACCGCGACGCTCTGCACACGACCGGCCGACAACCGCGGCGCAACGGTCGTCCACAAGAGCGGCGACACGGTGTATCCCGTCAACCGATCGATGATACGACGCGCTTCCTGCGCCTTGACGAGGTTCTCGTCGACGTCTCGGAACTCACCGAGTGCAGTCTGAATCGCGCGTTCCGTGATTTCATGGAACACCATGCGACGCACCGGCACCTTCGGCTTCAGCTCCTGCAACAGATGCCAGGAAATGCTCTCCCCTTCGCGGTCTTCGTCCGTCGCGAGGATGAGCTGATCGACATCCTTGAGCGCGGCACGCAGCTCAGCGAGCA
>JANLRD010000054.1:0-11179 GCA_031368215.1 Acidimicrobiia bacterium | reverse complement strand
GGGCCGGAGGTCTACCATGCGAGCACGGCCGCACGAGCTTGCTAACGAGGTGGACTAGATGGCTGCAGCGCAGGTGTCCAATGGTTCCGTCAGTACCGAGCGGATCAGAAACGTTGTGCTTGTCGGGCAGTCGGGGTCGGGGAAGACCTCGGTCGCCGAAGCCCTGCTGAACCGGGCCCGGGTGACCTCCCGGCTGGGTCGCGTCGACGACGGTACGTCGACGTGTGACTTCGAGCCCGAGGAACAGAAGCGCAAGATGTCGCTGTCGCTGGCGTTGGCGCCGTTCGACTGGAAGGCCGACGACGGCAACCTGTATCGCATCAACCTGATCGACGCGCCTGGCTATCCGGACTTCGTCGGTGATGTGGAGGCCGCCCTGCGCGTTGCCGATCTCGCGGTGATCGTCGTGAGCGCGGTCGAAGGCATCGAAGTCCAGACGGAGTCGATGTGGCGACGCTGTGCCGAGCTCGGCATGCCGCGACTGGTGTTCGTGAACAAGGAGGACAAGGAGCGCGCCGATTTCCACCGCGTGCTCGAGGACCTGCGCGCCGCGTTCGGTTCGGGGATTGCGCCCTTGGAGCTTCCGCTGGGCGAGCAGTCGCGTTTGCACGGTGTCGCCGATGTGTTGCACGAGGAGGCCCGCGAATACGACCGCGACGGAACGGGCCACGTGGAGCCGCTGCCGTCGGACATCGTCGACGAGGAGCACGCGCTGCATGACCAGTTGGTCGAGGAGATCGTCTCCGGCGACGACGAGCAGCTCGAGCGCTATCTCAGCGGCGACACGCCGTCGGTCGATCAACTCGAACGTACGCTTGCCGCCGAGGTCCGCGACAACGTCGAGTTCCCCGTGCTGCTCGGATCGGCGCTGACCGGTGTCGGCATCGATCGGCTCGCCGACTTCATCTGTCTGCTCGGGCCCTCGCCGATCGACCGGGGCGGGGTCGTCGTCACGGCCGGGCCTTCGGAGATCACCATTGAAGCGAACCCGAAGGGCGATCCGCTGGCCCTCGTGTTCAAGACCATCTCCGATCCCTACGTTGGACAGCTGTCGGTGTTCAAAGTTCTCTCCGGCACCATCCGCCAGGACGATCATCTGGTGAACTCGTCGACCGGAACCGATGAGCGACTCCACGGGCTGTTCCAGCTGCGAGGGAAAGAGCAGACACCGGTGGCCCAGGTGGTTGCCGGCGACATCGCTGCGGTCGCCAAGCTGGCCAACACGGCCACTGGGCACACGCTCGCGCCGAAGGGCATGCCGGTCACGTGCGCGCCGCTCCTCACGCCGCCAGCCGTGATGTCGGTGGCCATCAAGGCCCGGACCCAGGCCGACGACGACAAGTTGGGGGTGGCGATCCAACGTCTGCAGGCCGAGGACCCGACGCTCTCGTTGACCCGCAACGCCGAGACGCATCAGCAGTTGCTGTCGGGTACCGGCGAGACACACCTCACCGTCACCCTCGAACGGCTGTCACGGAAGTTCGGCCTCAACGTCGACACCGAGGACGTCAAGGTTCCGTATCGCGAGACGATCAACGGCAAGGCCGAGGCCGAGGGGAAGGTCAAGAAGCAATCCGGAGGCCACGGTCAATACGCCGTTGCCAATCTCCGGGTGGGGCCGCTTCCACGTGGCGAGCACTTCGTGTTCGTCGACAAGATCGTGGGTGGCGCGATTCCGCGCAACTACGTCGCCGCGGTGCACAAGGGCATCGAGGAGGCCATGGTGAACGGTGGCGTCCACGGATTCCCGGTGGTCGACGTGCACGTCGAGTGCTTCGACGGCAAGTTCCACGCCGTCGACTCGTCGGAGATGGCGTTCAAGACTGCGGCGGCAATCGGGTTCAAAGAGGCAATTGCCACTGCCGGGTCCATCGTGTTGGAGCCGGTGTCGAAGCTGCAGGTCCGGGTGCCGATGTCGTTGCAGGGCGATGTGCTCAGCGACATCACGACGCGACGCGGCCGCGTGCACGGCACGGTCACGACCGACAGCGGGGAGCAGGAGATCGTGGCCTACGTGCCCACGGCGGAGTTGCTCCGCTACGCCGTCGACCTGCGATCGATGACCCGTGGCCGTGGGTCATTCCGCGCCGAGCACGATCACTACGACGTGCTCCCGTCGAACTTGATCAGCCGGGCCAAAGCAGCGCGTTGACCCGGCACCTCTCGGGCTCTGCGGGAGTTTGGAATATTTGTAGCTCTGGGAGCTACGCAGACTCCAAACTCGGGGCCTCGAACCGGAGCGGGGTCGATGAGCGGCGCCATCGTTGACTCAGCTCAGACGACCTCGAGCTTCCACGATCGAAGCGGCCGTACTCGTGCAATGAGGTCGAAGTCGCTGTCGGCGTGGACGACGCCGACGTTGTGGTGCAATGCGGTCACGGCGATGAGCAGGTCTGGGATCGGTCGCCGGTGCCACAGGCCATGGTGGTGGGCGAGTTCGCGCTGCAGATGTTGTGCCGCGACGAGGACGTCGGGAGGTGAGCTGAGGACGTCGAAGTTCGTCCGCAGGATGGTTTCCAGGCGGTCGTAGTCGCGGGCGTTCTTCGTGGAGTAAAGCTGTTCGAGCAGGCCGACTTCGCAGAGATACAGCGGGCCGTCGGCGTCGACGAGTTGACGTGCGATCTCGGGGTTGTCGAGTCGGGTGGCGACGCTCTTGTCGACAATCCAACCGGTCAACGCCATGCGTCGCCGCTTAGGAGAACCTGCTCATCGATGAGCCGCGTCGCTCGTTTCATGGCGTTGATCTGCTCGGTCCGGCGGGTCCGGTCGGTCCCTTTCCCAGATTGCACGGCGCGCCGGAGTGCCTCTTCGACGGTGGCGCGGACAGTGGGCTGGCCGAGTGCCGCCCGGGCTTCGGCAACGAGATCTTCGTCGAGTTCGATCGTGGTGCGCTTGATCATGCGTACACATTAGATCATCATGTGTATGTACTCAGGGCGTGTCGCGGTTCGCGTAGCTCTAGAGCTTCGGAAACCCCGAAGTCTTGGGCCATGGCTCCCTGCACCCCGCGCAGTTCACTACGTGGGTGCGGTGTCTCTGATGCCGTTCGCGGTAGCAGCGTGGGCGAGTCGGTGGTTCGGCGACCACCAGCTTGGCCAGTGCCGAGGTGTCGACGTACTGCGCGACGTCAGTACCGCTCCGCTTGGCGTTGCGCGGCGAGCTCGCTCGCGAGTGGAATGCCGCCTCGTGGATGGGTGAGCTCGGTAATGGGCCGTCTGGCCGGACGTCCTCGACCGGCATCGAGCAGCGACCGCAATGGTGACGCAGGAATCGGCGTCAGCAACGCGACCGGGCGACTTCGATCCGTGATCGTCACAGTCTCGCCGGCCGTAACCTGCGCGACGACTGCCGATACGTTCTGCTCCAAGGATCGAATTCCCACCTCGGTCATGTTCTCCATAGAAGCACATCGCATTTTCTCGAGGTGTCAACGATGCCGGATCACCCGTTCCTGCTTGCTTCCTGTTCACTTGTTCGCGTCCCCGATGGTCGCACCGCACCGCTACGACGGTTCCGCCAGTTCGGTCCGGACCTCCTCGATCTGGGCGCGCGCATAGCGGACGGCCTCGGCGAGCTCCATGGCTGCGCCGGTGGCGACGCACTCGTCGAATTGTGCGGAGCCGAGGACGGTTCGAAGGTGATCGACGACATGCGGGAGGTCGACTGCGGCGACCGTGCTGCTGTACGCCGTGGTGGTGCCGTACATGGTGGCGGCAATTTCTGGACGGTCGAACTCATCGAAGAACACCGTCAGCTCAGCGAGCGTCAGTGCGACGTTGTCGGCCGAGCCGGAGTTTTGGAAGGAGTCGAGCGTGGTTCCGAAGAGGTCGAGGCCTTCGCCGAGATTGCCGTGGAGCGCCTCCAATCGTGCGGCGTCGCGGGCAATGAGCGACTCCCACATCGTAAGTCCGTCTGCGCGGGTTTGGCGGAGACCCTCTCGGGCCAAACCAAGTGCCCGAGCGGGATCGCTTTCGCGGTAAGCCCGAACGTTCCCGCAAAACGCATACCCGATGAAATAGGGATTATCGGCGGCGCGGGCCGCGGTCAGTGCCTCGTCGGCAAAGACCGTCGCGTCGCGTGACCGCCCGATGGCGGGGAGCGAGAACGCGAGTCCACAGACACCGAAGAGGTGGCTCACTCCAGGCACGGCGGCCAACTCCGAATTGATTTCGAGCCACCGTTCGATACGGCCGGAAAACAGGTGTCCGAGGGCAAGGGTCACCAGGCTGCCACCGGGGAGGTTCGGCATGTCCTGCGGTTGCCGATCAAGGGACAACGCTGTTTCAGCGTAGAGGACCGCGAGTTCAGATTGGCCGGTCATCGAGCAATACGCGGCGGCAGTGTGAAGCCGGGCCAACAAGGAGATGTCGGACGCGGTGGCTGCCGGCAGGATCTCTTCTGCCCACGCGACCGGCTCGAATCGTTGAAGCGCGAAGCCCAACCATGCGGCGTGAGCGGCGACCGCTGCGGCGCTGTTCAGATCGTGTCGGTCGGTGGCCCACCGGAACCCGGATCGTAGGTTGGAGAACTCGATTCTGAGCCAGGCAAACGCGTCGAGCTGGCGCGGTGTCGGCCACAGGTCATAGTGGGCAATTGCCTGATCGGCGTAGTAGCGGGCGTGACGATCCCGGGCCTCGTTGATGGTTCCGGTTTCGGCGAGTTGGTCTTCGGCGAATTGGCGGATCGTCTCGAGGAGCCCGTAACGGTTGTGGTTCCCTGATTGTTGCGCGGTGACGAGTGACTTGCGGACCAACGAATCAACGTGGTCGAGCGTCGTGTATTCGTCGAAGTGTTCGCACAAGTGCGTGATGGCGGCGAGATCGAAGCCGTCCGCGAAAACCGACGCATGCTGCAACACGAAGCGCTCGTCATCGTCGAGAAGCTCGTAGGACCACTGCACGGCGTGGCGCAGTGTCTGGTGGCGTTCCAACCCGCGACGCGCGCCGGAGAGGAGGCGGAAGCGGTCGCCGAGACGGTCACGGACATCGGAGGGGCTCATCGACACCATGCGTGCCGCGGCGAGTTCAATGGCGAGCGGGATACCGTCGAGTCGGGTGCAGATCTCCATCACCGCACTCCCGTCGGCTTCGGTGTGCAGGCTGAAGCCGGGTTTGACGGCGCGGGCGCGTTCGACGAACAGCCCGACTGCGGATGAGGTTGCGCCGGCCCGGGTGTCGAGTGACGGGACCGGCCACAAGTGCTCGGCTCCTACGCGTAGTCCTTCGCGCGACGTGGCGATGATCTTGGTCGTTGACGAGCGGGTGAGGATCGCCTCGACGAGATCGGCGGCGGCATCGATGACGTGTTCGCAGTTGTCGAACACGATCAACAGGTGCCGTCCGGCGAGTGCCTGGGCCACGCTCGCCGTCACCGTCATCCCGGCCTGCACCGTGACTCCCAACGCGGTCGCCACGGCATCGGGTATGGCCGCCGGGTCGCCGACGGGGGCGAGCTCGACGAGCCATATGCCATCGGGGAACTCCGGCACGAGTTCCGCGGCGACCTGGACGGCGAGACGGGTCTTGCCGACCCCACCCACCCCGGTCAGAGTGACGAGCCGATGTGCCTGAACAAGTTCGGTAAGTTCGCGTATCTCCTGGTCGCGGCCGACGAAGCTCGTTGTCTGCATCGGCAGATTCCCCGGCACCGCGTTCACGGTCTTCAACGGCGGGAAGGTCGTGGTGAGTCCGTCGGCCCGCACCTGGAACAGATGCTCCACGCCCGAGAGGTCGCGCAGGCGGTGCTCGCCCAGATCGAGCAGGTCGAGCCCGCTGACGAGTCCGGCTGTGGAGACGCTCACCAACACCTGGCCGCCGTGGCCGACGGCCATAACCCGCGCTGCGCGGTTCAATGCCGGGCCGAAGTAGTCATCACCACGCTGCTCAGCCTCACCGGTGGCGATGCCCATGCGCACCGGCAGTTCGAGCAATCGCTGCGCGGCAACCACCGCGTCGACCGCGCCACGAGCAGAGGCGAACGCCGCGCAGACCCCGTCACCGGTGTGCTTGAACAACCAACCTCCGCTGCCTTCGATCGCCGACCGCAACACTTCGTCATGGGCCGCCAACGCGACGCGCATCGCGTCGGCATCGGCTTCCCACCGACGGGTCGAGCCCTCGATGTCGGTGAACAGGAACGTCACCGTCCCCGATGGCCGATTCATGTGCCGACCCTATCCGTTCACCGTCGCCTGCCGCCGTTGCTGAAGAGTTCGGGGTTTTGGTTGCCACCCAAACCCCGAGCTCTGTGTGGTGTGGGCGGGTCTCGGGCAGAATCCAGCGATGACCCACGTTTGGCAGGTCGAGATCGACGAGTTGGCCCATCGCAAGGCGCTCGCTGCCCAGATGGGAGGAGCGGAGCGCGTGGCCCGGCAGAAGGCGGCGGGGAAGTTGACCGTGCGCGAGCGCTTCGACCTGTTCTGTGATCCCGGCACGTTCTCCGAGATCGGGGCGGTGGCCGGCGTCGGGACCTACGACGCCGATGGCAACCTCGTCGGCTTCACGCCGTCGAACGTGGTCGCCGGGGTGGCCGAGGTCGACGGACGTCCGGTGGTCGTCTCCGGCGACGACTTCACGGTGCGGGGTGGTTCGGCCGAAGCGACCATCCCGGCGAAGCGCGACTTCGCCGAGCAGATCGCTATCGAACTCGGCCTTCCCCACGTCCGCCTCGTCGACGGAATGGGCGGGGGAGGGTCGGTGAAGTCGATCGAGATCAAGGGGCGAACGCTGATCCCGGCGATCAACGGTTGGGAGAAGGTCGTCGAACATCTCGGGGTCGCTCCGTCGGTGGCCCTGGCTCTCGGATCGGTGGCAGGCATCGGAGCGGCGCGGGTGGCAACGAGCCACTACTCGGTCATCGTTGCCGACACCGCCCAGATGATGATCGCCGGCCCGGCGTTGGTCGATCAGGCGTCGCTCGGTGACGTGACGAAGGAAGAGCTCGGGCATGCCCGCATCCACACGTCGAACGGTGCCATCGACGACGTGGCCCAGTCCGAGGAGGAGGCCTTCGCGGCAGCGCGCCGCTTCCTCAGCTATCTGCCGAGCAACGTCGACGAGCTGCCGCCGCGGGTTGCGCCGACCGACGATCCGAACCGGCGTGACGATGCACTGGCATCGGTCGTGCCGCGAGATCCACGCAAGGTTTACAGGATGCGCACGATCATCAACTCGATCGTCGACCGTGCCGGTCCGGATGCTGACGCCAGCTCGTTCTTCGAGATCGGTAGGGGATGGGGCAAGTCCATCATCACCGGCTTCGCACGGCTCGACGGGTGGCCGGTCGCAATCTTTGCCGAAGACCCCTACGTCTACGCAGGCGCGTGGACTGCGGATGCGTCACGCAAGGTCACCCGGTTCATCGACATTGCCTCCACGTTCCACCTTCCATTGGTCCATCTCGAGGACTGTCCCGGCTTCCTGATCGGCAAGCAGTCCGAGGAGGCCGCGACGATCCGATTCGGGTCCGCCGCTCTCGCCGCGCTCGGACAGTCGACGAGCCCGTTCTGCTGCGTGGTGATCCGCAAGGCGTTCGGCGTTGCCGGTGCCGCGAACAAGGTGCCCGGCAAGACGCACTTCCGGTTCTCGTGGCCATCGGGCGACTGGGGTTCGCTCCCGATCGAAGGCGGGCTGGAGGTCGCGTACCGTCAGGAGCTCGCGGGCATGGAAGGGGACGCTCTGCGGGATGAAGTCGAGAAGATCCGCGTTCGCCTGAACCGGTTCCGGAGCCCGTTCCGGTCGGCCGAGGTATTCGAGATGGAGGACGTCATCGACCCCCGCGACACGCGCTCGGTGCTCACCCGTTGGGCGAACCTCGTGGCCCCGACCCGCAAGCCCGGCCCGATGGCGTGGACGTTCCGTCCCTAGGAAGTTCGGGGTTTGGAGCATTTGTAGCTCTGGGAGCTACGAAGACTCCAAACTCGCGGGCTTGTCAGGAGCGGCGGTCGTGGTCGTCGGGGCGCTCGGCCAGCACCGTCGCCATCTCGTCGTCGGGGTGGGCGACGAGCCAACACGGCTTCAACTCGGCAGCCGGTGCTGGCGCACCCGCCGCACCCGCAGCACCCGTGACCGCTGGGGCGCTCTCGACGGTCTCGAGGTAGACCGACCGACCCCACAGACGGGCGACCGCGGGAAGCGTGCCCTGCGCGTACTCGGCGTCGAGGCCGCTGCCTTCGTGGCGGTGCTCGAGCCACAGCGCGCCCATGCGGAAGGCGTCGCCGTCGGTCACGAGGATGCGGGGTGTGCCCCGTCGTGACAGGTCGACCACGAGCTTGTCGCGGATCTCCTCGGCCTCGCGGGTGGTGATGCGGATCTTGTTCTGCTCGCCGGGTTCACGCTCCCAGGCGAAGAGCTTGCAGCGCTCCGCGACCCCGGGTGTGAGGAACTGGGCGATGAGCGACACGTCGTCACACACCGCGGCGAGCTCGAGCACGCGGGCGCGCCCGGAGATCTCTCCCGCGCCGGGGAACTGGATGCGTTCCTCGTCGGTCGGGTGGTCGTAGATCCGCTCGACTTCCTTCCACAGCTCGTAGCCGAGGTTGTACGGGTTCACCGACATCTGGTGCGGTTGACCGACGGACGCATTGAGGCGGTCGTATTCCACGAACTCGTCGGTCGGGAGTTGGAGTCCCTGGACGATCTGGCTGTGCACCCACACCGCAAAGCCCTCGTTGGCGATCTTGGTGCGACGCTGCGGGCTGAAGTAGGCCGCTTCGTCGCGAAGAATCGACACGATGTCTCGCTGCCAGTCCTCCAACCGTGCCGCGTGGGCGAGGATGAACCCGAGAAGGTCAGGGTCGGGTTCGCGAGGGAATCGTGCCCGCCATGCGTCCACGTTGTCGTCGTGCGCTTGCCGGGCGGCGGCGGCCTCCTTCGGAAATAGGTCGCCGTAGGTGTCGACCGGGCGGGCTGAGGGAGGGCGTGCTTCACGACGGGGCATGACGTCCATCGGCGCGTGAATCGCCAGTGCCTGCACGTCGTCGACGAAGTCCTCGACGCGCGCTTGGCCGTATCGACGTCCGTAGTCCTCGATGCGTTCGGCGCCAGCACGCACGCGGTGGAGGAACTTGCGATCGGTGTTGGCGAAGTAGCTGTTGTGCTGGAAGAACCAGCAGTGGCCGTAGACGTGGGCGATCACGAGGAGCTGCGCGACCCACGAGTTCCCTTCGAGCAGATACGCCTGATACGGCTCGGTGTTGAGCACGAGCTCGTAGATCCGCGATCGTCCATAGTCGTGGCTCAGCTTCATCTGCTCGTAGTCACGTCCGAAGCGCCAGTGCGAGTAGCGCCCAGGCAGGCCACGGGCGGCGATGTCGTAGATCCGTTCCGCCGGGGCGAAGTGGAAGACCACTTCGGGCACGTCGAGGCCGAGCGCCGCGGCGAGGGCGCGGCACTCGTCGTCGAGGCGCTGCAGATCATCGAGGCCGTACGCCTTCGTGGACCGCTCGGCGATATCAGTTACAGCCAGGGCAAAGGCATCGGTGTCCGGTGTGCGGACGTCGAGTGCGGCACAGCATCCGATCATGCGCTCAGCACCTCCTCGGGAGCGGGGGAGAAGATGGTCTTGAGGGCTTGCCAGATTTCTTCGTCCTTCGCCACCCGCGCCGTTTCGAGACCGTCGATCTTGGCTTTGCTGAGCAGGCCGTAGATGTGCTCGCCGCCCCACGGGTAGCGCTGGGCCCGGTCGATCTGCACGTAGCCGATGAGGTTGGCGATCTTCGCGGCCTCGGCGACGAGTTCGAGAAGACGGGGGTTGTCGTCGGCCCAGTTGTCGCCGTCGGAGCAGTGCGCGATGTAGACGTTCCATTCGTTCAACGGAAAACGCGTTCGCTGAATCGACAGCGCCAGCTCGTAAGCCGAGGAGCACTTCGTGCCGCCCGACTCGACCCTCGTGAAGAACTGCTCCTCGTCGCACTCCGTCGCTTCGGTGTGGTGGGCGATGAACACGAGCTCGATCGTCGAGTACCTCCGGCGGAGAAAACGCGTCGCCCACCAGAAGAACAGGCGCGACACCCGCTTCTCGAACGTACCCATCGACCCCGAGACGTCCATGAGCAGGAACACGACGGCCTGCGACTTCGGACGGCGGCTCTCGCGATAGGTCAGGTAGCGGATGTCGTCACGCTCGAAGTCGCCGATCCGGGCATGACCTCGCGACGCGTTGCGGCGGAAGTTCACGCGCATCGTCGCCTTCTTGTCGAGGACCGGGCCTTTGCGCGCCCGGTCATCCCAGAAGATCGAGTCGGTCTCCATCTGTTCCCGTGCGCGCGGGGCGAGACGGGGAAGTCCGAGCTGTTCGAACAGGTGCTGTTCCACCTCGTCCATGTCGAGCTCCACTTCGTACTCGACGGAACCGGGGTCACTCGATGCCTTGCCCTCGCCCTTCTTGCCAGGCTTGCCGCCGCCGAGATCGAACACGTCACCGGGCTTGCCGTCGCCGCTCTGGCCGACCCCGTCGGCCTTGCCGCGGTCGAAGATGAACCGCCACTCCTTCGTCCCTTTGACGGGGACGCGGATGCGTCGATCGGGACCGGCGGTGATGAGCTTCTCTTCGCCGATCTGGCTCTTCAGCTGCTCGGCGATCTGCTTGTGCACCCGGTCGTGATGGCGTCGCGCGTCACGGCTCCCTTCGTCGTGGAAGATGCCGGGATCGCGTAGGACCGTCATGGTGTCCTCGGAGTTCTATGTGTACGTAGTATCGCGGGCGGGGAGGGAAGTGGAGTGGCGGTCCTCAGCGATTGAGGAGCGCACCCACGTAGTCGAGCAGCGCGCTCGAGCAGACTGCGCAGTAGTTGCGGTCCTGGCACAGAACGCGGATGACCTCGTTGAGTCGTTCGGCGTGCTGCTGGTCAGGGCTGCGCTTGGACACCGTGATGCGGACGATGTCCTTCATCTCTTCGAACAGGTAGCTCTCGATCGCCCGGCCGAGCTGGTCATCGGAACGGTAGGACAGCGGCCGGCCCTTGCGCAGCCACATGCCGATGCGCATCAGCACGCCGGAGCGGAACGCGTCCTTCGCGTTCTCCGAGACACCGACCATGTCCTCGATGCCGCGCATCAGCTTCTCGTCGGGTTCGATCTCCTCATTCGTGATCGGATCGCGGAGCTTCTCCTTCTCGCAGTACGCCTCGCAGTGGTTGAGGTAGTTCTCGAGGATCTCCTGCGCCTTGTCGGAGAAGGCC
>JANLRD010000005.1:0-7939 GCA_031368215.1 Acidimicrobiia bacterium | reverse complement strand
GCGAGATCGCGGAGTCCGACCCGGTAGGACGGACCTTGGGCGATCCGCAGCAGCGCGACGTTTGCCTCGGCCGCTCCCTCGGGGAGCGCCAGCAGCCGGAGCCAGGCAACGGTGTCGACGATCTCGGGTCGCACGAGGAGGCCGCCGAGACCGACGATCTCGACCGGGATGCCCGCGTCGTCGAGTGCCTCGGCGATCGGACCGATGAGTCGACGCTTCCGGCACAGGATGGCGATCTCCGACCATGGAGCGCCGACCTTCGCGATCCGCGACGCAATGGCCTGCGCTTCGGCGCGGTCATCGGCCGCGACAAATGACTCGATGGGCACGACGGCAGCTGTTCCGTCGGCGACGTGGGGGCGCAGCGTCTTCGGGAGTGCGACGGCGATGTTGGCCTGCACGTGGTTTGCGAGCGCAACGATGCGATCTGTGGACCGGTAGTTCGTCTCGAGGCCGACGGTCGTGGTGCCGGGAACATGGCGGTCGAAGTGGATCAGGTTGTCCACGTGTGCACCGCGGAAGCCGTAGATCGACTGGAGGTCGTCGCCCACCGCAGTGAGCGGCGCGGCGCCGTCGGGGAATCCATCGACCCACACGAGCTTCAGGAGTTCGCGCTGCGCCACGTTGGTGTCCTGGAACTCGTCGAGCAGCACCGCCCTGTATCGATGCCGCAACGCGTCGGCGATGGACGGGTCGCTTCGCACCGCCTCCACCGCAAGCGCAATCTGATCGCCGAAGTCGAGCACGCCGAGCCGCCGCTTGGCCGAGGCATACGCGTCGAGGAGGATGCACAGATCCGCCCGGCTCCGAGCCACCCGACGGACCCACGGCGTGAGTGACCGATCGTCGGCCATGTCCAGACAGTCGGCCCGGAGTGCCTTGACGGTGACGAGGTGGTCGGCCAGCGAGGAGGACAGGGTCAACGTCTCCTCGACGAGTTGCTGCGGGCGGCCGAGCTTGCGGTTCGGAAGGTCGACCCGATGAAACTCCTCGAGCAGGAGCTGGAACGAGCGCGCCCGGTCGAGCAGGCGGGGTTCGCCGGGCAGGCCGAGCGCGATTGTATGTTCACGGATTATCTGGGCGCCGAAGCCGTGATAGGTCGCGACCTGCACGCGGTTGCCGGGACCGAGGCGGCGGACGATCCGGTCCCGGAGGTTCGCCGCGGCCTTGTTCGAGAACGTGAGGCCGAGGACGTCGTGATCCGCGACGGCACCACGCTGCACGAGGCTGACCACGCGTTGGGCCATCACTTCGGTCTTGCCCGAACCGGCGCCGGCGACGATGCGCAACGGAGCGAGCGGATGGTCGATCGCCCGCTGCTGCTGCGCGTCGGCGGCGAACGAAGACGCGTCGGGAGTGTGGGAAGACGTCATCGGACGTGACGTCCCTGCGGTTTGGTGGGACAGAGGGTGTGGAACGCGCAGTAGTCGCAGTTCGCGTCGGGGTCGGGGGAGTAGTCCTCGCTGAGGACCTCGGCGGCGAGTGTGTTGATGCGGGTGACCGTGTTGGGTTCGAGGTCGTCGGAGACGACGCGCGAAAGCACCTTGACCCGTTCTTTCGAAGCGTCGTCCTGCAGGTAGTGGAGCTCGAGCCGGTCCGGTACGCCGAGCTCGCTGACGCCCGGATCGTGGATGGCGGCGTAGTGGTAGACGGCCAGCTGGAGGTCGTCGTCGACCTCGGCCTGCGACTTCGGGCTGCCAGACTTGTAGTCGACAATCCTGAGGCGAGGCGGCTCGTCGGCCACGCGCGGGGCGATCACATCGACCCGGTCGATGGAGCCGACCAGGATGTGTCGTCGCCGTTCGGTGTCACCCGATTCGCCGTGGGGCGGCGATGGCGGGAAGGGCACTTCGAATCGGTGCTCGGTGAGGCGGGCGTCGGGCGTGGTCTCCCGGAAGAACTCCCACCAGTTGCCCAGCCACTGCTCGGCTCGACGTCGGTAGTCGAGAGCCTGCGCCGCGTAGGGGAACTCGTGGTCCTTCCACAGCTCGTCGAGGAGCGAAGCGAGCCGCCCGCGCGACCGGTCGGTGTTTCCGGCCCCGAGAAAGTTCTCCAGGACCTCGTGGACAAGGGATCCGGCGGTGGCCGGAGCTCCGCCGGCTCCGCGCAGGCCGAGGCCGTACTCGAAGCCGTAACGCCACGAGCAGTCTTCGAATGTGGTGAGCTGCGTTGCCGACAACCGCAGCGAACCCGAGGGGAACAGCGGCACATCGCTCGTGGTGTCGGAAGGGGGTCGCGCCGGCGGTGTTGTCGGCACCCGCAACAAAGAGAGCTCCTCGCGCCTCCAGTTGTCGATGAACGGGCTCGGAAGGACGCCGCCGACCGGCGCCGCGATGGCGACGACCGAACCGTCGACCGCCACGGTAGCGAGAAGGTCGGCGAGCCGGCGGCGGTCGTGTTCGACGAGTTCATCCTCGGCCGAGGGGTCGTCCGGGCGAGCTTCGGTCGTCGGTGTGGGATCACTCCGAAACCATGGTCGGCGCACCCTTCTGCGAGGGAACCTTCCGTCGAGGCAACCGACGATCACGACGCCGTGCCACGGTTCGTCGGAGGCTCGTGCGAGAGCGTCGTCCAGCGATGTCACCGTGACTCCGAACGTGACCCGGGATGGAGCCGGTCGAGCAAGTGCTGCGTCGATGGACTCTCCATCCATAAGTGCACGTATGAAGGTGCTGATCACCTCGACCGCTTCGCCGTCGCCGATCAGCCGCGCCGCGTTGCTCTCCCACCACGAATACGCGCGTCCGGCAAGGTCGATCGTGGTCCCGTCGTGGTCGGGGCCCGTCAACGCGCGCACACAGTCGTCGACGATCCGGTGATCACCGATCCGCGTTCCGGGCACGACCAGAGGAACGTGGCTGCGCGCCGAGGCGCCGGCCAACTCCGAGAGCAGCACGGGATCGGGCAGCGGCAGGACCACCGCGAGTCGTTCGGGGTCGCGGCCGGCATCGAGCCACGCTCGGAGGACCGACATCGCTGCGTCGGCCTCGACCGCCGGGTGATGAACTCGCAGCATCGAGCATCGGCCATCCTCGTCCGCGGTGACCGCCGGCGGCGGTGCGTCGGTCGAGATGGTGACGAGGGTGCCGCGTCGCCGCGAACGTTCGATGATGGCATCGACCAACAGAGCTGATCCCGCGCCGTAGGCCTGCACGTGCTCGACGACCAGATGCCGGGTCGGGTCGAAACCGTCCAAGACCGGACCATCGGGTCGGAGCCGATCGCTCGCGGTACGCAAAGCGCGCGGCGCGTCGACGAGCGATCGCTCCGAAAGCACTGCCTCGTAGCGTCTGATGAACGCGTCGAGCTCCCGGCCTCGGCCAGGAGGGGTCGAAAGCGATACCTGCTCGGTGGAGACATCGACGCGCTGGGCGAGCTCCCGGAGGACCTCGTCGACGAAGGCCGGGCCGAGAAGGAACGCCTGCTGGGTGGGCCAAAGCAGCGACGCGCTCGTGGAGCGGGCCTCGGACACCAGAAGATCGCTCACCAGGGATCGACGCTGGGCGCCGGTAAGAAGGACGAGGTCCTCGCGCTCGCCGCGCAGAACCGCAAGAGCGAATCCGAGCGGGGTGGCCACCCGGACAAATCCACTGAGGTGCGGCGACCGACGGAGCAACTCGCCGCGCCATGCCCGGGCCGAGGACGACCGCGGGGTGAGCACCAGAATCGAGGACGCCGCATCGGCATCAGCTTCGGCGAGCACGACGTTGACGAGCGCCGCCCGGTTCTCCCTGGCGCAGCCGGAAAAGACGGTCATCAGGCTGGCGGACGAGACGTGGGGAACTGGTGCCTCGGCATGGGCATGACGGTACCGGAGACCCTGTGACAAGCACGCCGCCGCGGGCGTCTGTTGCTAGCGCTCCCCGACGACGAGATACTCGGCGCGGCCCTGGGCATCCACGCGCCGCTCGGCCTGTCCGGCGAGACGGAAGTGCTCCAGGTGCGCGTACGTCTCGCTCGAGGCCATCGACCCCCAGCGTTCCGGACGGAAGAGCAGATGGCTGTATCCCTCCACGGTCATCCAACCATCCGCGGCGGAGCCGGCGGCAAGACGCGCCAGGCGCTCGCGGTGGTGATCGACGATGTCGCGGCACCGTCCGGCGAGATCGGTGAACGGATGGCCGTGCGCGGGCAGCACATGGTCCACGCCACCCAGCCGGGCGACCATCTCCAGGGAGGTGAAGAAGCTTCCGAGCGGGTCGCTGCCGGCGCCGATGCCCGAGATGTGCGGCGTGATCGTGGGAAGGACGTGGTCACCGGAAAGGAACGCTCCGCCCTCTGGATCATTGAGGCAGAGATGATCTTGCGTGTGGCCCGGGGTGTGGACGGCAAACCAATCACGATCGCCCAGCCGGACCGGCTGTGAGTGGCTGAGCCGCACCGACGGCTCGGCGAGCGGGAACACGCGCCCGAAGACCGAGGACGTGGCCGCGCTCTTGGTGATCCGATACATCGCGCCCCGACGGATCGAGGGGGCATAGGCCTCGCCACCCCAGGGTGGCGTCGAGCCGAACATCGATGCGTGCGGCTGCAGCTGCTCCTGTCCCTCGTCGGCGTGGGCATGGGAGTCGTCGGAACAGCCGTCGAGCACACATACATGGCCGGGCTTCCATCCCAGCCGGAATGCCTTGTGGGTCACGATCTGGGCACCGGCCGCCTTGGCCAGCTTCCCGGCGTTGCCGAAATGGTCGGGGTGGCTGTGGGTGATCAGGACCTTGTCGATGCGGCTGATCGGGATGTCGGCGGCGATGAGTCGCCGCTTCAGGGCTTTCCAACTCGCCGGTCCGGGCATGCCCGGGTCGACGATGGCGACACTCGATTTCCCGACGATCGCGTAGGTGTTGATGTGGGCGAGGCCCGGAAGTGCAATCGGGAGCTGCAGACGGAGCACCCCGGGGGCGACCTCAACCACCTCATCGCTGGCCTTCTCGCGCTCTTGACGGATGGGACGGTCGGTCACAGGGGCGCTCACGGTGCAACGAGTGTACGGACCGGACGTGCCCCGGCACCAAACGAGGCCCGCCATGCCCGAAGGGCCTCGGGTTGGTGCGGACGACCTATGGAGTTCACCGGCGACGGGTGTCGATGGCATGGCGTGGACCGGACCGAGTTGAGCAGGACCACAGATGCACCGTGGGGCCGATGACATTCCGCACTTCTCGCAATCTGGCAGTTACGGGGTTGTCCGGGGTGATCGGCACCGTTGTCGTTCTGTCCGTGGGGCTCGTCGCGCTCGGCCTCGTCACCTGGCGCGCTCGGAAGGACGCCAAAGCAGAGATCCCGGGCTGGCATGGCTGGGTGGCGTGCGCGGTTTCGCTGTCGGCGTTCGTTCTGCGTGACGCGACCGAATTCGGTTCGACGTTCCTCTGGCGTTCGACCGGCGCTGCGCTCGCGCTTGTCGCCGGCGTCGCCGCCTTCGGCGCGCTCCACCTCCTGTCCGGGCAGGGATCCCCCGGGTTCCAGCGCATACGCGAGGCCATCGAGGCAATCCTGATCGCCGGCAGCGTGTGCATCACCGCATGGGTTGTGATCATCGGAGATCTCGTTGCTGCGTCCGCGCGCGGCTCCTTCGACAAGTTCCTTCTCGTTGCATCACCGGTTGGTGCGGCTGCGGTTGCGGCCTATGCCTTGCAGGCCGTCGTACGGACACCACGCGGTGGGCGGTCGAGTCTGCTGAGTTACGCCGGCGGTACCGTGGCGATCTTCGTGGCGGAAGCGTTGGTTGCGGTCGATCGGTTGCAGCCCGGCACGCTCCATGGTCGCAAGCCCGTCACCCTCGTGTTCACTGCGCTCGGTTACGCGCTCGTTGCCCTGGGCGCGACACAACGGACGACGGCGCCGCTGACCCGCGTGCAGACCGGTCGGGACAGTCGGCTCCGCTGGACACTTTGGCTTCTGCCCTCATCGTCGGCCCTGGCGTTCGCCCTGCCACGCCTGCGGCCAGGGATCGCCGATCCGACGTTGTTGATCTTGGCCGGAGCGCTCTGCGCCGTGCATCTCGTCCACGAGTGGTTCATGGTCGTGGAGAACCACCGGCTGGTGGCGGAGCTCGATGTCCGCGTTGCCGAGCGGACCGATGCGCTCGCCGTGCGCGAGGACTACTACCGCGGGCTGTTCGAGCACTCGACCGATATCGTCGCCGTGATCGGTCCGGACTACCGATTCCGCGACCACACCCCGTCGCTCGTCACCGTGCTCGGGTGGCACCACGAGGACCTCCGCGAGATCCGCGTCGATGAACTGCTGACCGGGCAGGGGGCCTTCGACGCCCTCGAGGCGTACCGGCGGATCTTCGAAGAGCACAGCCGGTTCGAAGCAGTGCACGACCGACTCCTCCACGCCGACGGCACATGGCGCGATGTGGAGATCCACCTCGCCAACCACCTCGACGACCCAGCCATCCAGGGAGTGGTTTCGACAACGCGCGACATCACCGACCGGCGTCGTCTCGAGAGCGAGCTTCTCCACCAGGCGTTCCATGATCCGCTGACCGGTCTGGCCAATCGGGCGCTGTTCCGCACCACGCTCGAGCGCTCATTCGAGATCGCCGCCGCCCATCGTCACATCGTGGCCGTGCTCCTTCTCGATCTCGACGGGTTCAAGGCCGTGAACGACACGCTCGGACACTCGGCGGGGGACCAGGTTCTGCGCATCTTCGCCGACCGCATGCGCGGCCTCGTCCGGGTCGAGGACACACTGGCGCGCCTCGGGGGCGACGAGTTTGCCATCCTCGTGGAACCGGGCGCCGACCCCGGGGTCGTCGCGAAACGCGTGGTGGCCGAACTGAGCCAACCGGTGGTCGTCGACGGGAACCTGCTCGAACTCTCGGCGAGCGTCGGCATCGCCGATACGCGTCACGCGTTGACGGTCGATGACCTTCTGCGAAATGCGGATGTGGCTATGTATGCAGCCAAGCAGGATCCGAAGAACGGGTCAGTGCGGTTCGATCCGTCGATGCATGAACGCTCGGCCCGTCGCCTCCAACTGCTGTCCGACCTTCGGGGCGCAATCGAACGAAAAGAGTTCGAGGTCTGGCTGCAGCCCATCGTCCACCTCGCCGATGGCACAGCACGCGGTTTCGAGGCGCTCGTGCGCTGGGCCCATCCGACGGAGGGGATTCTCTATCCCGGGGACTTCGTGCCGATCGCCGAGGAGAGCGGTCTGATCGACGTGATCGGTGACATGGTGTTGCGTCGGGCCGTCACCGAGGCCGCCCCGACCGTCAAAGCCAACGGCTGGTACGTGTCGGTGAACGTGTCGACGCGCCAGTTGGATTCCACGCAACTGCTCGTCACCGTTCAGGAACTCCTCCGGACCACCGGCCTCCCCCCGGAACAACTGGTCCTGGAGATCACCGAGAGCGCCGTGATGAGCGATCCCGAAACGGCTCTGATCCGGCTGGAGCGACTCGCCCGCATCGGCGTTCGGATCGCGCTCGACGACTTCGGGACGGGCTACTCCTCGCTCGGCGTCCTCTCGAAGTTCCCCTTCAAGTTGCTCAAGGTGGACCGCACGTTCGTGCGGGCGCTCCATGACGACGCCGCCTCGGCGACAGCGTTGCTGTCCGCTATCGACGAGATCGGCCGAGCGCTCGACCTCACCATCGTGGCCGAGGGGATCGAGACCGACGATGAACGGTCGTCGCTGCTCGCGCTCGGGTACGAGTACGGACAGGGTTTCATGTTCAGCCGGGCGATCCCGGCGGCCGACGCACTGCGCGCCGCGTCCGCCCCGTTCCTGGCAGCACCGACTCCCGTGTAGGACGTTGCGGTCAACCCCTTAAGGCGGGTTGGCTCCGGCCATCGAATGCCCTACGGTCGCGGCGCCGGACGGCGGCCCGACGGTGGTCTGGGTGTCGACCCGGCGGCGGACGTAGCGTCTCGCTCCACCACCACCGAAAGGGACGTTCATGAAGCTCAGCGTGATGCTCCACAACGCC
>JANLRD010000275.1:0-3727 GCA_031368215.1 Acidimicrobiia bacterium | reverse complement strand
GTCCGGGACCGCGCCGAGCCGGGCCGACTGCATCCGGGCCGGTTTCAGTTTTCAAGGAACGGGTGACGACTCGCGTTCGTTGCTAGGCGTAGGCGAGGGTTCGTCCGGCGGCGCGGTCGAGGTCGTCGAGTCGTCGTCGGTGGTCGGGGTCGGGTGGGTGGACGGTCGGCCTTGAGGGTGGCCAGGACGGGAATGGTGGGAGTGTTTCGCCGTTGATGGTCCAGGTGCCGTCGCGTTGTCGGGTCATGTCGGTGCCGGTTTCGTGGCGGTGGGGGTGGCAGTCGGTGCTGCAGAGGTGGCGGAGGTTTTCGATGTCGGTGGGGCCACCGTCGTCCCATTCGATGATGTGGTCGGCGTCGCATCGATGCCACGGTGTGGAGCATCCAGGTTTGACGCAGAATCCGCCGTCACGCAGTGCCAAGGCGAGTTTCTGCAGGGGTGATGCGAACCGACGTGACCGGCCGAATTTCATGATCGCTCCGTCGGCCGCTTGGATCGCCGCGTAGATGTCCGTCCGTGGATCGTTGGCGAGGTCGAGTGCGTCGTCGGTGGGGATGGGGCCGGAACCGAGGATCTTGGATTCCAAGGTTTCGGCCTGGATCGTGACGATCAACGCCGTCCGGGCTGTCCCTCCGGTCGAGGTTCCGTTGATCACCGCCACGAGCGCATCGGCGAGTCGCTGTTCACGGGGTTCGTCGTCGTGGCCGTGGAGCGTTTCGGCGCGGTCGGGGTGAGCCGTGCGCCATGCCGCGTCGCACGCTTCGTTGAGGGTCGCTTTGACCTGCTCGCCTTCGAGGGTGGGAAGGATCACTCGCATGCCGACGCAGCCGTGGTCGGCTTTGAAGAACTTCACGGACCGGGCTTGACGCTGGCGTTCGGTGACCCCTTTCGCGTCACGGACGATCCGGTACTTCTCAACGGTGCGACCGAAGTCGTCAGGTGTTTGGCTGGGTGCCAGCGACAGCAGCTCGGCTGCTTCGTCCGGATCGGTGATGTCGGTGAGGTGACGAAGGTGTTCACCGGTCACGGACCCGTCAGCCAATGCTTCACCGGCGCCGGGTACGCGGCCGACGAGGTCGGAGACTTTCACGGCTTTCGACGCTTCGGCCGATGACATCCCGAAGCCCCGAACGAGGGTTGCTTTCGTGTCGCGGCCGGTCTCGGTCTTCAGAACACCGACGAGCACTGCTTCGAGAGCGGCCAACTCGCCCCGGAGTCGGCGCAGCTGTTGTAGGCCGATCTTGGCGGTGGTGGGGTCCCAGTGTGCGGACGAGCTGCGCGGCACGCAGAGAAGCGCCAGGGCCTCGATCTGTTGCGCCGCGTTGTGTGCCATGGCATCATTATAGAACACATGTTCGTACGTTGTCAAGTGATTTGTTCGGAAATTTCGTCGCGTTTTCTCGAACGGCCGCCTGCGGATCAACCTTCACCGCTCCAACCGCGTGGCCACGCACTCTGGCCCGAAAGGGCCGACCCTTGCTCGCATGAGCCGACGTTCGAGACACTGCGCTTCGCCGGCTATGAGTTGGTCGGGTGGCGATTTCGTACTGTCGAAGTGTGCGGCTAGAACTCATGTCGCGTTCCGGACAGTCACCCATTTCAACGTGCAGTCGTGTAGTCAATCCCCGACGAGTCTTGACGTATGACGCTGGTCCGAGGGCTGCAACGACGTCTCCGGTCCTCGCACATCACCATTCGAGAACGTAAACGGAGACGTCGGCGACCTTCTCGAACCCGAGCCGCTCAAGGATCGGCCGCGAAAACGGCGACGCCTGTGTAACCACGTCAGGGCATCCCATCGCCAGCGCCAATTCATACCTCGCCCGAACGAGCGCGCGGTAGCAGCCCTTCCCTCGAGCAGCCCTTCTCGCAGCGGAAGCAAACAGGCCAGCGATACCGGGCTGAGAGGTGATTTGAACCACTCCGGCCGCCACCGGAACTCCATCCACTGAGCACAGCAACGCCGTCGAGTTCTCGTTCGCGCAGTAGCTCTCGTATCGAGGAGCGACCTGTGCAAGCACGGCATCGCGAACGGGAGAGGCCTGATCTTCAAGTTCGAAGGCGATGTCCATGAACTCGGCGTAGTCCTCTATCGATGTCACCTCCCGCACATCGGAGCCAGGAACAACCGGAGGCTCGCCACGAAGAACCATCGCTGCTGTCGGCGGGAGCGACTCGGCACCTGCCTCGGCAAGCGCTACTTGAAGTCCCTGGCAAACCGTGGAAGGGCCGAGCCAGAAGCTGCAGTTTGAACGTCCGCGCTCAGTGAACCAGCGCTTGGCCTCCTCGATCACGCGTGCTGCTTCGACGCCGTCGGCACGGATTCTTGCCACCGCGCCCAGCAACGGATTCGGGCCTGGGATGTTCGTAAGGACAACCCAGCCAAGGTCCTCACGTTCTGCCCCATGACCGCCCACTCGGTAAGCCATTAGATCTTCGGCACACGCACTCACCCGGTCCATTCCGGCAGTCTCACATCCGACAGCTCGGCGTGTCGAGCGGAATGGATGGCTGAAACAATAATGATTGCTGACGCCGTGGCAGCACGAGTCGCCGAATCTCGCAACTGATTCGGAGACCGAGGAAACCCAGTAACGCGAACTCGCAACGACGCCACCGCCTCCCAACCAGGAGCGCGATAGCAAGGCGTTGCTCGCTCATTGGTGGTTCTTCGGATTTGAGCGGGGTGTAGCTGGCTGAGGGGATCCCGGGCGTGGCACAGGGGCCCTGCGAGTCTGACGGTTCTCTACGCCGACCAGATCGAGGTGCCCCTGTGGAAACGGATCCTACGCGCATGTGCGAGTTGCTTGTCGGTCTGCCCGACGTGAACGTGCTCGGTGTCGACGACAGCGATGTTCATGTAGTCGTGTCGATTGAGACGCGTGGGCCACGGCCGCCATGTCTTGGCTGCGGGCAACGCCCGCGGGTGAAGGATCGTGACGAGGTGTTGCTGGTCGATCTGCCGGTGTACGGGCGTCCGTCACGGCTGTTGTGGCGCAAGCATCGATGGGAATGCAAGACGCCGTCGTGTCCGGTGAACACCTGGACGTTGAACGAACCAGCAATCGCACCGTCGCGACTTGCACTGACCGATCGTGCCGGTCGGTGGGTCACCCGCCAGGTCGGCTTCCATGGCCGTTCTGTGAACGACGTCGCTGATGAGCTCGACTGTGATTGGCAATGAACAACCTCATCAAGAGGATCAAACGGGTCGGGTTCGGATTTCGCAAGTTCGCTTACTACCGCGTCCGCGCCCTCCTCTACGCCGGCAAACCCAACTGGGACCTACTCCCCACCATCAAACCCCGCTGAAATCCGAAGAGCCTCATTGGTCGTCGGCGGACCCTCGCAGCTGGTGAGTCCATGACGAACGGGTAACAGACCTGCCTTGTTGTTCACCGCGCAGGTGACTCGCCGAGCGGTGTTCCCTGACGCACGAGGATCGTGTCGAGATGGCTCATGACCACCCCGCCGTCGGTTTGAGGAATGACAAGCGGACCGTTGCGATGTCTCGGTCGGGTTTGGACGACGAGGGCCGGGTCTCGACGAACTCGTACCGAAGGTGAACCTCATCAATCGGGCGAAGCGGCTGGTGGAAGCGCATCTCGTCGTAGCCGAACGATGTGATCACGGTCCGCCAAACAGGCACGGGTACTGCCGGCTTCGAATACTCAGGCCGAATCACGAGAGAAACATGCCCGTCGACGGCCAATCACGTGTCTCGGTC
>JANLRD010000257.1:0-6916 GCA_031368215.1 Acidimicrobiia bacterium | reverse complement strand
CCAAGATTCCGACCCAAGATCCCGGTGGCCGGATGATCGGCACGATGCTTCGTATGTACGAGAAGGAATCTGGCTTCTACCGCCACCTCGCGAAGGACAGCCCCGTCCGGGTGCCAGCGTGCTTCTACAACGGAGCCGATGCCGACACCCAGCAATGGTGTCTTCTCCTCGACCGCGCCGCTCGCCGATTTCGCGTTCCTCGACTGGCAACTCACCAGCCGCGGCCCCGGCGCCACAGACCTGTACTACTTCCTCGCCCTCAGTCTTGACCCCGAGGTGTCGTGCGGGAACTTCGACGAACTCGTCGACCTCTACCTGGCCGAGTACCGAGCAGCAGGCGCGACGCCTCCGAGCCTCGATGTACTGATGCACCAGATGCGCGGCATCGGTCTGTTCTTCTCGGTGTTGGGAGTGGTCACCATGGCAACCCTTGACACCGCCAACAAACGGGGCGAGGAATTGTTCCTCACGATGTGGAGGCGCGCCGTGCCATTCGCCGAACGCCTCGACCTCAGCCCCGCGCTACCTTCAGGCAGCTGACGGCCAACGCTTCTGTGCGCGCCGAGTTGATGGGATCGTTCATCCGGCGGTGAAGACCACCGGATAGCTGGACCAGTAGGGGCGGCTGGTTGCGGCATCGATGACTGGTGGGTTGGTCGGGTTGTGACGCGCGCCGCGGTCGATCATTGCCTGAACGGCAATCGTGGCGAGGCCGAAGAGATGGTTGCTGGCGTCGTCTCCTTCGCCGAGCAGAACGCCGGCGGCCAATTCCTGACCGATGCAATGATGCATCCCGTGCCCAAACGACAGCCCGAAAGGACCTACGTCGTCACGGCTCACGGCCCGGTGCGGATTGAACACCGCAGCGTCGTCTCCGAAGATCGAGGGGTCACGGTTGACCGACATGAGGTCGATCACGACCTTCGATCCAGAACGGATCACGGAACCGTCCTTACGCGTGACCTCCGAACGGGCCCAGCGTTGAGCGACCGGACTTGAGGGTTGGAGGCGAACCGTCTCATGCACGCACCGCTGCACGAACAAACGATCAGCGCGTAAACGATCCTCATCGTCCGGGTGGGACGCTATCCACGTGAAGATGTTGTCGAGTGATCGAGTGAATGCCGTTGCGCTCGTATGCGCCCCGGCGAGAAGGAAGAACGCGATCTCGCGCTGGATGATGTCGGCCGGAAGCGGGAGCTGGTCGATGTTGCGGAGGAGCACGGTCAGCACGTCGCGTGGCAGCGACGACTCGGTGGCTCGTCCTGCGCCAACATCGTCAATGAGGGCCCGGCGACGCTCGATCGATGGGTCGAGAAACTCCGTCTGAAAGCGGCCCATTGCTTCAGCCACTTCGCCGTTCACGACGGCCTTGTCACGCGTGGAGTGCGCGATCGTGGCGCCCTCGATGAACTTCATCATCTGGGCGTAGAGCCGGTGCGTCTCGGCCGCCGTGCCGGTCGGGCGGTCGACGCCGGCATTGAACGCGGCGAGGTTCATCATCAGCTGATGGCTCAACGTGACGAGTTCACTGGACCCGGCGGCGACGTGGGGGGCGAGGGTGGCGTCGATGATCGGAGGAAATCGTTCGTGCTCGTAGTGATCGAGGGTGTCACGGCGAAAGAGCCGATTCTCCAAACGCCGACGGCTGCGGTGGTCATCACCATGCAGATTGACGAGCACACCGTTCATGATCTCGCCCTCGTCGTAGAGTGCCTGCGCCATGTCCTTGTGTCGGTAGATCTCCCTTGCTTCGTCGAGACCCGTGATGGTGACGATGGTTGGTGTCGACATGATGACCTCCGAAAGAAACGAGAACGATCTCAGGTGTGGGTATGGCCGAGCCCGAGACCACCGTCGACGCTCACCACGTCGCCGGTGATCCACTCGGAGCGCGACACGAACTCAATGGCTTCGGCGATCTCATCGGTGGTGCCGATGCGGCCAAGTGCGTGCGCCGAGGCCATGCTCTGCAGCCTCGCCAACGCTGCATCGTCGTCCCAGAGTCCAGCGCGCTGGTTGATTTCGGTGAATACCGCTCCCGGTCGCACGCACGAGACCCGCACGCCCTGGGGACCGAGTTCGCTCGCGAGGACGGCGGTCAGCGTTTCGACCGCACCCTTCGTCACGGCATAGGGCGCCGCTCCGGGAAAGGCCCGTGTGGTGTACACGGAACTCACGAACACCACGCAGCCGCGTCGTGCGAGCAGATGCGGAAGTGCGGATTGCACGAGCATCATGCCGGCAACCACGTTGGAGTTGAGCACCGAGAGAATCGCCTCTTCGTCCCACTCCGCCACCGACGCGCGAACCATGTTGCCGGCGTTGTTCACGAGCACGTCGAGACCGCCACCGAACTCCACGGCTGCGTTGATCATCGCCGTCCGATCGGCGGCCAGCGTGACGTCACCAACGACGCTCCGACAGTTGGTGCCAATGGCGTCCACGACGGACGCAAGCTTTTCGACCCTGCGCCCGCTGATCGTTACCTTTGCGCCTAGCGATGCAAAACGGGCGGCGGTAGCGGCACCGATCCCGGAGCCGCCGCCGGTGACCAACACCGACATGCCAGCGACGTCACGCATGGACGGTCCCGTTGCTGGCGGCAGCGTCCGGCACGCCGCCGACTCCGTCGACGGCCTTGGGCCGAGGGAGCGAGGAGATCGCGCTCTGCACCACACCTCCGTCGACGATCATCTCCGTGCCCGTGATGTAGGCCGCCTGATCGGAGACCAGGAACGACACCGCCGAAGCAATGTCGTCCGACGTTCCCAGACGACCGAGGGGGACCCGACCCGAACGAGCCACCCGTGCTTCGGGGTCGGCGTAGATCGGCTCAGACATTCCGGCGTCGATAAGCCCCGGAGCAACGGCATTCGCTCTGATCCCGTGTGCCCCCCACTCCAACGCCATCTGCCGGGTGAGCAGGGCCACGGCGGCCTTCGTCGCACCATAGGCCCCGGAGTTCAGACCCGGTGACACCCCGTTTATCGACGTGATGTTCACGATCGACCCGTGCACACCCTCGGCCACCATCCGGCGAGCCGCAAGGCGAGCAACGGTGAAGGTGCCGGTGAGGTTCACGTCGACGACACGGCGAAACTCCGCGTCGCTCACATCGAGTAGTGACCCGAACCGAACGATGCCAGCGTTGTTCACGACAGCGGCCGGAGCCGCCGACAGGGAGGCGATCATCACTTCGACCGCAGCGTGATCGGTGACGTCGCACACGATGGTGCCCGCGGCTCCGTCGAGGTCGAGCCCGATCGTTTCAAACCCATCAGCGCGCAGACGATCGGCGATGGCCAGGCCGAGTCCGCGCCCGGCACCCGTGACGATGGCGATCGGAGCGCTCACGATCGGGCGACCGCCTGCGTCAACGGGACAGCGGTCCATGACATCGAGCGTTCTCCCGGCAGGTCACGGCGCCCGGGAATAGGGGTGAGATCGACGTCTTCACCGCGACAGATCACATGACGGAGCTTCGACCGATCCTGCAGGATTGCGATGTCCTCCGACGGATCACCGTCAACCACAAGAAGATCGGCGCGCATACCGACCTCCACAACGCCGGTCTCGCCCTGCTCGCGGGTGGCGATGGCACCGTTGCGGGTCCCGCAGGTGATCGCCTCCAGCGGCGTGATGCCCATCTGGTGGACAAACACTTCCATCTCTCGGGCATGCCACTCACCGATCGGCGTCACGCTGAACCCGGTCTCGGTTCCACACGCAATCGGCACACCGCGGTCGTAGGCAACGCGGGTCATCTTCGCCGTTGCTTCGATCTCGCTGGCAAACCAGTCGAGGGCCATCGCACCGGCGCCGGCCTTGGAGCCGTAGTCGGCGAGGTTGGCCAAGAAGGTCCACGTGGGAACCAGCAGCGAACCAGCCTCGAGCATTGCGTCGATACACGCTTCATCGAGGTACGACCCGTGGTAGATCACGTCGATCCCGGTCTGGGCTGCGAGCAAGGTCGACTCCTGACTGCGGCAGTGTCCGAGCACCCAAGCGCCGAGTTCGTGCGCTGTTTCACAGACGACTTCGAGCTCGCTGCGCTTCCACACGCACAGCTCACCGCGACGGCTCGGAACCGAGCCCGTCACATGCACCTTGATGCAATCGGCTCCCTCTTTGATCTGCCGCCGGACCGCACGCACCATGTCGTCGCGGTCATGCACGACTTCTGCGTAGCCCGCCGTCCCTTCATCGGGGATGAGCCGACCAGCAGTACCTCCAACGGCGGTCATGAGCGCGTGGTGTCCGGACTTCATGCTCGGGCCGGGAATGATCCCTGCGTTGATGCAGTCGCGCAATGCCGGGCCGATGCCATAGAGGCCATCAGCATCAAGAAACGATGTGACACCGGCAAGGAGCAACTTGCGAACGTTGGCCGCCGCGATGATCGCTGCGCTTGCGGGTTCGCGCCGGAAGAACAGTTCGTCGTTCGACGCCGGCTCACCGAGGGTCACGTGGGTGTGGGCGTCGATCAAGCCCGGCATCAACGTGCATCCGGTGGCGTCGATGATTCTCGCTCCAGGGGCCGGTGCGGACTGCGCAGACATCGGAGTGACCGCCACGATGCGATCGCCGGACACATGCACGTCAGCCGGACGCGGCGCCGCGCCGGTTCCATCGATCACCATCGCGCCGGTGATCACCATCGTGCTCATTGCTGCTCCTTCGGATGGCCGCGGCCACCGGTTCTCGAATGGTCGTTAGTGCCCTGACGACGCACGCGTCGATCGTACCGTCCACGTCACACATCGTCGAACGAGCTCGGCCGTCGTCGGGTGGGACAACGCGCTCGCGTCGTGACCAAGGCCGAACGTCGCGACCGCACCGCGGCCGACGGAGCGGCACCATAGGACCGGATGCTCCGCGGCGAGGGGATCGCCGAGCGGGCGGGCGAACGCCAGTGGTTGTGCGTCGTGGCGGACATCGAGGTGCATGTACACCTCGTCCACGGTTTCGTAGTCGGCAAGCCCTCCAACCACCTCGATCGACTCATTTGTGGCTCGGCCCGGAATGTCCGTTGTCTCCGATCGAGCGGTTGTCTCCTGGTCCGCAGCACTGCCCGCTCCAGGCGACACCAGACGAACCGACACCGCACCAAGCGGAGGATGGAACGAACGGTCCCAGTTCCACTGAGCTCCCAGCAGATCTCCCCAGCCCGGCCATTCGTCGAAACAGATCGTGCTGGTGTGCAACGCGACCAACGCACCCCCATCGATGACGAAACGTTCGAGCGCATTGCGAACTGCTTCTGACGCCTCGTATGCCCAGGTAGCCCTGAGATCGTTGTAGCGCTCTGCGAGCATTCGCCACCAGAGCATGTGCGAGACGATGCAGTCAGGCGCGGTTTGCTCGACGGCTGCGGGAATGTCGTCGGGATGGGTAGTGACACCGACGACGACATGACCTGCGCTCGTCAGGAGGTCCGTTAGGACTAAGGCTGCGGTCGCGTGGTCATGGGCATACGTCGGCCCACCCGAGGCGAGCAGGATCCGCGCCGTCGTCATTGCAGGCCGGCGTAGGACCCACCGTCAACCGGGAGCGCCGCCCCGGTGATGAAACGCGATTGCTCGGAACAGAGGAACGCCACGACCTGACCGAAGTCGTTCGGGTCGCCGACAACACCTGCCGGTACTCCTACCGCTGCATCAGCCATCGAGCTGTAGACGTTCGAGATCCGCTCGGTGGCGTGCACGCCGGGCTGCACCGAGTTCACCGTGACGCCGTTCGCAGCGACCTCGCGTGCGAGCGTCTTGAGGAACCCCGTGAGTCCCGCACGCGCCGTGTTGGAAAGCACCAGGTTGGCAATCGGTTGGCGAACCGAGATCGACGTGATCGCCACAATCCGACCCCAACCCCGGGACTGCATCTCGGGCACAACCGCCTGACACATCGCAACAGCGGAGAGCAGGCTCAGCTCGATCGCCGGAAGGTAGGCCTCGATGGGTGTCGACGCAAAGGTCCCCGGTGGGGGACCTCCGGCGTTCGCCACGAGAATGTCGATGTGGCCAAGTGCGGAGCGCGCCGCTTCGACGAACCCCGCCGCTCCCTCGACGGTGCTGACGTCGGCGACGAGCGGGACCGCGAGCGGGCCCAGCGTCCGGGCGGCGGCGATCAGTCGTTGCTCATTGCGACCACACAGCGCGACGCGCACGCCGTTCTCGACCAGCGCCCGAGCGGAGCCGAACCCGAGACCGGCTGAGCCCGCGGCAACTGCAGCCGTGCGTCCAGCAATACCCAGGTCCATGGTCAGCCGACTTCGTTCGATTGGCGCCGGCTGCATGACACAAAAGGCTTCGATCCGGATGACGAAAGCGGTTCGGTGGGCATGGTGGCAGCCTACGTTCCATCCACGAAGCGCTCACATCGATCGTGAGACGAAAGCTGCTCGGTCACGTGCACTGACTGCAGTCGCCGAGATTCGTCCCGTCGGACGGCTCCATTCATCGGAGCATCGCGTTCTCGCCGACAGCTGGTCGCGTGGCGCAACGCAGGTAGCGTCACCGGACGGAGCGCCAGCCTGGAAACACTCGTTGCGTTGTGGCGCGGCCGACGAGCATCTCCGAAGGACCACTCCCATATTCTCCGAAATCCCCATCGTCGATCTCCGCAACTGGAACGCGCCGGAGTCGCCCGAACAACCCGCGCAGTTCGCGTCGAACCTGCTGGAGACGTCGCATCGGGTCGGGGTTCTGCTCCTCACGGGCCACGATGTAGAGCAGACGTTCCTCGACCGAGTCAGGCGTGAGCCCGGTTGCTGTCTGACATCGGTGGTCTCCAAGATTCCGACCCAAGATCCCGGTGGCCGGATGATCGGCACGATGCTTCGTATGTACGAGAAGGAATCTGGCTTCTACCGCCACCTCGCGAAGGACAGCCCCGTCCGGGTGCCAGCGTGCTTCTA
>JANLRD010000278.1:0-47658 GCA_031368215.1 Acidimicrobiia bacterium | reverse complement strand
CCTCGGTCCTTGCCGCCCGTTTTGCACCACCGCAACACTTGCACCGACGCAACAACAGCCTTCTGCCTGACCACACCCGCCGCCTCCCTGCCGGCACTTTTCCAGAAAGTACGTCCCGATGCTCAAGCTCGCCGCGCAGATCCAATCGACGGTCGCCAGCCGCAAAGCTGCTCACGACGAGCGGGGTGCCACCGCAGTTGAGTACGGCCTCATGGTCGGACTCATCGCCGTCGCCATCATCGGCGCAGTCTCGTTCCTGTCCAAGAGCGTGAAGACCACCTTCAACCGGAGCGGAAACGCGATGAACAGCGTTTCGTCCTCCTGAGCTCCGAACTCGACGACCGACCTCGGCCCCTGCCATGCGCCCCTTCCTCCACCTCCAGAACGCGCTCTTCGAGCTTCGGCGTCGACAGGAGGAGCGCGGAGCAACCTCGGTCGAGTACGGCCTGATGCTCGGCCTGATCGCCATCGGCTGCATCTCGGCCTTCACGTTCTTCGGGCGGGCGAACCGAGGCGCATTCAACCGCACATCGAACGCCATCAGCGCAGCCGTCGACAGTTCCGCCGCCTGACCCGCATCGCGGCACCGCTGATCTCCGGTGCGCCATGCGAACGGCTTTCATCGAGCTCCGGCAAAGGCCGGAGCTCGAAACCGTTTCGTCCCAGTCCTACGCATATGGGTCGTGAGACACAGAAAAACCCGAACCGAGACTCAAGAGTGCACCGGCATCGGCCGATGCAAACGTCACGGCCACCCCATGGGAACCGCTCATCCCACCCGCTCCTAGATGGAGACCCTCAGTGAATCGTCGCAAGCTCATCGGTGTCATCGCCTCCGTTGCGGTTGCCCTTGTCGGCACCCTCGTCATCCTTCGCTCCTCGAAGTCGAACACGCCGACGCCCGTCGCGCTGGCAGAACCGGCCGTGAAGGTACTGAAGGTGGTCAAGCCCGTTCCCAAGGGAACACCGGCTGACCAGCTCGGCGACGCTGTCCAAGAGGTGAACGTGCCGGCCTCGCAGAAGTCCGCCGGCGCTGCGGAGTCACTGGCTGATCTGAGGGGTCTTGTCGTGAGCACCGACCTCGTGCCCGATGAACAGGTCATGAAGGCCCGCTTCGTCACCGCCGCCGAGCAGCAGCGCGTTGACGTCGCCAACAGCGGCGGCAGCGGGTTGATGGGCGTCTGGCTCTCCCTCGAGCCACTTCGTGCCCTCGGGGGCCGGGTGCAGCCGGGTGATCAGGTCGCCGTGGTCGCTTCCTTCGTGAACGTTCCGTCCAACGGCGGCAACGCCGAAGGTGCAGTTCCGGCAACGGCGATCCTGCTCCACAAGGTCCCGGTGCTCGAAGTCTTCGGCGGCGTGGTTCCGGTGGCGGCTCCGACTGACGGGAGCGCCGCACCGGTGACCGTCGCGCCGGTCGCACCGCTGCTGATCAAGCTCGGCGTCACGGCCGGCGAAGCCGAACGCCTCATCTACGCGATGAACAACGGCGCCCTGTGGCTGGCCTCCGAGGCCAACGACGTACCGGAAGTCGACACCAAGGTCGTCACCCGGGACAACGTCTACAACCCGGGAGTCCGCCGTACCCAGCTGACGCCGCTACCGACGGCCGGAGCACCCGGAAACTCGGGCTCGAATCCGCTGAACACCGATCCCTTCGCAACGCCGACCACCGTGGCACCTGCTGCACCGGCCGGAGCATCGACGACGAAAGCGCCCGCAGCCGGAGCGGCGACCACGAAAGCGCCCGCAGCCGGAGCGGCGACGACGAAAGCGCCCGCTGCTGCAGCGGCGCCGACGACGAAAGCGCCCGCCCCGGGTAGTGCCGTGAAGCCGACCGTGAAGCCGGGCACGCCGACGACCGCCGCAGCCGTTGTGGCGCCGGCGGTGGGGGCGAAGCCGTGACCAATCTGGATCTCTCCGACACGCCCGGGGGAACGGACAGCGAGTTCGTCATGACGCAGCCGACCGATACTGCACGGGTGGCGGGTACGACTCCGGCGGTTCCGCTCCGCCAGGTCGCCCGCGACGCGGGCGATGTCGCCCTGGTCGCTTCGGTGACCGCGTTCGAACAGTCGGTCCGCCGACTCCTCACAGCAAACGGCGGACCGCGGATGCACCGCTGGCCGGCACAGGGTGAAACGCCCGGCATCGAACGGATGGGGATCGCCTTCATCGGCCCCGACCTCGAAGTCGAAGCTATGGCGACCCGAGCCGAACACGTCAACCGGACCAACCCCGGTGTCTACCTCGTCCTCGTCTCCGATCCCCGACCCGGGCTGTTCGAACGCGCGCTTCGGGCCGGCGTCCGGGATGTGCTCTCTCCGAACGCAGCCGATGACGCAATCCTCGACGCCCTTGAGCGAGGCTTCGAGCACTCCGCCCGCTGGCGTGAGACGACGAACGCCGCCGCCGGCAAGCCCGAATCTGTCAAACGGATCATCACCGTGCTCTCGCCCAAAGGTGGCGTCGGGAAGACCTTCGCATCGACCAACATTGCGATGGCACTTCACCAACTCGCTCCGGGCCGTGTCGCCCTGATCGATCTCGACCTGCAGTTCGGCGACGTTGCCGGGACCCTTCACCTCAACCCCGAGCACACAGCCGCCGACGCGGCAAGAGTCCTCGGTGGTGCCGAGGCGTCGTCGATCAACTCGATGATGAAGGTGTTCTTGACCCCACATCCGTCAGGCCTCTTCGTCATGTGTGCGCCGGAGGACCCAGCCGACGCTGACGACATCACCTTCGAACAATCCGTTCAGGTCGTCAAGGCGGTAAGCCAGGCATTCGACTACGTCGTTGTCGACACGTGCGCCGGCCTCGATCCGCACGCCCTGTCGGTCGCGGAGATCTCGACCGATCACGTCTTCGTATGTTCGGTCGACGTGTCGTCCGTGCGTTCGCTTCGTCGTGAGCTCGATGCCCTCGACCGGCTCGGGATGACAAATCCGACCCGCCATTTCGTCATGAACCGCTTCGACGCACCGGGCGGCGCACGACCCGAGGACGTCGAGGTCGCGGTGGGTATGCGCGCGCAGATCCAGATCGCGGCGGACCGCAATGTTCTTGCTGCCGCCAATCAGGGAGTGCCGATCACCATCGCCGACCCGAAGAACGTCATCGCCAAGAAGTTCGTCGGCTTTGCAGAAGGTCTCCTGGGAGTCGAGTCGACGGCGCTCGCGGCACCGAAGAAACAGGCATTCTGGCGGAGAGGCAAGCTGTGAAACTCGGACAGCGCCTCAAGGCGCAGGACTCCAACGCAACCGCCGAAGCCGCGCCCGTCGTCGTCGAAGCGGAACCGAACGAAATGCAGGCGTGGAAGCAGGCCGGCGCCGCACCGGTCGCTGTCACGGCAACGGCTACCGGATCACCGCGACTCATTGCGGCGGCGCGCAAGGACGATTTCCCGAGCAGCTCCGATCCCCTCCAGGCCCTGAAGGAGCGACTCCACGAGCAACTCGTGGAGCGCCTCGGCGCAAAGCTGTTCGACTCCTCGACCGGAGACCGCGACATGCGGGCGACCGTTGTCGACATGATCAGCCAGCTGCTCAGCCAGGAGACAGTCCCGCTCTCCATCGAGGAACGTCACCAACTGGTGTCGGAGATCACCGACGATGTTCTTGGTCTCGGCCCGATCGACCGCTTCCTCAAGGACCCGACCGTGTCGGAGATCATGGTGAACGGCTGCACTCCGATCTTCATCGAGCAACGGGGCAAGCTGACCCGCTCGCAGCACCGCTTCATCTCCCACGAGCAGCTCCGCCGGGTCATCGAACGCATCGTTGCGAACGTCGGCCGCCGAATCGACGAGTCGTCGCCGATGGTCGACGCCCGTCTCGCGGACGGCTCCCGCGTCAACGCGGTGATCCCGCCGCTTGCCGTTGACGGTGCCGCTCTGACCATTCGAAAGTTCTCACGTGACCCCCTCCAGATCCACGATCTCATTGCCAAAGGCTCGCTGACGCCTGAGGCGGCCCAGTTGCTCGCAGCATGCGTGGCGGGCCACTTGAACATGCTCGTGTCCGGCGGCACCGGCACCGGCAAGACGACGATGCTCAACATCCTGTCGAGCTTCATTCCGGCCGACGAGCGCATCGTCACCATCGAAGACGCGGTCGAGTTGCAGCTTCGCCAGCCGCACATCGTTCGCCTCGAGACCCGCCCACCGAACATCGAAGGCAAGGGCGCCGTCACCATTCGCGACCTCGTCAAGAACTCGCTCCGTATGCGCCCCGACCGAGTCGTCATCGGTGAGTGTCGTGGCGGCGAGGCACTCGACATGCTCCAGGCCATGAACACCGGTCACGACGGCTCGCTGTCGACCATCCACGCGAACACTCCCCGAGACGGCCTCGCCCGTCTCGAGACGCTCGTGCTGATGGCCGGCTTCGATCTCCCGGCCATGGCTATCCGCCAGCAGATCGCGTCTGCCGTCGACGTGTTCGTGCAGATCGCCCGGTTCCGTGACGGTTCGCGCCGCGTCGTCTCGATCACCGAAGTCGAGGGTATGGAAGGACAGACGATCACGCTCTCGGACATCTTCGCCTTCGACCACTCCGCCGGCATCGACAGCTCGGGACGCCACCTCGGCAAACTCAAGCCGACCGGCATTCGGCCGAAGTTCACCGAGAAGCTCGCCGACCACGGGATCTCTCTCCCGCCCGACATCTTCGGTTCGGTCGACGTCTTGAACTACGGACGGAAGTAGCGGCGATGCAGCGCGCCCGATTCTTTCGAGCGGTCTCCCACCTTGTCCTCGGCCTGATCCTGCTCGCGCTCGCCATTGCTCCCCAGACGTCGGGGAACGCCGCCGAGGGCCAACTCCGCGCTCCCCGATTCGATGTCGTCGCCGTTCTCGACACGTCGCTGCGAGATGGGCAGAACGCGAAGAACCTGGAGGATGAGAAGCGCGCCCTCACGAAGTACGTGCGCAGCCTTCCGCCCGCCATTCGTGTTGCCATCGTGACCGTCGGCAAGTTCCCAACGGTGATCCGCGACCTCACAAACGAACGTGATGCCACCATCGTTGCGGTGGCCGACCTCACCGCCGACGGTGACGCTGCCCTGCTCGATGGCCTCGTGCTCGCCGCCGATCAGTTTGAGACGATCGCCGAGAGCAAGAAACAGATCGTCGTGTTCACCGATGGCAACGATCAATCGAGTTCATCGACGATTGATCTTGTCCGCACCCGCTTGCTCAACGATGCAATCCGCGTCGACGCCATCACGTTCACCACCGTGAACGCCAACACCGCCACGATCGACCTTCTCACCGGGTCCACCGGTGGACAAGCGGTCGCGGCGACCGACCTGAAGGGTGTCGTCGATCTCGCCGCCCGCACGACCGAATGGGCTCGGCCGGCCACCGTCGTCATCCCGACGCCGCAGTCACCGGGCAAGAAGCTCCTTTCCTCTCCGCTGATCCGCTACGTGCTCATGGGTCTGGTGTTCATCGCCGTGCTCATGGGAATGCTGAACCTCACCGCACCCGGTCCCGAGAAACTGAACCTCACCGGTCAGAAGGCGGATAAGAAGGGCGTCAGCACCCCGGTTGCCGGCTTGGCCGAGAGAATGACCCAGGTGGCCGACAAGGCCATCGCCAAGCAAGGGCGCACGAAGGGCATCAACGCGTCGCTCGAACGAGCAGGCATCAACCTCCGGCCAGGAGAGTTCGTCGTCTTGGTGTTCGCCCTCGGATTGGCCTTCAGTGCTGTCGCCGTTCTCAAGTTCGGTCTTGCGATCGGCGCGCCCGTCGGGATCTTCGGCACGCTGATCGGCGGGAAGGTATTCCTGTCGCAGAAGATCAAGAAGCGTGCCAACGCGTTCGGCGAGCAACTCAGCGACACCCTGCAGCTGCTCTCCTCGAGTCTTCGTGCCGGCCAGTCGATGATGCAGGCCCTCGACTCGGTTTCGAAGGAAGGCGATCCGCCTGCCAGTGAGGAGTTCCGGCGGGTCATCGTCGAGGCCCGACTCGGCCGTGACGTGGTCGAGGCCATGAAGGCCATGGCTGACCGAGTGCAGTCCGAAGACTTCGGTTGGGTCGTCCCGGCCATCGAGATCAACCGAGAAGTCGGTGGCGACCTCGCGGAAGTGCTCGACACCGTCGCCAAGACGATCCGCGACCGGGCCGACCTCCGTCGCCAGGTCAAGACACTCTCGGCCGAGGGTCGCTTCTCCGCCTTCGTGCTGCTTGGACTTCCCGTTGCGATCACCGGCATCATCCGCACCAGCAATCCCGAGTACATCTCGGCGCTCGGCCATGGGCGGGGCCTGTACCTGGCAGGCGGCGGCGTCGCCCTCATGCTCATCGGCGCGGTGTGGCTCATGAAGCTCTGCAAGATCGAGTTCTAGGAACGGAAGGACCAAGACCATGAACCTTCCTCTCATCATCGGCGCGGTGTGTGCCATGGGGGCCGTTCCCATCCTCGTGTGGACGTTCCTCTCCGACTCGTCCTCATCGACGGTGTCGGCGTCGGAACTCGTCGGCAAGCGCAAGGGAGATCCGATGGATCTCCGCAGCCAGATCCTGAAGCACTCGGCCAGAGACCGGGCCCTCGCACCGTTCCTTTCGAAGGTGATGAAGCTCATGCGCCGCCTCACCCCGAAGGGGTGGACGGAGCAGATGGAGCAGCGCATCGCGATGGCGGGGCTGAACCAGAAGTGGAGCGCCGAGCGGGTGCTGATGATCAAGGCCATCGGCCTGGTCGTCGGCGGACTCTACGGATTCAAGAACCTGGCGGGCGGAATCGACGGCATCAAGGGCTTGCTCATGGTGGTCGCACCGGCACCGTTCGGCTTCTTCCTGCCGGACATCCTCATCAAGAACAACGCCGACAAGCGCCAGAAGCAGATCCAGTTGCAGCTCCCGGACTTTCTCGACCAGATCACCGTTGGTGTGGAGGCAGGTCTCGGTCTGGATGCCGCCATGGCCCGCACCGCGAAGTCCAACGATGGGCCACTCGCGGAAGAGTTCCGCCGCACACTCCAGCACGTGCAGGCGGGCTTGTCCCGCGGCGAAGCGCTCCGTGGGTTGGCAAACCGCAACAAGGTCGTTGAACTCCGCCAGTTCGTGGCATCGATCCTCCAAGCCGAGCAGTTCGGTATCCCCATGGCCCAGGTGCTGCGGGTCCAGGCCGCCGAGCAGCGACGAAAGCGTCGTCAGCGGGCCGAGGAGAAGGCCATGAAACTGCCGGTGAAGGTGCTCTTCCCGCTCGTGCTGTGCATCCTCCCCGCCCTCTTCGTCGTCCTCATCGGCCCGGCCGCCCTCTCCATCATGGACGCCGGTCTCACCAGCAAGTAGCGCTGTTCGCCTGGGAGAGAGGTTGCCCCCATATATGGGGGCAGAACACCTCCCAGCGCTGCTCGGAGGTGTTTCGCCTCACGGCGGAGTGCCAACAGTTGAGGCCTAGGGCTTCTTGGTCGTCGAGCTCGGCGTTGTCGACGATGTCGGCTTCTTCGTCGTCGACGCTTCGGAGCCGCCCGACCCAGAACCCACTGCTGTTGTCGTCGGCTCCTGACCCGGGATCGGCGGCACGCCTTCTGAGGTTGTGTAGAGGGTCACGGCCGTTCCCCGTTTGACGGTCGATCGACGAACCGGACGGGTGAAGAGGACGGGCTGGTCCGGAGCTCCGACCGTTGAGCCGATCTTCAATCCCGAGGAACGGAGTGCTGCCGCCGCGTCGACCGGGCTCATGGTGATCACGTTGGGCACGACGACAGTTGCGGGTCCCAAAGAGACAAGAAGCTTCACCGGAGCATCCACCGCGACCTCGCTGCCCGACTTCGGACTGGTCCCAACAACGAGTCCCTTCGGCGTGTTGTCGGCGAACACCTCGACGACGGTCACGGCCAACTTCGGGGGCAGCGCAGCTCGTGCATCGTCGGGTGAGAGGCCGCTCACCTTGGGCACGACGACCGTTGGCGGACCGCTGGAAACGACGAGGGTGATCGCGGTGCCCGGTGGCTGGGCACCTTCGGGTGTCCACGAGATCACGGAGCCTTCGGGAACGATCTCGCTCGGCTCGACCCGGGCCGGACTGGTCAGAGCGAGACCCACCGATCTGAGCACGGCCGTCGCCTGGTCGAGCGTGAGCCCGTCGAGAGAAGGGACCGTCACCGGCTTCCTGCCCTTCGAAAGGGTCAGCGTGACCTTCGCGCCCTTCTTCAACCGCAGCGGCGGCTCCGGATCCTGGGCGACGACCTGCCCCGCCGGGACCTTCTCGTCGTACACCGCAGCATCCGTGGCCACGGCGAGGCGTTCTGCGTCGATCGCCTTTGTCGCAGCCTCGAGGGTCATTTGGTCGACCCGAGGGACAGTGCGCAATTCCGGCCGGCGGGACCACAGAATCACGCCGACGAGCCCTCCGACCAAAGCAATCAACGCCAACGAAGCCAGGAGAGTGGACAGCCGGCGACGGGGTGCGCGCTCGGGCACAACCGCCTCCCGTTGGATCCGCCGTCGAACACCAGCGGTCCCCACGAGCACATCGGGTCGATCGGCCTCGCTCAGAAGACTGGGCTCGACATCCTTCACTCCGGCTTCGGCCGCCCCTGTCCGGGGCCGGGGCGGAATCGTCTCGTCGTCGAACAGTGCCTGGTCGAAGACCCCGGTGGCGGACTCGACGGGGTCATGGTCCGGGAGGCGGGCTGCGCCAGAACCCCGAGCCTCGGCAAGTGAGTTCGGCGTCGCGACGAGAATGCGGGTCGGATCGCGGCCGTCGAGCAGTCGCCCACGTTGGAGCACTCGTGCGCCGTCCAGGGGGAGCGGTTCGAGAGCGGGGAGCCGTCGTGCAACCTCTTCGAGCTCACGGACGAACGTTGCGGCGTCGATCCGCTGCTCCGGGTCGCGGCTGCCGGCGGCGTTGATCACCGCCCCGAGCTCACCCATCATCTCCGGCGCGCGGAGGTCCTCAACGGTCCGTGCGAACGCCGTGCTCTGCCAATTGTCACGGGAGAACGGCACGACACCCGTAACGGACTCGACGAGTACCAGGGCCAGGGCATACACATCGGATTTGTCCGTGGCATTGCCGACGACCTGCTCGGGAGCGAGATAGCGCATGGTGCCGACCGGAGCCGAGTCGGCTTCCGTCCGAGCCGCTTCCGCCTTCGCCCGGGCGAGACCGAAGTCCGCAACGTGCGCCCGCTGGTCGTCGGTGAAGAGCAGGTTCGCCGGTTTGATGTCGCGGTGCACGTACCCCCGGGCATGGGCGAACGCGAGGCCTCGTGCCGCGTCAATGCCCAGCCGGGCCGCCTGTGAGGGAGTGAGTCGGTAACCCTGGTCGAGCAGGTTCCGCAGGCTGCCGCCCTCGAGGTAGTTCGTCACCAGATAGGGCGGCGCACCGAGCGCATTCGCGCCGTCGTTGAAGTCGTGGACGGTGACGATGTTCGGATGCGTGAGCTGGCCGAGGGCCTCCGCTTCGATGCGGAACCGGCGCAGGAATTCGGGATCTTCGGCAAGAGAGGCGTGCAGCACCTTCACGGCGACCTGGCGGGCGATCTGCACATCGTGGGCCAGGTAGACCCGAGCCGACGAGCCGGTCCCCAGGAGCGCGAGGAGACGGTAGCGCTCGTTCAACGCGCTGCCGACCAAATCTCCATCGAAGCCGGACACACACTGAGGGTAGTTCTGGATCTCTGGGAAACTGGGGAAATGGTCAAGCAACAGGGCGCTAACGCGTTGAACGCCACAGTCCCAAACGCGGAGTCCGTCGGGCGGAATCGGTTCGGCAATCGCCGCAAACTGGTCGGCCGATTCGGGGTGGCGCTGGCCGTCGCGTTCGCGCTGTGGCTCCTCGCGTCAGGGGTCAACGAGAACAAGCCCACTCCCGAGCGGGCCGGCTTCCCTCGCGGCCTGGAGTCGGTGAGTCCGGCCAATCTTGCGACGAACGTGCCATCGCAGGCCACCATCGTCGCGGACCTCGAGTTCGGTCAGACCGGCGTTCTCGTGATCAACAGCCGCGAGATTCCCCTCGACCAACTCGACTACGAGCGGGCGACCGGCACCCTGTCGTTCACGCCCGGTGCCGATCGCGAGTTCGAGAAGCTCCCGGGCAGTGACGTGAACGCGACGGTCATCTTCTGGCCTGAGCAGGGCGAACGAGAGACCGACGCCCGGGAGTTCTCGTGGACGTTCAAGGTTTCGTGAGCTCCGCCGTGTCGACCTCCGCATCGCCGTCATCCAACGCCCCGAAGTCTCCCGACGAGACAGTCGAAAGCATCGAAGACTTCGCCGCACGCGCCTCGGAGTGGCTCGAACGCCATCGAAAGGCCGCCCCGCCGGACTACGGCGCGATCTGCCCTCCTGATCTAATCGAACGAGGACTGCAGTGGCAGCGACTCCTCTTCGCCGAAGGGTTCGCCGGGATCGATTGGCCCGTCGAGTTCGGCGGTCTCGGGCTCACACCTACCCATCGAGGCGCCTGGGTCCGTGCCTGCGCCCTCGCCGGGGTTCCCCCGTTCCTCAACATGGTCGGCACGGTCCTGGCCGGTGGATCAACGATGCTCTTCGGCACGCAGGAGCAGAAGGCGGAACACCTGCGCCCGATCCTTGCGGCCGAGAACACCTGGTGTCAGCTGTTCTCCGAACCGGGCGCCGGATCCGACCTTGCCAGTCTCTCCACAAAGGCCGAGCTGGACGGCGACGAGTGGGTCATCACCGGGCAAAAGGTCTGGTGTTCCGGCGGTCGCTACTCCGATCGCGGGATCCTCCTCGCCCGCACGGACCCCAACGCGTCGAAGCACAAGGGGATCTCGTTCTTCCTCTTCGACATGACGCGTCCCGGCGTTGATGTTCGCCCGCTCCGCCAGATGACCGGAGAAGCCGAGTTCGACGAAGTGTTCCTCGACGAAGTCCGGATCCCCGCCAGGTCGCTGCTCGGCCCGCTGCACGGCGGATGGAACGTCGCGATGGCCACGCTCACCAACGAACGGGGTTCGATCGGCTCCGCCGCCATCAGCCTTTCGCGTCGCATGGACAGGCTCGCTGAGACGCTTCGCCGGGAGGCTGGCGACGACGTCGACGGGGCCACGCGTGACTCCCTCGTCCAGATCATCACCCGTGGACGGGTCCTCGCCATGCTCGGTGCCCGTCAGGGGCCGGTGGCGTCGACCGCGGCGTCGCTCGGCAAGCTGGGCATCACCGAGCTCATGTTCGCGTCGGCGGAGGCTCGCACCGCGCTCGCCGGCGCCGACGCGATGCTGCAGGACAACGAGGCGGCACGATCGCTCATCGCCGCCCCGGGGGCCAGAATCGCCGGCGGATCGAGTCAGATCCAGCGCAACCTCATCGGGGAGCGTTTGCTTGGCCTTCCGGCCGAACCACGGCCGTCGTAGCGCACCAGGGTCTTCCCCCAACCTCGAAGCACCTCAAGATTGGGCCGTACTAGGTCGATGGACCTATCCGTGAGATCGACATCCTTCGGATCACGCCTGGCGGAGATCGCGCTTTCGCACCATCTTCGGCATGAACACGACCGCTGCGTCGTGATCGGTGGGCGCCGCGTATGCCGTCGATGCCTTGTGCTCTATCCGGTCGCCTTTGCCGTGATGTTCCTGGCGCTCGGCTCGATCAGCTGGCCGAACAACCTCGACCCGGTTCTGTTGCTGATCCTGCCCGTTCCCGTTGTGATCGAGTACATCGCCGAGCAACTCCGCGGCGTCCTCTACGACGCCCGCCGGCAGGTGCTCCTCACCCTGCTCGCCGCGCCGGCTCTCGGAACCGGGCTCGCACGCCACATCGTCTCGCCGTTCGAGACCTGGTTCGTCGTGATGGTCGGTCTGCACGGCGGGACGTGCGGCGTTGCCCATGTCATCGCGTCATCTCGGAGGGAGCGGGCGGAACAGCGTTCACGCGTCAGCGAGGCGGAGGCTGATCCGGTGCTGGATGGCTTCGCTACAGCAGAGGAATTCCTCAGCTACCTGGACGCCCGAGCCGCATCCTGAACGACGGCGGTCATCGGCCCATCACGACACCGGGAGTTCCCCGGTTTCGAGCAACCGCACGAACGCCGTCTCGTCGAGCATGGACACGCCGAGCTCTGCGGCCTTCGTGACCTTCGCCGCCCCCGGTTCGTCACCGATGACCACTGCAGTGGTCTTCTTCGAGACACTCCCCGGCGACTTCCCGCCGCGCGACGTGATCGCCTCCTCTGCGCTTTCTCGGGTGAAGCCGAGGAGCGAGCCGGTGACGACGATCGACATCCCGGCGAGGTTCTGGGCGAGTGCGGGCGGCGGCGGGCCGGAGAAGTTGACGCCGGCCGAACGAAGCCGTTCGATGACTGCGCGGTTCGCGTCGGTGCCGAACCATTCCGCAACCGAGTTGGCGATGACAGCCCCCACACCGTCGACCGCGGAGATCTCCTCCGCCGTTGCTGCGGCAAGGGCGTCGAGGGAGCCGAAGGCCTTGGCGAGGACGTGACCCATCGTCCCGCCGACATGACGGATGTTCAGACCGACGAGGAGGTTGCCGAGCGGGCGGAACTTTGACCCATCGATGGCGTCGAGAAGGTTCTGGACGGAGACCCCGCCGAATCCTTCGATCCGCCGAAGCTCGTCGACCCGCTCGGAAAGCGAGTAAACGTCGGCCACGTCGCTGATGAGCTGGGCGTCGAGGAGTGTCGATACCGTCTTTTCGCCGAAGCCCTCGATGTCCATGGCGCCCCGCGAGCCGAAGTGCACGAGACGCGCCCACTGCTGGTAGGGGCAACGCGGCTCCACGCATCGCGTGTCGGATTCGCCCTCGGGCCGCTCGAGCGTGGACTTCAGGTCGCAGGGACATAGCGTCGGGAACTCCCAGACCGGGAGACCTTCAGGGCGCAGCGCAAGCACGGGTCCGACGACTTCAGGGATCACGTCGCCGGCTTTTCGCACGGTGACCGTGTCGCCGGGCCGAACGTCCTTCAGGCGCACCTGATCCTGGTTGTGGAGCGTGGCCATCGAGACCGTCGAGCCGCCCACGAAGACCGGTTCCAGAACCGCGAAGGGCGTGGCCCGACCGGTGCGGCCAACCGATACCTCGATGGCCCGCAGCAGCGTCGTGCGCTCCTCCGGCGGGAACTTGAACGCCGTGGCCCACCGCGGGGCCTTCGACGTGCTCCCGAGCTCACGGCGCAGTGCAAGGTCGTCGATCTTCACGACCACGCCGTCGATCTCATAAGGCAGGTCGTGGCGGTGTTGTGTCCAGTGCGCGCAGTAGTCGGCAACCTCGTCGAGCGTGTCGACCGCGCGAATCTCCGGGCTCACGGGGAATCCGCAATTGGCGAGGAAGGCCAGCGTCTCGCTATGCGCGCTGAACACCGGCCCGCCCTGGGTCGCGCCGAGTTGGTACGACAGGAAGCTGAGCTCGCGGCCGGCGGTGACAGCAGGATCCTTCTGCCGCAACGAGCCGGCGGCCGAGTTGCGGGGGTTGACGAAGAGCGCCTCGCCCGCCTCTGCCCGTCGACGGTTCAGGGCGGCGAATGCTTCGGTCGGCATGAACACTTCGCCGCGGACCTCGAGCAGCGACGGGACCGATCCCAGCAGTGCGCCATCCGGGGTGACCGGGATCAGCCGCTTCGGGATGGCCGGAATGGTGCGGACGTTCTCGGTGACATCCTCCCCGACCCGGCCGTCACCACGGGTCGCGGCGCGGACGAACACACCATCGCGGTACAGCAGCGACATCGCGAGACCGTCCACCTTGAGCTCGCAGACGAACCGTGGGGACGCTTCGTCGCCGAGGAGCTTCGCGTTCCTCGCACCCCACCCGCGGAGCTCATCGACATCGAAGACGTTGTCGAGCGACATCATCGGCTGCAGGTGTTCGACCTCGGCGAAGGTCGTCATCACCGGGAGCCCTCGCACCGATTGGGTCGGGGAGTCGGACGTGACGAGATCTGGGTGATCGGCCTCGATCCGCCGGAGCTCGGCCAGCAGCGCGTCGTAGTCGCCGTCGCTGATCGTCGGTGCGTCGAGCTCGTAGTACCGACGATCGTGCTCGCCGATTTCACGGCGGAGTTCGCCGGCTCGGGCTCGCACGTCGTCAAGGTCCATCGGCTGAAGGTAACGCAGGATGCGGCGGTCGGCCGCCAAGACAGCCTTCTCCGTGGAGTGCGCTGGTCCGGCCGTCGTGAACGTGGGTAAGGATGGACGGCGATGTCCGGTCCGATCAGCAGCATCGCCCCCTCGCCACGGGAGCGCCCGGCGACACCGTCGGAATCCCGTCGAGCCGTCTCACCTTTCGAACGCGTCGCCCCTCACCTGATGCGCGGCTCGTGGGGCGCGCTGATCATCGGCGGGCTGCTGATCGGTCGAACCGTCGACGGACGGAGTTCGGCGGTCACCATCGTGAGTCAAGTCCTCTGGTGGACGGTGTGGGGGATCGGGTTGGTCGCCGTGCTCGTCTGGCACCCGGCCGGTCTGGTGTTCCTCCGGTGCGCGTCCCCGCTCGCTCTGGTGGCCACGATTTGGGCAGTCACGGAGACGGGCAGCGAAGCCGTAGCGCTCCGCGCTCTGGCCCTTGTCGCGGCCGCGGTCGCATTCCTTGCTGCGCAGTGGAACGAGGTCGGTCACCTCTGCGTCAACGGTCCGGCGTACCCGAACGAGCGCCGGTTCCTACTCCGCCCCACCGCCGCCCTCATGGTCGGTCCGCTGCCACTCTTCGGCGCGCTGACCGGTGCGGGTATTGTCGTCGGCCCGCTGCTCCTCGCGTCACGACAGTGGGTCGCCGGACCCGTCTGCACCGCTGTCGGCATTGCGTTGGTGCGTGTCCTCGGCAAAGCGCTCTATGCGCAAGCCCGTCGTTTTGTGGTGTTCGTGCCGGCCGGGTTCGTGCTCCATGACGAGTTCGTCGTCCGTGATCCGGTTCTCTTCCAACGTCGGATCATCGAGCAGCTACGCGCCGCGCTTGCGCAATCGGACTCGCTCGATCTCACCAACGGCGCCGGTGGACTCGCCATCGAAGCGCTGTTGACCGAGAAGGCCGAGATCGTTCGGGTCACCTCTCGCCGTACCTCGGAAACGGGGAGCACCGCCCGCTTCCTGTTCGTGCCGACGCTTCCCGGTCGGCTGCTCGACGAAGCGCGCGCCCGGCGCCTGACGCGGTAACGACGAGAAACGACCCGCCGTCGAGCGTGACCTCGTGTTCCGAATCACAAGTGGCTCGCGGAATTCGCGAGTCAGATTTCGTCGTGGCAAGGACGCAGGAGGCAGCGCCTGCCTTGTCCAACCGCAACGACGAGGACGCCGCCACGGCGGGATCTGGCCGAGAATTCGGCAGCGGACTTCCGACTCAGTGCACTAGTCCCGCAAGGCGATCCCGCCGGCGACGACGACGTCGGACTCCGTGGTCTCACCCGCGACGGTCCTGTAGATCACCACGCTCTGTCCGGGCGCGACCCTCGTTTGCGGCTCCACGAACGTGACCGCGAGTCGGTCACCGATGCGTTCCGCTGTGCAGGGCACGGGACGCCCGTGGGCCGAAGTCTGGACGCGCAGTGCGCCGCCGAGGAGCTCCGCGCCGAGCGGCAGCGTGACGGTATGGAGCGTGACCACCTCACGCCGCAGCGCCTCGCGATCGCCCACGGTGACCACCGCGTTGGCGACATCGACATCGACCACATAGCGGCGATCCGCGGCGCCGCTCAGACCGAGGTTGCGGCGCTGTCCTATGGTGACGAGTTCGACCGCATCGGTCTGACCGACCTGGGCTCCGTCGGCATCGACGATCTTGGCGGGACGCAGCGGGATGCGGTCACCGAGAAACATCCGGCGGCCACCAGCTGTCTCGGCGATGAAGCAGACCTCCATGCTCTCGGCCTTCTCGGCGGTTCGCAGCCGCATCGCCGATGCCTTCGCACGCACCTCGGTCTTCGTCAGGTCCCCCACGGGGAACAGCGTCCGGGCGAGCACGTCCTGGCCGAGCATGTGCACCACGTAGCTCTGGTCCTTGGCGTCGTCGAACCCGCGCCCCACGGCGAACCGGCCGTCGGGCATGGTGATGCGCCGAACGTGATGGCCGGTGGCGATGGCATCGAAGCCGAGTTGGGTGGCCCGCTGGAGGAGCCGGTCGAACTTCAGGAACCGATTGCATTCCACACAAGGATTCGGCGTTTCCCCAATGCTATGTGCGCGTACGTATGGATCGACGACGTTGGCAGTGAACTCCTCACCGAAGTTGAACACGTAGTGGCGGATACCGAGTTGCTGGGCGACACGTCGGGCATCGTCGACATCCGCGACGGAGCAGCACCCGGAGTCGGAATCGCCACCCCACAGCTTCAGCGTGACACCAGCGATCTCGTGGCCCTGCTCTTGGAGGATCGCCGCGGCGACGGTCGAGTCGACACCGCCGGAGAGGGCGACGAGAACCTTCACCGCGGGCCGCCTCGGAGCTGACGGAGCACGCGGGGAAGAGCAGCGAGGACCGCGTCGACGTCGTCGTCGGTCGAGGCGGATCCAAGAGTGAGCCGCAACGCCCCACCCGCCCGCTCCTTCTCGACGCCCATGGCAAGCAACACGGGCGAGACGTGGAGAGCTCCACTGGCGCACGCCGAACCCGCCGACGCGGCGATGCCGGCCTCGTTGAGCAAGACGAGCACGGCCTCGCTCTCGACGCCATCGATGGTGAGGTGGGCGTTGCCGGCAACCTTCGCCGAACGGTCCGCGACGGTCTCGGTGCAGCCGTCAACTGCTCCGAGCACACCGTCGACGAGTCGATCGCGAAGGCCCGAGACCCGCGCAACAACATCAGCGCGCGCAGCTTCGGTGATCTCTGCGGCAGCCGCCAGCCCGGCAATGCCGGCGACGTTCTGCGTGCCACTGCGGCGTTCGCGTTCCTGGCCACCGCCATGAAGCAGCGGCGTGACCGAGCGCCCCTCGTGAACCGTGAGGACGCCGACTCCCTTGGGTCCGCCGAACTTGTGGGCGGAGAGCGCGACGAAGTCAGCCAACGACGTGATCGGCCGGAGGTCGAGCCAGACCGGGGCCTGCACTGCGTCGACCACGAGCGTGGCATTCGGGTGTGCTGCGAGGAGACGGGCGATCTCGGCGAGCGGCTGCACCGTGCCGACCTCGTTGTTGACCGCCATCACGGCCACGATGACCGGCCGATCACGGACGCGGTGGATCATGACGTCCGCCGCGTCGAGATCGAGGATTCCAGACGACGTCACCGGGAGGGTTTCGTGATCGGCCTGCCCGGTGGCCGCGAGCCATTCGGCTGTCACGCGAACGGCGTCGTGCTCGATCGCGCTCGTCAGCAGGGTCGGCCGCCCGGGCTGGTCGCCGAGATTGCCCCGAAGCGCGAGGTTCAGCGATTCGGTTCCGCCGCCGGTGAAGACGAGTTCACGCGCCCGACAGCCGACGAATGATGCGACGGTGTCGCGGGCATCCTCGAGAACGGTCCGCGCTGCGGCGGAGATGTCGTGCACACCCGAAGGATTGCCGTAGGACCCGCGCAGCACCGCGACCATGGCATCGATGGCGGCGGGGTGGAGCGGAGTTGTTGCTGCGTGGTCCAGGTAGTGCATGGCAGATCGTTCCGGGAAGCAGAAGCAAGAGCGTGGTGGTCGCGAGAGGACATGTCGAAAACGTTCCGGCGACCGGAACGGCAGCTCAGGTGACGGTTGAACACCAGCGTAGGACCAGGGGTCCGCTAGCCTGGACAGCTACATGAGTCAACTCCGACTTGATCCTCTGACCGGCCGCTGGGTCGCGATCAACGCCGAACGACGACAGCGTCCCAACGAGTTCCAGTCGCGGAGACTCGACGTCGAGACCGATCCCGGCCGCCCGTGCCCGTTCTGCCCCGGTCGCGCCGAGACCGAGCCGCCCACGCTCGTGACTCCGGGCGCCGATGGGAGCTGGCGCGTCCTGGTCGTGCCGAACCTCTACCCGGCCTTCGAAGGCCGTGAGCCGATGGTCGTCGAGCACCTTGGGCCGATCTTCACCCAAGCCGACGCGTCCGGGATGCACGAAGTGCTGGTAGTGCATCCGTCACACGATTCGTCGTGGGCCGATGTCGACGACGAGCAGGCGGAATACGTCATGGCGGCCATCGCTGCTCGCGCCGAGGCGCACTCGACGATGCCGGAGCTCCGCTACAGCCAGGCCATCGTGAACTACGGACGCGAGGCCGGCGCCTCGCTCGTCCATCCGCACGGCCAGCTCCTCGGTCTGCCCTTCGTTCCCGGCGAGATCGTGGGCGAGCAGCTCGGTTTCGACCGGTTCTCCGGCGCCTGCCTGCTGTGCACCACGATCGAGGCCGAGCTCGATGCCGGCGCCCGCATCGTCTACGCCGACGACCGCGTCGTGGTGATCTGCCCGTACTGGAGCGGCACGCCGTTCGAGATGCTGGCTATCCCCCGCTGCCACAACGGACACCTCCACACGGCCGAGCTTGCCGACCTCACCGCCGTCGGCATCGGCCTCCGCAACGGATTGGCGGCTCTTCGCGCCGGCCTCGGTGACGTCGCCTACAACATCGTGTTCCACTCCGCTCCCTACCGGGCGCAGGGCACCTTCCACTGGCACGCCCACGTGTATCCGAAGGTGACCACGCGGGCCGGCTTCGAGCTCGGCACCGGAGTGCTTATCAATGTGGTGCCGCCCGAGGATGCGGCCGCGCTGCTCGCGGCAGCTCGCGTCTGACCGTCAGCGCAATGGCGCGGTGCGGGCCTTCTCGAGGTTCTTCGTCGCTTCACGAATAGTAAGCGCGCTCAACTCCGCTCGATGATCCGAAACGAACCCGTCGACCGCGTCGGGATTGCTCCACGCATAGTCGCGTAGCGCCCAGCCGATCGCCTTGCGGATGAAGAACTCGCGCTCGTCGGCACGGGCCAGGCACATCCGCCAGAGCCGGGCTTCGTCGGTCGCTGGTCCACGGCCGAGCTGATGGAGGATCGCCACCCGGGCGACCCAGATGTCGGGATCGGCGACCCAGCGGTCCATCTCGCCGACGAGTTCCGGATGGGCCGTGACGAGGTTGGCGACACACGCGGCGAGTCCGTCCACGGTGTCCCACCACGAGCGGGTCCGCACAAGTTGCTCGACGAGGGGAAGGAGCGTCGTCGGTCCTTTCCGAGACGCCCGTTCGAGCCAGTCCACGGCGACGTAGGCGAATTCGCGTTCCGGCTGCCGCCAGAGCTCCCGGGCAATGCTGGGCAGCTCGTCGACGGGTGGCTGTCCCAGGTCCCGGATCGCCGCCCGTCGGACCGCCGCCGCGACGCCGAGGAATGGGGCGATGTTCTTCATGTACGCCGCCATCGGAGCGGCCCGGGTCGGGTCGGCGACGGCCGTCAGCGCCGAACGGACCCGGCCGACCCAGTTCATCCCCCGATGACGGGCTCGACCGGCAATCGGTCGGCTGCGAGACGTGCCCGTTCCGCCCGGAGGTCGGGGATGAGGATCATCGAGCCGAGCAGAATCATCACCGCGCACAGGCTGCCGACACTGCGCGGGCTCACGTTGTGATCGAGCAGCCAGAGCCCGACGAACGGTGCGATCACACCTCGCACTCCGGTGGAGAACGTGTGCAGCGACGAGTAGTCGGCGAGATGTTCGGGTGGTGCGAGACGAGTCGTCCACAGCGCCCACATCACGTCGCCTCCCGCTGCGGCGATGCCGAACACGACCGCGCCGAGGACGAGACCGGTCATCGACGTGCCGGCGAAGAACACGATGATGCTCGCCGCGAACCCGATGTTGACGAGGATCCGGGCGACGAAGAAGGGCAGTCGGTCGAACACCCAGCCGTAGCCCGGAGCGAGCAGCAGCCGGAGCACGGCGGGGATGGTGATCGTCAGTGCACCTATGGTCGATGAACTTGCGTCGACACCGTACCTCGGGTCGGCCAGGAACTCGACGCGAAGCGGGATCATCATGAGGTTGGCGAAGCCCATGAGCATCCAGGACGCAAGCGTGAGCCGAAGGGTCCGATCGGTTTGCAGAAGGGCCCAACGACGGGCCCACGGGTGTTCACGCCCGTCGTCACGAAGTGGAGCGTGGGGCCGCAGCGCCGGCCCGCCGAAGGTACGCATGCACGCCGCCGACCCGAACAGCGCGACGAGGAGCAGCAGCTGCGCCCATCGCCACGTTGCGGCGTCGCGTCCGAGAAGACGTCCCACTCCGATGGCGACCAGTCCCGAACATGCGAACTTCGCGGCGATGGTCAGCGACAGCAGGCGACCCCGCCGCTCGGCGGGGAACTGGTTCGTGTAGATCGTCTGCAGCAGAGCCCACTGCGCGCCGGTTGAGGTGAGGGCTACGAGACATCCGATGACGAAGACCGCGGGGTGCGGCCACAGCAGCGGAGCGATGACGCCCAAGGAGCCGATGACCAGCATCCGCGCGCCGGCATCACCCGGCGACATGCCTCGACGCGTCGCGTGAGTGAGGGCGACTGGGGCAAACAGCAGACCGACCTGGGCTCCGGCCACGATCGTGGCCTTCCAGCCCGTCGACAGGTCGAAGTGACGAAGGGCGATGAGGAGCAGGAACGTCGAGCCGAACGCCTCGATGGTGCCGGCCGGAAGGGCCCGGAGCATCTCGATCCGGAAGGAACGGCGAACCGCTTCGGTGCTCGGTTGCGACGGGGCTTGCGTCAACCGAGGTCCAGCGTCTGCCACGAGTCGGACAGTGTACGACCGGACGGAACGCCGTCTGCGTTTGTTTCCGATTTGACCATCGTTCACGCAACCTGCGGTGGGGCAGCAAAGATGTTCAATGTGTCCGGTACCGAATCCGCCCCCAGATCCACCGCCGTCGTCCTTGGAGGCGGTGGGGCTACCGGCGTCGCCTGGCTCGCCGGCGTCGTCCACGGACTCTTCGATGAGGGCGTTGACCTGCGAAGCGCCGACCTCGTGGTCGGAACCTCGGCCGGGTCGGTCGTCGGCTCGTGGCTTGCCACGGGCATCGCGTTCGAGGATCTCGAGGCCCGGGTGCTCAACGACACCGGCGTCCTTGCCGCCGAGGCCATGGCAGCGATCGACCTGATGGCGCTGATGAAGTTGTTCACCGTGTGGGACAAGCTGCCCGACGCCACGCCGGCGTCGTTGGCCCTGGTCGGCGATGAGGCCAAACTTGCCAAGACGATCGGCCTCGCCAGGTTCCGTGAACTCATCGACCCGGAACTCCCCGAGGCCTGGCCGGCCACCACGTTCCTCGCCACCGCGGTCGACGCCGACACCGGCGAGTTCGTCGTACTGAGCGCGGCGAGCGGAGTGCCGTTGGCCGATACCGTGGCCGCAAGCATCTGCGTGCCGGGGATCTTCCCTCCGGTGCCGGTCGACGGGCGGCTCCTCGTGGACGGTGGTCTCCGATCCGGCACCAGCGCCGACCTCGCGGCCGGCTACAACACCGTCGTTGTGCTCGCCCCGATCGGTTCTCGCACCGACGGCATGGACCCGGCGGCCGGTCGATTGGCCGCGGCCGAAGTCCGTGCACTCGAAGCGGCTGGTACGAGGTGCACGCTGCTGTTCCCGGACGACGCCGCCAACGACACGATCGGCATCAACCGCATGGACGCGACGATCTCGGTCGACATCCTGGCCCATGGACGCCGACAGGGTCGCGCCCTCGCCGCGTCGATCACCTGGCCGTAAGCGCCGACACACGGCCGATCGCCGCGGCCACTCTCAAGAACGTCAGGCTGCCGGCCGATAGCAGGGCGACGCCGCTACGATCTTTCGGCCGCATCCGAGTGGCGTTCTCTGCCTTATGACCAACCCCGACGTTTCCCCACCCTTCGGCCTTCGACTCGGCACCGAAGGGTCGCCGACCACGATCGCCGTGCCAACCGGTCCGCACGCCGAGTCGGTGGAGCTCTGCCTGTTCGCCTCCGACGCGCCGAACGCCGCAGAGACCCGCGTGCTGTTGACGAATCGCCTCGGAGCGTCGTGGTGGGAGGTCCTCCCCCCGGGACTCGTCACCGACGGCACGCACTATGGCATTCGCGTCAGCGGCAATGGCCACAACGAAGCAAAGCTCCTGCAGGACCCCTGGGCGCTCGCCTACTCCGGTTCGGTCGACTGGCTGAGCAAGCCGGGTATCCATTCCTATCCAGACCCGGGTGACAACGCACCGTTCACCATGCGCGGTGTTGCCGTCGACGGTCGATTCGACTGGGGCGCCGACGTGCGGCCGAACACCCCGTGGACGGACACCGTGATCTACGAGGTGCACATCAAGGGCGCAACCAAGACCCACCCCGACGTTCCCGAAGAGCTGCGGGGGACCTACGCCGGCTTCTGCCATCCGGCGTTCGTGGCCCATCTGGTCGGTCTCGGGGTCACGGCGGTTGAACTCCTACCGATCCACCAGAACGTCCCCGAGGAACGTCTTGCCCGCCTCGGGCTCACGAACTACTGGGGCTACAACACGATCGGATTCCTCGCCCCCCACAACGGCTACGCCAGCGCGAGAGATGGTTCGGCCGCCGTGCGCGAGTGCAAGGGAATGGTGAAGCTGCTGCACGAGGCAGGGATCGAAGTGATCCTCGACGTCGTCTACAACCACACCTGTGAAGCGGGTCCGGACGGACCGATGGTGGCGTATCGCGGCCTTGACCCCTATGGCTGGTATCGCCCCCACGACACCACCGGGTGCGGGAACTCGGTCGATACGACCCAGCCACCCGCCCTCACGCTCATTCTCGATTCACTGCGCTACTGGGTCGAAGAGTTCCACGTTGACGGCTTCCGGTTCGATCTCGCAACCACGCTCGGCCGAGGGCGAGACGGCCAGTTCGACGCCCAGGGAACGTTCATCAACGCGGTTGCCCAGGACCCTGTCCTGTCGAAGGTAAAGCTCATCGCCGAGGCGTGGGACCTCGGACCCGGTGGATACCAGGTCGGTTCGTTTCCGGCGCCTTGGGCCGAATGGAACGATCGGTATCGCGACCTCGTCCGCGATCACTGGCACAACGCGTCGACACCCCTCGGGGCTTTTGCGCGCCGGATCACCGGTAACCGAGACGTCTTTGCCGGCTTCGGGCGCAGGCCATGGTCGTCGGTCAACTTCGTCACTGCTCATGACGGCTTCTGTCTGCGCGACCTCGTCACCTACAACGTGAAGCACAACGCCGAGAACGGCGAGGCGAACCACGACGGATCGGGCGACAACCGCTCCTGGAACCACGGGATCGAAGGCGAGGCGGACGATCCGCTCATTGTGTCGGCCCGTCAACGTACCCAGAGGAACCTGCTGGCGACGCTGATGCTCTCCCAGGGCACCCCGATGCTGCTCGGCGGTGACGAGCTCGGGCGCACCCAGAAGGGCAACAACAACGCGTACTGTCTCGACAACGAGACCAGTTGGTTCGACTGGTCCGCTGTCGATGAGTCCCTCACCGAGTTCGTACGTGAACTTACGGCACTCCGCCGCTCGTCGGCGGTGTTCCGCCAGCGTGACTGGCTCGACGAGGACGACGCCCAGTGGTTCTCCCCGAGCGGCGAACCGATGACCACCCCGCAATGGGACGACCCGGAGGGATGCGGTCTCCAGTTGCTCCTCCTTGGACCCTCGGTCGAGCAGGATCGGCTCGTAGTCCTCCATGAGGGCGATGAACCGGAGGAGTTCACCCTCCCGAAGGGTGAGTGGAACCCCCTGCTCACGACGGCGCGGCGCGGCGATCCCGCGCTCGAGATCATCGACGGGGTGTTCTGCCCCGAGTATCCCTGCGTCGCGGTATTCGCCCGCGCCTGACCGAGCCTCAGCCGTTCTGGCCGAGGATGAGCACGCTCAGCGGCGGAAGCGTCAGCGTGGCGCGGCCGAGGTTGTCGGCCCACACAGCTCCGGCGTTCCCGACACCGCTTCCACCGAACTCCGATGCGTCGGTGTTACAGAGCTCACGCCACTCGCCGCCGCGTGGCAACGTGACGCCGTAGTCCACCCGCACCACCGGCGCCAGGTTGGCGATGCACACGACGGGACCCGCACCAAGCGTGCCCGACTCGCCGGGCCAGCGCACGAACGCGTAGACGTTGGCCGAGGCATCGTCGCTGACGATCCACCCGAAACCTTCAGGAGCGAAGTCGCGTTCATAGAGCGCGGGGTACGACGCCTGGATGTGGTTCAGCGAGCGAATGAGGTCGCGGATGCCCGCATGGGCAGGATCACCGAGGAGCCACCAATCGATCGTGGCGTCCACGTTCCACTCGTTCCACTGCCCGATCTCGGCCCCCATGAACAGCAGTTGCTTGCCGGGGTGGGCCCACATCCACGCGTAGAGCGAACGCAGATTGGCCCGCTTCTGCCAGTCGTCGCCGGGCATCTTCGTGAGCAGTGAGCCCTTGCCATGGACCACTTCATCATGGCTCAGCGGAAGGACGAAGTTCTCGGTGAAGGCGTAGAGGAGGCCGAACGTGAGGCCGTGGTGGTGGTGTTGACGGTGGATCGGATCCTTCGAGAAATACTCGAGGGTGTCGTGCATCCACCCCATGTTCCACTTGAAGCCGAACCCGAGACCGCCCGCATCGACCGGCCGCGACACCGATGGCCAAGCCGTCGACTCCTCGGCGATGACGAGCACGCCCGGCACGTGGGCGTGGACGACGGTGTTGAGCTCGCGGAGGAACTCGACGGCCTCGAGGTTCTCCCGCCCGCCTTGGGGATTGGGGATCCACTCACCGTCCCGACGGGAGTAGTCGAGGTACAGCATGGAGGCGACAGCATCGATGCGCAGACCGTCGACGTGCAGTTCCTCGAGCCAGTAGAGCGCGTTGGCGATGAGGAAGTTCCGGACCTCCGTACGTCCGAAGTTGAACACGTAGGTGCCCCAGTCGGGGTGTTCGCCCTGACGCGGGTCGGCGTGCTCGTAGAGCGCCGTGCCGTCGAAGCGCCCGAGCGCCCACTCGTCCTTCGGGAAGTGGGCGGGCACCCAGTCGACGATCACGCCGATGCCGTGGCCGTGGAGGATATCGACGAAGTGTCGGAAATCGTCAGGTGAACCGAAACGGGACGTGGGCGCGAAGTAACCCGTCACCTGATATCCCCATGAGCCCGCGAAGGGATGTTCGGCGACCGGCATGAGCTCGACGTGGGTGAACCCGAGGTCCTTCACGTGGGCGGCGAGCTCCTCGGCGAGCTCGGCGTAGGGGCGCGTTCCCCGCCACGAAGCAAGGTGCACCTCGTAGATCGACATCTGGGAACGCCACGGGTTCGCCGAGCCGCGCTTGGCGATCCACCGAGCGTCGGTCCACTCGTAGGCGGAGGCGTCGATGACGCTGGCCGTTCGCGGAGGAACCTCGGTGGCCCGCGCCAAGGGATCGGCCTTGTGGACGGTGCGACCATCGGCGCCGCGCACCGCGTACTTATAGCATTGGCCGACCGTCGCGCCTTCGACGAATGCCGACCAGACCCCGGTCGACCCGACCGGCAGCATATGGTGGCTCGTCGCATCGAAAGCGTTGAAGTCACCGACGACCGAAACCGACTGGGCGTCGGGGGCCCACACGGCGAACCAGACGCCAGGAGTCCCGTCGTGCACCCCGACATGACTGCCGAGGTGCTCCCAGAGGCGAAGGTGCCGGCCCTCGTTGAAGAGGTACCGATCGATTTCGCCCCAGCGGGGGTCCGCGTTCTCAAGCACGACGTGCACCCTACTGGCGTGGGACTTCGGGCGACGGGCCCGGGCAGTCGGTCACCGAAGGGGTTTGACGCCCCAGATCTCTGTGGCGTACGCCCGAATCGTGCGGTCCGAAGAAAACATCCCCATGTTGGCCACGTTGCGGATCGCTTTCGATGTCCAGAGGGCCGGGTCCCGGTAGTCCGTCTCGACGTGACGTTGCGCGGCGGCGTACGAATCGAAGTCAGCGGCGAGGAAGTACTCGTCGCCGTGGTCGACGATCAGCTCGACGAGCGGAGCAAACGCCGCATGGTCCTCCGGCGAGAAGAAGCCTGAGCGCACGAGGTCGAGGGCGCGGCCGAGCCGTGAGCCGGCACCGAGGTACGCGTTGGGGTCGTAGCCCCGTGCCCGCAATTCGTTGATGTCCTCGACGGTGTTGCCGAAGATGTAGATGTTGTCGTCGCCGACGCAGTCGCGGATCTCCACATTGGCGCCGTCGAGCGTGCCGATGGTGAGGGCGCCGTTGAGGGCGAACTTCATGTTGCCCGTACCCGATGCCTCCTTGCCGGCGGTGGAGATCTGCTGGGAGAGATCAGCAGCCGGAATGAGCAACTCGGCGAGTGACACGTTGTAGTTCGGAAGGAAGAGCACCTTGAGCTGATCGTTGACCTGGGGGTCCTGGTTCACCGCGCGGCCAACCGCATTGGCGAAGCGGATGATCAGCTTGGCCACCGCATAGCCGGGCGCGGCCTTGGCACCGAAGAGAACGGTGCGCGGCAGCCGGTCCGACGATGGGTTCTCCTTCAGTTCCTGATATAGCGCCACGCAGTGCAGAAGGTTGAGGAGTTGGCGCTTGTACTCGTGCAGTCGCTTGATCTGCACGTCGAAGATCGATGATGGATCGATGCGCTCCCCGGTTGTCGACTCGACGTAGCGACGGAGAGCGTCCTTGTTCGCCGCCTTCACCGCTTGCCAATCTGCACTGAAGGCAGCATCCTCGGCAGAGGCCTCCAGGCCGCGGAGACGATCGAGGTCCGTCGTCCATGCCGGTCCGATCTTCGAATCGATCAGTTTCGACAGTCCGGGGTTGCATGCGCGCAGCCATCGACGCGGAGTGATGCCGTTCGTCTTGTTGTTGAACTTCGCCGGCGAGAGCTGGAAGAAGTCGTTCACGAGACCACTCTTGAGGAGCTCCGTGTGCAACGCCGCCACGCCGTTCACCGAGAAGGATCCGACGATCGCCAGGTACGCCATCCGCACCTTGCGCTCGGTGCCTTCCTCGATGAGCGACATGTTGCGGAGCTTGGCGTCGTCGCCGGGCCAGCGATTGGCGACCTTCCGCAGGAAATGGTGGTTGATCTCGAAGATGAGCTGCAGGTGGCGGGGTAGCAACTTCTCGAACAGCGCGACCGGCCACTTCTCCAGTGCTTCGGCGAGCAGCGTGTGGTTCGTGTAAGCGAAGGTACGGGTGACGATGCCCCATGCCTCGTCCCATCCCAGCCCCTCGGTGTCGACGAGGACGCGCAAGAGCTCCGGGATGGCAATGGCCGGGTGCGTGTCGTTGAGCTGGATCGCCACCTTGTCCGGGAGGGCGCGGATGTCGTTGCCGGCGGCTTTGAAATCGGCAAGCAGGTCGGCGATTGTGGCCGCGCACACGAAGTACTGCTGCTTGAGCCGCAGCTCCTTGCCCTCGTAGTTGTTGTCGTTGGGATAGAGGACCTTGGTGATGTTCTCCGTCAGCGCGGAGGTGAGGTTGGCGTTGATGTAATCACCGCGGTTGAACGAGCCGAGGTTGAAGTCATGGAGCGCACGAGCCGACCACAGACGCAGCGTGTTGACCGTTGTCGTGCCGTAGCCGGGGACCGGGGTGTCGTAGGGCATGGCCAGCACATCCTCGGTGTCGGTCCAGGAGTACCAGACCTTCCCGGACGGATCACGGTTGTCGCGGTACGTCTGGACGCGACCGAAGAAGCGGACCGTCTGCTGGCGATCGGTACGTTGGATCTCCCAGGGATTGCCCGACCGGAGCCAGGGATCGGGCTCCTCCACCTGGGCGCCTTCGACGATGCGCTGCTTGAAGATGCCGTAGTCGTAACGGATTCCGCAACCGAAACCGGGGTAGTCGAGCGTGGCCATGGAGTCGAGGAAACACGCGGCGAGCCGGCCGAGCCCTCCGTTGCCGAGACCCGCGTCAAGTTCTTCGTCGAGCAGCTCTTCGAGGTCGAGGCCGAGGCTACGCAGGGCAATCTCGGCCGAATCGTTGATCCCGAGGTTGATCAGCGCGTTCCCGAGCGCGCGTCCCATGAGGAACTCGAGGGAGATGTAGTACACCCGCTTCGGATTCCGCTCCTGGATGCGGCGGGATGTGGCGATCCAGCGATCGACCTGGGCGTCGCGCACGGCATAGGCGAGCGCCACCTGCAGGTCGTGGCGGCTGCAGTCGTCGATGTGTTTGGCGATGGTGACCTCGACCCGGCGGAGGAACGCATCACGGAACGCGGCGGGAGACGCGATGAACGACGGGATCGGGTCAGTCGGATCGTCGATTCTGACGGCGGTGGTGACGGCGGCTGGGGCGCTCATGGGGCTCCTCGGTCGGAATCCGGCAGGGACCGGCGGGTGGTTCGACGCCCGAGGTTAGGCGTCGCCGCCCGTACCGCCGGCGACCGCCTTCTAGAGTGGTGTGTCGCCCATTTCGATGGGGCGCCTTGCGGGTGGTGAGCGCGTCACCGGGATCCCACATACCCCCATGTGGCATCCCACACTCGCCGATTCTGGGCCGAAAGGCCCGATTTTCGGTGGTCTGGGAGGTCAAACCCGCTCATCTGGGATGCCGCCGCCAGTCGCGCCCGGCGGCCCCCGGTCAGCGTCCGGTAAAGGCGGCTTTGCCGGGACCCTGCTCCAGGAAGCTCCTGATGCCGATCGGGGCGTCCTCGGTTCGGAAGGCGTCGATGAAGTGGTCCTGTTCGAGAGTGAGGCCCTCGGCCAGGGTCCCCTCGAGGCCGCCGTCGATCGCTGCCTTGCACAGTCCTTGCACCGTAAGCGGGCCCCGGGCGAACTCGAACGCCCAGGCCAGGGCCTCGTCGAAGAGCGCTTCGGTGGGAACGACTCGGTCGGCGAGCCCGATCCGCAGGGCCTCCTCGGCCTTCACCTGGCGGCCGGAGAGGCACAGATCCTTGGCGCGGGCGGGTCCGAGGAGCCGTCCGAGACGCTGGGTGCCGCCGCCACCGGGGATGATGCCGAGCAGTATCTCCGGCTGGCCGAACACGGCCGACTCCGACGCGATCCGGACGTCGCAGGCCAGGGCCAGCTCGCAACCGCCGCCCAGCGCGAAGCCGGCGACGGCGGCGATGACCATCCGGGGCAGGGCGGCGAGTGCGTCAAACGCGTCCCGAAGGGCGGCCACGATCACGCCGGCCTCGTCGGGTCCGCCGAACCGGGCGATGTCGGCGCCGGCGGCGAAGATCTTCGGGCCGCCGTAGACGATTACGGCGCCGGGAAGTTCGGCGGCCAATGCAGCGACGCAGGCCCTCAGATCAGCGGTGAGCTCCGGGGAGATGGCGTTGACCTTCGGGCGGTCAAGGCGGATGACCGCAACGCGCTCGCCGGACGGGCCGGTGTGGTGCTCGAGGCGGACAAGAGGGGCGGCGGCGTCAGTCATGGCATCGGACGTTACCGGCGAGACGAGAGCAGCGGAAATGCGGCCAAACGCCTCCCAGCGGCGTTGGGAGGCGTTCTGCCCCCATATATGGGGGCAACCTCTCTCCCAGTGCCGGTGTCCAGTATCGGCGTCAGCCGGCGAGGCGGGTTGCGGCGGATTCAGGGTCGAGGGTCCGGGCTTCGACCTCGGCGAGGACGGCGGCGCCGCCGGGTCCGTCGAGGGCGTCCAGGGCCCGACGCTCCAACTCGACCTGGACGAGGCGGCGCACCTCTGCCCGCAGGCGCTCGACGCGCCGCTGGGCGAGCGAGCCGTCCGCCTCCACGTGGGCGCGATGAGCAGCGATCGCCGCCCACAGATCGGCCACGCCGTCGCCGTTCGCCGCTACCGTCCGAACGATCGGCGGGTACCAGGCGTCGTGTCCGAACCCGCTGAGCTCCAGCATGCCGAGCAGGTCCCGCTCGGTTTCGGCGGCACCCGGACGGTCGGCCTTGTTGATCACGAAGATGTCGGCGATCTCCATCAACCCCGCCTTGTTGGCCTGCACGGCGTCGCCCCAACCAGGGTTCACGACGACCACCGTGGTATCGGCGGCCCCGGCGATGTCGACTTCGACCTGCCCGACGCCCACGGTCTCGAGGAGGATCCACGGGAACCCGGCGGCATCGAGTACCCGCACGGCGGCCGGAGCGGCGACAGCAAGTCCTCCGAGATGACCGCGGGTCGCCATCGAACGGATGAAGACGCCGGGATCAAGGTAGTGATCTCCCATGCGGACCCTGTCACCCAGGATCGCTCCGCCGGAGTATGGCGACGACGGATCGATCGCCAGCACGGCAACCTCGTCGCCACCCTCGCGCACGACGCTGATGAGGCGGTCCGTGAGCGTGCTCTTACCGGCGCCCGGGGCGCCCGTGATGCCAACGGTGTACGCCCGGCCTCCTCGGGGCCAGACCAGCTGGGACGCCTTCTGCCCAAGCGGTCCTCCCTGCTCGACGACCGAGAGCAGCCGGGCGAGCGCGGTCCGATCGCCTGCGCACGCCGGTTCGAAGAGCTGGGATGGGTCACGGCGTCGCACGGCTCGACAACACTACCGGGGTGCCCGATTCGAGCCTGAGCGAGACCATCGCCGAAGGTCCCCGGGCACACGACCTGCGGCCGACGCGGCGCGAACGCAGTGCCAAGGCCTTCCGTCCACCGGAACCGATCGGTCGGTCAGGCCGGACGCTGCTCCTCTGCCTCGGAGCCATCGCCGCGACGGCCGGCTACCAGGGTTCACTGCCCACCGTCGTCATGACCTACGTCGCAGATCAGTTCGGAGCTACCGATCCCCAGCAGAACACCGCGCTCGCCCTGATCCGCCTCGACATCTTCTTCACGCTCGTGCTCGTGCGTGCCGCCGATCGGGTCGGCCGCCGGAAGATGCTCCTCGTGTGCGCAACGGTCGGCCCGGTGCTCACCGCTGTCTGCGCCCTCAGTACGTCGCTCGCGACGTTCACCATCCTGCAGATCATCTCGCGATCGTTCGTCACCGCGGTCGCCATCCTGATCACCGTGATGGTCGTCGAGGAGATGCCGGCGCGCTCGCGGGCGTGGGCCGGTGGATGCATGGTCGCGTGCGCGGCCATCGGTTCGGGCATCGTCCAAGGTGGAAGTGCCGTTGCTGATCGGTCGGTCGGCGCGTGGAGGCTCCCGTTCCTGCTGCCGTTGCTGTCGCTGCCGGTGCTCTTCTTCATTCGTGGGCACCTGAGCGAAACCGGGCGTTTCCGCCGCCACGCCGACGCCGAACGCGCCGATTCGGAGCTCCGCCTGCCCACGATGGTGGCGTTCGCAAAGCATCGGCGTCGACTGCTCACCGTGGCACTTCTGGTCGGGCTCATCGCCTTCCAGAGCAACCCCTCGAGGCAGCTGCGCAACGACTACCTCCGCAATCAGCGGGGCTTCACCGGCAACGAGTTGAGCCTGTTCGGCATCCTGACGAACGCGCCAGGGCTGTTCGGTGTCGTGTTCGGATCACTTGTCGGTGATCGGCGGAGCCGCCGCATCGTCATCTCGGTGGGTCTGCTGTGCATCGGTGTCGCCGACTTCGGTGTGTACCGCGCCCACGGCTCGGCGATCTGGGCATGGTCGATCTTCGGTGCGCTGTTCGGTGCAGCCGCGCTTCCGGCATTGGCGATTCTCACCGCCGAACTCGTGCCCACCGCCATCAGGTCCACGGCAAACGGATTCACGACGTTCGCGTCCCGACTGTTCGGCTTCGTCGGCCTTCTTTCGGCGGCGTATCTCGCCGACCATGTCGCCGGCGGCAACGAAGGGAAAGTGGTCAGCGTCTTCTCGTTCTCCTTGGTGCTCGCGGTGATCCTGCTGTGGCTGACGACGCCGGAAACTTCACAACGAGAACTCGAGGACCTGAACCCGCTCGACGCGGCCGAGGCGGCTCCGCACGCGACCGCAACCCCGGCAGGCACCGATTGACCGGCGACCTCCTAAGCGTGCCTCAGCGACGACGGACCCAAGCCGCGACGAGCGCGGCAACCTGCTCATCTTGGCCGTAGAGCGCGTGGCCGCCGGTTCGTCGGTTGCCATCGACGAACTTCATCGTGACCCTGCCGCGGATCTTCTTCGCCGACTCGGTGAGTTCATCGGTCGAGGCGAACGCGTCGTGCGCCCCCGAGACGAACAGGGTCGGAACGGTGATCGCGGGGAAATGATCGTCACGGTTTTCGTTGAAGTGGCCGGGCGGGTGGAGCGGGTAGGCGATGAGGATGAGGCCGGCCACGGTAAGACCTTCGGCCACGGCGTACGACGCCATGCGCCCACCCATCGACCGGCCACCGACGAGAATCCGATCGGTGCCCACCTTCAAAGACTTGGCCATTGCCGTGGTCGCTTCGACGACTGCGTTCACCATCACCGGCGTGCGATCGGGGATCCGGCGACCGGCCATGCGGTACGGGAAATCGACTCGACGCACGGGCAGCGCTCGCTCGCCCTTGCCGATCCGTTCGTCGATGGCGACCATCGCGCTGAACGAGGCATCGGTCCCTGCGCTCGGGAACAGGACGAGGCCGGCCGCCTTGCCCTTCGTCGCAGCGTTGGTGGTGGGCATGGGCGAATGATACGCAGACCGGAGAACAGGTGTTTTGTCGACGTGCGGGTTCGGGCGCCTCGTGCCGGTATCGCCCTCAGGCGAGGAGGAGCCGGCGTGCCTGCGTCAGCTCCACGATCCGCTGACCGGCGTCGTCCCGGTCGCCGCCGCGATCGGGGTGCGCTTTCGAGATGGCGTCGCGAAACGCCGCCTGGATGAGGTCGCGGGTCGGCGAGTCGTTGGGCCCGAATCCGAGCAGCTTCAGCGCCCACCGGTGGTCGGTCGGAAGCGAGCGCCACCGAGAGAACGCGGCATCGTCGCCGAGAAGGTGGGCGACGAAGTCGGCGTCGAGCTTGTGCTCCCACATCATCGCCTTGCGCATCACCCGGAAGACGTAGGGGTGGGTCGCCACCGGGAGCGATGCAGCGGCATAGAGCGCGCCGAGAACGGTCACGGCGGGAAGAGCCCGTTCCTCCAGATCGAACCAGACGTGCTCTCCTTCGCCGATGAGCGAATGGACAGACCGGTCGAGTCCGACGATGTCGCGCTGAAACCGGTGGCGAAGGCGCGGCTGGGAAATGCGACGGCCCGCTTCGAGATCGTCCACAAAGTCCCAGACGTCGGGGAGCTCATCAGGTTCGAGCTCGACGATGTTGGCCGCCACCATGCCGCCGAGGAGGACGGGACCCCACCCGGGCTGGGGTTCGGTCGGGAGCACCTGGAGGCCGAGCGCGACACGTCGGGTCGGGGCGACCGGCCGCGAGTGTCTGATCTCGCACTCGGCCAGAAGCATTCGCTCAACGCTACCGGTGCTCCGTTCTTATTCTGCCGGGCAGTCCTCCGTAATGCTCCGGAGTTCTCGTCGTCGGTGTCGGTCGATGACCGATCACGCGGTCGGGCAGAACCGGGCCAGAAAGGCGTCGATTCGGAGAAGTTCGTCGACCGTCGTGGCGGACCGCTTCCAGCTGTGTACCTCGCCCTCGTAGACCACCAGTTCGACGGTCGCACCGGCCGCAATCGCCTCAGCCGCGAACCGCCGCGACTGCCCGACCGAAACGACGGGATCGGCGTCACCGTGCAACAGGAGCAATGGCCGCGACAACGTCGCCGCAGCAGTGATCGGGGAGCGCTCACCGTAACGTTCGACCGACCCGACCAACGACCTGTTGTAGTACCGCTCGAACCGGTGGGTCGTGGCGTCGAGCTCGGCAAGATCGCTCACCGGATACAGCGCCACACCGCACGAGAACAGCTCGGGGTGGCGGAGGAGAAGGTGCAGCGCGCAGAATCCACCTGCCGACCCGCCGATGACGACGGTTCGCTCGGGAGCGATCCGACCGCTACGGCCGAGCGCCCGGAGCCCGTCGGCGCAGTCGCTCACGTCGAGTTCGCCCCAGCGCTCGTTCATCGCCTGCTGATAGCCCTGGCCCCAACCGGTGGACCCGCGGTGGTCAGGGACGAACACCGACCACCCTCGTGCCAACCAGTAGCCGAAACGGGGGTTGAAGGCCACGGTGGTCTGATCGGTCGGACCGCCGTGGAGCGACACGATCGTTCCGCCGTGGGATCTCGGCGAGTTGTAGAGGCGACCGTGCACCGTTGCGCCGTCGGCGGACGGCCAGTGGACGACGTGGGGCTCGGGGAGGTCGATCGTTTCCCACCCGCCGACCGGTCCACGGGCAATCGTCGTCCGTACAGGACGGGTGGCAAGGTCGTAGACCACGAGCTGTGGTGGCGTCACGCCCCCTGTTCGGATCGCCGCGATCCGTTCGTGACCTCCGGGAGTGCGCGACCACGAGAGGCCGATATGCCACGCCTTGCCGAGCTCGGTGACCGCTCCGGTGGTGAGGTCGGCGACACCGAGCCGGGCGAAGCCCTCCTCATTGCGGACGAAGGCCACCCGCGTCCCATCGGGTGACCAGCACCATGATCGTTGCCCCGAGCCCCACGACGGGGTTCCGTGCTCGTAGGGCTCCCCCGCTCCCGGGCCGACGACCGCAACCCCGTCGACACACACGTTCCGCCAGCCGTTGGCAATATCGGCGACGTGGCCAAGGCGTAATCCGTCCGGGGACCACTGCGGCTGGGCTGGTGCTCCGTCGCCATGGATGCGGACGGATCCGTCGCCCCCGCGGGTCACGATCGACGCGCGATCCCAGGGCATGAACGGCGCCGCCCATTGGTGCCACGACAGCGCGCCGTCAGGTGACCAGGCGGGGTCCATGCAGAACACCCCCGGGTCGCCCGGCACAACGATCTCCAGCGCTCCGCCGCGTTCGAGGTCGGCAATCGCGACAGATTGCGAGTCGTCGTTCTCGACGATCACGGCGATCCGGCGGCCGTCGGCCGAAACGGTCGCCGACGCGAACCATGTTCCGTGCGGCGGGGTGGCGAGAAGTTGCCCGGGCCCACCAGTGCGGCTCGCGCGGAAGAGTCCGGCCGCGGCCACGTAGACCACGGACGCGCTGTCGGGGAACCAGTTCCACGAACCCCCGCCGTGGGGATGCGTTCCGACGACCGACGGGTCGAACACGATGACCGTTTCCGGGCCCGGTGTGACCCGTTCCCCGGCGCCGAGTTCGATGCACACCAGCCGCGGACCGGCACCGTCGCGAACATGCACGACGACCGCCGTGCCGTCAGGGCTCAGCCGTGGGTCGGCGAGCGTCCGCCCGGCCACCACCATCGAAGGCGTCGGAACGTTCGAGGGATCGGGCTCGTCGGGACGTTGATCACCGTCGGCCATGGTGGGCGACGCTACTTGCGACGCGCATGGGGCCCATCGTCAGGGCCGGCCCGGTCAACGCCCCCGCGAGACCGGGCACCGCCGTCAGATGACCGGCTTCTCGACGTAGCGGCCGAAGACGTCGGCCATGGTGTTCATCACTTCGCCCAGCGTGCAGTACGACGTTGCGGCATCGACGAGCACCGGCATGAGGTTCACGGTGGAGTCCTCGGCCGCACTCTTGACCCGACCGAGCGCTTCGCGCACGGCGGCATCGTTGCGGTCGTGCTTGACGATGTCGAGCCGCTTGCGCTGACGCTCTTCCACCTCAGGTCCGATCACGAGAATCGGAAGCGGTTCGTCGCCCGGAGCTTCGGTGAAGCGGTTGACACCGACGACGATGCGGTCACCACGATTGATCCGGCGCTCGAAGGAGTAAGCCGCGTCGGCGATCTCGCCTTGGAAGTACCCGTTGTCGATCCCGGCGTAGACGCCTTCGAGCACCGAGCCACTGCCGAGGTCGAGGAGGTGGGCGAAGATCGCTTCGGCCTGGCGTTCGATCTCGTCGGTGAGCGCCTCGACAAAGTACGAACCACCGAGCGGGTCGGCGACGTTCGTGACACCGGTCTCGGATGCGATGATCTGCTGTGTGCGAAGTGCTAAGCGCGCAGCTTTTTCGGTCGGGAGCGCGAGCACTTCGTCCATCGAGTTGGTGTGGAGCGACTGGGTGCCGCCGAGCACGCCCGACAGCGCCTCGATGGCGGTGCGCACGAGGTTCAGTTCGGGCTGCTGGGCGGTGAGCGACACGCCGGCGGTCTGGGTGTGGAAGCGCAGCATGTGCGAACGCTCGCTGGTGGCCCCGTAGTGCTCACGCATCCACCGGGCCCAGATCCGCCGGGCCGCACGGTACTTGGCGATCTCTTCGAAGAAGTCGGAGTGGGCATTGAAGAAGAACGAGAGGCGAGGCGCAAACGCATCGACATCGAGACCGGCCAAGCGGGCCGCTTCGACGTAGGCGAACCCGTTGGCGATGGTGAAGGCGAGCTCCTGGGCCGCCGTGGAACCGGCCTCACGGATGTGGTAACCCGACACCGAGATCGTGTTCCACTTCGGCATCTCGGTGGTGCAGTAGCGGATCATGTCGGTGATGATCCGCACGCTCGGGCGTGGCGGGAAGACGAACTCCTTCTGGGCTTGGTACTCCTTGAAGATGTCGTTCTGGATGGTCCCGCCCAGGAGAGCCTTGGCCGTACCGTTCTTCTCGGCGTTCGCGATGAACATCGCCAGGATCGGTGCCGCCGGGGAATTGATCGTCATCGAGGTGGTCGTGACTCCGAGGTCGATGCCGTCGAAGAGATCTTCCATGTCGGCCAGGGTGTCGATGGCGACGCCGCACTTGCCGACCTCTCCGATCGACATCGGGTCGTCGGAGTCCTTGCCCATGAGTGTCGGCAGGTCGAACGCCGTGGACAGGCCGTCGCCTCCCGTCCGGAGGATCTCCTTGAAGCGGCCGTTCGTGTCCTCCGCCGTGCCGAATCCGGCGAACATGCGCATCGTCCAGAGCTTCGTGCGGTACCCCGAGGCATACACGCCACGGGTGTACGGGTATTGCCCGGGGAACAGCGCCTCGTCGGGGCCGTAGACCGGCTCGAGCGGGATTCCGGACATCGTGATGGCGTCGACGCCGGTGCGAACGCCTGATGCGTCGAATGCGGCCTGCCACTTGGCGCGATTGGTCATACGCCCATTCTCCCCGATTCGGAGGAGGAACCACCAAGCCGGGCCGCCCGGCCCTACGCAAGGAGCGCGCGAACCGCCGAAAGCCGGTCGGCGTCGGCGGCGGAGCGATCCGGTCGGTAGTGCCTGACGCGCGCGAAACGCAACGCGACCCCGCCTGGATAGCGGGTCGACCGCTGCACGCCGTCGAGGGCGATCTCCACCACGAGCTCGGGCCGGACGAACACCGTGATGCCCTGACGGCTCGTCTCCCGTAGGAGCAACTCCGTGGTCTGACTCTCCAGGACGGCGTCGGTGAGACCCTTGAAGGTCTTCCCGACCATGACGAAGCCCGAGTCGTCGTCGGCCCGGGCCGCGAGGTGGAGGTTGGAGAGCCACCCCTGCCGACGTCCGTGGCCCCACTCGGCGGCGATCACGATGAGGTCGAGCGTGCGGACGGGCTTGATCTTTCGCCAGGTGGACCCGCGGCGACCGGCTTCGTAGGTCGACCCGATCGCCTTCACCATCACGCCCTCGTGGCCGAGCGCTAGCGCGATGTCCGCGAATCGCTGTGCCTCGGCGGGGTCATCCGTCACGATCGACGGGACGCGGTGCTCACCAACGGCCCGAGCCAGCGCCACCGCCCGCTCCTGCAGCGGACGGTCGAGCAGATCGGACCCGTCGAGGTGCATGCAGTCGAAGAAGAACGCCCGCAGGGAGCCGTTCAACCCGACCTCGGAGGCGGGGTCCGATGGCGTCTCGACGGGCGTCTCCGAACCGAACCGGCTCATGGTGTCCTGGAAGGACTCGGGTCGGCCGTCGTCGCGGATCCGGAGCACCTCGCCGTCGAGCACCACAGCGTTCACCGCAAGCGAACGCACGAGCGCGACGACCTCGGGTAGACGATCGGTCACGTCGTTGAGGTTGCGCGTGACGATCTTGACGTCTGAGCCGCGCCGATGGACCTGGATCCGCGCGCCGTCGAGCTTCCATTCGACAGAGGACCGGCCGAGTTCGATGATCGCATCCGTCACGGACCCTGAGGTGGCGGCGAGCATGGGCTGAACCGGCCGGAGCACGGTGAGGCGAACCGCGGCTAATCGCTCGACACCCCGGCGCGCCAGCGTCGAGGTTTCGCCGAGGTCTCCCGTGAGGAGATGCGCCCGACGGACGGCGTCGGCCGGAACGGAGAACGCCAAGGCGATCGCATCGAGGACGAGACCGCTGAGAGCGCCGATGCGGAGATCGCCCAGGAGAAGACGCTTCAACAGATCCCATTCGGCGTCGGTCGATCGGTCACGGAGACCGCCGAGCAGGGCTGTCCGCTCAGCGACTGATCCGGGGCCGCTGGTCCGCGAAAGCTCCGTGAAGACGGCGTTTATCTCCAGCACCGACAACGGTGCCTCGCCCTGGTCCGTCGGCGCGCCCATGTCAGCGACAGCACCGAGCGAACCCCACCCAACTCCGAGGCGCCCTTGACGTGGTTCGCCGATCAGAAAGCCAACGACGATCGGAAGCTCGTCCTCGGACGCCGACACCAGCACTTTCGCAAGCGCGCGTACTTTTGCGATCCGTGACCTCGTGGCCGATGCGGTTGCCGCTGCTTCGACCAACGAGGCGAAATGCAGTGTCACCGGGGCCTCACGTGACGAGGCTGACCATGCCCCGCAGGTCCTTGACCACGAATGTGAGCGTCTCGATGGCTTCACCCTCAACGACAGTGCACTTCAGTGTGGCCCCCGGCGCGGCGACGATGACCCGTGAGGTCCCGCAGGAGATTTTTGCAGTCTTCGGGTTATCGGCGACGGTCGAAGCGATGCCCGCAAGCTTCTTCATGTCGATCACCGCTTTGGCGTTCTGCAACGTGTACGAGCCTCCCGTCACCAGTCCGCCCATGCGAAGGGTGACGTCGTAGGGAACGCTCACCCCTTCGACGAGCACAGCACAACGATGGAGACCCGACGCGAGCTTGGCGACCGGTTTCGAAAGGGCCGCAGGGCAGGTGGCCTTGCCAACCTTGAGATCGGGAGCCGCCTTGCGCTGGGTCTCGACCAACTTGGCCTCGATCTCCCGCCGTAGATCGGCCGTTGCCGCCTGCGCTCGAATGGAGAAGAGAGGCGAAAACGCTCCCGCAACGAATAGCAACAGTGTGATTCGGCGAAGGGACGGGAACCGGTGCATTTCGACAATCATCCCCTCGAAGAGTCGCCCGCTTGCACGAGCCGGGCAGGTGCGATGTTCAAAGCTTGGGAATCAAGCCTATGGCCCATCGGCAGGCTCAGGGCGCCGCGGCATCCCGACCCACAGCCACCCGGCTGGCGCGTCGTGATCCCATGTGCACTACGCTTCGTGCGCTTAGTACCCACCCTCCTCCCCGACCATGCGCGTTCGGGACACCACACCAGGAGCTTCATCGAACATGAGCGGCACCGGACCCGACGCCACTTCTGCCCTTCCCGGCTTCCTCCTCTGGAGAGCGACCAATGCCTGGCAGCGCAAGCAGCGCGCCGCACTCGAAGGGCTCGGCATCACCCACGTGCAGTTCGCCCTGCTCGCCTCGCTCGGAATGGACGACGCACGTCGGGGCCTTTCGCAAGCAGAGATCAGCAGTCGCTCCGGCGTCGACCCGATGACCACATCGCAAGTGATCCGCAACCTCGAAGCACGCGATCTTGTCGTGCGCTCGGCGAGCGATGAAGATAAGCGCGCACAGCGAGTTGTCCTCTCTGCAGCCGGACGCTCGCTTCTCCGCAAGGCTCAGCCGAAGGTCGAAAAGGCCGATGCCGAGTTCTTCGCGGCCGCCGGCAAGAATGGCCCGGCCATCGCCGCCGGGCTCGCTGCCATTCTCGGCCGCTGAGCAACTCACTTCTCTGACGTCGCTGCGGCGACGTAGTTACCGGCCGGGATTACCCTCGATTCCGATGGTGGTCCCGGTCGTTTCGCGAATGAGCAATGACACAGCTCCCAACACCTGAGCCCGGGCGCAGGGCCGCAGAAGCGTTCGTCAAAGACCATCTGTCGGGACTCGCAGTCGGCGAAGTCGTCGGCTCGACTCGATTCGCCGGCGGACGCCGTGCGGCACAACAAGCCCTCAACGCATTCCGCGTCCAGGGGTACGCCGCACGACGCAACGAGGTCGCACCGGTTGACCGACGTGGCGCCTCTGGATTGTCTCCGTACATCCGACACGGACTCTTGACGCTTCGGGAGGTCTGGGATCACATCGATGACGGACCTTCGAAGGATGTCGCCAAGTTCCGAGACGAATTGCTTTGGCAGGAATACGCCAGACATCTCTATGCGCGCGTAGGACATGCTCTCGCCCGACCTTTGTGGTATCAACCCCTCGGAGCAGGCCGCCCAGCGCTCGATCGAACGATGTCGTGCATCGACCTCGGCATTGCCGAGCTCGAGAGGGACGGCTGGATGGTCAACCAAACCCGAATGTGGATGGCGAGTCATTGGACCGTACGCGAACGCGGTGATTGGCGTGCAGGTGAGCAGTGGATGTTCACGCATCTTCTCGACGGCTCGCGTGCGGCGAACCGTCTCGGGTGGCAATGGACGATCGGCGCGGGCACATCGAAGCCGTACGGGTTCTCCCGTTGGCAGGTGGAGAAACGAGCGCCGGGGCTGTGCGCAGGCTGCATCCATCGCAGCAGTTGCCCCATCGAGCGCTGGCCGAACGAGCACACACCCCCACCGGTCGCCGATGTCCATCCCAGACTGACGGCCGACCCCGACCACGAACGGACCGCCGGTCCACCAAGGGTGCAACGACTGGGGACTGCCGCGCCCGACACCGTTTGGTTGACCGCCGAGTCGTTGGCGGTGACCGACCCTGCGCTACGCGCCTACCCGCACCTGCCGTCGGTGTTTGTGTTCGACCGGCCTCTTCTGGAGCGGCTGCAACTCAGCGCCAAACGTCTGGTGTTCCTCAGCGAGTGCGTAGCCGAAATCGGCGACGAGCACCCCGGCGGATTGACGATTCTGCTCGGGGATCCGGCACAGCTGCTCGCCGGCAGGCCGACGGCAACGACGTACGCGCCGGTCCCGGGATGGCGCCGGATCGCTCGCGTCGTCCGGCCGGTTGAGCTTTGGCCCTATCCGTGGCTTCGCCGACCCGGGCCCGGATCGGCCGCGTCCTTCTCCGCATGGCGAGCGTCCATCTGAGAATCATCAGAAGCCCAGTGCATGAATCAGAACACTCGAACTACGATTCGGGTATTGCTTCTGCCGGGGGTACCTGATGGCAAACGACAAACCACGTACTTGGACGTTCTTCTCCAACCACGCACACGTGCTCGTCGTACTGTCCAGGCAGCCCGATATCTTGATCAAGGACCTCGCGTGGGAGGTCGGGATCACGGAGCGTGCCGCGTCGAGCATCCTCGCCGACCTCGAGGACGAGGGGTACCTGACCCGGATCCGCGAAGGACGATCGAACCGTTACGTCCTGAATCGATCGCGACCACTGCGCCACCCGCTCGAACAGCATCGCAAGATCGGTGACGTGCTGGCGCTCGTCTCTACGGGGGAACCGACCACCCCGCGTCGGCGCAGCACCTAGCCTGTGCGGCTTCGACAGAGGAAGACCTCTTCTTTGTGAACCCGCTGACCGGTCGCAACGTGCAGTTCGCGAACCTGTTCCGGACGCACCCGCCGACCTCGGACCGCATCGATCGTCTCCGCGCCATTCGCTGGCGGCCTGACGCTTCTCAGAGAGGCAGCCGAATTCCAGAACTGCGCTTCAGACCCGCCGGGACGGTCGGCTACTGTGGGGTCCGATGGAACGGCCGAAGATGGTGGCGAGCGCGGAACGCTACCGGGCGACCTTCCAGCACGACGACCTCACGGCCAGCCCGACCCGCCGTGTTGCGATCCTCACCTGCATGGACGCCCGCCTCGATTTGTTCCGCCTGCTCGGCCTCCAGATCGGCGACTCGCACATCCTCCGCAATGCCGGCGGGCGGGCCACGGACGACGCGATCCGATCGCTTGTGCTGTCCACCAATGCGCTCGGCACCCGAGAGATCGCGGTGATCCATCACACCGGTTGCGGACTTCACGGGCAGACGGACGACACCATCGCCGATCGTGTCGAGGAGGTCTCCGGCCTGCGGCCGCCGATAGCCTTCCACGCCTTCGACGACCTCATCACCAGCGTCACCGAAGATGTGGCCCTCGTTCGCTCGTGTCCGTACCTTCCCCCGGGGACGATCGTGTGGGGCGCGTACTACGACGTCAGCGACGGGTCCCTCACGACCGTCGGCACCCCTTCCGTGGTTCGCCCGCCGCAAGACGCCGACGACGCGACGGCACCCGGCTCGGCGACCAGCGCGGCCTGAGCTCCAGCCAGGGACTCACCAGAGGGACGCGAGCAAGCGTCGACGCACCGAGGCGCCACTCCGACGGGAGTCGGCGCGGTCGATAGAAGCAGCCAACCACTGCCCGCCGCGGACCCCGATGGTCCGGAGCGGTTCGGGTTCCCACGCACGGGAGCGATGGTTCACCCACGGGAGCGAGGTCCGTTCCGTCTCCCTGCCGACGATCAGTTCCGCGGCTGTTCGTCCGGCCAGGTTGGCCGCGGCGACTCCGTCGCCGACGTAACCGCCGAGCCAGGCGAGGCCCGTCGAGCGGTCCAAGCCCACCGACGGCATCCAGTCGCGGTGGATGCCGAGGGGGCCTCCCCAGCGATGGGTGATCTCGACCCCGCGGAGGCTCGGGAACAGGTCGACGAGTGCCTCTTCGAGCGACCGGTGGACCGCAGCGTTGTTCTCCATCGACGGGTGCACCCGCGAACCCGACCGGTACGGCGCGCCCCGCCCACCGAACGCGATGCGTCCGTCGGCCGTCCGCTGCCCGTAGACGACCATCGTCCGCCCATCGCTGAACGTGATGCGGCTCGGCCAATGAACTCGTTCCCACTCCGCTTCGGTCAGCACGCGGGTGGCGATCATCAGCGAATAGACGGGGACGACGCGTCGTCGAAGGCCGGGAAGCTCAGGTGTCCAGCCCTCTGTGGCCCGGACCACGATCGACGCCCGGATCGTGCCGCGGTCGGTGGTCACCACGAACGGTTCGATCCGTTCGACCCGGGTGTGCTCGACGATCCGTGCCCCGTGTCGTTCGGCGGCGAGCGCCAGCCCATGGACCAGCCGCTGCGGATGCAGCGCCGCGCAATGCGGCGAGTACACCCCGCCGAGGGTGCGCGAAGCACCGACGAGCCTGCTGGCCTCGTCCGCCGACAGAAGACGCACGTCGCCGTCGCCGAGACCCGAGGCATGCGCCAGTTCCACCTCTGCCTCGGCGTCACGCAGTTGGCGCGGCGTCCGGGCCGCGGTCACGGTGCCCACGGCAACGAACTCGGCGTCGATGCCTTCGGATGAACACTGCGCACCGACATCTCGAACCGCCGCGGCGAGGGCCGTCGCCATGGACAGAGCGGGCGCGCGTCCGAAGCGCACGGCCATCTCGCCGACCCCCACCGGAAACTGCCCCGAACACCACCCGCCGTTGCGTCCAGAGGCGCCGAAACCAACATGTTGTGCTTCGACAACGAGTACCGAGAGCGACGGCTCCAGTCGTCGGAGCGTCAGGGCCGTCCAGAGTCCGGAATACCCGGCGCCCACGATGACCACGTCGACGGTGGCGTCGCCGTCGAGCGGCGGACGCGGGAGCGACGGGCTGCCGGTATCGCTCCAGAGCGAGCGGGCACCTTCTCGGGCGGACACGGTCAATTCGACACCGGACGCGAAGAAGTCGACCCTCCGGTCGACTTCGAACTCACGACGAGCGTGACGGTGCCGGGCCGAAGCCCGGCAAGATCAGCGCTCTTCTTTGAACATGACATGACGACGCAGAACCGGATCGAACTTCTTCAGTTCGAGACGCTCGCGATCGTTGATCTTGTTCTTCTTGGTCACGTAGACGAAGCCCGACCCTTCGGTCGAGCGCAGCTTGATGATGGGCCGCTTGACGTTGGACTTCGATGCCATTGCCGATACCTCAGTTCGAGCGCTTGCCGAAGCGCTTTTCGAAACGCTCGACGCGGCCTGCGGCGTCGAGCATCTTCATCTTGCCGGTGTAGAAGGGGTGGCTGGCCATCGAAATCTCGACGTCGACCAGCGGATACGTGGCACCGTCTTCCCATTCGATCGTCTTCGCGGTCTTGATGGTGGAACGGGAAAGGAACACCGACCCGGCCGACTGGTCGCGAAAGACCACCGGACGGTAATCGGCGGGGTGAATGCCGGGCTTCATAGGGGTACAGAGCATAGTGGGTTTCCTCAGCGCACCGAAACGCCCAGCGTCGAACATCCTCTCGGCGGAGGCCGTCGGTTCACGGCATCGTCGCCGCGGTCACGGGCGGGGTCACGTCGGGGCCCGCCACACCTTCGGAAACCACGCTCACGGGCGCCGGCGATGCGGTGGCGATCGGTGGCGCGGAGGCAACCGGTGGAGTCGTGGGGACCGATGGCACGGAGGCCGCCGGTGGAGTCGTGGGGACCGGCGAAACGACCACAGTCGTGATCGGAATCGGAGGAACGGTGACCGGCGCGACACCATCTCGGGATCCGCCGAGGCCACGACGCCGGAAGAGGCGGCCCGTCCCCTGCTGATCCACCAGTTCGAAGTCCTTGATCATGTCGTTGTACGCCTCGCGGACGGTGGCATCCGGCGAGCTCTCGACGTCGCGAGTGATCACCCATTCGATGCGGTCACGGAGTGGCCTGATCTGCGCCGTCTCGTCGCCCGGCAGGCGATAGTACGAATCACGCCAGGGAACAGGGAACTGGTACACCTCGACTCGATGGGCGATGTGGGGCACGTAGCCGTAGAACACCGAGATCGGTACGTTCGGCGGCACCTGGCGCAGCAGCGCCCGGCCTTCGGCGACCCACGGTGCCCGATCCGTCGACCAAGGTGACGGACGAGCCGAGAGAGGCGACGGGCCCCAGAGATAGCCCGTCCATAGACACGACGCGACGACCCCGACAATCGCCGTCCGCCGCCAGCGCACTCGCTTGATCCTGGTGATCGCCATGGTCGTGGCGAAGAACAGACCGGGCAGGATGATGACCGTGTAGTGGTATTCGATGTTGTACTGATAGAAGAAGTTGCTGATGATGTTCAGTCCGACTACGAGGACGAACAGGCAGCATTCGAGCGGTGCCCGCGCGATCAGGAACACCACTGGACTCAGCAGCTTCCAGAGGTACCACATGCGTCGGTTGTCGGGGTTCTCGCCGGGATAGTCGATTCCCTTGACGAGGTAGTTCCACAGCACACCGGGCTGCTTGAACGCCGTTTCGATCACGCCCTTCGGTCCGCCGAACGGAATCCGCCACGCGTTGAGCGAACCTACCGAGTTCAGTGATCGCAAGAGCACGAGGGAGAAGCCGGTCCAGAGCAAACTCCAGCCGGCAAGGAGGAGGCCCGAACGGTTCCGGTCCGCGTTCCAGCGCTGCACCACGCCGGAGCCATCCACGCCGGAGCCATCCTCGTCGGAGCCATCCTCGTCGGAGCCGTCCTCGTCGGAGGCGTCCTCGTCGGACATCGGCAGAGCCGCCTCGCCGCGACCGAATCTCGCCCAGGCATAGAGCCCGAGCGGGATGATCACGAGCAGCGTGTCCTCCTTCACCAGCGTCGCCAGCACACCGAACACGAGGAACCACCGCCACCGGCGTGCCACCATCGCCCAGATCGCCGTCATCAGAAGCGGCGCGACCAGGCTGTCCGGGTGGAAGTTCTCGGCGTTCGTCCAACCCAGGGACGGCTGCAGCAGGAACGCGATCGCGAGACCGCACGCCGCCCATCGCGAGGAGAGAAGACGGCGAACCGTCAGATAAACCGGGATGGCCGTGGATCCGAGCGCGATCGATTGGACGGCCAGCAGGAACGACGCCCCGGCTCCGAACCAGTAGAACGGCACGAGCGGGAGCAGGATGAACGAGGAATGATCGCCGAAGAGGTTCCGACCCATGATGGTCACGAACGGTGATCGGAAGCGACTGAGCAGCCACAGTCCCTGGTCGTAGAGCCCGATGTCGAACCCGGCGGTGCCGAAGCCGTTGTGGTGGCGGATCGTGAGGCGGGCGAAGTACACGGCGTAGGTGGCCGCCGCGATAGCGACCAGGATCGGCGGCAGCCACCGGAACACCTCTCGAAGGGTGACCACAGGAGCGGCGCGGCGACGAGGACCTGCGGCGGGTCCTCCCTCAGCGAGCGGAATCAGGTGATCGGGCTCGTCGACGAATCCGTCCTCGTCCGGTTCCGGGTTGTCGATGGTCGCCTCGTCCACGTCTCGTCCTCATTCGGCCGTTCGGACCGGTACCGCCGTCGGCTGCTGGGAACCGGCCCGGAAAGGCTACAGATCGTCCCCGGCGGACCGACGTATGTCCCGCTGCGGGTCGATGACCTGGGTCGGCTGGACGTCGCTGGGTCGGCTGGAACGTCGCTGGGTCGGCTGGACGTCGCTGGGTCGGCTGGAACGCATGGATGCAAACGCATGGATGCACAAATCCCAACCCAATGCGCTGAGCTGACCCAGGGATGCCACGACAATGCCGTCCGTTGGCTGTGACGTGTTGCCCACGGTTTGGACCCCGTATCGCGTCACCCGTAGCCTTGCTGCGCCTGCCAGAGCGGCAGCACAGGTCGGACAACGTCGCCGACGCACCACGGGAGTTCTCCATGCGCGAAGCAGTCATCGTTTCCTATGCCCGGACGGGCCTGGCCAAAGCCGGCCGTGGCGGTTTCAACATCACCGCGCCGATGACGATGGGCGCCCACGCCATCAGCCACGCCGTCAAGAAGGCCGGCATCGAGCCCAATTCCGTCGACGACGTCTACATGGGCAACATCGCCCACGGCGGAGGCAACATCGCCCGCAACGCGTCGCTCCTTGCCGGTCTTCCGGTCACGACGTCGGGCGCCACCGTCAACCGCTTCTGCTCGTCGGGCCTCAACTCGATCGCCCTCGCCGCGAACTACATCATCCAGGACGGCGCCGACATCGTTGTCGCCGGCGGCACCGAGTCGATCAGCCTGCCTTCCGGCGCGCCGGCCCGGGAGACGTTCGACCCCGAGCTCACGGCGAAGTACCCCGCCATCTACATGGCGATGATCGACACTGCCGACATCGTCGCCGAGCGCTACAAGGTCAGCCGCGAGTACCAGGATGAGTACTCCCTGATCTCGCAGCAGCGGATGGGCGCGGCCCAGGCGAACGGCCTGTTCGAGGACGAGATCGTCCCGATGGCCACGAAGATGAAGCTGGTCAACAAGGAGACGAAAGAGGAGACCATCGTCGACTACGTGGTCGATCGTGATGAGTGCAACCGCCCCGACACCACCATCGAGGGACTCGCCAAGCTCCAGCCGGTCATGGGCCCCGGCAAGTACATCACTGCCGGCAACGCCAGCCAGCTCTCCGACGGCGCCGCCGCCGTGGTGATGATGGAGTCGAAGGAAGCCGAGAAGCGCGGCCTCACGCCGATGGGCGCCTTCAAGGGCTGGGCCGTCGCCGGCTGCGAGCCCGACGAGATGGGCATCGGTCCGGTCTTCGCCGTGCCGAAGCTCCTCGCCCGCCACGGACTCACCGTCGACGACATCGACATCTGGGAGCTCAACGAGGCCTTCGCCAGCCAGTGCCTGTACTCCCGCGACCGCCTCGGCATCGACCCCGAGAAGTACAACGTCAACGGTGGCTCCATCGCCATCGGCCACCCGTTCGGCATGACCGGCACCCGCTGCGCCGGCCACATCCTCCAGGAAGGCCACCGTCGCGGCGCCAAGCTCGGCGTCGTCACCATGTGTATTGGTGGCGGCATGGGCGCAGCCGGACTCTTCGAGATCTACTAACGCCGCGACACCCGAAATGCCGCCGCTCCGTGCAGCGGTGGCGGACAAGGGCGCAGCCGGACTCTTCG
>JANLRD010000269.1:0-2225 GCA_031368215.1 Acidimicrobiia bacterium | reverse complement strand
CCCGTCATCGGCCCGGGTCGCGCCTCCTATCTGATCGCCCTCTTCCTCGGCTCGAGGTTCTCGGTGCTGACGCAATGGGACGGCTGGATGACGCTCTACAAGAAGGGGCTGCAGGACTATGGGCTCGCCGACAAGTGCGCGTCGATCCGCTCGATCAACGTGATGCCCGATCCCGAGAACCTTCTCGGCGGCAAGGAGGAGGACGTCTTCCCGATGCTGCGCGACATGGGCATGCGCTGCATCGAGGAGGACGGCGCCGAAGTCATCTGCATCGGATCGACCACCATGCATCAGGCGGTGCCGTACCTGCGCGAGGAGCTTCCGGTGCCGGTGATCAACCCGGGCCCGCTCTCCTACAAGCTGGCCGAGATGCTTGTCGGTCTCGGACTCACCCACAGTCGCAAGGCCTACCGGCGCCCCGACGTGCCAAAGCTCGACATGCTCACCGCGATGATGGAAGCGGCCGCCGTGAGCGAGACGGGCGCGTAACGCGGCAGCCCTCGGCGAATCGCAATTCAGCCGACTGGAACGGCCGCCTCGGGAGCAAACGCCACCGTGACGCGCTCTTCCGCCCGGGCCCACGGGCGCAACCCGCTGTTCTGCTCGAGCACGAACACGGAAGCCCCGACGTCGAGCGAGACCGTGTGACGGCTCACCGGCCCGAGGTATTCCGTGTGGACGACCGCCCCGGTGGCGACAATCTCGCCGCCCGCCGCCGAGGCGCCTTCGGCCAGGATGCGGATCTTCTCCGGCCGTAGGGCGAAGGACCCGTCACGACCGAGCAGCGCAGATGCAGCCGCCCCCGTGATCGAATTCGACGTGCCGACGAAACCGGCGACGAACGGCGACACCGGCCGCTCGTAGAGGTCCTCGGGTGTGCCGATCTGCTCGATCCGACCCTTGTTGAACACGGCGATCCGGTCGCTCATCGTGAGGGCCTCCTCCTGATCGTGGGTGACGAACACGAAGGTGATGCCGGCGCGGTGCTGGATGCTCTTCAGCTCGATCTGCATCTGCTGACGCAACTTCAAGTCGAGCGCGCCGAGCGGTTCGTCGAGCAACAGGACCTTCGGACGATTGATAAGCGCGCGTGCCAATGCCACCCGTTGACGCTGACCACCCGACAGCTGGGAGGGCTTGCGGTCGCCGTAGCCTTCCAGGGCAACCGATGCCAGGGCCTCGGTGGCCCGCTGGCGGCGTTCAGCGGAACCCACACCCTTCACCTTGAGCCCGTACTCGATGTTCTTCTGGACCGTCATGTGGGGGAACAGCGCGTAGTCCTGGAACACGGTGTTCACGTCGCGGTCGAAGGGCGGCAGGTTCGTGACATCTTCGCCCTGCAGCAGGATCGACCCTGCCGTCGGCAGCTCGAAGCCGGCGATCATGCGAAGCAACGTCGTCTTCCCCGAACCCGACGGACCGAGCAGGCAGAAGAACTCGCCGTCGACGATGTCGAGGTCGACGCCGTCAACGGCGTGCACGGCCATCTCGCCGCCGCCGAAGGTCTTGCGGACGCCGCGGATGGAAACGGCAGGGGTATGCGACGAAGAATCCACTGGCGTCACCACGACACCGAAACGTACTGGGTCTCGGTGAACGCGAGGAGCCCGTCGTGTCCGCCCTCGCGTCCGATCCCCGACTCCTTCATCCCCCCGAACGGCGCCGCGGGATCGGACACGAGGCCACGGTTGAGCCCGACCATGCCCGCTTCGATCGCCTGGCTGAACCGCACGCCCTTGCCGATGTCTCGGGTGTAGACGTAGGCAACGAGTCCGTGGTCGACAGCGTTCGCGAGTCGAAGCGCCTCGGCGTCGCCGTCCACGCGGTAGATCGGTGCGACCGGCCCGAAGACCTCGCTGGTGAAGAGCTCGCTCGTCGGATCGACGTGGTCGAGCACGACCGGTGCAACGAAGAACCCGGTGCTCGGCGCGGATCCTCGGCCGGCGACCACGGCGCCGGCGTCGATCGCACGTTCCACCAGTCCGTCCACCCGCGATTGTTGTGCCCCGGTGACGAGGGCACCGACCTGTGATGCCGGATCGAGCCCGTAGCCGACGACAAGAGATGTCATACGCGCGCTGAGCTTCTCGGCAAACTCGTCGGCCACCGCATGGTCGACGATGAAACGGTTGGCCGCCGTGCACGCCGCACCGCCGTTGCGCATCTTCGCGATCATCGCTCCTTCGATCGCTGCGTCGACGTCGGCGTCGGCGAGGACCACGAAC
>JANLRD010000241.1:0-20805 GCA_031368215.1 Acidimicrobiia bacterium | reverse complement strand
GAAGTGGACGTGTCCGCCGGAAAAGTCATCGTGCGCCAAGGCGCCACCGGGTTCGAGTGCTACGTCGTCCACGACGGATCGCTCAAGGTCGAGATCGACGGCAACCTCGTCACGACGCTCGGACCCGGCGCACACTTCGGTGAGTTCGCGCCGATCGACAAGCGTCCGCGCTCGGCCACGGTCACCGCGATCACCGACGCGACGCTTCTCGTCCTCGGACCGTCGCAGTTCTCCACCGCACTCGCCCACATCCCCGGCTTCTCCATGAAGCTGTTGGCGGCAATGTCGGAGCGGCTGCGCGAGTTGAACGGCACGCGCTTCTCCCACTGAGCGTTCATTCGACCGTCGACCGCCTCGGAGCACCCTCCGGGGCGGTCGTCCGCGTTGGCGTCAGTTCCGGAGATCCTCGTCGATCGGGTCGACCCCGAGGATGCCGTCGACCGAACGAAGCTCCTCCAGGGCACGCGTGGGCACGGCGTTATCGGTGTCGAGGATCATCAAGGCGCTGCCACCCGTTTCCGAGCGACCGAGCGCCATGTTCGAGATGTTCACATCATGCTTGGCAAGCGTGACGCCGACGGCGCCGATCATGCCCGGACGATCATCGTTGCGCACGACGAGCAGATGGCGCGAAGGCGGCACTTCCACGGCGTGATCGTCAACCATGACGATGCGCGGTTCCATCCGCAGACCGGCGATCGTGCCGGCGAGCGAGTGGCCGCATGACGTACGCAGTTCGATTTTCGAGCGGTAGTCGAGCGAGAGCGACGACTTCGTCTCAGTGACCGACATCGACCGCTCATCGGCAAGCTGCGGCGCGTTGACGTAGGTGACCTGATCGTCGTGGACTGCGCCGAGGAGACCTTTGAGCACCGCCAGGCGGAGGATTCGGGTGTCGTAGTCGGCGATCTGACCGGCAAAGGTGATGGCCAACTCCGACGGCGTGCCGTGGCACAGGCCGGCCACAAGTAGGCCGAGGCGTTCCGCCAGCGGTAGGTACGGACGGATGGTTTCGCTCGCCGCAGCGGCGTCGACGTTGACGGCGAAGGGGACAAAATCGCCGGCGAGCGCCAGCTGCACCATGTCGGCGATCGTGTCGCCGGCCTTGTCCTGCGCTTCGCGAGTGCTCGCGCCGAGGTGCGGCGTGACAACCACACGGTCGAGGGTGAAGAGCGGCGAGTCGGTGCAGGGCTCCTCACTGAACACGTCGAGACCCGCTCCGGCAATCTGGCCGGATTTCACGGCGTCGAAGAGCGCGGCCTCGTCGACAATTCCGCCGCGGGCGGTATTGACGATACGGAGGTCGGCCTTCGCCAGCTTGAGCATGGCAGCACCGATGATGCCGTTGGTCTCCTTGGTCTTCGGGAGGTGCACCGACATGAAGTCCGACTGACGCATGCATTCTTCGAGGGTGTGCAGCTCGGCGCCGAGAGCCGCAGCGCGCTCATGGGAAATGTACGGATCGAACGCGATCACACGCATCCCGAACGCCGCGCAGCGCTCGGCAACGAGCGCTCCGACCCGGCCGAGGCCGATGATCGAGATCGTCTTGCCGTAGAGCTCCACGCCCTCCCACTTCGAGCGCTCCCATTTGCCATTCTTCAGCGCGCTGTGGGCCTGGGCCAGGTTGCGGGCCGTGGCCAGCAAGAGCGCCATCGCCTGCTCGGCGGCGGAGACCACGTTGGACTGCGGCGCGTTCACGACCATCACCCCGCGACGGGTGGCTGCGGGTACGTCGACGTTATCGAGACCAATTCCGGCCCGGCCGACGACGGCGAGAACGTCGGCATGCTCGAGAAGATCGGCCGTGACCTTCGTGGCCGATCGGATGATCAGAGCGTGTGCGCCAATGATCGCGACGTTGAGCTCCGCGGGGGAGAGACCCTCTTGCACATCGACGGTGTGCCCCGCCTTGCGAAGTCGCTCCAATCCGCCGTCGGCGATGGACTCGGTTACCAGGATGCGTGCCACAGGGTCAGCAAGGCTAGGCGTCCGCCGTTGGATGTTTCGTACGATCCCCCGTTCTCCGACGTGGCGCCGGTCACGTGGCTTCACGGACAATGTTGACGGAACGTCCGCCGGTGGTTCCGTAGGCTCAACCCCGTGTCACCGACCCCCGATCTCCGCATTCCCTCCGGCCTCCTCCCCCGAGACGGTCGGTTCGGGTGCGGACCTTCGAAGGTCAGGCCCGAGGCACTTGCGGCGCTCGCCGCGACGGGCACCTCATTCCTCGGAACGAGCCACCGCCAGGAACCGGTCAAGCGTGAGGTCGGCCGACTTCGGAGCGGCCTGCGATCGCTGTTCTCGCTCCCCGAGGGCTACGAAGTGCTGCTCGGCAACGGCGGGTCCACGGTGTTCTGGGACATCGCGTCGTTCGGCCTCATCGGAGATCGAAGCCAACACCTCGTCTTCGGCGAGTTCTCGTCGAAGTTCGCTGAGGCCAGCGTCGCCGCGCCGTTTCTCCGTGACCCGGAGGTGATCAACGCCGACCCCGGCACCTCGGCCAAGGCGATCGCCCGTCCGGCCGACGGTCCGAACGGGGTCGACGCCTACTGCCTCACCCAGAACGAGACGTCCACCGGAGTGGCCACCACGATCGCCCGACCGATCGGCGCAGACGAATCGCAACTCGTCCTCGTGGATGCGACGAGCGCGGCCGGAGGACTCGAGGTCGATGCGTCGCAGTTCGACACGTACTACTTCGCCCCGCAGAAGTGCTTCGCATCCGACGGCGGACTGTGGATCGCCCTCTGCTCGCCTCGAGCTCTCGCCCGCATCGCTGAGGTGAAGGCGTCGGGCCGGTGGATTCCGGCGTCGCTCGATCTCACTATCGCGCTCGACAACTCGACGAAGAATCAGACCTACAACACCCCGGCGTTGGCCACCATCTTCCTCGCCGCCGAACAGGCCGAGTGGATCAACGCCAACGGCGGACTCGCGTGGGCGAACTCCCGCTGTCGCGAATCGAGCGATCACCTCTACACCTGGGCAGAGTCCCGTTCGTTTGCGACACCTTTCGTGGCCGACCCGAATGATCGTTCGGCGGTCGTAACCACCATCGACCTCGACGGTGTCGACGCATTGACGGTCAGCGCTGTGCTCCGGGCCAACGGCATCGTCGACACCGACAGCTACCGCAAACTGGGGCGCAATCAGTTGCGGGTCGCCACGTTCCCGAGCGTCGACCCCGACGACGTTCGCGCCCTCACCGCGTCCATCGACTGGGTTGTCGAGCATCTCTCGTAGGACGACGGCGATCTGATCAGATCAGATCAGATCAGATCAGATCGCCGTCACCCGGGGAATCGGCCCGAACCCGGAACTCCATCCATCGGTCCCGTGCGCCGGCCACCTCCCGCCTCACTGCTTCTCTCTCAGCAATCGCGACGGCCTCCTCGGCAGTCTGCTCCTGTCTCCACAACTCCTGCTGCGCCCAACGACGCGCCTGTTCTTCGTGCGCTTCGGCGATCTCCCGTTGCAGAGCGACCGACGCCTGCCGCAGTTCGGCGATGACCGCCTCGACCTGTCGAACGAAGGAGGAGTAGTCATCGTCGAAGTCGAGACGGGCAGGCCCTTCCCAGTGGTCACGGGCGCGTACGACAAAAGGCACCAGAGCACCGTGCCCCTCCTCGATCGTCGCGATGGCAGCCGCACAGTCGGCGATCGCGTCGAGCAGGCCGACTTCGTCGATGGTGACCGGGTTCCAGTTGGGAGTCCACGAGGGCATGCTCGACAGGATGACGGCGGGTGGTCAACCCGCCAAGGGTTCGCGCTCAGTTGGCTCGGACGGCCAACGAAAAGCGGCGCGCCTGGCGCCTTGACGCGGGAGCGGCCATTCCTCGCAGCGTGCTACTTCGGTTCGCGGATCCCACCGTCGGTGATCCACAACACCACGCCATAGCCGATGAGTCCGACCACGAGCAGGCCACGGACCATGCCGGGGTACACCGACGGCGACTTCGCGTCGTTCGCCGCAACGCGACAGGAGAGCAGCGGTCCGACGGTGCCGATCACCGTGAGGATCACGGGGAGCGCGGTCCGCAGGAACGCGAACTCGGGGGTGGACAGCATTGTGCTGAGCGACGGCGGACCCTGGGCCACATTCACGGCGCCACCGAGCGCACCCATCACCGCGCCGGCGACCGCCGAGAACAGAAGGGCCAGAGCGGTTTCGGTGTTCGGCCCCACCGTCGACCCGGTGAACACGCCAGTGACGATCGCAGCAAGGCCGGCCACGAGACCAAAGAGTGCAGCGACAAAACACGGGACGATGAGTTGACGATTCGCCATGCGCCCGCGGTGTCGGGGGAGCGACTTCAGCAGATCCGGTCGATCGGCGTCCTGTGCCAACGGTTCGACCAGATCGAGACCCATGACGAAGAAACAGAGCGCGCTTAGTACTACGAGCGGCAACGCTCCCTCGTACGCGAGCCTCATGAGGACACCTGCAACGACCGCCAACACGACAACGCGGGTAACGCGTGCAACCGGCCACCGGGCCATACTTCGCAGACCTCGGACGACGACGGCCCTGCCGGGCCCGGCCTGTCCGCGGACTCGGAACCACGGTTGGCGGCGCGCCCGTTCCGACGCGAGCTGACGCCGGAGGAGGACCACTCCCCGCAGGTCCTGCGTCGATACGGCGAAACGCAACTGGCTGATGAGTCGGGCGCGTCGTTCGGCCGCTTCCACGCCAACTCCTCCGAGACCGACGAGGGCAAGCGCCAGGAGCACTGCCGCGACGGCGCAGATCGCGAGAGCCGAACGATCCGCTGCGGCCGGAGCATCCGGTAGCGGTCGAAGAAGAGCAGTTCCGGCGAACGACAGAGGCGAGGTGATCGACTCACGGGCGATATCGGCGGCGGACCAGGCGAGCAACGCGACACTCGCCGCAAGAGCAACACGAGGCGAGATGCGTCGGCCGCTCACGACCAGCGCGAGCGATGACAGCGCAAGTCCGAACACCGCGCCGAAGGCAGCGGTGAACAGGGTCCAACGCCCCGGACCACCCGGCAGGAAGGGCGCAGTGAGCGGACCTGCCGCGCCGCCAACAACGAAGGCGGTCAACACGCCTCGCCGAAGGGTGTGCACCGCGGGGCGCCGCAGAACCCGGGCCCGCGAGAGAGGAGCCTGCAGGACATGTGCGACATCGGCGGGTTCGATGGTGAGCGCGGCTCCGCGGGCTCCCGATCGGATCGAGTTACCGACGGCCACGGCGAGAACGCACCCGATGATGCCGGGACCGACACGCCGCACATCGGCGACGCTCGAAGCAGAGACCTGACGCTCTCCGAGGACAGCGGCGAGCCACCACACGATGCCTCCGACACCGATCACGATCAGATAGACGCGATAGAGGGTTTCGCCCCAGGGAAGTCCTTGCAGGCGGTTCGCCTTGCGGGCCCGTCGGAGATCTCGGAGCGCAACGAACGGGTCACCGATCGATGCCGTCACCGACGCGGCAGTATCCGTGACGCTCAAGAGACAAGTTCCCGGGCGACCTCGGCGGTAAGAGCGCCGTCGCGGACGACAACACCGTCGCGCAGCACAACGCAGCGCGACGCCCGCTCGAGAAAACCGAGCTCGTGCGTGGACACGACGACGGCCGCCCCGAGTTCTGCGGCCTCGACGAGCAACGTGACCAGCGCATCGCGACCGGATGCATCGAGTCCGACAAAGGGCTCGTCGATGAGAAGGAGTTGGAACGGACGGACGAATCCGACGGCAAGAGCGGCCTTCTGCCGAAGTCCGCGACTGAAGGTCGCCGGAAGGTCGTCGGCCCGGTGCTCGAGACCGAGACGTGTCAGCAGGTCCCAGGCGTGGTCCTCCCAGTCATCGCGGTCGTGGAGACGTGCGATGTACTCCAGGTGCTCGATCACACTCAGGTCGTCATAGAGCACCGGGTTGTCGGGGAGATAGGACGTGGCGGCGCGGGCCTCGATCGATCCCGGTTCGAACCCGGCGATCGAAATCTCCCCGGACGTGGGCTCGAGAAGCCCGGAGATGATCCGCAGCAGCGTCGACTTCCCGGCGCCGTTGTGTCCGACGATAGCGACCATCTCCCCGGCGGATGCCTCAAGGTTGATCCCCTCCAGGGCGACGAGATCGCCGAAGTCTTTCGTCACCGCGGTCGTCTTGAGCACGGTCACACGCTACCGGCCGAACCGATCGACGCCCTACGATCGACTTCGTGGTCGTCCGATTCGCTACGTGGAACGTCGGCCATCGCTTCGGCGAACACGAGCGCCGCCTCGAGGCGCTCATCGAGACGCTCCGCGACGAGCAACCGGACATCGTTTGTCTCCAGGAGGTCTGGGCCATGGAAGGGGGCGCTGACCAGGTCGACCTGATCAGCGACGCACTCGGCTGGCACGCCGCACGAACGCCGACGATCTTCTGGCGCGGCCAGTCGTTCGGCAACGCCGTCCTCTCCCGTTGGCCCCTTCTCGGTTCCGAGACCATCGCTCTCGTCGACGCCCGTGGAGAGCGAACACCACGAACGGCGATCTTCGCGTCGGTCGATTCGCCCCACGGTGTGATCACGAGTGTCTCCACCCACTTCGAGCACCGTTTCGACCGATCGTCGACCCGGATGGCGCAGGCCGAACAGCTCTGCGAACAGATCATCGAGCGACGACCCGATCCCGAGAGCGCGTTCCCTGTGGTGGTCGGCGGTGACCTCAACGCTGTTCCCGACAGCGATGAGATCCGCGCGCTTACGGGTCGCCGGACACCGCCGCAGCTTGGCCTTGTGCTCACCGACGCTTGGGAGATGGCCGGTGACGACTCGCCCGGGTACACGTGGTCACGGCGCAACCCCCATCTCGTCGACGCGACCTGGCCGAACCGGCGGCTCGACTACGTGCTCGTGTCATGGCCTCGCCCGAAGGGGGTCGGTGTACCGATCGCGGCCAGCCTTCTCGGGACAACGCCCCGCAACGGGGTGGTTCCGTCCGATCACTTCGGCGTCATCGTGGAGTTGCGTACGAGCTGATCCGCTGTGGGTGCAGTGATCTGCGCGCTTACCAGCGTCCGCGATGGATCATCTCGTCGAGTGGCCGGCGCGGACGTCGGGATGGGCTCCCCTCGCGGCCGACCGCCCGTGCCGCATCCGTCGGATGGCCAATGGCGACTGCACCGATCGGACGAACCCCGGCGGGCACGCCGAGATCGGCAAGGAGTTCCCGTTCCGACCGGAAGATGCCGAAGAACAGCGCCCCGAGACCCGCGTCGACCACGGCGTAGAGCAACGCCATCGCCGCCATGCCGGCATCGACGTCCCAGTACGGTACCGGCCACCGTTCCGCTCCCTCACCGAGACCCGATTGCGCCTTGTCAGCCTCGGCGTAGCGGCCCACGTAGGCGCGTCGGTCAGCCATGGGAAGGACGATCACGGGCGCACGGAGAAGGCCCGGCCACCGGAAGGCCGACCGTTCCCCGGCCGGAAGGGTGCGATCCCAGAACACGGACGTCTGGTCCGGGCCGACCAGGACAACCCAGTCGAGACCCTGGGTGAACCCGGCGCTCGGAGTGCGGCGAGAGGCATCGAGCACGCTTCGGAGTGTCCGGTCGTCGATCGGCTCGTCGGTGAAATCCCGCACCATCCTTCGGCTGCGGACCAGATCGGGCCACTCCATCACGCCCCCAGAGTCCGGAAAGCCGCGGCCAAGGAATTCATCGCAACTCAGTTCGTGACCGAGACGAGTTGCAGCACCATCACCATCGAGACGGTGCCGAGCACCGGCGGGGAGCCGCCCTTGCCGAACCCCTCCGCCGGAGGCATCACGATTTCGCGTATCCCGCCGATCCTCATCCCGAGCAGTCCCTTCTCGAGGCCCGGGAGGAGTCGGCCCTTCCCGACCCGACTCAGTGCAAGCGGCTGGTCACCGCGCTTCCACGAAGAGGCGTCGAGAAGCTCACCGGTGCGCCACAGATACAAAGCAAAGCGCACATAGGGTCTGCTGCCCTTCGTGATTTCGCTTCCCGTACCGACGACCCGATCGGCGATCCTGAGCGCCGACGGTGCCGCACCTCTCGTGACAACCGTCGGGACAGAGCCCGGCGGGGTTGGGAGCGCGGCGAGATCCTTCGCCGTGAGCGGTGGTGGCGGGAGATCAGCGGGGTCCTCCAGTTCCGCGACCGATGGAGGCAACCCGACCTTCGCGTCGGACGGGCCGTAGGCGATCACGATGATCTCCTCGTCGCGCAGCGGAATGGTGTTGGGATCCCCGCCCACTGCCGTCGGTGCCTTCACCCTCTTCGATGACCACGTCAGGGTGCGAATGACGGCCTTCTTTCCCTGACACGTCCCGCCCGCGGTCAGTTTCTTGGTCGGAAGGGCCAACGACCCGGTAGTGAGCGTCACTTTGGAGACGGCGAGAAATCTGCCCAGCACCGCATTCTTCCCGGCCGCTGCAGCCTCGAAGGGATGGACGTGGATCAGGCTGTCACCATGCGTGTGGATACCGAGCGGATCATCGCCCGGCGCAATCGGCGGCTCCCAGGTGCCGCAGTTCCAGATCCCGAACGCCAAGTGCCAATGATCGCCGACCTTCGGGCCCTCGCCCTGGGCCGAGGACGCCAAAGGGGGCGCCAACGCAGCCAGCAGGACGAGCGAACCCGCGACGGCCACCCACCTCGCGGCAGTTCGGGGACGGAGAAGGCGGAGACGACGGCCGGACATGATGCCTCGACGCTAGTGATTCCTTCCCGTCCCCACGACCGCGCAACCGCAGCCGAGCCGGGTGTCTGCGCAGATCAGTTGGAGCCGCCGGCGGCGTCTTCGACTTTCTGCTTTCCGGCCGAGATCCACGGCATCATGGCCCGCAGCTCGGCACCGGTCTTCTCGATCGGGTGGGCCTTGCCCTTCGCGCGAAGCGCGTTGAAGTTCGGCGACCCGGCCTTGTAGTCACCGATGAACTCCTTGGTGAACTCGCCACTGGTGATCTCGCCGAGGATCTTCTTCATCTCGGCCTTGGTGGCGTCGGTGATGATGCGCGGGCCTCGGGTGAGGTCGCCGTACTCGGCCGTCGTGGAGATGGAGTACCGCATTCCGGAGATGCCCTGCTCGTACATGAGGTCGACGATGAGCTTCACTTCGTGGAGGCACTCGAAGTAGGCCATCTCGGGCTGGTAGCCGGCATCGACGAGAGTCTCGAACCCGGCCTGCACGAGCGACGTGAGACCACCGCACAGCACGACCTGCTCCCCGAACAGGTCGGTTTCCGTCTCCTCGGCAAACGTCGTCTCGATCACGCCGGCGCGGGCCCCACCAATGGCGTAGGCGTAGCTGAGGGCCTTGGCCTTGGCCGAACCTGACGCGTCCTGATGGATGGCGATGAGGGCGGGCACGCCGCCGCCCTCGGTGTAGGTGCGGCGCACAAGGTGGCCTGGGCCTTTCGGGGCGATCATGATCACGTCGATGTCGGCAGCCGGCTTGACCAGCTCGAAACGAACGTTGAGACCGTGGGCGAAGGCGACGGCCTGCCCGGCGGAGAGGTTCGGGGCAACGTCGCGGTCGAAGACCTCGGCAATGTCGGTGTCGGGCAGGGTGATCATGACGAGATCGGCCCACTTCGACGCGTCTCCCATGCTCATCACTCGCAGGCCCGCGGCCTCGGCCTTGGCCTTCGACGACGAGCCTTCGCGCAGACCGACGACGACGTCGACGCCGGATTCCTTGAGATTGAGGGCGTGGGCGTGGCCCTGGCTGCCGTAGCCGAGGATGGCCACCTTGGTGCCGAGGATGACGGAGGGATCAGCATCTGTTTCGTAGTACACGATGGCCATGGGAGAACTCCTTGAGAGGGGAAACGAGGTCTCCAAGTCTGCCCGACGCGGGCTGATCCGCCTAGCGCAAATATTGCAGAGTACTGATGCGTAAACTGGATCAGTGCCCGAGATCGAGGACCTTCGCCTGACTGTCGCCGCCGCCGATCGATCGAACTTCGGGGTGGTAGCCCGCGAGTCGCATGTCAGCCAGTCGACGGTTTCGCGGGCTGTTCAGCGTGTAGAAAGCGCAATCGGCCGCGAGTTGTTCCGACGCGAGGGACGGACCGTGACCCCGGCACCGGAATCAGACCTCTTCGTCGAAGCGTTGCGGACGCTCGTCGATGACTGGGACGCGCTCACCAAGCGGGCGCGGAGCGCCGAAGTCACCGAGCTCTCCGTGTTCTGCACCGTCACGGCGAGCCAGCTCATCGCGCCATCGCTGTTCGAGCGGTTCCGGCGTGCGCGACCCGACGTTCACGTTGATCTGCGCACCGGCCCTGCAGGCGCCGCCATTCCAGCTGTCCGTGACGGCTCGGTGGACACCGCCATCGCTCCCCTGCCGACGCGCCTGCCGGCCGGGCTTGTCGCCGTGCCGATGCAGACCACTCCGTTCGTCGCCGTTGCGACCCGTGACGTTCGGGCGATCATCGGGCAGCCCGTTCTGCTGTCGCGTCAGGGTCTTCTACGCGAGCTATCGGAGCGGTGGGTGCGCCGTCACCTCGGAAACGACACCGAGATTCGCGAGGCCGAGACCAACGAGGAGGTCCTTGCCCTCGCCGCGATGGGTTCCGGCGTGGCAATCATCCCCCGCCTCGTGGTCGACGCGTCGCCTCTCAAGGGGCGGGTGCACGAGATCGCGGTGCACGCCGCTCTCCCGACCATCACCGTCGGCCTCGTCGCCCGACGCCGGGCGGTAGACGAGCGGCCTCTCGCCGATCTCTGGGGCCTCGCCTGAGCGCTTGGTGCGCCTGCTGCGCCCAGCGTCCGCCGGAGCCACCCGCCCGGCGAGTCGTAGAACACCTCCCAACGGCGTTGGGAGGTGTTCTGCCCCCACATACGGGGGCAACCTCTCTCCCAACGTGGACGGGTTACTGGTGTTGCGAGCAGTCGAGCGAAGCGAGCGGCGCAGCGCCAAAGGAGCGGAGGGGCAACCTCTCTCCCAACGTGGAGTGCTAGCTGGCGGCGACTGCGCGGAGCTGGGGGGCTTCGCGCTTGAGCTTGGGCAGGGCGACGCGGCCCGTTCGCTGGACCTCGACGATGCCGTAGGGACGGAGAAGATCCTCGAAGTCGTCGAGCTTCTCGGGCGGATCGGCCAACGCGATCGTCATCTGATCCCAGCCGACGTTGACGATCTTCGCGTCGAAGATGTTCACGAGCTCGGCGATCTCGGCACGACGCTCGGGGAGCGCCGTGACGGAGATGAGGAGAAGCTCGCGGGCAACCGAATCCTCGGGCGAGAGCTCGATGATGTCGATCACGTTGATGAGCTTGTTGAGCTGCTTGACGATCTGATCCATCGGGGTTGAGTCGGCGTCGACGACGATGGTGATCCGCGAATACTGCGGGTCATCGGTCGGCGCGACAGCCAGCGACTCGATGTTGTAGCCGCGCCGCGAGACGAGGCTCGCGACACGGGCGAGAACGCCGAACTTGTTCTCGACGAGGACGCTGAGGGTGTGGAGCTGTGCCATGTCTGTGTCTTTCCTAGTTCCTACGTGCACTTACCAGGCGCGGTTTGCTATACGGCGGGCTTTGTCTGCTGCAAGACGCTCACGCTGCGACTCGTGCACTTCGACGTCGTCATTGCCGATTCCGGCAGGGACCATCGGAAAGACCTTCTCACTCTCGTCGGTACGGAAGTCCACGACGACAGGACGATCATTGATCGAGTTCGCCTTGTCGATGGCCGGCTGCACCTCTTCGGGCGAGTCGACACGGATGCCGACGCAACCCATCGCTTCCGCCAGCTTCACGAAGTCCGGGAGCTCCGGCGACAGGTACACCTCGGAGTAGCGCTCCTCGTAGAACATCTCCTGCCACTGGCGAACCATACCGAGGTAGGAGTTGTTGAGGATCGCCACCTTGACCGGGATGCGCTCGATCGACGCGGTCGTGAGCTCCTGGTTGGTCATCTGGAAGCAACCGTCGCCGTCGACCGCCCACACCGTCTTGTCCGGGCAGCCGACCTTGGCACCGATCGCGGCCGGGACCGAGAAGCCCATCGTTCCGAGACCGCCGGAGTTGACCCACGTGTAGGGCTCGTTGAACTTCCAGTACTGCGACGCCCACATCTGGTGCTGACCGACACCTGAGGCCAGGATCGTGCCTTCGGGCGCCGAGTCACGAAGCGCTTCCATCACCATCTGCGGCTTCAGCGGACCGTCGACCTGCTGGGGCGCATAGGTCAGGGGGAAGTTCTCCTGCCAACCCGAGATCGCCTGCTTCCACACGCCGCGATCCGGGAACGACGAACCGGTACCGAGCAGTTCTTTGATTGCCGAGATGAGATGCTCGATCGTGATCCGGGCGTCACCGACAAGCGACACGTCAGGAGCGCGGACCTTGCCCTGCTCGGCCGGATCGATGTCGGCGTGGATGATCTTGGCCCCCGGAGCGAACCCGCCGAGCTTGCCGGTGACCCGATCGTCGAACCGTGCCCCGAGGTTGATAAGCAGATCGCTCTGCTGCATTGCCGTGATGGCGGTGTAGTTGCCGTGCATGCCGGGCATGCCGAGGGCGAGGCGGTGATCGTCGGGGAACGCGCCTCGGGCCATCAGCGTGGTGACGACGTGGATGTCGCAAAGCTCGGCGAGATCCTTCAGCTCCACGGCGGCACGAGCCTTGAGGACTCCGCCGCCCACGTAGAGGATCGGCCGGGTCGAGGCGAGGATCAGTTCGGCGGCACGCCTGATCGACATCGGATCGGCATTCATGACCGGGTGATATCCAGCGAGGTCGATCGCGTCCGGCCAGTACCACTGCATCTTGTTCTGCAGTACGTCCTTGGGCACGTCGATCAGCACCGGGCCGGGACGACCCGTGGTGGCGATGTGGAACGCCTCGGCGACGATGCGCGGGATGTCCTGTGCGTTCATGATCAGTTCGTTGTGCTTGGTGACCGACCGGGTGATGCCGACGGTGTCGCACTCCTGGAACGCGTCGGTCCCGATAGCCGCCGTCGGAACCTGGCCGGTGATGCAGACCATGGGGATCGAGTCCATGTAGGCGTCGCAGAGCGGCGTGACCATGTTGGTGGCGGCCGGGCCAGAGGTCACCATGGCGACACCCGGTCGACCGGTGACGTGCGCGTACCCCTCGGCCATGTGGCCCGCACCCTGTTCGTGACGAACCAGGATGTGGCGGATCGGGCTCTCGAGCAGAGGGTCGTAGGCGGGAAGGATGCACCCTCCCGGGAGTCCGAAGATGACCTCGGTGTTACACATTTCGAGGCTCTTGATGAGGGCTTGGGCGCCGGTCAGCTCCATGGCGAGGATGTTCCTTGGTGAGGTGGGTGAAGTGGGGAAGTTCGTGCACTACGGAAGACGGTGGCCGGATTCCGGCCGGACAAATGAAAAAACCTCCGGGTCTACCGGAGGTCGAGCGCGTGCAGCGGGATACGGAAGCTGTGCGCTCAGTGACCTACTACGAGAATGAGAGACAGGGACCGCACGAAATGAGTATGTCATGTCGGGCGCATCGATGCAACCGCCGGATGCACCACATCAGGTCGGATCTACGCTTGGCCGCCATGAGCACGCTGACGCCGGAATCTTTGGCGGCCATCGATGTCGGCCTGGCATACCGGGACCTGCGGGAGCGGGTCACCGCGTTGCTGGCCGGGCTCGAGGCTGAGGATTGGGATCGGATCGTCCCGCACTGCCCGGAGTGGACCGTTCGCCAGACGCTCGCGCACATGTCCGGCGTCGTCGACGACGGGAACAACCAGAACATGGCCGGCGTCGCCACGCCGCAGTGGACCCAGGCCCACCTCGACAAGCGCGCCGGGCGCAGCGGTCCGGAGATCATCGACGAGTGGACCACCTACGCACCGTTCGTCGAAGCGGTCGCCACCAAACGTGGCATGGCCCTTTCGCAGCTGCTCTTCGACGCGGCCACCCACGAGCACGATCTCCGTCATGCCCTCGGCGTCCCCGGGGCGCGTGACTCGAGCGCGGTCGCGGTCGGGCTCGGGTTTGTCGTCGGTGTGCTCGCCGGTCGGGCGGGCGGCAGTCCTGTCCGTATCCTCGTCGGCTCCGCCGAGTTCACCGGGAACGCTGCGCCAAACACGCCGACCCTGACGGCAAGCGCGTTCGACGTCATCCGCGCCTTCGGAAGTCGCAGGAGCAGGGCTCAGGTCGAGGCTCTCCGTTGGTCGTCGAGCGACCCCGCCACCCTCGACGCGTTGACCTTCTTCGGCTACCCGCCGGTCGCGATCAACGAGTAGGGGACGCTGCCGAGGTCGGGCTGGCGCTGCCAGCTCGAGCCCTCGAGCGGTCGAGCGAACAGGTAGCCCTGCGATGACGGGCAGCCGAGGAGGGCCAGTGCGGCCCTCTGCCCCTCGGTCTCCACGCCCTCGGCGACCGTTTCGAGTCCGAGCGTGTTGGCCATGGTGACCACAGCGGCGACGAGCGCGGCGGCCTGGCGATCGGTGTCGATTCGTTGAACGAAGCTCCGGTCGACCTTCAGCACGTCGACCGGCAGGTCCTGCAGAGAGGCGAGCGACGAATACCCTGTGCCGAAATCGTCGATCGCCAGCTGGAGACCGGAGCGGCGTAGATCCTGCATCGAACCACGCAGCGAGCGGTCGACGAGGCTTGACTCGGTGATCTCGAGGCGAACCTGCTGCGTCGAGACCCGATAGGCGGCGAGCGCAGCAGCGACGATCTCACCGAAGTTCGATTCGCGGAGTTGGGGCGCGGCTACGTTGACCGAGACATAGAACGAGTCGTCGACGATCAGCTCGTGGCGCAGCCGCACCAGGGCTTCGAGTGCCTTGTCCAGGATCAGGGTGCCGAGTGCATGGATCAATCCCGAGCGTTCGGCCATCGGGACGAAGACGTCGGGACTCATCAGTCCGAGCGTCGGATGACGCCATCGGGCGAGAGCTTCTGCGCCAAGCCGGCGGCCTGTCACCGTGTCGACGATCGGCTGCAGCCACACTTCGAGCTCACGGTTCTGGATCGCCAACTCCAAGTCCGTGCGGAGAATGGCGTTGCCACGCGCGCGCTGACCCATGGAATCGTTGAACCGGGCGACCTCGCCCGGTCCGAGGCGCTTCGCCTGATACATGGCGATGTCAGCGCGACGGAGAAGATCGGACATGTCCACGGGATCGTCGCCCGGCTGAAACGTCGAGATGCCGATCGATGACGACACCGTGAATCGGCGGTCGTCGAGCACGAATGGTTCGTGGAGAGCCGACGTGATCCGGTCCGCAAGCGGCCCGATGTCCTGCGCAGCCGAAGGACCGGATCGGATCACGACGAATTCATCTCCGCCGAGTCGGCCAACGAGATCATCGGGGCCACAGGTTCCCCGGAGCCGTTCGCCGAACTGATAAAGAAGGTCGTCACCGGCGAGGTGCCCGTAGCCGTCGTTCACCAGCTTGAAATCGTCGAGGTCGAGAAGAAGCAACGCAACGCTTCCTTGATCGATAAGCGTGCGCTCGAGGTCCTCCTCGAGGCGCCGACGGATGACCGCGCGATTGGCCAGGCCGGTCACCGCATCGACCGTCGCCTGATGCTGCAAGCGCTGTTCGGCGTTGTGGCGGAGCATCGCCGTGCTGACGATCTGGGCGAACGCCGGCACGACGCGCTGGATTGCTTCGTCGGGCTCGTAGTCCGAACTTTCGGCGGCCAGCGTGAGCATGCCGAAGCTTCCGGTCGGGCCGACGAAGCGCGCCGCCAGCATCGCCCCAACGGGCGGAAGAGCCGGGTGGCGCATGCTCGTGAACATGACAGCGTCGACATCGGTCGATCGCTCAAAGGCAAACGGCGGTAGGTCGTGGGGAACGACCACCCGGATTTGACAGTCCGGAAGCAGATCGGTGCCGTCGGCTCCGACGAACATCTCGGCGTCGACGCTGCCCGGCTCCTTGGCCCACCAGAGGGCCGCTCGATCGACGCCGACGAAGACAGCGAGTTCGATGAGCCCTCGCCTGAGCTCGTCGAGGAGTTCGCCCGGAAGCGCCGCCGACAGCCGCATCGTCACGCTCGAAAGCAACTGCTGGGCACGCGCGTACGAAGCAACGGTCCGCTCGATCATCACTCGTTCGGTGACGTCGCGGGCGTTCAGCAGCAGACCGTTGATCGTGGGGTCGCCCAAGAGGTTGCGGATGCGACACTCGAGGTATCGCCACGACCCGTCGGCGTGGCGAAAGCGCACCACCTTCGACGTCGGCGACGAGAAGAGCTCGGCCGCAACGGAAAGATCGTCGGGGTGAACGAGGTCAAGCGCGCGCCGCCCCTCGATGTCACTCCGTGCGTAGCCGAGATCGCTGACCGATTGGCTGGCATACCGGATGACCGATCCTTTGTCGAGCACACCGATCATGTCGCTCGAGCTCTCGAGGACAGCCTGTGACCAACGAGCGTTCCGTTCGATCGTCTCCGACATCTCCCGGCGGTCGAGGGCGTTGCCAATGATCTCGAAGATGCCACGCGCCGCGTGGATCTCGTCGGGATGCGGGTTCGGGTCGTCGTCGGGGACGTGGAATGCGAAGACCCGGGTGTTGCCTTCGTTATCGACACGGGTCACGCAGATCAGCGTTCCGCCGCTTTCGCGCAACCACTGGAGGTACCTCGGTGAGTCCTCGGCGAGTTCGGTGGCTCGAAGGAAGACGATCCCGTTCGCTGAGCTCCGCGCAAGCTCGCCGATGAGATCAACGCGGAGCCCGGACAGCGCCGTTCCGATGGTTGCGCCGACGTCGGGCCAGAGCCACGGCGACTTCTCGAGGACGTTGGCACGGTCGAGTTTCCAGAATGAGAGTCTGTCCGCCCCCAGCGCCGCCGCAAGTTCCTCGGCGCAGACGCCGAGAGCAGCATCGAGTTGCGGGTTCGAAGCGAGCGCAAGCCGGTGCGACGCCCGCTCCACGATGGCGTTGAGCTCGCGCCGACGGAGCCGGGTTCCTGTCGTGCGGTACTCGGCGCGCAGGTCTTCCAACGCGAGCAGCACACCGGTTCGACCGTTCTCTTCGACCCGCTGAAAGGTGAGCCCGACCGGACGAAGGGCCCCCGACGTGTCCTGCATGACCACATCGATGCTCGCCAGCGGAAGTTGGTCGCGGAACATCCCTCTGACCAGTGCCTCCACGCGCACCTGGTCTTCGTAGACGAGCAGATCGATCAGGCGGATCTTGTCGATGTCGGCCTGGGTCAACCCGAGCGAATCGATTGCACGGAGCAGGGAGACCTTCCGGGAAGGAAGTTCGATGAACAGCAGCAGCGCGTCGAGGTCGTCCACGATGTCGTGAATCACCGCTCGGGAGTGAGCGGAGTTCTCGGATTTCGGGAGCGCCGCCAGCGACGACGCGTGATCGAGGCTGACCATAGACACTCGATCTTTCGGTAAGTAAACCTCGGTTCTGAAGCGAAAAACCGGCAGAAGAATCTGCCGGTTTTCCTCAGGTTTGCCTTCGATGCGCCGACGACGCCGGCTGTACCCAACGCCGCTGCGCTTCAGTGCTCGCGTTTACGAGCGACCCTTCAACGCCTCCAACAATTTCGGCAGGCTCCGCCCACTGGCGCTGCGCTCCTCCGCTGCGCTTCAGTGCTCGCGTTTACGAGCGACCCTTCAACGCCTCCAACAATTTCGGCAGGACCTTGTGGACGTCACCGACGATTCCGAGGTCAGCAATACCGAAGATCGGAGCTTCTTTGTCCTTGTTGATGGCGATGATGTTCTTCGCTCCCTTCATGCCGACCATGTGCTGGGTGGCCCCGGAGATGCCGGCGGCGATGTAGACCTCCGGCTTTACCGTCTTGCCCGTCTGGCCGACCTGGTAGGAGTAGGGCACCCAACCGGCGTCGACGATGGCCCGCGACGCACCGGGCGCACCATGCAAGGCCTTCGCGAGGTCTTCGACCATCGAGTATTTGCCGGCCTCACCGAGTCCACGACCACCGGAGACGACGACAGCGGCTTCGTCGAGCTTCGGTCCCGTGCGCTCCTCCATGTGGCGTTCGGTGACGGTGGCCGACCCGGAGGCGCCGCTATCGGGTACAGCGATGGTCTCGACGGCGGCCGCCGCGCCACCCGATGCCTCGGCGGCGTAGCTCTTCGGACGCACGAGCACGATGAACGGCCCGGCGCCGGTGAAGCTGGCCTTCACGATCTTCGATCCGCCGAAGACGGCGTGATCGGCAACAAGCGTGTCACCGGAAACGGTGATGCCGACGGCATTGGTGAGCACCGTGCGGTCGAGCTTGACGGAAAGTCGGCCGGCGATGTCGCGGCCGTCGTAGGTCTGCGCCAGAAGGATCGCGTCGGGCGTGTTGCCACCGCCGACAAGTGCGGCGATCGCCGAAGCCACGGGCACCCCGAGGAGCGACCCACCGAGGTCTCCGGTGGAATAGACCTTCGAGGCTCCGTAGCTGCCGAGTTGGGCAGCAACGGCCGCGCCGTCACCGGCGACAACGGCTTCAACCGTGGCTCCGGTCTCCCGGGCCGCGGTGAGGAGCTCGAGCGAGCTGGTGGTGACGTTTCCGTCGACGATCTCCGCAACAACCCAAATCTTTGAAATTGCCATGATGTGTTCTCTCTTTACCGATGAAAACGAACGAATACTGAGCCTGGGCTCAGATGACCTTGAGCTGTTCGAGGAACTCGACGATCTTGGCGTAGGCCTCACCGTCATCTTCGATAACCATGCCGGCCTGGCGGGCTTCGGCGTCGATGACGGCGTCGACCTTCTGGCCGGCGCCGGCCCAGCCGACCGACGATGCGTCGATGCCGAGGTCGGCGATCTTGAGCTCCTCGAGGGGCTTGCCCTTGGCCGCCATGATTCCCTTGAAGGACGGGTAGCGGACTTCGACGACACCGGCGGTCACGGTGACCATGGCGGGAAGCGATGCGCTCACGTCGTCGTAGCCGGACTCGGTCTGGCGCTCGACGACCACGGTGCTGCCCGAAATGGTGACCTTCTTGGCAAACGTGACCGACGGGAACCCGAGCAGCTCGGCGATCTGGACTGGCGTGGTGCCGGTGTAGCCGTCGGTCGATTCGGTTGCGGCGATCACGAGATCGGGGTTGGCCCGCTTGATCGCTGCGGCCAGGACCTTGGCGGTGCCGAGCGCGTCGGAGCCCTTCAACGCCGGGTCGCTCACCAGGATGGCCCGGTGGGCTCCCATGGCCAGACCGGTGCGGAGTCCGCTCTGCTCGGAGTTGGGAGCCATCGAGACGAGGGTGACCTCACCCCCGCCCGCCGCTTCGACGAGGCGCAACGCCATCTCGACGCCGTAGGCGTCGGAGTCGTCGAGGATGAGCTTGCCCTCGCGGACAAGCGCGTGGGTGGAGGGATCCAGCGACCCCGGAAGGGCCGGGTCCGGGATCTGCTTGACGCAGACGGCAACATTCATGAACTGACTCCTGAGAAGGTGAGAGCCGCCCCGAAGCGGGAGCAAGGCAGAGCGGTCACCTCGTATTCTGATCGGCCCCGACGTGCTTGTGAAAATTCGCACGAACTCATGTGTCGGGAGTCACTCCGTCCCGCCACCCCTCGTAGAGCTCCCGGAGCTTCGTGAAGATCCTGTTCATCGTCAATCCATCGGCTTCGGGCGTCACCGCACGCGGCCGTGTCGTCATCCAGAACGCGCTGGCGGCCAGTCACGATCTGACGGTTTCGGAGACAAAGCGTCGTGGTCACGCCACCCGGTTGGCCCAAGGGGCGGCGGCCACGGGGGTCGACGTCGTGGTGTCCTTCGGCGGCGACGGCACGGTGAACGAGGTCGCGAATGGGCTCGTGCGCTCGCGCACCGCCCTGGCCGTGCTGCCCGGAGGCTCAACCAACGTGTTCTCCCGGACACTCGGTCTCGTGAACGAACCTGTGGAGGCGACCAACCAGCTGCTCTCGGCGCTCGCCCGGCGTTCGATCAAAAGGGTCGGGCTCGGGAGCGTGAACGGGCGGTTCTTCTGCTTCCACGTCGGCATGGGCTACGACGCAGCGGTCGTCGAGCAGGTTGAGCGCCGAGGTCAGCTCAAGCGATACCTCGGACACCCGCTCTTCGCGTACGCGGCCATCGACACGTGGTTCCGGCACTTCGACCGGAAGTCCCCTCCGTTTCGCGTTGAATTCGGCGACGAACATGTCGAAGGGTTCTTCGCTGTCTGCCTTAACACCGACCCGTACACCTTTCTCGGATCACGGCCCCTTTCGCTCGCACCCGGGGCGACCCTCGATGATCCGCTGGCGTGTGTCGTGCTGAAGGAGTTCGGGCTTCGCTCGACGATGCGGGCCGCGGCCGCGGCTCTACGTGGCGGAGATCGGCTGCGCAGGCTTCCCGGGGTCGAGGTTCGCGAGAACCTCCGCTCGATGCGGGTCGTGGGAAACCGTCCGTTCCCCTGGCAGGTCGACGGAGATCACCTCGGCGACGCCGAGGAGCTGCAGTTCCTTTGGGAGCCGGAAGTCATCGATCTGGTGCTCCCGTAGTTCCGCCAAGGCGGGCCCGACAGGGAAGCGACGTGGCGTTGGCGAAGGCTGAGTCCCCCGAGGTCCCGGCCACCTGCCAGAGCCTTTCGGCCGCGCGCCCGCCTGTTACGCCGGTCCGCTGACGTGAGAGTCACGGGACCGGAAGGTCTCGACGCCGACCGCCGGCACGTTGGTGATGAGCGCGTCGACGCCGATCCGGGCGAGGGAACGCATCCGGATCGGATCGTCGACGGTCCAGACGTTCACGGCCAGACCCACCTCGTGGGCCTGGTCGACCATCCGCCGCGTGACGCCGCGGTGATACGGGTGGATGGCCACGTGACCGGCCGCCGCAGTCCGGTGGATCATCGCCTTGAGTCGTAACGGCGAGAGCGGTGGCATGGTGAACA
>JANLRD010000228.1:0-5153 GCA_031368215.1 Acidimicrobiia bacterium | reverse complement strand
AAAAAAAACCCCCCACGTGACACCAGCTTGGCGCTCAACCACGTTACCCACTCGTGGTGTCGGGGGGGCTTTCCCCCCCCGACTCCTGCTCGTTTCCGGGGTGGTCCACGTGGTCTACGTGATCTACGCGGCCCGGTTGCTGGGCTCGCCGCAGTTGTTTCCATCAGCTCGACCCACACCACGACCACCATCGCCGGCATGCGTCGCACGCCGGCCCGAACCCGAAGAGCGTATGAACTTCAAGAACTTCGTCGACACGTTCTGGCCGAACACGATCGACGGTCTCTCGCTCGGCGCCATCTATGCCCTCATTGCCCTTGGCTATACCCTGGTCTATGGCGTGCTGCGCCTCATCAACTTCGCCAACTCCGAGGTGTTCATGGTGGGCACGTTCGGGGCCTCCGCAGCCCTCTGGCTCTTGGGCATCCGCACCGAAGACATTCACAGCGGCGCAGGCTTGATCGGCCTGCTCGTCTTGATGCTCGTCTTTTCGGTTCTCTTCTCGGTCCTCACCGCAGTCGGCCTCGAGTTCGTCGCGTATAGGCCTCTTCGCAAACGCAATGCCCCCCGGCTCGTCTTCTTGATCACCGCGATCGGTGCGTCGCTGGCAATCTCCGAAGCGGTTGGTGCATTCGGCCCGAAGAAGCGCGACACCTACGCATTCCCTCGGGTGTGGGACACCCGTGAAACGCTCTTCAGCATCGGCGCTGGTGATGTGCAGCTGCGCAATCTGGTCACGGTTCTCGGAGCGTTGCTCATGATGGTCGGCCTGGCGATGTTCGTGAACCGCACCCGCCTCGGGCGTGGCATGCGAGCCGTTGCCCAGGATTCCGAAACCGCTCGCATTCTTGGCGTCAACGTGAATCAGGTGATCCTGCTCACCTTCGTCATCGGCGGAGTGATGGCCGGCGGCGCGGCCTTCTTGTATTTCCTCTATTACGAGTCAACCCGCTACACGGTCGGCTTTCTCCTTGGCGTGAAGTCGTTCACTGCCGCGGTGCTCGGCGGCATCGGCAACATCGCCGGAGCGCTCCTCGGCGGCCTGATTCTCGGATTGGTCGAGAACTACGGCGCGGCGCTCTTCGGCGGCAAATGGAAAGACGTGATCGCCTTCGCGGTTCTCGTATTGGTGCTGATGGTTCGTCCGAGTGGCCTGCTCGGCGAGAGGCTTGGGAGGGCTCGGGCATGAACACTCTTCTGGCGGTTACCGGTTCGCAGGTGTCGTCGGCCTGGAAGCTCATCTACCATTTTCTTCGCTTCGCGGCGGGAGTCGGCATCGCCGGCGGTGTGATTGTGCTCCTCCGCCAGGCGTGGAGTCGGGGCGGTTCGGTGATCTCCGGGCCGGTCAACGAACTCCGCGCACGCATGCCCGCCGGTGCTCGTATCCCGTTGATCGCGCTCGCCATCGCAGCCGCGTATCTCCTCCCGATGTGGGACGGCCTTCCGTTTGTGGGATCGGACCGGGTCGACGTTGTCGCCCTGCTGTGCCAGACCGTGGTGCCCTTCGTCATCATTGCGCTCGGCCTCAACATCGTTGTTGGGATGGCCGGTCTGCTGGACCTTGGCTACGTCGGCTTTTACGCCGTGGGCGCCTATACCGTGGGCATCCTCACCTCGAAGCATGCCAGCTTGCCCTGGTTGGTCAGCGTGCCGATCGCTGTCGCAGTGACCATGCTGTTCGGCGTGTTGCTCGGTGCGCCAACGCTTCGTCTGCGCGGTGACTATCTCGCCATCGTGACCCTTGGCTTCGGTGAGATCATTCGCCTCTCCGCACAGAACTTCGGATGGCTCGGTGCGGCCGAGGGAGTCTCAGCCATCAAGCGCCCGCCGAGCCTGGGCTTTGATGCGTACTCGGCCGGACAGAACAAGTGGTACTGGGTCATCGGCCTCACCCTCATCTTGGTTGTCATGTTCTTCCTGACCCGCTTGGAAAAGAGTCGGGTCGGCCGAGCGTGGACGGCAATACGAGAGGACGAAGACGCCGCCGAACTGATGGGCGTGCCGAGCTTCACCTTCAAACTCTGGGCGTTCGCCATCGGTGCGGCGGTCGGTGGCCTGGCCGGGGCCTGGTACGCCGGTCAGCTGACCACGATCTATCCGAACGGGTTCGACATCAACAAGTCGATCCTGTTCCTTGCCGCCGTCGTTCTCGGCGGCCTCGGAAACAAATGGGGTGCGCTGCTCGGCGGTGTCGCCGTGGCCTACCTGCCCGAACGGTTCCGCTTCATCGACGACAAACGCTTCGTGCTGTTCGGTGTGGTCCTCATCGTCATGATGATCTTCCGTCCCCAGGGATTGCTTCCCCGCCGCAGCGGTGGAGATTCAGCGGCCGGTCGTCGTCGATTGAAGGGCCTGGAGAAGAACCTTCCCGTCGGCACGACCGGAGGTTCCAAGTGAGCACGCCGATTCTCGAAGTGGACAACGTCACGATGCGCTTTGGCGGCGTCACGGCGCTCGTCGACGTGGACTTCAACATCAACCGGGGCGAAATTCTCGGCCTCATCGGGCCCAACGGTGCCGGGAAGACAACGTGCTTCAACGTCATGACCGGGGTCTACCGGGCCACCAGTGGACAGGTCCGGTTCAAGGGCGAGCCGCTCGGCGAACGCAAGCGTTTCGAGATCACCCGACTCGGCATCGCTCGCACCTTTCAGAACATCCGGTTGTTCCCGGAGATGACGGCGCTGGAAAATGTGATGGTCGGCGCCGACACCCATCACAAGACCAGCGTTGTCGCGGCGTTGTTGCACCTCCCGATCCACAAGCAAGAGGAGAAGGAGGGACGTGAGCGCTCCATGGAACTCCTCGAGTTCATGGGGATCGCCGACCGTGCCCACGAGCTCGCCCGCAACCTTCCCTACGGATATCAGCGGCGCCTCGAGATCTCCCGGGCCCTGGCGACGAAGCCGGAGTTGCTCTGCCTCGATGAGCCTGCGGCGGGCTTCAACCCGGCGGAGAAAGAAGATCTGATGGGTCTGATTCGCCAAATCCGCGACCAGGGGTACACCGTATTGCTGATCGAGCACGACATGCGCCTCGTGATGGGCGTGACCGACCGCATCGTGGTGCTCGAGTTCGGTAAGAAGATCGCCGAAGGCTCACCGGCGGAAATCCAGAACGATCCCCGCGTGGTCGAGGCGTACCTCGGCGCTCCCGACGACGCCGAGTCGTCGTTGGTCGACGAAGAGGCAGGTGTCTGACATGGCTGCACTGCTCGAAGTCCGCGACCTCGAAGTGTTCTACGGTCGTATCCAGGCCATCAAGGGGATCTCGTTCGAGGTCAACCAAGGTGAGATCGTTACCTTGATCGGGGCCAACGGCGCCGGGAAGACGACCACGATGAAGACGATGTCGGGCGTTCGATCGGTAGCCGTCGGTTCGATCAAGTTCGATGGCGCCGACGTGACCAAGGCGCCATCACACAAGCGTGTTGCCTTGGGCATCGGCCAATCGCCCGAAGGCCGCGGTATCTTCCCGGGAATGTCCGTCCGGGAGAACCTCGACATGGGCATGTACCTTCGGCCCGACCGCAAATCGGCTGCGGCAACAGAGGATCTCGAGCGCGTGCTCTCCCTCTTCCCGCGCTTGCGGGAACGCATCGACCAGGCGGGTGGGTCGATGTCGGGCGGCGAGCAGCAGATGCTCGCCATCGCACGCGCCCTCATGGGCCGTCCCCGTCTGCTGCTCCTCGACGAACCGTCAATGGGTCTCGCTCCGATGCTCATCAATCAGATCTTCCGGATCATCAAGGAGATCAACCAGCAGGGCACCACCGTGCTACTCGTCGAACAGAACGCGTCGAAAGCCCTGTCGATCGCGCACCGGGCCTATGTGCTCGAAACCGGCAAGATCGTCAAGAGCGGCACGGGGTCCGACCTCCTCACCGACCCTTCGGTGCGGGAGGCGTATCTCGGCGGTCACTGAGTCGCCGGGGGACCGTGCTCAGCGGTGCGCGAGGACCTGCGTGAGTGCGGCGCCCGCCCGCCAGCAGTCCTGGTACGACGTGTAGAGCGGGGTCGGGGCGAAGCGGATGATGTTCGGAGGGCGTTCGTCCGGGAGCACATCGTGCAGCTCGATGAGCTGCTCCGTGACCGACTTCGCATCGTGCACCAGGATCGAAAGCTGCGCACCACGCTGAGCCGGATCCACCGGCGTGAGGATCGACATCTCGTGCGTTGCCCCGACCGCCCCGAACAGCCGCTCGAGGTACCCGGTCAGGCGTATTGACCGCTCCCGGAGCACCGCCATGCCTCCGGCTTCGTCGAAGATGCCGAGCGACGACTCGATCGGAGCCAACGCCAGGATCGGAGGGTTGGAGATCTGCCAGCCCAGTGCTCCGGCGCCGCGGTCGATGTCGGCGGTCATCGCGAAACGGGTGTCGGGTGCGTTTCCCCACCAGCCGTCCCAGCGAACGAGGTCGGTCCGGTCGACGTGACGTTCGTGGACGAACATCGCGCCGACGGCCCCCGGACCGGAGTTCATGTACTTGTAGGTGCACCACGCCGCGCCGTCGACATCCCAGTCGTGCAGCGACAGAGGGACGTTGCCGGCTGCGTGCGCGAGATCCCACACCACATTCGCCCCAACGGCGTGCGCGGCTCTCGTGATCCGCGGAATGTCGAGGAATTGCCCGGTGCGGAAAGCGATGCCGGGGAGAAGGATGCAGGCGAGCGAGTCGCCGATCCGCTCGATCGTGGCGACGGTGTCGTCGGTCGAGAAGATCCCTGCGGCGTCCGGGGTGAGTTTCACGACGGCGCTCGCCGGGTCGAGCCCGTGCATCCGGGCGTGGCTTGCCGCGGCATAACCGTCTGATGGGAAGGGGCCCTCCTCGGTGAGCAGGACCGTCCGTGTGCCGTTCGGGCGGTAGAAGGCGAGAAGGAGCAGGTGCACGTTGACCGTCAGCGTGTTTGCCGCGATCACCTCGCGTCCGTGGGCGCCGACGATTCGGCTCAGAGGTTCGACGAGTACCTCGGCCTGTGTCGTCCACGGGTGATCGCCGGTGATGTGCCCTTCCACAGCATTGTTGCTCCAGCTGCCCAGGACGTAATCACGACTCGACCGGGTAGCTTTCGGCATCAGACCCAGAGAGTTGCCGGCAAAGTATGCGCGCGTGACAAATGGTGAGCCGGCCACGCGCGCCGGAGGGAACTCGA
>JANLRD010000205.1:0-25845 GCA_031368215.1 Acidimicrobiia bacterium | reverse complement strand
GGTCAACGTGAAGGCCGGCAACACCTCCGACGAGATGGTGCAGCTGATCAAGACCGGTGAGTACGACGCCGTTTCGGCTTCCGGTGACGCGTCGCTTCGCCTGATCGCCGCAGGCGACGTTGCGCCGGTCAACACCGCCCTCCTGAAGGACTACGCCGACGTGTTCGACGGCCTGAAGAACAAACCGTGGAACTCGGTCGGCGGCAAGGCCTACGGCGTGCCCCACGGTCGTGGCGCCAACCTGCTGATGTACAACACCGACGTCGCCACCCCCGCCCCTGATTCGTGGAGCGTCGTGTGGGATGCCGCCTCGCCCTTCAAGGGCAAGATCACGGCGTACGACACGCCGATCTACATCGCCGACGCTGCGCTCTACCTGATGAAGACCCAGCCCGATCTCAAGATCACGAACCCGTATGCGCTCGACGAGAAGCAACTCGCTGCGTCGATGGACCTCCTGAAGGTGCAGAAGGGACTGATCGGCGAGTACTGGTCGGACTACACCAAGCAGATCGCCGGCTTCAAGGCCGGTTCGATGGTGGTCGGAACGGCGTGGCAGGTCACGGCCAACACGGCGATCGCCGATGGCCAGAAGGTCGCCGTCGTCAAGCCGAAGGAGGGCTCCACCGGCTGGTCCGACACCTGGATGATCGCCGCCAAGGCGAAGAACCCGAACTGCGCCTACCTGTGGATGGACTACATCATCAGCCCGAAGGCGAACGCGATGGCCACGGAGTACTTCGGTGAGGCACCCGCCAACAAGCTGTCGTGCAAGGAGACCAAGGACCCGAACCACTGCACCACCTTCCATGCCGATGACGAGAGCTACTTCGCCGACATCTGGTACTGGACCACACCGACCAAGGATTGTCTCGACGGTCGCGGGCCGATCTGTACCGACTATGCCGAGTGGACCAAGCGTTGGACGGAGCTCAAGGGCTGATCGCCGATCCCTCGGTTGCATGCGTCGGTCTCCGCGCATCGCTGAAGCCGCGGTGAGCACCCCTTGTCGGGTGCTCGCTGCGGCTTCGCCGCGTCAGCCGACAGTATGCGTCCATACCAACCGGACGCAGCAATGAGCGCAGTGTCGCGGCGCGTGTCGCGGGGTTTCGCGAAACGTCGGTGGGCCCAACTGACGGCGCTACTTGGTGCACCGTTGGCATGGCTCGTCGTCGTGTACCTGGGCTCGCTGGTGGCGCTGCTTGTCACGAGCTTCTACAGCCTCGACTCGTTCACGTTCACCGTCGTGAAGAAGACCGGCCTGCAGAACTTCCGGGAACTGCTCGACGTCGGGGTGTACCGGCGTGTCGCCTTGCGGACGTTGCTCGTCGCCCTTGCCGTCACGGTCGTCGACCTCGCTACTGCGTTTCCGATCGCGTTCTATTTGTCGAAGGTCGCGAAGCCCCGTACCCGGAGAATTCTCGCCGTTGCCATCACCATGCCGCTGTGGGCGAGCTACCTCGTCAAGGCGTACGCATGGCGAACGTTCCTCGATCCCGAAGGCGGGCTCCTTCGCAAGGTGTTCGGGGCGTCACCGGGATTCGGCCTCCCGGCCATCGTCTTGGTGCTCGCCTATCTGTGGCTGCCCTATGCGATCCTGCCGATCTATGCCGGCCTCGACCGGCTGCCGGACTCGCTCCTCGAGGCGTCGTCAGACCTCGGCGGGCGAGCCGGTGCGACGTTCCGCTCGATTGTCTTCCCGCTGCTGCTTCCTGCGCTCCTCGCGGCGAGCATCTTCACGTTCTCCCTCTCCCTGGGCGACTACATCACCGTCGGGATCGTCGGCGGCAAGACCCAGATGATCGGCAATGTGATCTACGCGAATTTCGGCGTGAACAACGTGCCTTTGGCGGCAGCGTTCGCCGTCGTGCCGATGCTGATCATGGTCGTGTACCTGCTTCTCGTGCGCCGCTCGGGCGCGCTCGAGAACCTGTGATGTCGGGTCGCTGATGCATCTCTCTCTCACTGCTCGCCGACTCCTTGCCGCCATCTCCGGCATCGTCATGGTCGTGCTCTACGCGCCCCTTTTCTATGTGCTGCTGCTGTCGTTCAACCGCGCCCGATCGATCATCTACTCCGGTTTCACGACGAAGTGGTGGGGGCAGGCGTTCCGTGATCAGGCGGTGCGCGCCGCGCTGAGCGGGTCGGTGAAGACGGCCACCGCGGCCACCATTGTTGCGCTGATCCTCGGGACCCTCGCCTCGCTCGCCGTTCACCGGTTCACCTTCTTCGGGCGCGACGTGGTGTCGTTCGCCGTCATCCTTCCGATCGCTCTGCCGGGCATCGTCACCGGCATCGCCCTCAATGCCGGATTTCGTCAGGTTCTCGGTTGGCAGCTCGGGTTCCTGACGCTCATCGTTGCGCACTCGACGTTCTGCATCGTGGTGGTGTTCAACAACGTGCTGGCGCGTCTGCGTCGGCTTCCCGGGAACCTCGAGGAGGCCTCCGCGGATCTGGGGGCCGACACGTTCCAGACGTTCCGCTACGTCACCTTCCCGTTGCTGCGCAGCGCCCTCGTGGCCGGCGGTCTGCTCGCCTTCGCGCTGAGCTTCGACGAGATCGTCGTCACCACGTTCACCGCCGGCGCGCGGGTCACCACCCTGCCGCAGTTCATCCTCGGGAACTACTCCCGTCCGAACAGCCTCCCGATCGTCAACGTCGTCTCGGTGACGGTGCTCGCGCTCTCGATCCTCCCCGCCTGGCTGGCGCAGCGCCTCACGACCGACTGACCGGGCCTCACGGTCGACTGACTCCGGCCTCACGGCCAACGGAACCCGCGCCTTCGCTACGGTGATCGGCATGGCTTTGGTCCTCGGCGTCGACTCGTCCACCCAGTCCGTCAAGGTCGAGATCCGAGACGCCAACACGGGCCGGCTCGCGGCCACGGGAAGAGCCGCCCACCCCGCCACCACGCCGCCGCGTTCGGAGCAGCCTCCGTCGGCGTGGTGGGATGCGTTCGTCGAGGCAGCCAACCTTGCCCTCGCCGAAGTCGATCGGCGCGAAGTCGTGGCGATCTGCGTGGCCGGACAGCAGCACGGCATGGTCGCGTTGGACGCCGATGGCGCGCCGGTGCATCCGGCCAAGCTGTGGAACGACACCGAGTCCGCTCCCCAGGCCGACGCGCTCGTGGCCCGGCTCGGCGCAAAGGGCTGGGCCGACGCAGTGGGGAGCGTCCCCGTTGCGGCCTTCACGATCACCAAGCTGGCGTGGCTCCGAGCGTCCCACCCCGATGCGTTCGCCCGCATGGCGTCGGTCCACCTGCCCCACGACGAGCTGAACCGCCGCCTCACCGGAGAACGCTTCACCGATCGGGGTGACGCGTCGGGAAGCGGCTACTGGTCTCCGCTGACCGGCGAATGGCGCACGGACCTGCTCGCCCTTGTCGACGACGCACGCGAGTGGACGTCGGCGTTGCCGCGGGTGCTCGAGCCTTTCGAGATCGGCGGCACCCTCACCGCGGAAGCCGCGAAAGCGTTGGGTCTTGGGCCTGGTGTGCTCGTGGGGCCCGGCACCGGCGACAACATGGGGGCGGCCCTCGGCCTCGGGCTCGCCGCCGGTGACGTTGTCATCAGCCTCGGCACGTCGGGCACCGTCTACGCCGTGTCCGACACCCCGACGTCAGACGAGTCGGGAGCGGTCGCCGGCTTCGCTGACGCGTCCGGCCGGTTCCTCCCCCTCGTGTGCACGCTCAACGCCATGAAGGTCACCGACGCAACGGCACGGTTGCTCGGAGTGGACCACGCCGAGTTCGAGGCGCTCGTGGTGCAGACCGCGCCGGGTGCCGGTGGGGTTGTGTGCGTTCCATACTTCGACGGCGAGCGCACACCGAACCGACCGGACGCGACCGGGGTGATCTCGGGCATCCGGTCGGACGTATCGCGCGGCCAGTTGGCCCGGGCGTCGGTCGAGGGCGTCGTCTGCGGACTGCTCGACGGACTCGATGCGCTTCGCCGTGCCGGTGTGCGTGACGACGGCCGACTGATCCTCATCGGCGGAGGTTCGCGATCAGCGGCGTTCCGCCGGGTCGTCGCCGATCTCGCCCAACGCCCGGTCACGATTCCTTCCGCCGACGAGCATGTTGCCGTCGGGGCCGCGCTGCAGGCGGCCGTCGTGTGGTCGGTGGCGAAAGGCGGACTCGGCGAAGCATCACTGGTGCACCTTCGCCACGAGTGGGGCCTCGGAGGCGGCGAGGTCGTGACGCCCGATCCGTCGTGCGACGCCCCGTCGGTGCGAGCGGCCTACGCCGAGGCGCGCGGCTGATTCGACACGGCTGACCTCGATCCCAGGGGCACCCGGCAGCGGCGATGCTTCGCGGTCGCTGTCCACCCGGGCGTCGTGTTCTCGTGGTGCCACGATGTTCAGTTCGGTCCGCCTTCCGTACGGTCGACACGTTCGTTTCATCGGAAGGATTCCCATGCGTCGTCGTGCCACTGTTGTCTTCTGCGGAGTTGTGCTGGGTGCTGTCGCGCTCCCGGCCGGCATCGCCCAGTCGCAGGCCAAGCCCACCGCCAACTACTGGATGACCGTCGAGACCGCGTCAGGGTTCGCCGGCTCATCGCGGACGATGGACCTCCGCTTGTATTCGACGGGTTCGGCGGCGCCGCCGCAGGCTGCCCATGTCGTGCCCGGCGGGATGAAGATCGGACCGTCGCTGCCGCTCGTGACACCGCAAACCCCCCGCACGATCCCGAGCGAGGTGGATGGGCTCCGGGAACTCCAACGCCAGAGCGGCAAGCTCGGCCGAATGCTGCTCTACTGGGGCTGCGGTGAGAAGGCCGGCCCGGGTCAGCCGTTCGTGTTGGACCTGAATGCCATCCTCCAAGGGAAGTTCCCCGCCGGGCTCGCGGCGTTGCGCATCGTCGGCTCGACACCGCCGTCGTCGCGGTCGGCCAAGACCTACGGGGAATGGCCGCAGCCCGATTCGCCGGCGATCCCGGGTGATTCGTCGCTTGTCGGCGATCACACCATCAACGGCAACTACAGCCCGGAGATCCGCTTCTCGCTCGCCCGCGACTTCATGGGCCCGATGTCGTTGAAGGTCGACGCGATGCCGAGCGGAGCGGGCAATGCCTCGTGGCCGGCCGTCGGTGGGGCTCTCGGCTACAGCCTGCAGAGCTTCGGTCTGAACGCAGGCGGCGACTTCGTCGTGTGGACGTCGTCGAACGTTCGCGACTTCGGCTCCGGTCTGTCCTCGCACATCCCCGATGCCGAAGTCGCTCGGCTCATCAGACAGCGTGCCGTGCTGCCGCCGTCGACGACGTCGTGTGCTGTCCCGAAAGAAGTGCTGTCGGGTGTGGAGGGTTCCTTCGTCAACAGCGTGGCGTATGGGGGAGAGCAGAACTTCTCGTTCCCGCCCAAGCCCCCTCGGGCGCCGAAGAGCTGGAAGCCGACCTGGGCGGCCAAGGTGCGTTTCCTGTCGACGGGCTCGGCGATCGTGGCCGCCGGTCAAGGATCGATGATATTGCCGTCGATTCCGACGGTCTCGTTGCCACCAGGTATCACGTTGCCGCCGGGCATCACCCTTCCTCCGGGAGTCACCCTGCCGCCCGGCGTCACGATCCCCGGTGGGGGCTGACCGGCTCTCAACGCCGGTAGGCGGCCGCGGCGGGTGAGCCGTACTCCCGCGCCAGGACCTTGATGGCGTTGCGATACGAGTTGTCGACGTTGAAGATCGTGGTCTTCGCGTTCGCCAGCCGGACCGGCTGGGAGTAGTCGATCGTCGAGCCGATACCGCCGAGAGCGACGGGACCCGTTGCCCGTGACGCCGCGAGGATGCCGGCCCGGCTGAGATCGCCCCGCGCCGCTGCGGTCTCCAAGACCTGTTCGATGGTTCGCGCCTGGGCCCAGCCGAACGAAAGGCCGACATCGGGGTTCTCCGTCCAGAACCGGTTGTCGGAGGCAAGCAGCTCGGCCTTCATCTGGGCCATGCCGGGAACGGTTTCGTCGCCCCATTGGGTCCCGTCGCCGACGACCCAGGCGCCCTGTTCGAACAGCGGCCCCGTCTGCGGGGTGACGATGCGGTCGGAGAACGAGGCTCCCATGATGATCCACCTCGTCGAGAGCGACAGTTGCCGGCCGGTGACGACCATGCCGAGCGTCTGGAGTGGCGTGACGGTGAGGAACACGGCTTGGCAGCCGCCGGCCTTGAGCGCGCCGACGGCCGGCGCAAAGGAAGTCTCGCTCGCGGCGAGCGTGACGATCGGTCCGAGCGTCACCGGCAGCGCCGCCGCTGCAGCGCGGATCCCTTCGCTCCCGGCATCGCCGAAACTCGTCCCGACCGACACCGCGCACACGACGGGCCGCACCCCGGGGTTGCTCAGCGCGAACTGCTCGGCGAAGTACGCGATGCCGTTGATCGCCTGCACCTGGTAGCTGTTGAACACCGGGAGCAGCGTGGGGGACGTGGCCCATCTCGCTTCCTGCGAGGCCGGACTGGCCACGAGTCCTTCAGTGCGCAGCAGCGGCTCGGCCGCCTCCGTCGACGGCGTGCCCAGAAGACTGACGTAGAGCGCGACGTTCGACTTCGTCGCCTGGATCTGGTTCAGCGTCTCGGCCGGGTCGTAGTTGGTCTCGCCCTTCACCACGACGATCCGGTACCGACCGGTGATCCCGCCGGCGCGGTTGATGGCGGCGACGCGAGCCTCGATGCCGGCGCTGATCGCCCGGCCGAGCGTCCCCCACACGGGGTGAGTCGTGGTGGTGAGCAGCCCGATGCGGATCGTGGTTCCGTCGAAGCCCGGTCCGAGGGTCGGCGCGGTGACGAGGGTCGTCGGAGGGGCCACGGTGGTCACCGGCGTCCATCGGCGTTTCTGCAACCTCGACTCGCACTGCACGGCCACCCCGGCCTTGGTGCGACGCTGCTGGCCGAGCTGGCTGCGGCGGCATGCGGCCCCGGCGACAGCAAGGGCCGTGGGGGCCTTCGTGGTCGGCGCGACCGTCGGCGGCGCCGATGCGGTCACGGCGGTCGGCGCAACGGTCGTGGTCACTGTCGCCGCAAGGGCGGTCGTCGGGGCCGCAGGCGGGGGTGACGCGGTGGTCGATGGGACGGTCGCTGTGGTGGCCGGAGGAAGCGTCGTCGGCGGTGCGGGGAGCTTCGGACTCACCGTCGGCGGTTGCGTCACGGGTGTCACCGTCGGGCGAGCGCTCGGTGCCCGGGTTGTCGGGGTGACGGACAGCGGTGCCGGTGCGGCCGCGACGACGGTGGTCGGCGGCGTACTCGGCGAGACGACAGGAGATGCCGCCGGCAGTGTCGAGGTGTCCGTCGGAGACGGGATAGCCACCGGCTCCGCGGCATCTGAGACGGCGGGGCTGCTGGTGGGTCGGACGCTGCCCGGTCCGCCGCGTTCACCCACGAGGTCGAAGGCGATCGACTCGACCGGAGGTCCGGCCACGGTCGTGTTCGGCGCGTTGGCTTCGGTGATCGAGGACGACGAACCACACGACGACGCGATGGACGCGACGACAGCGACCAGCGCGAGCAGTGTGCCTCTGCGCGTGGCGACGCGTGGTGCCGAGAGTCGACGCGCCGTGCTCACGGTTGTGTCGATCGGATCACGGGAGCCTCGATCTCGGGCAGGCCCACCAACCGGCTCGCCTGCACCGACGGGAGGAACCAGGTGCGGGCGGACGCTGTCTGCAGAGCCAGGTCGCCGCATCCGTTGCCGTCACGATCCGACGGAAGGAGCGCGGTCGCACCGGCGATGCCGGTGCGGTCCGCCGCTACCTTCGTGGACTCGTCCGATCGCGAATCCGGCCATGACGAGAAGTAGTAGATCGTGCCTGTCCTCGGGCGGTAGAGAGCGAGCGTCGCCCGCTCCCCGCAGAGCCAGTTCGACACGCGGAGCGCGTCATCGCGTTCGCCGACCCGGTAGGTCGCCACGTGATCGTCGGCGAAGGTCACCTCGATGCCGGTCGAGGTCCGCAAGAACGAACGGACGCACTGCGGCTGGGTCTCGGCGCTGCACACCGGAAGGGCCGCGGCGACCGGGTCGCTGAGCTGGCGGGTCCCCCTATCGCGCAGGAGCGCGCCTCCGATCGCCGACGCCATCAGCACTGCGACCGCCGCACTGCCGGCGATGATCCGTCGCTTCGGGGACCGCACCGAGGGTGCGTCGGCGAGCGTGCTCCCGAATGCCGCTCGGCGAAACGCGATGGTGGACGAACGATCTGCACTGTCCTCGTGGGCGAAGCGCTCGGGGTCCCGCAACGCTGCAGCGAGCTCGCCGGTCGTCGCAAACCGATCGCTCGGGAGGCGGGCGAACGACCGCTCGATGACCGACGCGAGCTGCGGTCCGATCTGTTGGGGGTCCAGTGGCTCGAAAGCGCCCAGTTCGGCGGCGCGCAGCACGGCCATCGGTACGGCGCCACCGAACGGCGTTCGTCCGGTCAGTGCTTCGTACATGGTGACCCCGAGGGCGTACTGGTCGCTCGCCGGTCCCGGTTCCGTCCCGTTCAGCACCTCGGGGTCGAGGTAGGCGGCGGTCCCGATCGCCATGTCGGTCCGGGTCATCTGGGTGCGGCCGGCATCGTGCGCGATGCCGAAGTCGCCCAGGAGTGCCCGGCCGTCGGCGGCGATGAAGACGTTCGCCGGCTTGACATCGCGATGGACGAGACCGACCACGTGGGCAGCGTCGAGGGCGTCGGCCACGGGTGCCAGCAACTCTCGAAGCTCCTCGGGGGCGAGTGGGCCCGACTCCCGGAGCCGATCGGCGAGTGTGCCGCCGTCGGCGAGGTCGAGGATCAGTGCGATCCCGGGCCCGTCGGGGACGACCTCCCGAACCCGGATCACGTTCGGATGGTCGAGCTTCGCCAGCGCCTCGGCCTCCCGGGCCAAGCGCTCCCGGTCGGCTGGCGACTCCGGGACCGACAGCCGCTTCACCGCGACATCGCGACTGCGGTCGTTCGGCGAGACGGTGTCGATGGCGCGCCACACGACGCTCGTGGCGCCCCGCCCCAAAAGGTCGGTCAGTATGAAACGCCCGACACGCTCCCCAGCCATGGCAGACCTTTGTAGTCGGGTTCAGTTCTGAACGCACTGGGTCATGCGACTCATGCGCGGGTTCGGCGGTTCGGCGCGCTCGTCCGTCGCCACCACGCCGAGTCCGTAGCGGCCGACGGGCGGTAGGGTCACTCCTGTACCAAGTGCCCCGCGACGCCGTCCGGCCGCCGAGCATGTCCACCTCGCCGACAGATACCAGGCCGACCATGCATCCCATCGAACGACTTCGCTACGTCGCCCGAGCGAGCGACGACCGGTTCTCCCTGGTCGTTCGGGAGTCGGCGGCCGCCCTGGCGTCCTTCAGCGACGACCCGGCGGCCCTGGTCACGGCGTGTCGTCGGCTCGTCGACCGCCAACCCCATTCGGCGGCCATCTGGTGGCTCGCCGCCCGGGTCCTGGCCTCCTCCGATCCCGGGTCTGAGGCATGGGACGCATCGAGTGAGATCGATGCCGACCTGACTATTGCCGCCTTGATCGAACTGCTGCCGGTCGATGCATCGGTCGTCGTGCTCGGGTGGCCCGAGACGATCGTTCCCGCGCTGGCCAAGCGGGGCGATGTCCGGGTGTTCGCGGTCGACACGTTCGACGACGGCGCACGGCTCGTGTCGAGGCTCGAGCGTCTGGGAAATGAGGCGGTACTTGTCGACGAGCGGGGGATCGGGGCGGCGGCGGCGGAGGCTTCGCTGGTGTTGCTCGAGGCCCACGGACTCGGCCCCAGTGGCTTCTCGGCCTCACCTGGTAGCCGGGCTGCAGCGGCCGTGGCCAAGCTCGCCGGCGTGCCGGTCTGGGTCGTTGCCGGCGTCGGGCGCGTGCTCCCCGGCCGTCTGTGGGAGGCCTACGCCAGGCGCCTCGACGACGAGGCCGATCCGTGGGACAACGACCTGGAACTCGTGCCGTTGAGCCATGTCGACGCCGTCGTGGGGCCCTCCGGTCTGGTCTCACCCGACGACGCCGTCCGCCGCGCCGACTGCCCGATCACGCCCGAACTGTTCAAATCACTCGACTGACTCCTACGCTCGTTCGCTGTGACAACCAAGAAGCTGCTTCATACGCGCGCGTATGAGATCGAGGCGTTCGTCGAAGACGAGTCCCACTTTCGACTGATCGGCGTGATGCGTGACGTACGACCCGACGGTCTGTGGGGGATCGTCGACAACGAACCGATGACGCTGCACGACATGCACATTGAGCTCGTCATCAACGGCATCACCTTCGCCATCACCGAAGTGCGGACAGCGATGCTGACGCACCCACAGGAACAGTGCCCGCTCATTCTCCCGGTGTTCCAGGAACTCGTCGGCACGTCGATCGCCCGAGGGTTCGGCAACAAGGTGAAGACGCTCTTCGGCGGCCCTCGGTCGTGCACCCATTTCGTTGCTCTGCTCAACGCGATGGCGCCGGTGGCGATGCAGGCGCGTTGGTCGTTCTTCCACGCCGTGTCGAACGACGCGATGTCGATCATGGCGGATGACCCGGAGAAGCGCCAGGAGAGCATGCGGGCCGGACATGAGGCCAACCGCGACACCTGTCACGTGTGGGCATCCGAGGGCCCGATGTTCGCCAAGATCAACGCCGGTGAATCGATCGGTGTCCCGGTGTGGGCGAAGCACCGCTTGGCCGAGCGGGGCATCCCGCCCGAGGAATGGGTCACCTTCTGAGTACCTGCCTCGGCGCACCACCTCCCACTCGCTGAGGGACTGCGTCGAGCGGTAGCGTCGTCGCCCATGCAGGTTGAGATCTATTCCGATGTGGTCTGCCCGTGGTGCGCGATCGGCAAGGCCAAGTTCGAGACGGCCCGAGCGGCCTATGCCGCGGAAGGCGGAGAGCCGATCCAGGTGATCTGGCGGCCTTTCCAGCTTGACCCGACGGCCCCGTCCACGGGCTCGCCGGTGATTGACGCGTACGCGAAGAAGTTCGGCGGGATGGAGAAGGCTCTCTCGATCACGTCACACGTCACCGAGGTTGCCGCGACCGTTGGTTGGGAGTTCAACTTCGCCATCGCCAAGCGCGGCAACACCTTCGATGCCCACCGCCTCCTTGCCTACGCCTACGAGGTCGGCGGCGAACCACTGCAGGGAGCGCTGAAGCAGCACCTGCTGCGGGCCTATTTCACCGAGGGCCGCAACGTCGGTGACGTCGAAGAGCTCGTCTCGATCGCCTCCGGCTGCGGTCTCGACGCCGACGCGGTCCGGGCGATGCTGGCGTCGGTCGCGTTCGTCCGGGAGACGCGAGAGGAGATGGACGGGGCCATCGAGCGGGGCATCACCGCGGTCCCGTCGTTCGTGTTCGACGGCGTCGGCGTGCTTCCCGGGGCGCAGGACCCGGAGCAGTTCCTCCGGATCTTCCGTCGTCTCGCCGCCCGAAAGGCCGAGGCCGCCGCTCTCGCCGACGCCGCCGCCGACGCGTGCGCCGTCGACGCGTCGAACTGCTGAGCGCCTACGCGCGTCGTCGACGCGCCGCCGAGGCGCCGATCTCTTGCAACCGTTCCGCAGGCGCCGGAGCGGCGACCCTGTCGGCCTACAGGTCGGGCGGGAGCAGGACCTTGTCGATGACGTGAATGACACCGTTGGAGGCGACCACATCGGCCGCCGCGATGTTGGCATCGTTCACGGTGAACACGCCCGCGGTGTCGGTCAGCTTGAGCGCCGCGCCTTCGGCCGTCTTCAGGTCGCCTGCCTTGAGCTGCTTGGCCATGACGGTGCCGGGAACGACGTGGTAGAGGAGCACCTTCTTGAGCTTCGCCTTGTCCGCCAACAGTGCCTTCAAGGTGTCGGCGGGAACCGCGGCGAATGCCGTGTCCGTCGGCGCGAACACCGTGAACGGTCCGTCGCCCTTGATCGTCTCGAGCAGGTCGGCGTTGGCCAGGAGCTTGGCCAGGGTCAGGAACGACCCGGCGCCGACGGCGACGTAGAAGATGTTGCCCGCCGGGCCGACGACCTTGCCGGCCTTGGTCGCGGCCGATGCAGCCGGTGCGGCTGCTTCGCTGACTGCCGTGGCCTCGGTCGCCGAGGCGGTCGGCGCACTCGGCGGGATCGGCTTTCCGGCGTCCTTGGTGGAGTCCGAACCGCAGCCGACCATGACCAACGAGCCGACCGTCAGGGCAAGCAGACCAGCGGTCAGCCGAGTAGAGCGAAAACGCATGAGGGAATCTCCAAGAAGGTGTCGGGTGCAAGCTGAACAGCACGTGTCGAGATCGTGCGGCACGTTCACCCTGCGCCAGGACCGAGGGAGACAGAAAGGGCCTTTGGTCCTTCCGCCGGGGTCGAAGGTCTGGCGGCGGATCGACGCCTCATCGGAGTTCTCGCAGCTTGTCTGCTACTTGTCTTGTCCGGTCGGCCCGGGCTCGTAGACTCTCCGGGTCCGCTGGAAGACACCCGAGGAGTCCGAACCCATCATGTCGAAGATCAAAGTCGCCAATCCCGTCGTCGAAATGGACGGTGACGAGATGACCCGAATCATCTGGCAGTTCATCAAGGACAAACTGATCCTGCCGTACCTCGACATCGACCTGAAGTACTTCGACCTCGGTATCGAGCACCGCGACGCGACCGACGACCAGGTCACCATCGACTCTGCGAACGCCACGAAGAAATACGGCGTCGCCGTGAAGTGCGCCACGATCACGCCCGACGAGCAGCGCGTTGAGGAGTTCGGCCTGAAGAGGATGTGGAAGTCCCCGAACGGGACGATCCGCAACATCCTGGGCGGCGTCATCTTCCGTGAGCCGATCGTGATCTCCAACATCCCGCGCCTCGTGCCGGGCTGGACCAAGCCGATCGTGATCGGCCGCCATGCTCATGGCGACCAGTACAAGGCCACCGATTGGAAGGTGCCGGGCGCAGGAACCGTCACCATGACCTATGTGCCCAAAGACGGTGGCGCTCCGGTCGAGTTGAAGGTGGCCGACTTCGGCGCCGACGGCGGCGTGATCATGGGGATGTACAACTTCAACGATTCGATCCGCGACTTCGCCCGGGCATCGCTGCGCTACGGACTCGACCGCAACATGCCGGTCTACCTCTCCACGAAGAACACGATCCTCAAGGCCTACGACGGTCAGTTCAAGGACCTCTTCGAGGAGATCTACCAGACCGAGTTCAAAGCCGATATGGACAAGGCCGGGCTCACCTACGAGCACCGTCTCATCGACGACATGGTGGCGTGTGCGATGAAGTGGGAGGGCGGCTACGTGTGGGCGTGCAAGAACTACGACGGCGACGTGCAGTCGGACACCGTTGCCCAGGGATACGGTTCGCTCGGGCTGATGACAAGCGTACTTATGACTCCCGATGGCAAGACGGTTGAGGCGGAAGCGGCCCACGGCACCGTCACGCGGCACTACCGCGAGCACCAGAAGGGCAACAAGACCTCGACCAATCCCATCGCCTCGATCTACGCCTGGACACAGGGCCTTGCCTACAGGGGGAAGATGGACGCGACACCCGAGGTCACGAACTTCGCCCACACGTTGGAGAAGGTCTGCATCGAAGCGGTCGAGGCCGGTCAGATGACGAAGGACCTCTCGTTGCTCGTCTCGAAGGACACCCCGTTCCTCCACACCGAGGATTTCCTCGAGGCGCTCAACGAACGCCTCCAGAAGAAGATGGCGTAGCTCGAATCGTGCTCGTCGCACCCCCGATCGACACGCTGCTCCTCGACTTCGGCCACACCCTCTTCGACACCGCGTCGTCACCGTCGTTCATCGTCTCGTGGGCGGCGGCGCACGGGTCGACGATCTCGCTCGACGACGCAACGCAACTGTGGGACGAGGCGCGAGTGGCGTCGAGAACTCCGGAGGAGTTTGCCAAGGGACGCGATCGAACTCCCGAGCTGCATCGTGCGTGCTGGACCGACCTGTGGTCAGCGCTCGACCAACGAGCACCGGGGTTGGCCGACGCGCTCTACGAACACGAAACCGGGCCGGAAGGCTGGGTTCCGTATGCGGACACTCGTGCGTTTCTTGAAGGGGCCAAGGAACGAGGGTTGAAGATCGCGATCATCTCCGATGTCGCGTTCGCGCTCGAACCGTTGCTCGAACATCATGGTCTCGACTCGTTCATCGACGTGTTCGTCCTCTCGTATCGCCACGGCGCGCTCAAAGCTGACGGCCCGTTGTTGTTCGACGTGGCGCTCGAAGCTCTGGGGGCGGAGGCTTCGGGCGCGCTCATGGTCGGCGACAACCACGTGAACGACGCGCTCGGGGTCACTGCCGGCGTGCGCACGTTCTTGCTTCCGCACGCGCCCACGGGTTCGTCTCGCGGTCTCGCCTCTGTGCTCGCGCTCGTCGACGGGCTCGGCGGCTTCGTCACGGCGCGTTAGTTCGTTCGCCGTGTTGAGGGGATACTGGGCGCGGCCCACCGCGCGGCTCGATCTTGCGGTGTTCCTGCAGTTCCTGGCCACCGGTGTAGCGATCGGATCGGTGCCGCGCTACCTCCGCGACGAGCTGGGTGCGTCCCGCGCCCTCACAGGGTTCGCCGCGACGATCTTCTTCGTTGCTGCGCTCATCGCGCGCCCGTTCATCGGTCGCTTCCTCGATCGATCCGGCGCCCGGCTCCTTCTTCTGTGGCCTCCCCTCGTCATGGCGGCGCTCATCGTTGGTCTGCATTGGGCGAACTCGCCCTATGTCGTGGCCGTCCTCCGGTTCGCGGCCGGAGCAGTTGGCGCGTGTTTCTACACGGCCGCGTTGTCGTTGACCACCGAGCTCGCGCCGGCCGACGAGCAGACGAAGGCCGTTGCCCGTCTCTCGGTGGCCGTGTACCTCGGCTTCATTATCGGACCTCTGCTGGCGGAGCAGCTCCTGCGGTCCGGGTTCTTCGTGGTGTGGATCGGTTCGGCGCTGTGTCATGTGGCGGCAGTCGGAGCGGCCCGTTTCATCAGGTTCCCCGCGCGAGAGTCAGTACCCGGGTCCGCCGATCCGGTCGCTCGGCTCACGATCTACCGCGGTGCCATCGGTCCCGGCATCGCCCTCCTCACCGTTGCCTTCGCGTTCTCCACGGTGAGTGCGTTCACACCGGACTACGCGAAGAATCTCGCCGTCGGACGCCCGAGCACCCTCTTCGCCGTCTTCGCTGCTTCGGTCCTTGCGGTCCGGCTCGTCAGCGGGCGAATCGCCGATCGGCGAGGCCCGTTCTCCGTCGCTGTTCCCGGTATTGCTCTGGGGGCCGTCGGCCTGGCCATTGCCGCGACTGCACCGTCGGCCGCGGTCGGCTACCTCGCGATGGTCGTGATCGGCGTCGGGTCGGGCGCGTCGTTTCCGGCGATCACCTCGATCGTCACCTCACGCGCACCGTCGGCCGAGCGCGGCGTTGCTGTCGCGTCGCTACTGATGTTCAACGATCTCGGTCAGGCACTCGCCGGTCCCCTCAGCGGCAAGGTCGCCGATAGTTTCGGCTGGCGCTGGGTGTTCGGCGTGCCGGCATTGGTCGGTGTGCTCGGCACAGTCGCCATCACCACGCTGGCGCTTCGCTCCGGCCGTACGGACGTCGTCGAGTCGATCGCCACCCCTGCCCTCGAACACTGACAACAATGGGGGCGTGATGATCATGCGCCCAGCCGAGAGTGCTCCGGCGAAGTCCCCGCTCCGGCGACCCGGGCCCCGCGTCAAACTCACGAAGAAGCGGGCGCCGACCCTCAGCGTGGAGAACGAACTGTGGGCCGAGGGGCACGATGTGATCGTCGGTATGGACGAGGTCGGTCGTGGCGCATGGGCCGGGCCGCTGGCGATCGGCGCCGCCGTGCTTCCCCAGGGACGACGCGTGAACGGCGTGCGTGATTCGAAGATGCTCACCGAGCGCGAACGTGAGGCGCTGTTCGACCGGGTCTCCTCGTGGTGTCGCGGATGGGCGATCGGCTACGTCAGCCACGAGGAATGTGACGCGATCGGGATGTCGGCGGCGCAGACCCTCGCCGCTGTTCGTGCCCTCGACGGACTTCGCAACCAGGGGCTGGAGCCCGACCGCCTGCTCATCGACGGGAATTGGGACTTCGTCGGAACGTACGTGAAGCCCGGCACGACGATGCGCCTGATCAAGGGCGATGCCACGTGCCTGTCGATCTCGGCGGCCAGCGTCCTGGCCAAGGTGAGCCGTGATCGGCTCATGCGCGAAGACGACGCTTCGTTTCCCGCTTTCAATTTCGCCGAGAACAAGGGCTATCCGTGTCCGAAGCACAAGACGGCGCTCCAGGCCTACGGGCCGACGTCGATCCACCGGCGTTCGTGGGCGTTCATGGACAACCTGCCGTGGCCCCTTGAACGCCTCGTGCCGGCGCATCTTCTTCCCGCTGATGATGGCCAGGACTCGCTGTTCTGAGTCGCGTGGCTGTTAAGCCACATCGATGGTAGAGTGATCGATGTGAATATATTGACACATCTCGTTGATGTCTATAGTTTGTGTCTCTATGATCACAGAGCGAGCCATCGTTCTCCGAGCAGCGTCGGATCTCGGGTTCGCGTTGGCAGAGATCCGGGGCGACCGCGCCCGGACGCAGGCGCAGGTCGCGCAATCCGTCGGTATGGATCGCACCCAACTGGCCCACCTGGAGGCAGGGCGAACGGGCCGCTTCCTGGAAAACGTCCTGGTGCTTCTCGCCGAGTTGGGTGCCGAGGTCACGATCCGATGGTCGATTTCGGATCCGGACCTCGAGGAGACCACCACGGTCACCGCCGCTCTGCCAGCCCCACCCACGACGCCACGTCTCGAGCCGCTCGGTGGGAATCGAGTCGTCCCCCCGTCGATCAATGACGCGGCGACCCCGCGGGTCGAGCCCTTGATCCGTCTTGGGGAGCAATTCCGTCGGCAGCAGGAGGCGATGGAGCGCGCGCTGGCCCCGATGCGAAGGCAAGCGGAGGCCATGGAGCGGGCGCTGGCCTCGGCACAAGGGCAAGCGGAGGTGATGGAACACGCGCCCGCCCCGGCTCGAGGGCAAGCGGAGGTGATGGAACACGCGCCCGCCCCGGCTCGAGACTCGATGGCGTCCGCCGGCGACCAGTTCCGCGACCAACTGGAGGCCACGTCGAGAGCAGGACAACCGTCGCAACCCCATGATGCTGAAGACGGCGACACGTTGGTCGATCGAAACGACTCACCTTCGTGAAGCGAATCCTCGAGGTGCGCCGCGGCACTGAGCGAGTCGGCGTGCTCAACTTCACCAAGACGGGGGAGGTGTCGCTCCGCTACACAAAGGCGTTCTTGGGCCAACGGGAGGCCGGGCGCCCCGGACTCTCGTGTTCGCTGCCAGTGTCGAGTGCCGCGCGCCCGGCAACCGCGTGGTGTCGCGGGCTGCTCCCGGAGGGTGAGGCCCTCCGTCTGATTGCGGCCGATCTACGAGTTTCTGTGTTCGACACCTATGCGCTGCTGGTGCGACACGGTCGCGATGTGGCCGGTGCGTTCGAGATCGTTGACCCAGACGGAGGCTCTGTTCGTGAGGCGGGATTGGCTCCCTACTCATCAGCGTCGCTGATCGAACACGTCGCCGAGGTTGCCACCGGCGAACACCCGCTCGGGTTGCGTGACGACAGTGAACTCTCGCTGGCCGGCGTGCAGAACAAGCTCCTCCTGGTGGAGACGGAAGACGGATGGGCGCGGCCGGTTCACGGCTTTCCCTCGACCCATCTCCTGAAGACGGACCATGCCGTGCACCGCGGCGTGGTCGATGCCGAACATGCCGGCCTTGCGTTTGCGCGCCAACTCGGCCTGCCGGCTGCCGAGTCCGAAGCAGTCACCCTCGGAGATGTTCGATGCATCATCGTGAAACGATTCGATCGGTCCCAACGCGATGGCGCAGTCGATCGTTTGCATCAAGAGGATCTGCTCCAGGCCCTTGGACTTGACCCAACCGCACGGAGCGGGCGCATCAAGTACCAGCAAGTCGGCGCCGGCCCTCCTTCGCTGTGGCATCTCGCCGACTGCCTGAAGCGATTCGGGAGCGAGGATGACTTGATCGTTCTGCTTTCGTTCGTCGTGTTCAACACCCTCATCGGCAACGGTGACGCCCATGCGAAGAATTTTTCGCTGATGATCCGAGACGATGGAAGTATCCGCCTCGCGCCGCTCTACGACACCGTTCCGACGTTGCTATGGCCTTCGCTCAAAGACCGCAACTCGCTGTGGGTCGGCGAGGTGCAGACCCTTTCGCGCACTACGAGCCCCGCCCTCGTGGGCGAGGCGATTCGGTGGGGGATCCAGCGGCCGGTGGCCGAGGAGGTCGTTCGTACCGTCGTGAGGACCGCACGTCTCGGACTCGAATCGATCGAACACCAAGGGTTGCGACATCTCGTGCGTGCGAACGTCGAGCGGATCGCCTCGACCGTCTGACCCGGTATTCCGAGAACATGTCGACCCGCGTCGTGATGCATATATGCAAGCGTCGCGTATGCTAGGCGGCTTCCCCGCCAGCCTGGCGTTGCGTCGTTCCGAAAGGCTTCCCGATGAGCACACGTACCCGACAGTTCTCCGCCGCGTTGTTCGTTTCACTCAGCCTGCTTGCGGCGGGCTGCAGCTCCAACTCCGCTGATACGACCGCAGCGCCGGCTGCTACCGAAGCTGTCGCTCCCGGGACCGAGGCGCCGGCCACGGAGGCTGCAGGAGCGGAGACCGAAGCAGCGACTGCGGAAACCGAGGCTGCCGCGGCCGGACCAGAGCTCAAGCTGATCAAGCCCGGCCGGGTAACGGTGTGCTCCGACATCCCCTATGCCCCGTTCGAATACTACGAGAACGGCGCCGACGGCAAGGTCGTCGGCATCGACGTCGAACTCGTCGAAGCGATCACTGCCGACAACGGTCTGACGGCGAACTTCATCAAGACGCCGTTCGACGGGATCTTCGCGGCGCTCGCCGCCGGCCAGTGCGACATCATCGCGTCGTCGGTCTCCATCACCGACGAGCGCAAGAAGTCCAACGACTTCACTGACCCGTACTTCACCATCCAGCAGACGATCCTGGTCCGCTCGCCCGACGCGGCGACGCTCAACGACACCCCGGCCCTCAAGGGCAAGAAGGTCGGTGCCCAGGCTGCGACGACGGGCGCCGAGTTCGCCAAGGCCGAGGGCGCGAAAGACGGCTTCGAGGTGACCGAATTCCAGGGTGCCGACGAGATGATCGCCGCGCTCAAGGCCGGTCAGGTCGACGCGGCCATCCAGGATTCGCCGGTCAACGGCTATGCCGCGAAACGGTCCGATGGAGAACTCACCGTTTCGAAGGTGTTCGAGGGTGCCGGCGAGGCGTACGGATTCGTCGTGCCGAAGTCGAACCCTGCGCTTCGCGACGCGATGAACGCATCGCTGACCGAACTCCGTGATTCGGGCAAGTACAAGGAGATCGTGGCCACGTACCTCGGTGCTGCGGCCGGCTGAGCGCGCTGATGGAGGCCGTCGTCCTGGCTGCGCCGGGGAACTGTCCGGAGCGGGCCGGGGCTGACGGGGCTACCGTGGGCGGCGCATGAGCGCCGCCAAAGTTCTCGCCGCCGACGCCGGCCTCGGTGAGTTCTTCAAGACCGACATCGTCCGGGAGATGCTCCCGCGGGTCATCACCGAGGGCATGCGCAACACGCTCGTCTACACGAGCATCGCCTTCGTCGGCGGACTCGTGATCGGTCTGGTGCTTGCACTCGCGCGCATCAGCCGTCGTCGGCCGGTTCGCTGGGGCGCGGCGGCGGTGGTCGACATTGTTCGCGGCCTTCCGGCGCTGCTCACGATCATCCTGATCGGCTTCGGCCTTCCGATCGCCTACAAGAGCCTTACCGGCAATCTGTGGCGATGGCCGTTCGGCGCGCTCGGTTCCCGCTTCATCCCGGGTTGTCTGGCGCTGTCGATTGTGGCCGGTGCCTATCTGGCCGAAAGCATCCGGGCCGGGATCGAGGCCATCCCGAAGGGACAGATGGAGGCGGCCCGCTCGCTCGGCATGACGCACGGGATCGCGATGCGCAAGGTAATCCTGCCGCAGGCATTTCGCATCATCATTCCGCCACTCACCAACGAGCTGACTGCTCTGCTCAAGGACACGTCGCTCATCGCGATCCTCGGTGTGCAGGTGGGCGGTCGCGAGATCCTCACCTACGCGCGTACCTTGACGAATGCACGAGCGAACACGACCCCGCTGATCGTTGCCGGAATCGCCTACCTCGTCATCACGATTCCGCTGCTGCGACTCGTTGCCGTCCTCGAGCAGCGAGCGAAGGGAGGCCGACGTTGATCACCATCAGGGCGCTTACGAAGTCATTCGGTGAGAACCGCGTGCTTCAGGGTATCGACCTCACGGTCGAGCAACGCGAAGTCGTGTGCATCATCGGACCGTCGGGTTCGGGGAAGTCAACCCTTCTGCGCTGCGTGAACCGCCTCGAGGAGCCGACCAGTGGCTCGATCGTTGTCGACGGTGTGGAGGTGTGCGATCCGAAATGCAACCTCGATACCGTGCGTACATCGATGGGCATGGTCTTCCAGCAGTTCAACCTCTTTCCCCACAAGACGGCACTCGGAAACGTGACCCTCGCACCGCTCACCGTTCGCAAGCAGGAGCGGGCGGCGGCCGAGGCGAAGGGACGCGAGCTTCTCGCGCGCGTGGGATTGTCGAACAAGGCCGATGCCATGCCCAACGAACTGTCGGGCGGACAACAGCAACGGGTCGCCATCGCTCGGGCGCTGGCGATGGAGCCCAAGGTCATGCTGTTCGACGAGGCGACCTCGGCGCTCGATCCCGAATTGGTCGGCGAGGTGCTCCAGGTGATGCGAGACCTCGCGGGTGAGGGGATGACGATGATGGTTGTCACCCACGAGATGGGCTTCGCCCGAGAAGTCGCCGATCGAGTGGTGTTCATGGACGGCGGTGTGATTGTCGAAGAAGGTGCCCCGGCCGACGTCCTCGAACATCCGGCGCACGAGCGAACGCAGTCGTTTCTCTCCCGGACGCGACGGACCTGACGTGGGTGCAGCCGCAGGCCGGCGCGCCCGCGGCTCTCGGATGGGCAACTAGCGTGCATCCGATGTCTTTTCCCGGTCACCGCAGAGGACCACAGCGATGGCGTTTCGCCGGTCTGAGCGTGTTGGCCGCGCTGCTCGTCGCTGGCTGCACCGGATCATCCGACTCCTCCGATTCGACCTCGCCGACGTCCCCAACCGCGTCGGAGACGACAGTGGTGGTCACAGGTCCACAGCCGTCGACAACAATCGCTGCTGCGCCTCTCCCCGCTGTTCCGGGACCCGACTTCGGGGGGATCGGGTGTCTCACGAACGGATCGCTCAGCGGGGCCTTCGAGGAAAAGGCCGTCGACGTTCTCACCCAGGTCAACACCCGCAACGAGGGTGAGAACGCGCCCGACGCGTACTACTCGACGAGGATCGGCAAGAACAGCATCGGCTACTTCGTGTTCGGAAAGAAGGCCACCATCGTCGTCAATGGAGACGGTTCGTGGTCAGGGGAGTCGGGAAAGGATTCGGGCACGATCGACATCGCCGCCGACGGCACCCGCGCCATCGTGAAAGTGACGATCGAGGGGTCCGATGTCAACGGTCAGCGCGCGAAACCGCTCACGGTCGATCTCGTCACGAAGTGTGGCGTCCCGTTGCCGACGACGATCGCTCCGGCGCCGGTGAACACGAAGCAGAACGTGACTGAGGTCATCGTCGAGCAGACCGACGCCCCGACGACGCCGAGCTGACCCTCTTACTCGTCTCCCGATGCGGGCTCGCCTCGACGCTGCACCGGCGTGACTGCACGCACCGCTGCCCTGGTGCTCAGGTACAGGCAGACGATGCCGAAGCCGACACCCGCCAGCGCGAGCAGCTGTCCAACCCTGGCAACGGGGACCACGAGGCCGCTGGCAAGGAACGCCTGACCCGACCGCATGCCGAATGGCCTTGCTGCTTGGTGGGCTTGGAGCCAGTTGTCGTCCGTCAGCATGGTCGCCCGAGTGCGGATACCCGCGAACTTGTTGCGGCCGAGCCGTCCACTTGCGGCGCGCGAAGTGACGACGAGCTGCACGATGCCGCCGATGACGAGTGCTGCCGCGACGATCAACATGCGGGGCCGGTCGGTGCTCTCAGGCCGGAATGCTGCGCCACGACCGTCAGCATGATGCGGCGGTCATTTCTGGGTCCCGACCTTCAGGTCCTTGAATGCGGAGTTCGAATCGATGCCGGTGTCCTTGGGGAGGCCGAGCACCCGCTCACCGACGATGTTGCGCATCACTTCGTCTGAACCACCGGCGATCCGCATGCCCGGGGCGCCGAGGATGAAGTCGGCCCAGGCGTAGGTGCCCCATTCGCCGGAATCGGCCGTGACCTTCGGGCCCAGCACGGTCGAGACGAACTCCGAAACGCGCATCATGTTCATCGTCAATGCGAGCTTGCCGATCGACATCTCCGGACCGGGAAGTTGCCCGGCCTTGATCTTCGACATCGCCCGCATCCCGGTGAAGCGGCTCACCTCGCTGTTGATGTGGATGTCGATGAGCTTCTGGCGCACGATCGGGTCGTCGAGCTTGCCCATCGCCGCCGTCATGGCGGCGAGGAAGTCGAGGCCCATGTTGCCGGAGCGTCCGCTACCGCCGCCGCCTCCGATGGACGCCCGCTCATTCATGAGTGTGGTGAGGGCAACGGTCCATCCCTGGTTGACGTCGCCGAGGCGGTGGTCGTCGGGCACGCGCACGTCGGTGAAGAACACCTCGTTGAACGAGGCCCCACCGGTCATCTGGCGGAGGGGGCGAACTTCCACGCCGGGAGCATGCATGTCGACGATGAATCCGGTGAGTCCCTTGTGCTTGGGCAGGTTCGGATCGGTGCGGCAGATGACCTCACCGAGGTCGGAGAACTGGGCGCCGGTGGTCCACACCTTTTGACCGGAGATGACCCACTCGTCACCGTCACGTTCGGCTTTCGTCTGCAGGCTGGCAAGGTCCGAACCGGCTCCCGGTTCCGAGAAGAGCTGGCACCCCACGATGTCGCCGCGCCACATCTTGGCGAGGTAAGCCTCCTTCGCCGATTCCGATGCATGGGCGAGGATGGTCGGCGCAACCATGCCGAGACCGATCTGGAACATGCCCAGATTCGGTGTCGAGAACCGCGATGCCTCGTCGTCATACATCTTCTGATACGTGCCGGGAAGGCCGCGGCCGCCGAGTTGCGTCGGTCCGGCGATCCATCCGAAGCCGGCGTCGAACATCGATGCCCGCCACGCCTTGGCGTTGGCCACGTCGCGACGTTCGGCCTCGGCCGACTTCTCCTCGAACACCGACACCTTGTCGCTGCCCTCGCCCCACTTGCGGGTGGATTCCGTCTCCCGGGGCTGGCAATGGGCGGCGAGGAATTCGCGTGCCTCGGCGCGGAACGCTTCTTCGGTGGGAAGGCTGTTGGACATTGCTGGTCCTCCGGTGGTGTTCGACGCGCCCAACCATGGGCGGGACCAACTTACGGTGTCGGCCCTCCAAACGGCGAAACGGGACAATCCCGGGTCACCAACCGGAGGGCCCGCGCGTGCGCGGCAGACTACGAGGATGGAACCGCTCAACCCAACGATGACCCTCGACGAAGTCAAGGCCTACGGCACGGCGCTCAGTCCGTGGGCTCACCTCGCCACGGTCGGCGCCGACGGCGAGCCGGACGTCGTGCCCGTTCACCCATGCTGGGAGGGCGAGGTGCTCTGGACGATGTGCGGCGGCGATTCGGTGAAAGCCCGCAACATCCGGTCGAACCCGAAGGTGGCCTATCACTGGCAGGTCGCGGCGAGCGGCGATGGCCTGCTCGTCTGGGGTGTGGCGAGCTATCACGACGACCTCGACACGAAGCGTCGGCTGTGGACGGGTGTGTTCGACTACGACCTCAATGCGTTCGCACCGGGCGGGCCGGACCAGTCGTCGGGCACCGGGTTCCTCGGCGTCCGTCCAACACGGGCCACCTATCTCGCAATGTACGGCGCGGGTGGCCGTCGCACATGGCGCCCAGGGTCCTGAGGTGACGAAGGGTCAGGCCAACTTCCTGCGCGCGTTCGCGCTCTGGACGGTGTTCGTGTGGGGTACCCGCATCAAGAACGTGTTCGACGGCGACCGGGGATGGGGGTTCATCGCTGTGCATGTTGTGCTCGCCCTGATATCTGTGGCGTTTGCGCTCGGCACGTGGTGGGTCGTCACGCAGAACCGCGGGCGAAACGCCCCGAAGCTCGTCGACGGGTCATCGTCGGACGAAGCAGGCTGAGGCGCGCCGGCGCTACCGCCGAGAGGTGGCCTAGCGTCGGCTCGGTCTGCGTCTCTTGACCCGACGTTCGATGGGGAGCAGGTCCGGCCGTCGATGGGCGAGGATGTCCGCCCCGATGACTTTGATGATGCCGGCAACGGGGATGGCCAACAGGGCGCCGAGAAGGCCGAAGAGTTCCACGCCGATAAGCACACTTATTAAAATGACAAGCGGCTGCAGGGCGACGGTTCGCGCCATGATTATCGGCTGGAGCACGTGGTTCTCGATCTGCTGGTACACCACGTAGAAGATGGTCGTCGCAATGCCGGCCGCGGTGGAGTGGAGGAAGGCAACGGCAATCGTCGGGATGGCGCCGAGGGTGGCGCCGACGAGTGGGATGAGGTCGGCGAACGCGACCCACAGTGCCAACACGCCGGCGAACGGCACCTGCACAATGAGGAGGAAGATCCACGTTCCCAGGCCGGCGACCGCGCTGATGGCGAGGTTGCCGTTCACGTATCCGTTGATGGCGCGCGCGCAGAGTCGGCCGACGCGTTGTAATCGGAGCTGCGTTTCGGGGTGGAAAACCCGGTTCATGATGATCAGGAGGTGATGGCCCTGGAGGAGCATGAGGAAGGTGAGCACGGCGATGGTGAGCACGGCGGCGATGGTGGAGAAGACCGCTCCCACTGTTCCGACGGCCACACCCAGGACCTTGTTGGGTTCGAAGATCTTCTGCGCCCTGGCCTGGATCTCGTCGCTGTTCTTGTCGAGCCAGTCGTCGAGCTGGTAGCGCTTCACCAGCTTGCCGGCGGGTCCCTTGCCGTTCTTGGCGTCACGGACGTATTGCGGCAGGTTGTTGGCGAACTGCGTTCCCTGCTCGGCGAGCGGGCGGATGAAGAGATACGCGAGCCCGCTGATCGCGGCGAGCCCGAGAATGAACACGACCGACGCCGCCAGCGCCGGACGCATGCGGAAGCGATGCCTCAGGAAGTTCACCGGCGGCGTGAGGACCACGGCGAAGAAGGCCGCCACGAGGATCCAGGTGATGATCCGCGAAGTGCGAGACAGCACAGTGATCATCGCTGCGGTCGCGAGCACGAGACCGATCGTCGTGATGATCGTGGCGATTGGCACGTTCTCGGTGAGACGGCTGACCCGCCAGCCGTGGACCTCGTCGGAGGTGTCCGTCACCGTGAGGGTGCCGCCCTCGGTGAGCGCAACGGCGAGGATCGGCGTATTTTCCGGTGCCTGCGAGTCAGGGTTCGTCACGTGATCACTCACCGCCGTCGAGCGTAGACCTCGTCCCTTGGCGCTGCGCTGCTCCGCTGCGCTTCCCTGCTCGCAACACCAGCAACGCTCCCACCGCGACCGAGTCGTACGTAACTCTGTCTCCCGGCGCCGAGCGGCTCCGCGGCGCGTCACCGCCCGTGAGACCCACTCGCGCGACCACGACGGGTCGGAGGTGAAAGAATGACCGCCTCATGGGCCAGCTGATCACCGTCACCGAGAAGTCGAGTGCACGCCGCGACATCGTCCGCTTCGAGACGAACCGTGCCCTCACCGGCATGGGTCACGAGCGCTACACGTCGATCGAATCGGCCGAGGGGCCTCGGCCTCCGGACCTGCTCGCCCGACTGCTCTTCGCTCGCGGCGGGGTGTCGTCGGTGACCGTTCACGGCAATCA
>JANLRD010000194.1:0-3223 GCA_031368215.1 Acidimicrobiia bacterium | reverse complement strand
CAGATACGGCGGCGCAATGCCGACAATCAGCCCGTGGACGCGAAAAAGCCGAGCTCCGTGATGACCGGTTGGGGTCATCACATCACTCGGCTTCATCACTGTCCCAAAGGACAACTTATGGGTTCATCCCCATTGTGTGCTCTGCATGACTTACCTGCCTTTGTGTGGTGGTTGCTACCGTCCCTTGCAAAGCGGACATATGAACGGTAGTTCACTCCTGAGCACGAGATCAAGAAAGAACCTTCCATCGCTCATTGGTCTGGGATTCTTGGCTGGATCCATCGTCGTGTCGGCGTTCGAGGGTGGAACGGGTTCAATCGTCCATCTCGTGGTGATCACCCTTGCGTTCGGGCTCGTTGATATTCGACGGGTGTCCCTTCGCATTGGCCGCGATGCTTCGTCGCACGGCTTCATCGAACTTCCGATGGTCTTCGGACTGGCGCTGCTTGGGCCTGGTTTTCTGCTCGTCGCCCGGCTGATCGGGTCCGGTTCCGCCCTCGTTTGGCGACTACGTGCCACACCTCAAAGAATCATCTTTAACGTCGGACTCAGCGGCGCTCAAACCGCCGGCTTGGCCTTCCTGGTCACTCATTTGCCATTCTGGGGCTCACGAGGCCGGGTACTCATTTCTTTTCTCGTAGTTGAAATCCTGACCGTGCTGGCGGTTCTTGCTGTGATCATGATCAGTGGCGGAAGTGTGTCAAGACGCGAAGCCGTGCGGAGTGCCGCGATCTCGATCGGCATTGCGGCGATTTCGGCGTTGCTTGGTCTTGTTCTTCTAGCCGCGTGGGAGAGTTGGGACTACGCGGTGGTTGCCGCGCTGCCGTTCGCCGCTTTGTTTTTTCAATCGTGGCGGGGAGAGATCGAGCGGTCGCGGAAGGCCGATGCGCTTTCGGCGCTTTCCCATCTCACGGCCGAACTCACTGCTTCTACCCCTGGGGACGCGTCGATTTCGGAGTTTGCATCGCAGTTGGCAGCGATCGCTCGGGTCCGGCGGATTGTTCTCTTCGTCGGACCGGTTGCCTATCGGTGGGCCGACGATCGGCTGGTCGCCCTTGAGCTCCCGCAACGCCTTGACGCTGGACCGGCGCTCGACATCCACGCGCTCGGCGCCGTTCGGGAGCAGCTGCTCGGTTCGAGCGAGCATCCGGTCGTTCGAGGAGCGTCGTTTCAGGCGGGTAGCGAACGGGTGGGGTGGCTCGTCCTGGCCGAACCAGAGGTCGGCACGGCGTTCAACGCCGAGACGGACTCGCTCGTCGAAACGGTCGCCGACCGCCTCGGTGCCTGGTTCTCCAACAGCGCGCTGATCGACGATCTCCGCCGTGAGGTCGACGAGCGCGAGTACCTCGCTTTTCATGATCCCTTGACCGACCTCGCCAACCGTCGACGCTTTCGCGACGTCTTCGACGATGTGCTGCAATCGAAGTCCCACGGTGGGCTCGTGCTCCTGGCCCTCGACCATTTCTCGCTGATCAACGACAGCGTCGGCCACCAGCAGGGTGACGAGGCGCTCGCCATCCTCGCCTCCCGACTGCGAGAGGTGTCGCCGGTCGGGTCGCTCGTTGCCCGCCTCGGTGGCGACGAGTTTGCCGTTCTCGTGCCGTCGCTCGAGGATCGGCCCCTCTCCGCCCGCCAGCAGGCGGAACGCGCCGGCACTTCGGTTCGCATCGATCAGTTCCACATGTCCGAGATCGCCGGTCAGCTTCTCGCTGCCGTCGCCGAACCACCGCTGGTGCTCGCCGGCATGTCGTTCTCGCTGACCGCGAGCGCCGGCATCACGACGTTCCCGGCCGATGGCACGGAGCCGTCGGAGTTGCTCCGTGAAGCTGATCAGGCCCTACAGTCCGCCAAGGCGCAACGCAACGGTTTCGTGTTCTACAGCGCTGAGCGTCACGGGAGGGATCACGCCCAGGTCACCCTGCTGGGAGAGCTCAGGCGAGCGCTCGAGAACGACGAGATCATCCTGCACTATCAGCCCAAGATCGACCTTCCCCAAGGCGGCAAGCTCACGGGGGTAGAGGCCCTCGTCCGCTGGAACCACCCGACACGGGGGCTGGTGTTCCCCGACGAGTTCATCCCCATTGCCGAGCACTACGACCTGCTCAACGACATGTTCTTCTACGTCGTTGAGCGGAGCCTCCTGCAACTACGCAAATGGTCGAGCGAGGGCTTTCCGGACCTCACTGTCGCCGTCAATCTCTCGGCCCGAAACCTCCGTGCCCCCAACCTGACTCGCCGCATCTCGCGGATGATCGAGTCGTACGGGATCGAGCCGGGCCGTCTCACGCTCGAACTGACCGAAACCGCGCTCATGGCCGACGCCGATCACGCCATGCGCACGCTGCGTGTACTGCGTGACGAGTGCGGTGTCGAGATCGCCGTCGACGACTTCGGCGTCGGTCTGTCCTCGATTGCGTACCTCCGCGACCTGCCCGCATCGGAGGTTAAGATCGATAAGACCTTCTGTCATGGCCTGCCCGGTGATCAGGCGAACGAGGCGATCGTGCGGGCCATTCACCAGCTGTCGACCCGTCTGGGGAAGAAGGTGACGGTCGAAGGGGTCGAGACGGAGGAGACCTTCTCCTTCTTCCGCGACATCGGCATCGACCAGGTCCAGGGCTACTGGATCGCTCGTCCGATGGAGCCATCGGCACTGAAGGACTGGTGGGCGAAGAACCAAGGCCGCCTCGAAACGCCGGCTGTTCGTTCCATGACCCGAAGCGCTTCGTGATCCGCTCGACGGTGACCAGCGCGACGGCGATCAGCTGATGGTGGCGGCGTTCTGGTCGAATTCGAGGCGAATCCGGCTCAGCCGTCGACCGCCGACGAGCAACGCCGCGAATGCAAGCGTCGCGGCAACGCCGTAGACCGTAGGGATCGTCGAGATGTCGGCGACGGCACCAGCGACTACTGCTCCGCCGAAGGCCGCACCGACGAACATGAGTCGGCCAACGCTCGACACTCGTCCGAGAAGGTGCGAGGGCACACCCTGCTGACGAAGTGTTCGGATGATCGTGTTGACGATCGGTGGGATGAATCCCTCGACGGTGAACGCTGCTGCCGCCACGATCGTCGACCGTGTCGAAGCGAGGACGACGAGCGCTGCGGTCAGGGCGACGAAGCAGGCGGCGACGGAAACACGCGTGCCTAGGCGTCGCCAGATCCGGAATGCAACGACGCTCCCGAACAGCCCACCGATCGCAGGTACGGCGAGGAACAGGCC
>JANLRD010000193.1:0-17685 GCA_031368215.1 Acidimicrobiia bacterium | reverse complement strand
TCATCGAGAAGAGCCAGCGGCCAAGGCGGGGTGGTCGTCGTGGCACCTGCCGCAGCGCCAGCTGCACAGTGCGAAGCGGAGCCGCCACCACCGCGTCATTGAATACGTCGCCCTGCTGATCTTTGCGGTCTGGCTGATCGTGTTCACGCTTCGCGCAAACGGGTTCTCAGTGCGCGTCGCACATCCACTCTGGCTGGTTCCCGCCTTCTTGCTCGAGGTCGGCTCGATGGCGAGCTTTGCTCGGGTGCAGCGAATCACCCTGAAAGCGGGAGGGGTGCGGATTCCGCTGTTGGAGGCGCTGCGGATCACCTATGCGAGCAACGCCGTTTCCGTCACGGTGCCCGTGGCCGGTTCGGCCGCAGCAACGGCGCACACGGCTTCGGAGTACAGCCATCAAGGTGCCGACTCCGGCCTGATCGCGTGGACGCTGATGATCACCGGTGTCGTTTCGACCATCGCGTTCGCGCTGCTCATTGCCCTGGGTGCAGTTCTCTCCGGAAACGGCCTCGCTGCCCTTGTGGGGATCGGTTTGACGCTTCTCGGGACGATACCGATGCTGCTCATCCTCATCGCGGTGCGGCGTCCGAAGGGCCGCGATCACGTGGCCCGTCTCCTCCACGGCCCGTTGCGATGGTCGCACCGGATGATCCGTCGGCCCCCCGATCCCCAGGGTTGGTCGAGGGATCTGGTCGACCGGCTTGGTTCGTATCATCTCGGCCGAATCGACACCGCGCTCGTGATGATCTTCGCGCTGAGCAACTGGCTGCTCGACGCCGCATGTCTGTGCGCGACCGTGGCGGCATTCGGCCAGCCCGTGCCGTGGCGGTTCATGTTTGCCATCTATGGCGCCGGTATCGGGGCGGCCGCCGTCGGTTTCACTCCGGCCGGGGTGGGAATCGTCGAGGCGGCGATTGCCTCGGCCTTGACCGCGGGAGGTATTTCCGAGTTGCACGCGTTGCCGACGGCTTTGGTCTACCGGGCGATCAGTTGCTGGTTCGTTCTCGCCGTCGGCTGGGTACTGTTCGCTCGTAGTCGGCGTCATCTGCGACAGCCGCACCGACACAGCGCGTGATCCGATAAGTCTGACCGTCCGCGTCGACTCGGCACCTAACGTCTCCGGTCATGCGTCCACGTGCTCTCGTCACCGGCGGTACCCGAGGAATCGGACGGGCGACGGCGCTTGCGCTGGCCGAACAGGGATGGGACCTCGCGCTCTCCTACCGGTCCGACACTGCGGCAGCCGCGGCAACCGAGGAGGCATGCGTAGCAAGGGGAGCATCGGTTCGCACGATCCGCGCCGACGTCAGCGATGAGGCGGACGTGCTGAGGATGTTCCAAGCGGTCGACGAACTCGGTCCGTTGCGAGCACTGGTGAACAACGCCGGGATCGTCGGGCCGAAGACGCGCGTCGACGCGCTCACCCTCGAGCGGATCCAGACGATGTTCGCGGTGAATGTGTTCGGCACGATCCTCTGCTCCCGCGAAGCGGTCCGACGTATGTCGACGCACCATGGCGGTTCCGGCGGTCGGATCGTCAACGTGTCATCGGCGGCAGCGCGTTTGGGAAGTCCCGGTGAGTACGTCGACTACGCCGCGGCGAAGGGGGCCGTCGATTCGTTCACGGTGGGTCTGGCCAAGGAGGTGGCCGAGGAGGCAATCCTGGTCAACGCCGTCCGCCCCGGGCTCGTCGATACGGACATCCATGCGTCCGGCGGGCAGCCCGATCGAGCCGAGCGGCTCCGTCCACTGATCCCGGTGCAACGGGTCGGCACGGCTCCCGAGATCGCGTCGGTCATCGCGTTCCTGTGCTCGGATGCTGCGAGCTACCTCTGCGGAGCGATCATCGACGTGTCCGGCGGACGCTGACGAATCGCACAAAGGCCTGACGAGTCGCAAAAGCGCATAAGCCGCGAACAGCAGAGGCATCGGGAGCCGCACACCAACCCGGTGCCGCATCGCCCTGTTTTGGTCAACCCCAGGAAGGTTTGTGCCGATACCTCGTCCATGGGAGCAGCGCATCGAACGCGAACCTTCACTGCGTTCGCGCTGGCGGTCTCGGTGTTCACCCCGACGATGGCTTTCGCGAAGACCCTCGAGGCAACGCTTGGCGGATCTGCGCCGGTCGACGGGGTCGTGGCCGGTCCGCCGATCGCGGGAACGCCGCCGATGCTGGTTCCGCCGAGCGTTGCCCCGATGATCGTCCCTCCGCCTGTGCCTGTGGCCGAGGCGGGCACCGACAACGAAACAGGGAGCGCGACGATCACCGACGGAGGGTCCGAAGGGTCCGCACCGACGGGGAGCGCTTCCCCGATCAGCACCCCCCGCAACGTTTCCGGTGAGGCCTCTCGCACCGCCGGCCCGCAGGATGGGTCGGCGGCAATGCGTTCGTCCCCGACACCGAACTCGCCACCAGCCGGGGTCGGACCGCGAGTTGCGGGACCTGCGCTCCCCCGCCAACTCGTTCCCTCGACGGCTCCCGCGGCCTTGGCCTTGCGGGCGGGCCCGACCGGAGCAGCAGTCGCTGACGCCCCGACGACCACGATCACGTCCGAGTCGTCAGAACCCGACGTGAAGCAAATTCCAACGACGGGAGGATCGTCCACGGTCGCTTCCTCTGCCGTCGTCGTGATTCCCGATGGAATCGGCACTTCGAACTGCACCTCACTGCCCCGACCCGGTCAGTCGACCGCCCTCCTCGACTGGACGACCAGCCGAACGGCCGAGATCACCGACGGTCGCGACCTCCGGTCCCATGCGCGGATTTCCGCCACGGCCGGCGGTCCCCTTCCGCTTGGCGCAGCGGGACCGATCGCGGCCTATCTCCTCGAGCCGAATTCGCTGGCCGTCCTGGCGGTGTTCCGTGAAACCGGCGATGGCACCGGCGGAGGATCGGATCGACCGGGTCGACCCGTTCCCGACCTACGCATCGCCGATTGCGACGGCGGGCCGGCGGACGGCATCTCCCCCGGGTCGTATCTCCTCCGGTACTCGATCACGGGAACCCCCGACCCGTCTACGTCGGACCAGAACGAGACGTTCCTGTCTCCGCCGTTCCCCGTCCGGGTCATGGCCGGCCCAACCGCCCCCACGCTGAGCAGCGCAGGACCGAACGTCTCGCAATCGTAACGAACGCTGCACGATCACTCCTGGAGATCCCGCCACACTGGAGGGGTGCCCACCGCAAATCAGGAGAAGGACGCCCAACTCGACGATGACATCCGCCTGGTCGGGAGGCTCGTCGGCGACGTGATCCGGGAGCAGGCCGGCGATGAGGTGTACGACGTTGTCGAGAAGGTCCGCCGTCTCGCCGTTGACGCCCGCCGTGCCGGTGTCCACAACCCCGAACTGGTTTCCGTCCTCGATGGGCTCGACATCGAGACCGCACTGCACGTGGTTCGGGCCTTCAGCCTGTTCACGCTCCTGGCCAATGTGGCCGAGGACGTCCATTCGAATCGCCGGCGCCGTTACCACCGCGAAGCAGGCTCACCTCCTCAGGTCGGCAGCCTTGCCGCGAGCCTCGATCATCTCCTCTCCGCCGGTGTCGACGCCGAGCGTCTTGGTTCGGTCCTCGGACGCCTCCGGGTGAGCCCCGTGCTCACCGCCCATCCCACCGAGGTACGGCGGAAGACGATCCTCGACACGCAGCGCGTCATTGCCGACCTGCTCGCCCGTCCGGGTCACCGGGGCCAGGAGGTCGAGCGGCAACTCCGCCTCAGTGTGCTGATGCTGTGGCAGACCGCGATCTTGCGCCTGAGTCGGCTGCGCGTGGCCGATGAGATCAACGAAGCACTCGGCTACTACGAGCTGTCGTTGTTCCGGGCGATCGGTCGTCTCCAGGACGAGGCCCGGTCGGAGATCGCGAGGCGCTGGCCCGAGCTCGCGGGTGGTGAGCTCGCTCCGGTGATCCGGATGGGTTCGTGGATCGGTGGCGATCGCGATGGCAACCCGTTCGTCACCGCCGACATTGTTCGCTACGCACTCGATCGCCAGGCAGGGATCGCGTTTGCGCATCATCTGAACGCGCTGGGCCGTCTCGCCATCGAGCTCTCGATGTCGTCGCGACTCGTCACCCCGACCGCGGCGCTGGATGCGCTCGCCGAAGCGTCCGGCGACGACTCGCCCTTCCGCGCCGACGAGCCGTACCGTCGTGCGTTGCGGGGCATGCAGGGTCGGCTCGCGAGTTCGTGTCGGAACGCGATCGGCGTGGTTCCCGTGGCGATCCTGGAGACGGAACGCGAGCCCTACCTCTCACCGGCCGAGCTCACCTTTGACCTCGACATCGTCATCGAGTCACTCGCCGCGCATGGTGCGGGATCGGTGGCGGAGGCCATCGTGGTTCCGGTGCGACGAGATGTTGCGTTGTTCGGCTTCCACCTCTGCGGTCTCGATCTTCGACAGAACGCCGCGGTGCACGAGCAGACCGTGGCCGAACTTCTCGCCACCGCACTCGTGTGCCCTGACTACCTGGCACTCGACGAGTCGCAACGGCGTTCGGTGCTCCTCGCCGAGTTGGCGACCCCGCGACCGCTCCGCTTGCCGCGAGCCACGTACTCGGAGAAGACGACGAGTGAGCTGGCGATCGTCGACGAGGCGGCCGACGGCATCCGCAGGATCGGCGCAGCGGCCATTCCTCACTACGTGATCTCGGCGTGCAACGCGGTCAGCGACCTTCTCGAGGTGGCGGTACTGACGAAGGAAGCGGGCATCGAGGTCGACATCGTGCCGTTGTTCGAGACCATCGATGACCTCCGCGATGCCGGCGCCACCCTGCAGGCACTGTTCACCGATCCTTGGTACCGCGCCCGTGTTCGCAGTCGCGGTGACAGCCAGGAAGTGATGCTCGGCTACTCCGATTCCAACAAGGACGGCGGCTATCTCGCGGCGAACTGGGCGCTCTACCGCGCCGAAGGCGATCTCGTTCGCGTCGCGCGTGAACACAACGTGCACTTACGGTTGTTCCACGGTCGGGGCGGCACGGTCGGTCGAGGCGGTGGCCCGGCCTACGAAGCGATCCTCGCCCAACCGCCGGGGAGCGTGAGCGGGGCTTTGCGGGTGACGGAGCAGGGCGAGATCGTGGCGGCCAAGTTCGCCGACCCCGACCTCGCTCGACGCAATCTGGAGACCGTCCTCGCGGCAACGATCGAAGCGAGTTGCCTCGACACCGAGAACATCGACGATGACCGTGAGCGCTACAGCGCGGTCATGGATGAGCTCGCCGATCTCGCACGCACGGAGTACCGCTCGCTGGTCTACGAGACCGAGGGTTTCGCCGAGGTGTTCCGTGCGCTCACGCCGATCACGGAGATCGCCAAGCTCAACATCGGAAGCCGGCCGTCTTCGAGAACAGCGTCGCCCCGGATCCAGGACCTGCGCGCCATTCCGTGGGTCTTCTCGTGGAGCCAGGCCCGCATCATGCTGCCCGGCTGGTATGGAACAGGCACCGCACTGACCTCATGGATCGGCGACGATGCCTCGCGGCTTGCTCTGCTCAGAGAAATGTATGCGCGCTGGCCATTGCTTCGGGCGGTCTTCTCGAACATGGGCATGGTGCTGGCCAAGAGTGACCTCTCGATCGCCATTCGGTACGCCGATCTCGCCGAAGCGGTCCCGAACGCACGCGAAGTGGTGGCGCGCATCGCCGCCGAGCACGAACGCACCGTCGAGCAGATGCTGGCGATCACCGGCGACACCGTGCTGCTGGCCGACAATCCCGCACTTGCCCGTAGCATCCGGAACCGCTTCGGCTACCTCGACCCGCTGAACCACCTGCAGATCGGATTCCTGCGGCGGTACCGGAAGGGGGGTGACGACAAAGCAACGGCCGAACTCGTCGAGCGCGGCATCCAGCTCACCCTCAACGGCCTGGCGACGGGGCTCCGCAACAGCGGCTGACGCACGCGTCGTTGAAGGGCTTACGCCAGCAGGGACTCTTCGGCGACGATCTCGCGAAGCCGGTCCTGGAATCCGATGAGCCCGAACCGGGCAGCGTGGGCGCGAATCTCGCGAGGGAACCACCTGTCGCCCAACACGTCTCGGACCGCCTCAGCGATCAACGTCGGCGTGGGGTCATCGAAGAAGAGGCCGGTCTCGCCCTCTACCATCGTGTCGAGGAAGCCGCCGCTCGGCCCGATAGGGCGCCGAACCACCGGAATCGGGTCGCCCTACATCCACACCGGTGCTTCGGTCCGCTCGGAGTCCTCGCGTGCTCCCGGCGTCGTCGGCTCGCCCGGCTGGTCGACGACCGTTCCGCAGGTTGGACACCATGGACGCCACGACAGCGACGAACCGCACACATCGTGGATGCGGTGCTCGGGGAGGCCGTGCATGCGAGCGCCCCATGACGAGAGCGCACCGAGCACCGTGGCCAGTTCCCCGCCGGTTGTGGTGAGCTCGTAGGCAAGGCGGCGCGGCCGCTCCTGGTACGGGGTCGACGTCAGCAGTCGCTGTGTTTCGAGGTGACGGAGCCTTGCGGCCAACACGTTCGGAGCGATGCCTGGTACGTCGCCGGCGAGCTCGTTGTAGCGACGCGGCCCGTTGAGCAGCGCCCGGACGACGAGGAGGGACCACCGGTCACCGACCTGATCAAGTGCGAGGGCGAGGGCGTGATCGTGCACACCACAAGTGTTGCAGGTACGTCCGAGGATGCTGTAACTTGCAATCTGCAAGTTACAAGTCGCTCCCTCACACCCTCGAAGGACACACCATGGCCACCCCACTCCATGAACTCAACGCCGCGCTCGCCACCGTCTTCGCCCAGGCCGCGGCCGCAACCGTCGCCATCGGACGAGACGGCCGGGGCTCCGGCGTCGTCGTCGCCGAAGGGGTGGTCGTCACGAACGCCCACTCGCTGCGCGCCCGCACCACCCAGGTCCGCTTCGCCGACGGCCGCACCGAGCAAGCCGAGGTGCGCGGCTCGGACACCGACGGCGACCTGATCGCCCTGACGGTCGACACCGGATCCGTGGTCCCGCTCCGGGCCGCCGAAACCGCTCCGATGCCCGGCCACGTCGTCGTTGCCGCGCATGGTGACGGAAGCGTCGGCATCGGAAACGTGGCCGCGGTCGACCGCACGTTCCCCGGCCCACGCGGACGCTCGATCGCCAACGCCATCGAGCACACTGCGGCCTTGGCCCGCGGCGCGTCAGGCGGACCGCTGGTCGACGTCGACGGCAACCTGATCGGCATCAACACCAACCGATCCGACGTCGGATACCAAGCCATCGCCTACGCCGGCGCCACCCGGACTCGTATCGACGCGCTCATCGCCGGATCGTCGTTTCACCGTCGACGTCTCGGCGTTGCGTTGGCTCCCGCAGCGGCAACGGCAGCAGTGCGACGGGCGGCCGGGCTGCCCGAGATCACCGGTCTGCTCGTACGCGGGGTCGCCGACGACTCCCCTGCCCAACGGGCCGGTGTGACCCAGGGCGATGTGATCGTCTCGGCAGGAGCGGTGACGATCGACAGCCTCGATGCGCTTGCCCACGCTCTCGACACGAACGACGACACCATCGTGCTCACCGTCGTCCGTGGCGTCGACGAGCGCACGGTCACGGTGAGCTTCGCCGCGCCGGACACGCCGGACACGGCCGCCGATACCGCGAACGCCTGAACCGGTAAGGTCCCCTCCTGTCGCGCTCGCCGCGTCAGAGGGGGGCACCCGCAAACTACCGCTGCGCCGCTCTGCTCGATCATTGCCAGACCGACGCCGCGCCGGCGAGCAACAGCAGCGTCGCCGCGCTCCATCGTCGGTGGACCGAGCGCTACGGCGCCGCGAGCTACAACAGCGTGGCCTCGAAGCCCTCGGCGCGCAGGGTATCGATGACGTTGCTGCGATGCTCGGGGTTGCGGGTTTCGAGAACCATGAGGACCTCGACCTGATCGACACCGATCTGCACGCCGGTGCGGTGGTGCTCCACGTCGAGAACGTTGAGCCCGAGGCGGGCGATGACAGCCGTCAACGCCGCAAGCGACCCGGGACGATCGCGGAAGACGATGCGCAACCGCAGATACCGGCCGGCGGCGGAGAGACCGCGCGTGACGATCGAGGTGAGCAGCATCGGATCGACGTTGCCACCCGAGAGCACTACGACCGCCGGGTGGGCACCGGTGACCTTGCCCGCCAGAAGAGCCGCGAGGCCGACAGCCCCCGAAGGCTCGACAACCGCCTTGGCCCGCTCCATGAGGAAGAGCACGGCTTCGGCAATCTCGTCCTCGGTCACGGTGATCACGTCGTCGACCAGAGCACGGGTCATCTCGAAGGTGATCGCACCCGGCGCTCGCAGCGCGATGCCGTCGGCCATCGTCGATGTGGTGTCGAGCGTGACCACATGACCGGCGTCGAGCGACAGCCGCATCGACTTCGCTCCCTCGGCCTCCACCCCGATGATCGTCGCCTTGGGCATTGCGTGGCGCAGCGCGAAGGCGGCGCCGGCGATCAATCCCCCGCCGCCGACCGGAATGAGGATCACCGGGGCGTCGGACGCGTTCACCGTCTCCGCATACTCCTCAGCCACCTCCACGCCGACAGTCGCTTGGCCGGCGATGATCAGCGGATCGTTGAAGGGCGGCACGAACACTGCGCCGTGTTCCGTGGCATATGCGCGCGCCAGACCGAGGCAGTCGTCGAGGCTCGGCCCACCGATGATCACCTCGGCGCCGTAACCCTCCGTCGCCTTCAGCTTGGGGAGCGAGACCGATTCGGGCATGAAGATCACCGAACGACGCCCGGTCAGTGACGAGGCGAGAGCGACACCCTGGGCGTGGTTCCCCGCGGAAGCCGCAACCACGTCGATGCCGGGATCGAGTCGGCTGATCCGGTTGTAGGCGCCGCGGATCTTGAACGATCCGGCCCGCTGCAGATGCTCGGGCTTGAGATAGACCGGACGACCGAGGGCTCTCGACACCGCGTCGGCGAGACGGGTTGGTGTCTTGCGGATCACCCCGTCGAGTCGACGGCGTGCGTCGAGAACATCGTCGTGGGTGATCGGGGCAGGGTTGTTCATGGTGTCCGAGGCGCTTCAGCCGGCGATGACGCCGGGCGGGAGATCGGCGAGCAGCGCGTCGCTGATCCACATCTCGGTGAGATGCAACGTCGACCGGATACGGACGACGCGTTTCGGTTCGTGGACCGGTCGGCCGCACATCGAAAGCGCGGCTTTGATCGCGTCTTCCTCGGTGGGCAGTGCCATGGGCATACGCGAACGTCGAACCCCTGCGGGGCCGGCGGTGAAGCAGTTGATGTACGTCTTGTGCCAATCGACCTTCGCGGCGACCTCGGTGGTGATGAAGTCGGCGAGACCGATGCCCAACGCATTGCCGTGGCCGCCGTCGGTGAGGCCGAGCGCCACGATGGTCGCTGTGGTCGACTGACCATCGAGCCCGTTGACCCAGTAGCGGCCGGTGACGTTCGGGTCCATCATCACGCCGCTGATGTCCTTGCCGATCTCGTTGATGATCAACACATCGATCGGTTCGAACGCGAGGCGGGTCACGTGCGTCTTGGCAACGTCGGTGAGGGCGATCTCTCGCTCGGCGCCGATCTCGGAGCCGAGAAGTGCTTCGAGAACGACAACATCGCCGGCCGCGTTCTCGATGCTGGCGAGCCCGCCGAGGAGTCGACCGGTGGTCCGGTGGGCGGCGATGCCGTCGATGATCATCTGACGCATCACCTCGGGGCCGGACGCATGGATCTGGGCGGCACCCGGTTGCTTGCCGAACCCGACCACGCACATCTTCGAGAGCCCGCTCTCGAGAGGGCCGGTGAAGCAGGTGTGCGGCTTGATGCGGTTCACCGGGAAGAAGTGATCTGCCCCGGCGGCATGGCGGTCGAGGAACATCGGCACACCGCCCGGAGTGCGGGTGACTTCGACCGTCTCCATCGTCGCCCGGATGGGTGCACCTACTGCGTCCTCGGTGATCCCGTAGCCGGTCAGCACCTCCAGTTGCCCCTCGGCCGTTCCCCCGCCGTGGCTGCCCATGGCCGGGACGATGAACGGATCGGCGCCTACCGAGCGAAGCCCCTCGATGACGCCGGCAAGCATCTCGACGCGAGCAGTGAGGCCACGGCTGCCCGCGCCGACCGCCACCGTGGCGCCGGGGCGGACGACCCCGTCGAAGCGGGCCTTCACGGCCGCGGCAGCGGCTGATCGCACGTCGTCGATCGGCACGCCGTGGGGAGCGGGGAGCACGACCCGGTGGAGTTCGGGGATCGTCAGGTCGGGGTGGAACGGGAGTTGCACACCGCGAAGCAGCGCGGCGAAGTTCGCAGGATCACTCGGCGTCGTGGGCACCTTCGCAGCGTATGCCGCTTTCGCTCCGAGAACGAGGGCGAGGCCGTCGGCGGCGGCTTGGCGTAGGAACTAATCACCCGATTAGATTTCGCTCACGCAACCCCACCGATGGAGGACACCATGGCCCGTATCGACGTACCGGAGGGCGAAGGCCTCGAAGCGAGCCGCCTGTGGATGCTCGCTCCCCACATCGGAGTGGGGGTGGGTGCGCTCGGCAAGGCCACCTATGTGGAGAGCAGCCTGCCGATCCGAGAGCGTGAGGTTGCCCGCATGCGGATCGCTCAGCTCAACCAATGCGTTGTTTGACTGAATACTCGAGCCGCATCGGCGATGCGGCAGGGACTCTCTGATGACCTCTACAACGCTGTCGCCGACTACCGGACCGACGAGCGATTCACTGCCCGCGAGAAGCTGGCCATCGAGTTCGCCGAGTGGTTCGCCATCGACCACACCGCAATCGACGACGCCTTCTTCGCCCGGCTCCGCGAGCACTTCTCCGACCCCGAGGTGCTGGAGCTGACTATCACCATCGGCTACTGCGTCGGGATCGGCCGGGCGTTTCACGTGCTCGACGTCGCCCGTGACTTCGAGGTGCTGTGGAGCAAAGAGCCGAAGCCGGTCGAAGCAGCGGAACCCAGCCCATGAGCGACATCACGATCGCCGAGCGAAACAACGGCGTCTCGTACGACCCGTTCGCGCCGGAGACCCTGGCCGACCCCATGGCCGCGTATGCCGAGCTGCGGGAGAAGTGCCCCGTCCACCGGTTCGAGGACTTCACTCCTTCGTTCGCCACGATCACGCGCTACGACGACGTGGTCGCGGTGCTCAAGGACACGGCGCAGTGGAGCAGTCGCTACGGGCAGACACCTCAGTTCACCCGCGGCACCGGGCTGAACCAGGACCCGCCTGACCACACGGAGTTCCGCAAGCTCTTCCAGAAGGGCTTCACGCCGCGCATGATCGGCCGCCTCGACGACGAGGTCCACGAGTTGGCAACCGCGTTGGTCGATGAGATGGCGGCTGTGCCGGAGCGTCGTGGCGACCTCCACGATCTCCTCGCCTGCCCGCTTCCGGTGATCGTCATCGCCAAGCTGCTCGGTGTTCCGCCGACTGAGCTCGTGCAGTTCAAGCAGTGGTCCGACGATCTCGTGGCGTGCTTCAACAATCCTGATCCGCGTGCCCCCGACAAGATCCGCGCCGAGCTCAACGCGTACTTCCAAGGATTCATCGACGACCGACGCGCCCTGCTGGCGGCGGCCGGTGTGGAGGAGCCCGACGAGTCACACCTCGGCACCGTCGTGCCGAACGACCTCATCGGCGGCTTCGTGGTCGCGACCTATCAGGGCCGTCGGTTGAGCGACCCCGAGCTCCATCAGGTGCTCATCCAGTTGCTCGCCGGCGGCAACGAGACGACCACATCGTTGATCACCAACTGCGTGCTCCGTCTCCTGGAGGACCGCACGCGTTGGGAAGCGCTGTGTGCCGACCAGTCACTTGTCGACACGGCGCTCGAGGAGAGTCTGCGGTTCGATCCTCCGGTGCTCGGGTTGTTCCGCACGAACAACCAACCGGTCGAGATGCACGGTGTATGCCTCGCCGAGAAGACCAAGGTCATGGTCACCTACGCGTCGGCGAATCGCGATGCGACCGTCTTCTCCGACCCCGACACCTTCCGGCTCGATCGTCCGGCGGAAGAACTGCGCCGCCATCTCTCCTTCGGGCTCGGCCACCACTACTGCCCGGGCGCGTCGCTCTCCCGTCTCGAGGCGCGCACCGCGTTGTGTCTGCTCGTCGAGCGTTTCCCCGACCTCCGTCTCGACGGCGCGCCGGTGCGCATTGCCCCCTTCAACCTGTGGGGGCGTCGGTCGCTCCCCGTGGCATGGTGATTCCCATGGAACAACTCACTCCCCTCGAAACCGTCCGAGCGTTCATCGCCGCCGTCGAGCGTCGAGACATCGAGGCTGCCCTGGTCTTCGTCGACGAGCACTGCGAGTACGACAACGTGCCGATGGGCAAGAACTTCGGTCGCGCGTCGATCGGCAAGGTGCTCGGTCCGTTCCTACCGGCGCCTCCGAGGTCGACTGGGTCTGCCACCGTGAGGCGGCCACCGGGCCGATCGTGTGCAACGAACGGACCGACAGGTTCCGGTTTCCCCACGGCTGGGTCGAGATCCCGGTGACCGGGGTGTGGGAAGTCCACGACGGCCTCATCACCCTGTGGCGCGACTACTTCGACGCGGCGATGTTCACTTCGCAGATGCCGGGGCGGTCGTGACAGCTGCAGCTGCGCTCTACGCCGAACGGTTGCGCCACGCTCCCGACGTTGCTGAAGCGCTCGACGCAGCATGGGACGCAGCGTGGTCCTCGGTCGATCCGTGCCTCCTCGAGCTTTGTCGTCTCGAGATCGCCACGATCCTGCGCAACCCGGTCGAGTTCGAGTCGCGCACACCCGCGGCAACAGCGGCGGGTTTCGACGACCGTAAGGTCAGCGCGCTTACTTCCTGGATGCACTCCCCGATGATCACTCCGGCGGAGCGGGCCTGCCTGGCCTTCACCGACGCGTTCGTGATCGACGTCGCTTCCCTCCCCGACGACACTGCGGCCTCCGTTCGTGAACACCTCGGTGACGCCGGGCTCGTCGACTTCGCATCTGCGTTGCTCGTGCTCGAACAGCGTCAGCGGCTGGCCCTCGTCTGGAATGCGCTCTTCGCGGAGGCGTCGTGAACCGGACGCGGCGAGTGTCTCCGGGAACGCCAACCGCTCCGGCGCTCCGCCGAGGTCTGGGCGAACTTGCGGCAGCAACGGTCCGCATGGACGCCATGGACCCGGTCACCACCGAACTCGTCCGCATGCAATGCGCCCGACACCACGATTGCGGAACTTGACTGTCCGTTCGCCTGGCAGTTGCCAGGGATCAAGGACTCGACGAAGCGACGATCGCCAAGGGCGACGCTCTTTCAAGAACGGAACTCGCGCCCGCGCAGCGCGCCGCGCTTGACCTCGCCGACGCGTTGATGACGATGCCTGCGCTGGTCCCGGCCGAGCTGGTCGAACGTATGCGTACACACTTCTCGCCGGAACAGATCGTCGAGCTCACCCTCGACGTCATGAAGTGGAACGCCCAGAAGGTCCCGGTGTCGCTGGGCATCGACGACTGGGTCCGACCGGGAGAGCTGTCCGACCTCGTCTTCGACGCCGACGGCCGCTGGGTCAGAGGCTGACGCCGGTCGCCGGCGGTCGAGTGTCCTGCTAATGGTAGCGTGGAATCACTGCGTTTGGTAGCGTAAATCTGCTGCGAATGGCAGCGGGAATGATCGGCGTTTGGTAGCGTGTGGCATGTCCTATCAACGTCGGATCATCGACGATGAGCTCGATGCCCTGTTTCCGCACCTCGCCGCCATCGCGCTCGAAGGACCGAAGGGGGTTGGAAAGACGGCCACCGGCCTGGAGCGCGCCCGCTCGACGCTTCACCTTGATGACCCGCTGCAACAATCGCTCTTGGGCGCCGACCCGACTCGCCTCGACCTACTGGAAACGCCCGTGTTGTTGGACGAATGGCAGCGCTACCCGCGGTCATGGGACCTGGTGCGTCGATCGGTCGATGCCGACTCGACAGGGGGACGATTCCTCCTCGCCGGGAGTGCCACACCGCCTGAGCTTCCGATGCACTCGGGCGCCGGTCGAATCGTTCGGCTCAAGATGCGCCCGCTCAGCATTGTTGAACGCAACATCGCCGAACCTACCGTCAGCCTCGCGGCGTTCCTGACCCAAGGTGTCAATGCCGTTGGTGGCGATTCACCAGTGCGCCTCGCTGACTACGTCGACGAGATCGTCGCATCGGGAATGCCGGCAATTCGAGGCCTCCCGCCTCAGCCACGGGCCAAGCAACTCGACAGCTATCTCGAGCGCATTGCCGACGTCGAGTTCGCGGAGCAAGGTGTGCGCGTGAACCGCCCAGCGTCACTTCGAGCTTGGATGATGGCGTACGCAGCAGCAACCGCTTCGACGGCGTCGTACGCAACGATCCTCGACGCGGCCACACCGGGCGAGTCGAACAAACCGGCAAAGACCACCGCACTGCGCTACCGCGACGTGCTGTCTCGACTATGGATTCTCGATCCCATTCCCGGTTGGTACCCGGCCGGGAACCTGCTGACTCGACTCGCCCAAGCACCCAAACATCACCTCGTCGATCCTGGCTTTGCGGCCAGGTTGGTTGGGGCAACGGCGTCGTCGCTGTTGAGCGGTCAAGTTCTTCAAGGTGCCAAGAACACGGACGAAGGATTTGTAGGTGCACTGTTTGAGTCGCTTGTCGCTCAGTCGGTCCGTGTCTATGCGCAGCGCGCATCAGCAACGGTCCACCACCTACGAACTCGCAACGGGGACCACGAGGTGGACCTGATTGTCGAAGGCGAAGACCGGCGCATCGTGGCGATCGAGGTCAAGCTCTCGCCCGACATTTCGGATCGAGACGTCAGGCATCTCCTCTGGATGCAATCACAGCTCGGCGACAGCGTCGCGGCAGCGGTGATTGTGACCACTGGTCAGTATGCATACCGACGAAGCGACGGCATCTTTGTTGTTCCAGCAGCGCTCCTCGGTCCGTAGCGCTGATCCAATGACGGCAGGGGGTCCGAGTTCAAGCGGGTCCGAGGCTCAGGCAACCGTGCCCGAAGAGTGCCGACACACATCAAGATAGGTCGATGAGTGATCCATCGACTACCAATGCCGGGCCCATCGCACTTGTCGGGAGTGGCGAGTTCCTGCCGCAGATGGTCGATGTGGACCGGTGGCTCCTCACGGGGCGACCTCCGCGAGCCGCGTTCCTTCCGACCGCCGCGGGGGAAGAAGGTGCCGCATCGGTGAGCCGCTGGCTCAAGCTCGGCACCGACCACTACACCGCCATGGGCATCGAACCCGTTGCCGTCCCGGTGCTCAATGCCGATGACGCCAACCGGGAAGACCTGGCGGCGTTGATCGACGATGTCGGGCTGATCTATCTGTCCGGAGGAAATCCCGGCCACATCGCCCGGTCGCTGCGCAACTCACTGGTGTGGGATGCGATCGTCCGGGCCTGGCAGAACGGCGCCGCTCTCGCCGGTTGCAGCGCCGGTGCGATCGCGCTCACCGCAAGCGCCATCGACGTGCGCAGCGGAGGGCGAACGAGCGAGCCCGCCACGAATCTGATCGAACACGTCACCGTGATCCCACACTTCGACCGAATGGCGCTCTGGTTCCCGAACATGGTGGAACAGGCACTGGCCCAGCTCCAGCCCGGCTTCCACCTCGTCGGGGTCGACGAAGACACTGCGCTCGTCGGCGGCCTGACCGAATGGACCGTCATGGGCCGTCAGCGGGTCACCGTGTTCGGGCCCGGCGGCGCGACCCAGTTCACCCACGGCCAACGGCTCAGCCTGCCCCGCTGACGATTGAATGCGCGGCGCCACGCCCCCGAGCCGATCAGCTGGATCAATGATTGTTCGCTCGGTCGCTCCCGGAGCGACTGGGGTACCGACGCCGGAAGGCTTCACCGCTCAGGACGGGATAGTAAGCACACGTTCCATTGACGTCCGGACAGCTCGGGCTCGGTCGACCGGGTCCGGGAACGCTGTCCGGAGAGACTCCGATCGAAGTTCCATGGAGAGAGGGACATCGGGGACGACCGCGAGAAGCTCGCTGATCGGCAGCGAACCGTCTCCGGGCAACAGCCGACCGTGGAGCGCTTCATGGAGCAATGCCGGCATTGTGGTGTCAGCGGGTGCGGCCGGCGCATCGCACACCTGGATGTACGGCAGCAGATATGCGTCGATCGCGGCAAGGTCGCCGGGCTGGTGGCCGGCCCGGGACAGGTGCAGGTTGTCGACGAGAACACCGAGCCGGTGGTGTCCGGCTGTTTGCACGATCGACAAGGCCTGGGGAAGCGTGCGTACACCGAGGATCGGAAGGAACTCGAGCACGAGTCGGATGTCGGTTCCATCAAGGCGCTCAGCCAGAACTCGGAGCCGAGCGGCGACTCGCGCGTCATCGCTGTCGCGGCTGGCGACCAGGATGTTGCGGGCCCCGATTCGCATCGCGGCGTCGACGATGGCCTCGCCGTTGTCGGAAGCCGAACTCCCTTCGGGCACCAGCATGATCGGTTCGATGTCGAGGATGATGAGCCCGCGTCGCTCGGCGCGCGCACGGACATCATCGGCGACAGCGTCGGTCCACGTCGAGGCATCGAACCAGATGCCGACCGACGGGAAGCCGGCGTCAGCGGCGACATCGACGGCATCGGCGGGCCCGACATCGAGGATGGTTCCAGCAGCAAGGGAGATCGTCCGCATAGCCCGACCCTAAACGGCCGTGGCGTCCTTACCCGAATCTCACGTCGCCTAGACAGGGTTGCGCCATGAGTTCTGCTCTCTCCCCGCGACCCACTCCGAGTCGCCGTCGGCTGCTCGCCCTCGGCATCGCGGCCAGCGCCCTTTGCACGACGAGCGTGGGCCTGTCCCAAGCGGCGACGGTCAAGAAGGTTGCCAGGAAGACGACGAAGAAACCGGTAGCGACCACGCCCAAGACGACCGTCACGACTATCGCAATCGCTCCGGTGACTACGGCAGGTTCCACAGCGCCGACTGCGTCAACCGCCGGGGCGATCGTCAATTCGTGGAAGACGTCGACCGTAGATCCGGCGAAACTCCCGATCGGTGACTCCAAGGTCACGACGACCGGCGCGGCGGTCGGCGGCCTGTGGGCATGCCGTGCCGGAAACCCGAACGCCGGCGGGGCGTCGGCCGACGGACCGTGGCTGAATGTTGCGGCCGGCACCTGGGACTCCACCGCCAAGCTTGCGGTCCAGGGATCCGTCTCCTGGCCGACGGCGAAATACAGCGAGACCGTCTCCGGCGGGACGAGAGTTCTCACCACCAACAACGTTCCGGTCGACGGTCAGACCGGCACCTTTCCCATTGCCACGTCAGACCCGTCGTATCAGTACGACCGCAATCCCGGTCGCATCGCGGAGAGGCCGACAACGGTCGCACTTACCGAGAAGCCGGCGATCAACGCCTCGCCGTCGTGTCTCTCCGAAGGGCCGATCGGGATTCTCAAGAACGGCGTGTTCGTGTTCAGCTCACTCGACGGACGCGGCCACGACGCAGTTGCCCACGAGTCACAGGACAAATGCGACGGGCACCCGGCGATGAGCACGTACCACTATCACAACGTTCCGTCATGCATCCGAAACGCCACGACCGGGTCCTCGACCGTCGTGGGCTGGATGAACGACGGGTTCCCGATCGTCGTCGAACGTGACGCCAAGGGAGCGCTACCGACCAACGCAGACCTTGACGAGTGCCACGGTCGGATCTCCGATGTCCTCATCGACGGCAAGGTCGTCAACACGTATCACTACT
>JANLRD010000170.1:0-4563 GCA_031368215.1 Acidimicrobiia bacterium | reverse complement strand
GGCCTTGCTTCACGCGGCGTTCATGCTCGCGTCGAATTCGCTGTGTGTATGAACGCGATGCTCGGTGCATGACGACGCTCATTCGAAACGGGATCGTCCTCCCGATGGAGGGCCGAAAGACTGCCTATGACCCTGGCTCGGTCCTGATCATCGACGGCCGGATAGCCGCTGTCGGGTCGGTCGAGGAGATCGACCGTCACCCGGCGTCGACCACTGGTCGGCCACACCCCCAGCCCGCGCAACGTGCTGGGGAAAGAGGTCTGACGTCAACGGTAACCATAAAGGTTGCCGACTTGTCGGTTCGGCGAGCCCGTCCGGCTGGAACGCCGACCATCCCACAGCGGCGTTGTTGAAATCCCACATGACAAGAAATCTGGCCTCCGACCGCGGTTTTTGTGCGGTCTGGGATGCTCAGAGAGCCGGCCTGGGTTTCCCGCGCCGCTGAGAATTCAAGACGGCTCCCGGGTTACCCGGGAGCCGACTCACCGACTCAGCTGGGTTCAGACGGCGTGGATGGCCGACCAGACACGCTCCGGCGTGCACGGCATGTCGATGTGGACCACACCGAGATGGGACAGCGCGTCGATCACGGCGTTCTGGATGGCCGGGGTGGAACCAATCGTGCCGGACTCACCGATGCCCTTGGCTCCGAGTGGGTTGCGGGGGCTGTCGGTCTGGGTGTTCGACGTCTCGAAGCTCGGAAGCTCCGCGGCCGAGGGCACGGTGTAGTCGATCAGCGTGCTGGTGACCGGGTTGCCGTCTTCGTCGTAGCGGACCCACTCGTACAGCGCCTGCGCCGCGCCCTGGGCGATGCCGCCGTGCTGCTGACCGCGGACCAGCATGGGGTTGAGGATCCGGCCGCAGTCATCGACGGCGATGTGGCGCCGCATCACGACCTTTCCGGTTTCGGTGTCAACCTCGACGACCGAGACGTGGGCGCCGAACGGGAACGTGGAGTTGGTCCCGTCGAAGTCGAGTTCATGACGCAGGGTCGCGGCTTCGAGGCCGTCGGGCAACTTGGACTGGTCACGCGAGGCGACCGCCAGTTCAGCCCAGGAGACGGACGTCGACGGGGTTCCGGCGACGTGCAGGGCGCCGTTCTCGGCGACGATGTCTTCGGGTGCCGCCTCCAAGAGGTGCGCAGCGATCTTCTGGGCCCGGCTGAAGACCTCCTTCGACGACAGGAAGATGGCCGAACCCGCCGTCTGTAGGGACCTCGAACCCATGGTGCCCGCACCGCGTGGAACGAGGTCGGTGTCGGAGTTGACGAGCTTGATCTTGTCCATCGGGATACCGAGCACGTCGGAGGCGAGCATGGCGAACGCTGTGTGGTGGCCCTGCCCGTGCACGCTGGTTCCGGCGAACATGCTCGCCGAACCGTCGTCGTGGATCTCAACGGCACCGAACTCGACGTGGAGTCCGACCGGTGCGGTCACTTCGACGTAGGCCGAGACGCCGATGCCGAGGGCGATTGGATTGTTCTCGGCGCGACGCTTGGCCTGCTCGGCCCGCAGCTCGGCGTAGCCGGCGGCGGCAAGTACGGCGTCGAGAGCCTTCTCGTACTCGCCCGAGTCGTACGCCGCGCCCGTGTTGGTGACCATCGGGAATGCCGCCGGTTGGATAAAGTTCCGGCGCCGGATCTCAGCCGGATCCATGCCGATCTTGTGGGCGGCGATGTCGATGACGCGCTCGATGAGCTGCGTCGCCTCCGGTCGTCCGGCACCGCGGTACGCCCCGATGGTGGTGGTGTTCGTGATGACCGTGCGGGTGGCGAACTTGACCTTCTCGATGTCGTAGACGCCGACCGACATCATCTGGGTGAGCATGGGCAGGATCGCCCCGATGGCCGGGTAGGCCCCGGCTGCAGCGGTCACGTCGCCCTCGAGGCCGGTGATCTTGCCGTCTTTGGTCACGCCGAGCTTCGCCGTCATGACGAAATCGCGGCCGTGCACGAGCGAGACCATGTCTTCGGAGCGTGTCTCCGCCCACTTCACCGGCACACCGAGCGCTCGGCACGCGGCGGCGGCCACGATGTACTCCACATACATCGCAGCTTTGGGTCCGAAGCCGCCACCGACCCAGGGGCACACCACGCGGATGTCGCCGTGTTCCATGCCCAGCATGGCAATGAGCGCTTCGTGCGCCGCATGCGGGGCTTGGTGCGAGACCCAACACGTCAAGGTGCCCGGACGTTCGCCCGGCTCGGCGAGGATGCCGTTGTTCTCCATCGGGGCGCCGGCGAGGCGCTGGCTGACCATCGTCACCTCAGCGATGGCGTCGGCACCTTCGAACGGGTCGACGTCTTGTCCGTGCTCGGTTCCGAAGCACACGTTGGAACCGTGCTCGGGAAACAGGATCGGGGCATCCGGCAGCAGTCCCTGCTGGGGCGTCACGATGGCCTTGAGCGTCTCGTACTCCACGACGACGGCCTCGGCGGCATCGGCGGCGGCCGACTTCGACGTCGCGACCACGGCGGCGACGATGTCACCGACGAATCGCACCACGTCTTTGGCGAAGATCGGTCGATTGAGCGTGGCGGGCATCATCGGAAAGCCCTGGAACGACGGGAGCCCGAGGTCGTTTCCGGCGTGGTACACCGCCTTGACGCCCGGCCTGGTCTCGGCTTCCGAGACATCGACACTCAGCACCTTTGCGTGTGCCTGGGTGGAGCGGACGAATGCGACGTGCAAGGTGCCGACGGGCGCCAAGTCGTCGAGGTACTTCCCGCTTCCCGTCAGAAGGGTCGGGTCCTCCATGCGTTGTACCGCATTTCCCAAGATCGATCCTGCAGCTGCCATGGCGATCCTTTCACCTACACGTCGTGACCTGTCGGGGCTCGATCACCCCGTTGTGACGAACGTTACGTCAAACGGCACCGCGGCGTCACGAATCGCGGCCCGGCCCGCGTGAGCAGCTTCCTCGTAACCGCCGGAGTAGGTGGCGGCGCTGGGCCAGATGGTCAACCGACGCCACCGGCTCGGAATTGCACGCTGACCCGTGGGCCGTTCGGTCGGGCCTTCTTGGGGATCGCGTGCTCCCACGTTCGCTGGCAACTGCCTCCCATGACGATCAGATCCCCGTGGTCGAGCACAAGGCGAAGGGATGCGCCTCCGCCACGAGGCCGCAGGGCGAACGTGCGTGACGCACCGAGCGAGAGGATCGCCACAACGGTGTCGTGGGTTGCGCCGCGACCGATCGTGTCGCCGTGCCAGGCAACGCTGTCGCGCCCGGTTCGGTACAAGCACATTCCGGTGCTGGTCAGGTCTTCGCCGAGCTCATCGCGATAGTGCGCCGAGAGCAGAGCGCGGGCCTCGACCAGCGCAGGCCACGGAACCGGCTCGCCGGTGCGGTACAGACGCAGCAGTCTCGGCACATCGACGACGTTGTCGTACATCTGACGGCGCTCGGCCCGCCAGTCGTCAGCAGCGAGAAGACCGTCGAGGAGGTCGAAGCCGTTGCGCATCCATCCACGTTGCACGTCGATCCACGCGCCGCCGGCGAGGTTCGTCCGCTCGGATCGTCGGAGATCGTTGAACGAGGCGCTGGGGGTGATCGGGCCGCTGTCCCCGTGAACCACTGACCACAACGAAGCTTGGACACCAATGCTCACGAGGCGAGCGTAGCAAACGCGTACGAACGTGCGTTCGCTCAATCGATCGCAATTGCCGGAAACGGCCGCCCGGTAGTGTCGGCCCGGTGCGGACGATCGGATTGCTCGGCGGGATGTCGTGGGTGTCGACGGAGCACTACTACCGACTGATCAATGCCGACGTCGGAGCCCGGTTGGGCCCGGAGCACTGTGCCCGGCTGACGATGTGGCAATCGGACTTCGCCGTCATCGCCGAGCTCCAACGGGCGGGCCGGTGGGACGATGCCGGCGAGATCCTGGCCGATGGGGCCACGGCGTTGGTGGCCGCAGGAGCGGCGCTCGTGGCGATCTGCGCCAACACCATGCATCTCTGCACGCCCCAGATTGCTCGAGCGATCGGTCCGGTCCCCCTTGTCGACATCGTCGACGTGGTGCGCGACCGGTGCCTGGAGCTCGGCATCTCTCGGGTTGGTCTCTTCGGCACCTCGTACACGATGGAATCGCCGCAGCTCTATCCGGTACCGCTGGCGGCGGCGGGTATCGACGTGATCGTTCCCGATGCGACGGAGCGGGCGGAGATTCAGCGCATCACCTTCGACGAGCTCATCGCCGATGTCATCGCTGAGCAATCGCGCTCGACGTTCCACGACATCGCCGGGTCCCGTATCGAGCGGGGTGCGCAGGGCATTGTGCTTGCGTGCACCGAGCACGGGCTCCTCCTGGCCGACGGCGATGTCTCGGCACCGGTGCTCGACTCCACGATCCTTCATGCGCGCCGGATCGTCGATCTTGCGTTCGAGTAGGTCCGTCCTCGTGCGCCGCGACACAACCGCGGAACACGCCTTGTCGACCTAGCTCGAACGACTCGTCTCGTCGAGGAAACGGACGACAGCATCGTTAAAGAGGTCGTTGCGGTCTCCGGCAACCATGTGCCCTGCGCCGGCCACGTCGACGAGCTGCGCATGCGGGGTGAG
>JANLRD010000167.1:0-2774 GCA_031368215.1 Acidimicrobiia bacterium | reverse complement strand
GGCAGGCCGATATCCAGCAGCACCACGTCCGGATGAAAACGACCTGCCGTGTCGAGTGCCTCCTCACCATCGAACGCAGTCGTCGTGATGTGTCCGGCGAGGCTGAGCAGGATGGAGAGGGAGACGGCCGAGTCACGGTTGTCGTCGACGACCATAATGCGGAGCACTGATCCAGGCGCCGACGCGAATGTGCGGGTCGTTTCCGCCGGCCGTGTCGCCGAAATCCGCGTGGCTGTCACGTGAGATACCGCAGCAGGCACCACGCCCTGTTCGTCGACGCGATCCGAGGCATCGTGCCATCGTGATATTTCTCGAGAGCTGGTTGAAGGACTCACAGTGCATGACCGGAAAAGGCCGAATTCGACGAACGTATAAAGGCGGTCCGATCACACGTCGTGTGATCAGCACCGCCTTCGGGCTACGACGCCGCGCGTCGCAGGACAAGGGTCGCCGTTGCCGTGTCGAGGCCCGGAACGCGCAGGAGTTCTGTGGGAACTTCAGCACGATCGGCCCCGCGTCACGCTCGAGCGTTGAGCTGCAGCCTATCCGATAGGTCGGCTGCGTGCAAGGTCCCTCAACAGCCGTGGCAGGCTCTGGTTTGCCGCCGTACGCGTTCGTCAAGAGAGCCGTGGTTCACTGATTGCATCTGCACGAATGGTACCGTTGTGCACTCGTACTCGCGTCACCGAACATTTCTCCACCTGCTCGCCTCCATTCCCGCGTCTCACCTCTCGCGTCTCCACTTCCTCGCATACGGAACGTTCATGCCGCGCGCACTCTGGAAAGGCACACTCGGCTTCGGCCTCGTCAGCATCAGTGTCGAGTTGCTCTCCGCCGAACAGGCCGATGAACTCGATCTCGATCTGCTTGATCGCCGCGACAACGCACGCATCGGGTACCTCAAGATCAACAAGTCCACGCAAGAGCCGGTGCCCGCCGAAGAAATCGTCCGCGGCTTTGCCGTATCCGACGATCGCTATGTGATTCTCACCGATGATGACCTGAAATCTGCAAACCCGAAAGCCACACAGTCCATCGACATCTTCGGGTTTGTCGGCGATCAGGATGTACCGCGCGTGTTCTTCGCGAAACCGTACTTCGTCTCGCCACTGAAGGGCAGCGATCGCGCGTACGCGCTGCTGCGCGATGTGCTGCGCAAGTCGGAGCAACTGGCGCTCGCCACCGTGGTCATTCACACGCGACAGCATGTGGCTGCGGTGTATCCGCACGAAGGGGCGCTCGTCGTGCAGCTCCTGAGGTACGCGGCCGACATCAAGTCACCGGACGACGCCGGCGTGAAGTCGGTGCCGTCATTGACGGGTGGCGCATCGGCGAAGGAAGTCGCAATGGCGCAGCAGCTGCTCACCAGGATGCAGGAGACATGGCAGCCGAAGTCATACCGGGATACGTATCGCGACGACGTGATGAAACTCATCGCGCAGCGCTCGAAGAAAGGTGGCAAGGCATCACCCGCCGCAGTCGCGTCGCCTGAACCGGCAACCAGGGTGCTGGATCTTGTAGCCGCGTTGCAACGGAGCCTGGCGTCCGGCTCAGCGCGTTCACGATCACGGTCGACTTCCAGTCAGTCACCGACACGATCAGCAGCAAAAACGACGTCCAATAGGAAGTCTGCCGCAAAAAGATCTGTGGCCAAGCGCACGCCGGTGAAGAAATCTCGCGGACGTGTGGCCTGACGTCACCGCACGGCTCCACAACAGCACGTGCAAACACAGAGCGTGGCGAGCCAGCTGGCCGCCACGCTCCGTGCCCACAAGCGGTTTGTGCTCTATCCGCGCTTGGTCGCCGCCTTGCTGGTCACTTTCCGAGCCGACGGCGTTCTGGCTTTCGCTGAACCGCTCTCGGGCGCTGGTGCGACATCCTCCTCCTCTTCGTCGTCCGCGTCTTCCATGTCTGCGGTACCGCCGAGGCGATTTGCGGCAGGATTGATTTCCTCCTCGGCGATGTTGTTCAGCAAGTTGTCTGCGGCCTTCTCCTCGTCGAGGGTCTGGTGCAGGATGACGGCAATCTCTTCGTGCCCCATGAGCCGAGCGAACGCGATCGTGCTTCCGTAGGCGGCGATTTCGTAATGCTCCACGCGCTGTGCCGCAGCGATGATGCCGGCGTCACGCACGACGTCCTGTCCGGCTTCCGAGATCATTTCGGCGCCTTCTTCGCAGAGCCCCTCCATCGCCTTGCACTTCTTGCCGCGCGGACTTTCTCCGAGCATCTCGAAGACCTGCTCAAGTCGCGTGACCTGACCCTTGGTCTGCTCCAGGTGATCGCTGATTGCCTTCTTCAGGCTGGCGGTGCTTGCACCGTCGACCATTTTCGGCAGCGCCTTGATGAGCTGTGTTTCTGCGCTGTAGAGGTCTTTCAGTTCATCGACCATCAGGTCGTGCAGCGTGTCGAGCGCCATCGTTATCTCCCTGTGTGATACTGCGACTGTTGCGTCGATGGAGCGACGCTCCCATAACTGCGAAATGCTGTCGGGATTGCCTGAGTTCGTTCGTACATCAAAACGTGCTGCGGTCATGTCGAACCCTACCAGATCATCACGCTGCCTTCGTAGAACGCCCGCTCGATCGCGCTCAGCGGCGGCTCGCGGAGCGTGTCGCTACCGGACGAAACGGAGAGCGGGAACGGGAGTGTGAGCATCGCATCGGGAGCAGAGACAGTGTTGTCCGCCGACCGATGCAGAAGTCGCGCGAGTACCGAGCGCATGCAGCCTCCTCGAGGACAAAAAAAACGGCGCAACACACCACTCGGTGTGTTTG
>JANLRD010000162.1:0-2489 GCA_031368215.1 Acidimicrobiia bacterium | reverse complement strand
GAAACCTCGTCGGCATGCGCGTGCTCAAACGCGTTGCGCAGCAGTTCATGCGACACCCGGTAGAGCAGCGACTCCAGTTCGGGATCGAGCTCAGTGGCGTCGATACTGACGTGAACTGTCGTTCCAGAAAGACGAAGCGGTTCAACCAGCATCTCCATCGCCGCTGGAAGTCCTACGCCGTGGACGTTGGACGGGTAGAGGTCTACTAGCGAAGAACGAAGCTTCTGCATGCTCGCGCGGGCGATGTCCGCGCTACGGTCCACCGCATCACGTACCGGACCGCTTGGGGCCGATGGCGAGATTGCGGCAAGCTCGAACGAGAGACCGGCGAGGTCCTGCACGACCGAATCGTGGAGGTCAGCAGCGATCCGCTCCCGTTCACGCTCCGACGCCGTCACCGCCTGCTCCACGAGGTGCACCCGATCAGCCTCTGCGGTGCGAACTCGCCGAGCCAGTGATCGTGCGAGCGGGAGCTGGGTGAGCCAGAGCATCGCCAACCCGAGGCCAAGTGGAATCGCGAGTTGGACAAACAACCGACGACTGTTCGCACTGACGGAGTCATATCGCTCGTACTGCTCATAGACAACGAGCTCGCCACCGGGAAGGCGAAGCGGAAGGTACACCTCGAGAAGTCGCCCTGCGTTGCGCTCGTAGCGATTCTCCGGACTCGAGGTGTTGGCGATCTCCGATTGCATCCCGCCCGATGCCAGCACTTCGGCATGGTCCGACTTGGGCGGAAAGCGGCGCCCAATGAGGCGCGGCTCGTCGGAGTAGACGATGCGTCCATCGGCGGTCCACAGCTTCACTCGCAGGACTCGTTCCGAAAGCACCCGCGTCTGAACCAGCGAATCGATCGCCTGGATCGCCGTGTCGGAGCCAGGACGGTCCAGGGTGAGGGAATCGACGAGGACCGGCTCGACAATGCCGTAGCCGGCGAGGCGAGCCTGGTCCCGCGCTGAGCGAAGCGACTCCGTCGTGCTCACCCTCGATACGGCGGTGAGAAGCAACAGTGACAGCAGCGCCACCGCCGCAAGCCCGGCCAAACCGAACCGGGTGACCTCTGAAGTCACGGACGTGGATCGGCGTGGCACGGGCGGAGCTTAGGACCCGGGCGTAGCGCTTCAGCCGCGGCCTCGCCCACGCCCACTTCGGTCATCGTTGGCCTGGCGGTCATCGTTGGCGTCGCGGTCATCGTCACCACGTGCGCCGTGATCGTCGATCGTCGTCACGGTTGGTGCAGTAGCAACGCTCGTCGGAACCACGCTCGACGGAACCACGCTCGACGGAACCACCGTGGAGGAAACCACACTCGAGGACGGCTCGCTCGAGGACGGCACGCTCGACGACGGCACGGTCGACGACGAGCTCGACAGAACCATGCTGGAGGAAACCACGCTCGACGACGAGCTCGACGGAACCACGCTCGACGACGACACGGACGGACGGACAGACGACACTGTCGTCGATGTCGTCGGGCGATCGTCGCGACGCCGACCTCGTCGGGCCTCGGCTGAAGGTGCAATTGCCATCGCCCCGAGGACGAGAGCGAGGCCGGCCACGGCAGCGAAACGGAGGTGATTCGGGCGGCGGGGAACCGATCGGTTGGTGGAATCCATGATTGCTCCTTGTCCGCCAGGAGCTTCCTGGTGGCCTCGTCCATGATTCGGGCCCCCTGGTCGATGGGTCGATACGACTTTCGTCGATGCACCGTCACGGCCCGGCTACCGTCGAACCCGTGGTTACAGCTATCGACCTCGCCGCCGCGTATCGGCTGCATCCCAACGTGGCGGTGCGCCCTGAGCCCTTCGGTGCCCTCGTGTATCACTACGGGAATCGGAAACTCGTGTTCCTGAAGTCGCCGCGCATGGTTGCCGTCGTCAAGGCGCTCGACGCCGCGCCGTCGGTTCGGGCCGCCCTCGAGACGAACGGCGTGGCTGGGAAGAACACCGACCGCTACCTCGTTGCCCTGAACAGTCTCCTGGCGTCGGACATGCTCGTTCCCTCCGAAACAGCTGAGGTTTCCCGTGCTCGTTGATCAGTTGAAGGCGGGGCTCGATGCCCCGATCTGCCTCACCTGGGAATTGACCTACGCCTGCAACCTTGCGTGCATCCACTGCCTCTCGTCATCGGGCCGCCGGGATCCTCATGAGCTGAGCACCGACGAGTGCAAGGCGGTCATCGACGAACTCGCCCGCCTTCAGGTGTTCTACGTGAACATCGGCGGTGGCGAACCGACGATCCGCAGCGACTTCTTCGAGATCGTCGACTATGCGGTCGCCAATGGCGTCGGTGTGAAGTTCTCGACCAACGGCAGCCGGATCGACGCCGAAGCCGCACAGCGCTTGTCGGGCAGCGACTACATCGACATCCAGATCAGCCTCGACGGGGCCGATCGGGAAACCAACGATGCAGTGCGCGGCGACGGCTCGTGGGACACGGCCATCACGGCGATGAACCACCTCCGCGATGCCGGGTTCGGCCAGTTCAAG
>JANLRD010000161.1:0-14990 GCA_031368215.1 Acidimicrobiia bacterium | reverse complement strand
CCCCCGATACCCTCGTCCGGCCGATGTCGCCGGGCCGGGTGTTGGCCACGAACCGGGACTTCCGCAAGGTCTGGGTGAGCGGAGCGGTATCGGACGTCGGCACCTGGATGCAGCTGATGACCGTAAGTACGCTGATTGCTTCGCGGACCGGCAGCGCGCTCCAGACAGGGCTTGTGGCGATCGCAACCTTCTCTCCGCAACTCGTCTCCTCTCCGATCGGCGGAGTGCTCGCCGATCGGTATGACCGGCGCAAGGTCCTCATGACGATCCTCGCCCTGCAGGCGATCGCCGCAACGTTCCTGGCAATCGCCATTGCAGGAAGTTCCAGTTCCGCAACGCTCACGATGATCGTCTTCGCGCAGGGCGTCGTCGGCTCACTCGCCAACCCCGTGACGGCCTCGATGCTGCCGGATCTTGTCGATCGCGACGCTTTGCTCGGTGCGGCCTCGCTGGGCAGCGTTTCGTGGAATGCGGGACGCATCGCCGGCCCGATGCTGGCCACCGTGCTGATCCAGACAGTCGGCGCAACGTGGTGCATCGCCGCGAATGCGCTCAGCTTCGCGGTTCTCCTGGTTGCGCTCGGAACCATCCGACGATCCTTCGCCCCCCATGCCACCGACATGGACGACTCCGTGCTGAAACGGGTGCGGCAGGGCATCCGCTCGCTCCGGTCCACACGCACGGCGCTGTTCGCCTACCAGGTCTGCCTGGTCAGTCAGATCTCGATCGCTCCCCTCATCGGCATGGTCCCGATCCTCGCCACGAAGGTGCTCAAAGGAGACTCGAGAACCGTAAGCGCACTTTTTATATCGTTCGGCATCGGGAGCCTGATCGGCTCGCTGGCGGTGACCTCCTTCGTTGCCCGTGTCGGTCGCCCGCGCGCGAGCTTTGGCCTGCTCACCTGCGGTGCTGCGTTCACTTTGGCGCTCTCCCAGGTCCACGCAACGTGGCTCGCAGTCCTTCTGGTCGCGCCCCTGGGGGCGACGTATATCGGCGGGTTCGTCACCGTGCACTCCGTCATCCCACGTGACTCGCCCGCAGCCGAACGGGGACGGATCGCGTCGATCTTCTCTGCATCTGTCGGAACGGCGTACAGCCTCGGCGTGCTGTGGATGGGAGCCCTCGCCGATGCCACGAGCCTGCACGTCGCGCTTGCTGTGGCGGGGTCCGTCGCCCTCGGCGCCCTCGGGGTGTCGGTCGTGGCGTTCAACCGGCACTGGCGCTCTCTCGGAACCGGCGACATGGCCTCGCGCCGAGCCCTCGATCGCGGGCTAGCCGTGATGCCCACGACCTGACCCGGACGCGACAACGCCGACCCGACCCTCAAAAGGGCCGAGCCGGCGTTGACGGAACGTTCGGTGTCTCGATGGTTGGCGGGTTGGAGCCACGTGGTCGTCGAAACGACGTGGCGACCCGCCAACGTGGGGCCGGCCACCCACACATTCGGCGTGGGTGGCCGGGCGTCAGAATCGATCAGCGGCGACGGCGGGCGTTGCGGCGAGGTGCTCCCCCGCCGTCTTCGGCGAGGATCTCCGCACCGTCTGTTGCCGGCCCGAGGTTGCCGAACTCGGCGGCTACCTGGGCATCGAACTCGTCGTCGAAGCTCACCGTTCCCGACGGTGCAGCGGCGCCACCGCCGGCCGGAGCGCTGTCGCGTCGGGGACCGCGGTCGCGGCCGCTGTCACGCCCACCGCGGGCGCCACGGTCGTCGCGTCCACCACGACCGCCGTCGCGGTCACGGCCACCATCACGCTCACGGGGACCACGGTCCTCGCGGGGCGCCGCTTCGGACACAGGCTGGTCGGCCCATGACAGCGAGACCTTGCCTTGCGCATCGATGTCGTCGACGCGCACTTCGACGGCATCACCGAGGGACAGCACGTCTTCGACGTTGTTCACGCGCTGGCCCTTGCCGATCTTCGAGATGTGCAGCAGCCCATCGCGTCCGGGGAGGATGTTGATGAACGCACCGAACTTCGTGGTCGACACGACCCGGCCCATGTAGACGGCGCCGATGTCGGCCTTCGGCGGATCGAGGATCAACTCGATGCGGCGTCGGGCCTCGTTGACGGCGGCGCCATTGGTCGAACCGATCGACACCGTTCCGACTTGGCCATCGTCGTCGACGCTGATGTCAGCGCCAGTCTCTTGCTGCATGGCGTTGATGACCTTGCCCTTCGGGCCGATGATCTCGCCGATCTTGTCCATCGGGATCTGGAACGACACGATCTTCGGAGCCGTCTCGTTCACCTCGGAACGAGGCTCGGCGATCGCCGCGTTCATCACCTCGAGAATCGCCAAACGCGCTTCTTTGGCCTGCTCCAGCGCAGCAGCCAAGACGTTGGTCGGGATGCCATCGATCTTGGTGTCGAGCTGCAGCGCGGTGACGAACTCCGACGTGCCGGCGACTTTGAAGTCCATGTCACCGAACGCATCCTCGGAGCCGAGAATGTCGGTGAGCGTCGTGTACTTCCCATCGTCGTAGATGAGACCCATGGCGATACCGGCCACGGCTGCCTTGATAGGCACACCGGCGTCCATCAGCGACAGCGAGGCCGAACAGACCGAGCCCATCGACGTGGATCCATTCGACGCCAGAACCTCGGACACGAGGCGCAATGCGTAGCTGAACTCCTCCTGGCTCGGGACGACCGGCAGCAGGGCACGCTCGGCGAGCTTGCCGTGGCCGATCTCGCGGCGCTTCGGTGAACCGACGCGACCGGTCTCGCCGTTCGCCGAGGGCGGCATGTTGTAGTGATGCATGAAGTACTTCTTGGTGACCGGCTCGAGCGTGTCGAGCATCTGGTTCATCTTCGGCATCGCCAGCGTGCACACGTTCAGGACCTGGGTCTCACCGCGCTGGAAGAGACCGGTGCCGTGCGCTGTCGGGATGATGCCGACCTCGGCGCTGACCGGACGAAGGTCCCTGGGGCCACGGCCGTCCATGCGCACGCCGGACTTGACCACCCGGGCGCGGACCATCTTCTTCGTGAGCGAACGTACGGCTTCCTTGATTTCCTTCTCGCGCCCCGCGAAGTCCCCCGACAGCGACGCAACGATCTCGGCGGTCGCTGCGTCGGTTGCCGCGTTGCGGTCGGCCTTGATGATGATCTTGGTAACCGGCTCGAGGATCTTCTTGCCGATCTTCTCGACTGCCTTGAACACGTCGTCGCCGTAGTCGTAGACGGGCGTGTAGCTCATGGTCGGGCGCGAACCGGCAACGGCGACGAGCTCCTTCTGCAGCGCGATCGACTCCTTGATCCAGGTCTTGGCCGCCATCAGGCCATCCGCGACCACGGACTCGGTGACCTTGGGGGCGCCGTCTTCATACGATGCCCAAGCGGACTCGGTGCCGCCGGCTTCTACCATCATGATGGCGACATCGCCGGCGAACTCGCCTTCCTCGACCAGACGGCCGGCAACGACGAGCTCGAAGGTGCTCGCTGCGCCTTCCTCGAACGTGGGGTGGGGAATCCATTCGCCCTCGGTCGAATACGCAATGCGCACCGCGCCGATCGGCCCCTCGAACGGGATGCCCGAGATCATCAGCGCCGCGGAGGCCGAGTTGATCGAAAGCACATCGTGCGGGTTGATCTGGTCGGCGCCGATCACGGTGATGACGACCTGGGTCTCGTTGCGGAAGCCATCCGGGAAGGCCGGGCGAAGCGGCCGGTCGGTGAGACGGCAGGTGAGGATCGCCGCATCGGTCGGGCGACCTTCACGACGGAAGAACGAGCCGGGGATCTTGCCGGCCGCGTAGGCGCGCTCCTCGACATCGATGGTGAGCGGGAAGAAATCGATGCCGTCACGAACGCCCTTCGCGGCGTTCGCGGTCGTCAGCACCGAGGTGCCGCCGAGCGTGGCGACAACTGCGCCTTGGCTCTGCTGGGCAAGCTTGCCCGTGGAAAAGGTGAGGACCTTGTCGGTCCCCGTGACCGTCGTTGAGACGGATTTGGCGTCAGCCATTGAGATGTACTCCTTGCGTGATGCACGCCACCACATCCCCGCCTCTGGCGGAAGATTCTTGGGTGGTGCCGTGCGTGGAGCACCCCAGGCGGGTGGGCCGGTTCCCAGTTGTCGACGCCCCGCGTCGGGCGGGGGATCCACAACTGGCAGCCGACCCCATCGTGAGAATTGCTGGGCTTGGGGTGCTACCGGTTGATGGGGGTTTCGGCGTGAAGTTTCCCGTACGCCGACAACGGGATGGTGGACCCTGGGGCCCGGCAGTGCGCCCCGGAATTGGGCCGCAATGCGGATCGGGCGGCCCGCTGGCCGCCCGAAGAACTGTGGAGCTAGCGGCGCAGGCCGTGGACGGCGAGGATGGAGCGATAGCGCTCGACATCGTTCTTGCGAACGTAGTCGAGGAGCCGACGGCGCTGGCCGACCATCATGAGCAGACCACGACGGGTGTGGTGGTCGTGCTTGTGTTCTTTGAGGTGGTCGTTCAGATCCGTGATCCGCGCGGTGAGGATGGCAATCTGCACTTCAGGAGATCCGGTATCGGATTCGCTGGTGCGGTGCGCGGCGATGACGGCGGCTTTGTCGATCATGGGAACAGGAATTCTTTCGTTAGGACACCGGATGGCTCGCGAGAGACCAGTCAGGAGGGCGGCGGGAGCCGCTCATTCGTGCTGGTGCCAGCCAAGGGACCCGAACACACTACCAGCGACCGGAGGCTGCGCCGCCCGGATGGCCGCCGAAACCGCGCTCGGCGCAGCCCAAATGAGCGGGCTGCTTCACTCGAGGAAGCGCGTCAAGACGTCGACGACCAGATTGTGGTCGGCGCGCTGGGGCAACCCCGACACCGTCACGACACCGACAACACCGGCCCCCCGAACCGTGATCGGGAAGGCTCCCCCGTGCGGCGCATAGAGCGACCCGTCGAGCAGGAAGGCCTCGTCGATCGACTTGCCGAGGCGTCGAAGCGTGCATCCCACGCGAAACGAGCTCTGCTCGAATCGGCGGACGACACGGACCTTGCGCTCAACCCAGGCGTCGTTGTCGGCCGTGGTGCCGGGCAACGCGGCGTGAAACACCTGCTGCTCTCCACGGCGTAGGTCGACGGTGACTGCGAGCTGCTCGGCCCGGGCCGCATCGACCAGCGCCAGCCCCAGGGCGATCGCGTCGTCGTTGGTGAACGACTCGAACACCAACAGGGCCTCCTGGGCGGCGAGCTCGGCGTCGGTAGGGTCAGGCGTGCTCAACGCACGCCCAGGATCTCGCGGGCGTGGAGCACGTCGGCGTTCATCTGATCTATCAGCGCCTCGAGCGACTCGAACTTCATCTCGGCACGCAGACGCTGTACGAATTGCACCCGGGCAACCTCTCCGTAGAGATCGCCCGAGAAGTCGAGGATGAACGCTTCGAGAAGTGAATGTGGTTGGGAGTCGTAGAAGGTCGGGCGACGACCGAGGTTGATCGCCGCCGGAAGGCGGGTGCCGTCCGGACGGAAGTACCAACCCGCATACACACCATCGGCGGGCAGGCAGAGCTCCGGGTCGACAGCGACGTTGGCGGTGGGAAAGCCGAGCTGGCGACCACGGGCATCGCCGTGCACCACGACACCACGCGCCCCGTGCGGGCGGCCGAGTAGCTCGCCGGCACGCACAACGTCGCCGGCGCGCAGAACCTGGCGGATCTGGGTGCTCGACACTTTCATGCCGGTGGTCGGGTGACCGTCGCTGCCGACCAGGTCGACGCCCACGACGTCGAAGCCGAGCTCGCTCCCGAGTGTGGTGAGCAACGCAACGTTGCCCTTGCGTTCCCGGCCGAAGTGAAAATCGTCGCCGACGACGACTGCCCTCACGTTCAGGGCACCGACGAGCACCTCGCGCACGAACTCCTCAGGCGACTCGCTTGCTCGCGCCTGATCGAATTCGATGATCACGGTGGCATCGATGCCGGTCGTCGCGAGCAGCTCGATTCGCTCATCGAGCGATGTGAGCAGGGCGGGAGCCGACTCGGGACGGACGATCTTTGCCGGGTGCTTGTCGAACGTGACGACGACGCTCGTGAGTCCGCGTTCGGCGGCGACCCGGCAGACCTCCGCAATCACGAGGCGGTGGCCGAGGTGCACGCCGTCATAGAAACCGATCGTGACGACCGAGCCCCCATCGAGTCCCGACACAGCTTCAAGATCGCGAATCACCTGCATCCCCACGAGCGTAGCCCGAGGTCTCCGCAACCCTTCTGCCGCTCCCACGACAACCGACCTGGGTCAGCAAAACCGCCTTGGGTCGGGATTTGCTCACCCGCGCGTCGCAGCTGACCCGGTGTTGCGCAGCCGACCCAGAGTCCGTTGGCTGACCCGGTGTTCCGCAGCTGACCCGGTGTTCCGCAGCCGACCCAGAGTCCGTTGGCCGACGTAAGGGACGCGCCGGTTCCTCAGGCGAGTCGTGACGGAATCACGATCGACGCCTTGGCCAGACCGTCCCCGGCGCGTTCGTAGACCGCGATCAACTCACCATCGGGTCCGACGACTCCCCACCTCGGAACCCCCGCCCCCGGGAGGCGCTCGTTCGCCCTGCTGGCATTGACCGAACCGCCGACGGCAGCCGACTCGAAGGCGATCGCCGGGAGCATCCGTCCGTTCGCAACCATGGCCGCGGTCGCGTCGTCCGCCGTGACGATCGGGTAGTCCCGCAGAGCATCTCGCGGTGAAAGCAGCGTGGCGTCGCGAAGGGCGTCATCAACCGGAACCCCCTCGTCCACCACGAAGGAGCCGATCGCCGTCCGACGGAGATTGCGGAGGTGCGCTCCCCCGCCCACCGCTGCACCGAGATCTGCGGCGAGTGTCCGCACGTAGGTACCCGATGAGCACTCGACCTCGACCGCGAACACACCGGGCTCCAGTTCCCGGTGGATCTCGTAGCGGTACACCGTCACCGGACGAGGCGGGCGTTCGATCTCGATGCCTTGGCGCGCCAGTTCATGGAGTCGCTTGCCGCCGATCTGCACGGCCGAGACCATCGGGGGGATCTGTTCGATGTCGCCAAGGAACGCGACCGCTGCCGCTCGAACCTGCTCGATCGTGAGTGCGGACATGTCGTGGGTGCGAAGCACGGTCCCGGACGAATCGAGCGTCGAGGTTTCGGTGCCCATGACGAACTCGGCGGTGTACGTCTTCGGCAGCGCCGTCAGCAGCGGGAGAAGTTTCGTGACACAGCCGAACCCGATGAGGAGCACACCCGTGGCGTCGGGATCGAGCGTCCCCGAATGGCCCGCTCGCTTCTGACGCAACGCGCCTCGACACTTCGCCACCACGTCATGGCTCGTCCAGCCGGAAGGTTTGTCGACGACGAGCAGCCCGTCGACGCCGGAGTCCTTCGTCTTTCGTCCCACGATTCGGGTCGGATCAGCGAACGCTGTCGAGGGCGCGGAGCAGCACCGCGTGGACTTCGTCGATCGGCCCGTCCATGGTGAAACCCGCGGCGCGCACATGTCCGCCTCCGCCGAGCGACCCGGCGACCGCGCCGACATCGACCTCGGTGAGGCTTCGCATCGACACACGAACTCCGTCGGTCGCTTCCTTGTAGATCACCGCGACCTCCGCCTCGGCCGCGGTACGAAGCCAGTCGATCATGCCCTCGATCTCGTCGTACTCGACCCCGAGCTCGGCGAGATCCTCCTGCGTGACCCGGCTGAAGATCAGTCCACGACCTTCGTCGAGAACAGACCGCGCCAATACCCGCGATGCAAGTTGCAGGTACGCGTAGGGGTGTTCGTCGAACAGCTCCCGGTTGAGGCGGGCGACCGGAATGCCGAACGAAACCAGCTCGGCCGCCAATTCGAAGACCGTCGGGTCGGTGCAGGAGAACTGGAACCGCCCGGTATCGGTCACCAGGCCCACGTAGAGGCACGTTGCGGCCTCACGGGTAAGCGGCCAACCAAGCTCTCGGGCGAGGGCGTGGACGACCACGGCGGTGGCGGCGGCGTGTGTGTCGACGACGTTGATCGAGCCGTAGCGGTCGTTCGTGGCGTGATGGTCCAACACGATGAGCTCGCCGTGGTCGCGGGCGAACGCGGCCGGCCCGCCGAGCTCGACCAGGCGGCCCAATGAGCCACAGTCGAAGGTGACGACCGTCGTGGGCTTCTCCGGGAAGCTCGCCGAATCGCTCATCAACTCGAGGCCGGGGATGGAGCGGTAGTGCGCCGCCACCGAGAACGGGTTGGGAAACGACGCCACGCTGTCGACGCCCTGGCTCCGGGCCAGATGGTGCAGTGCGAGCATCGAGCCGAGCGCGTCCCCATCGGGAGAAACGTGGCACATCAACGCCAGCGTGCCTCCGGAGGCAACACACGACCGGATCGCGTCTGCCGCCTCGCGCACGTCATCAGTGGCCGCGGTATTCACCCGTCGGCCCCGTCGGTCACATCCACGCCGGCGATCCGACCGACGCCGTCTTCGTCGACCCCATAGTCGATACCCTCGGGAGACCTCGGCATCGTGCTGATGATCGACTCGATCTTGGCACCGTTGGCCACCCCCGAGTCGGGAACGAACGTCAGCAGTGGTGTCCGCTTCAAGATCAGCTCGCGGCCGATGGCCTTCTGCAGAAGCACACGGGAGTCCTCCAGGGCCTGGCGGGTTTCCGCAGCACGGTCCGACGCGGTCGGATCCATCACCGAGAAGAACACGGTGGCATGACGCAGATCCGGATCCACCGCGACGCCGGTCACCGTGCAGAGGAAGAGGCGGTCGTCGTCGATCCCTTCGATCTCTTCTGCGATCACCTCGCGCAGGCTCTCGTTCACGCGAGCGACCCGCGGATACTTGCGGGACGCCCCGCCGGCCCGTCCACCCGAACTTCTGCGCTGCACCATCTCAACAGTCTTCCACGTGCCCCGACTCAGCCGTCTCCCAGCGTGGTCAGTCCAGCCAGGACCGTTCCACGGAGAGCACATCGAACTCCGGGAAGCTCCATACGAACCGCTCGCAGTCATCGAGCACATGGTCGACCAACGAGACCGCCGAACCCACCACGGCCACACCGATCGACGCACGCTGCCATTTCGCCGTGTCGCCGACCTCCGCCACCGAAACGGGAAAGCGGTTCCGGAGGCCCTCGACGACCGGACGAAGCAGCGAGCGACGCTCCTTCAACGAATGCGAGTTCGGAAAGAACAACTCGATCCTCAGCGCGCAGACGTACATGAGTGTTCTGTTCGAGAGACGAGGAACGAAGAGTTGAGCTACGCGTGTTTCAAACAGTCAGAGCGCAGCGACGCGGAGCACCACCGGGCAGGTGAGAGCTAGACGCGAGCGATCTCTCGCTCTTCGTACGTCTCGATGATGTCGCCGGGCTTCAGGTCCTTGAAGTCGGTGAGACCGATACCGCACTCGAAGCCGGTTGCAACCTCACGCACGTCGTCCTTGAACCGACGAAGCGACGCAATCGCACCGGTCCAGATGACCACGCCATCGCGGAGGAAACGGACCTTGGAGCCGCGAATGATGGATCCGTTGAGCACGTAGCAACCGGCGATCGCCCCGATCTTGGGCACGCTGAACACCTCGCGCACCTCGGCGTCGCCCATGACGACTTCTTCGATCTCGGGCTTGAGCATGCCGACGAGCGCCTTCTGCATGTCCTCGATCACCTGGTAGATGATCTGGTACGTGCGGATCTGCACGCCGGTCTCTTCGGCCAGCTTGCGGCTCTCACGACCCGGACGCACGTTGAAGCCGATGATGGTGGATCCGGTGGTGGCCGCCAACTGCACGTCGTTCTCGGTGATCGCACCGACGGCACGGTGGACGAACCCGATCTTCACCTCGGGACGCTCGAGCTTCTTCAGGCTCTCGGTGAGCGCTTCGAGCGAACCCTGCACGTCGGCCTTGATGAGCAGGTTGAGCGTGGCCTGCTCGCCCTTCTGAATCTGCTCGAACAGGTCTTCGAGCTTCACGCCGCCACCGATGGCCGACGAGGTGCCGCGAAGACCGGCGAAGCGGAACCGCTGCTCGCGGGCCTCGGCGACGGTCTTGGCCGTCTTGAGGGCCGGCGCACCGCGGAGTTCGTCGCCGGCACCGGGGACCTGGGAGAGGCCGAGCACCTGGACCGGCATCGACGGCCCGGCTTCTTTGATCTGCTCACCGCGATCGTTGAGAAGCGCGCGTACGGTTCCCCACGCCGCGCCGGCCACGATGGGGTCGCCGACCTTCAGCGTGCCACGCTCGATCAGCACAGTCGCCACCGGGCCACGACCGATGTCAAGGTTCGCTTCGAGAACGACGCCGCGGGCCGTGCCCTCGGGCACTGCCTTGAGGTCTTCGACGTCGGCAACCAGCAACACCTGCTCCAAGAGATCGTCGAGTCCGAGGCGCTGCAGCGCAGAGACCTCAACCATGATCGTGTCGCCGCCCCACTGCTCGGGAACGAGTTCATATTCCGTGAGCTGCTGCATGACGCGGTTCGGATCCGAATCGGGGATGTCGATCTTGTTGATCGCCACGATGATCGGCACGTCGGCCGCCTTCGCATGGTTCAGCGCTTCGATCGTCTGCGGCATGACGCCGTCGTTGGCGGCGACAACCAGGATGACGATGTCGGTGGCGCCGGCGCCACGGGCACGCATGGCGGTGAACGCCTCGTGGCCAGGGGTGTCGATGAAGGTGATCAGGCGACCGTCTTTTTCGATCTGGTAGGCACCGATGTGCTGAGTGATGCCACCGGCTTCACCGGCGACGACATTCGTCTCGCGGAAGCGGTCGAGCAGCAAGGTCTTGCCGTGGTCGACGTGGCCCATGACCGTGATGATCGGCGGACGCGTGACCTCGTCGGCCGGATCGTCGTCATCGTCGTCGAGCATCTGCAGGAGCCCGGCCTCCTGCTCCTGGCCGGGATCGACGAGCAGCAGCTGACCGCCGACCTCGAGAGCGAACAGCTCCATCGCGTCGTCGGTGAGGCTCTGGGTGGCGGTGACCATTTCGCCCTGCTGCATGAGGAACCGGACGACGTCGGCCGCCGTGCGGTTGAGCTTCGGACCGAGTTCCTGGGCCGAGCTGCCGCGCTCGACGATGATCTCGCCGCTGGGGACGGGAGCATCGCTCTTGGAATAGCGCGTCATCGCCGTGGGGGCGAGCTCCTCAAAGGCACGACGGCGCTTGCTCTTGGACTGACGCTGGGGGCGGGCCTGACCACCACGACCGCCACCCGGTCCACCACGGCCCGGACCGCCGCCGCCCGGACCACCCGAACCGCCGCCGGGTCCTCCAGGACCTCCAGGACCACCGGGACCACCCGGGCGCACGCCGGCGCCCGGAACCGATTGGCGCGGATAGTTGCCGCCACCCGGCCGACTTGGCATGTACGGACGAGGGGCGCCGCCGGGACCCGTTGCGGTGCGTGGACCGCCGGGACCGCCGGGACCGCCGGGAGCTCCACCCGGTCCACCGGGACCACGCGCACCCGGACCACCGGGACCACGGGCACCGGGGCCACCCGGACCGGGACGCGGACCGGCACCGCGGGCTTGCCCCGGAGGGGGCGGAATCGGACGACCTGTCAGCGAACGCGGCTGCCCCGGAGGGGGCGGAATCGGACGACCTGTTGGCGAGCGAGGCGCCCCACCGGCGACGTCGGCGCGGCTACCGGAGGCATCGGCGGCCGGAGTCATCGGCCGGGGCGGGACGGCCGGCCGCGGCGTCGACACCGTGCTGCCCGGTCGGTTACTCGACGAGATGATTCGCGAGCCGGGTGCCGTGACACCGGGCATTGGCGGGCGTGGTCCGGGCACGGCTGCGGGCACCGATTCCTCGGCAGCAGGAGCCGGCTCGACGGGGGCGACCGCAGCCTCGGCCGCGACCAAAGGCGCAACCTCGACCGGCGTCGGTGCGGCTTCGACGGCGACGGGAGCCGGTGCCTCGACGGCGACCGGGGCCGGTGCGGCCTCGTCGACCACCGTCTGCCTAGGCGCCTTCGCGGCCTTCCCGACCGGGGTCGGTTCGACCACCTCGACGGGCACCTCGGCGACCGACACTGGCACAACGACGGGCTCGGCGGCTTCTTCCGCGGGTGCTTCGTCAGCCGACGATGCCTTCTTCTTCCCCTTCGCCGGCGGTTCCTCCGGCTGCACGTCGCGCTTGAGTCCTTCACGCTCCGCCTTGCGGCGCACGCGATCAGCCTGGGCGTCCTCGATGCTCGACGAGTGTGTCTTGACCCCGATACCGAGGGCGACACAGAGATCGAGCGTCTCTTTGTTGGTGAGTCCGAGCTCTTTGGCGAGCAGGGACAGACGAATCTTTGCGGGCACGGGTTCCTGATCGGTTTCGCTGTGAGTGACGATCGAGCGGAGGTACCAGGTGGTTCGCCCATGCAGGATGGGCGCGCCACGCGGGAAAGCCGCAAGACCGGGAGGACATGCTATCGGGTGGGCGACGAAGCCCAGACCCGTTCAGTTTCGGCCGGTCGAGGTGACCCGGAACGCACGGGCGAACGACTTGCGACGCACGGCCTCGCGCAGGCACGCCTCCGACGGCAACGGCGTCTCGTCGGCCCGGCACAACCAGGCGCCTCGGCCGGGCAGCGTCCGGCCGACGAGGTATCCGGGCGGCTCGCCCGAAGCGACGAGCCGCACCAGCGTGTCGGTTGCGCCCCGACGGCGACAACCGACACACGTGCGGACAGGGCCCGACGCAACGACGTCGGGCGTGCCCGCGCCGACGTCACGCCGGAGGCGTCGGCTCCGGACCATCGACATTCTCGACCGCAGCGGCTTGCGCGGCTGACGCCTCGGCGCTCCACTCCTCGGCCGTGAGGGCTACGCCACCGTCGGCGGGGACCCAGACCTGGTCGCCCGTCTCCGGGTCGATCACCCACTCGCCTTCGGCGTAGTCCTCGTCGACGAGACCGCCGCCGGCTTCCTCCTCGGCGAACTGGGTCTCCCCCTTGATGTCGACGCGCCAGCCTGTGAGCCGGGCCGCAAGGCGGGCATTCTGCCCCTCCTTGCCGATAGCCAGCGACAGCTGGTTGTCGGGCACGATGACGGTGGCGACACCCAGCTCCTCATTGATCCGGACTTCTTTCACCTTGGCCGGACCGAGGGCCTCGCGCACGAACTCCTGCGGGTCGGCCGAATACGGCACGATGTCGATCTTCTCGCCGTGCAGCTCGTTGACGACCATGCGGACGCGGGCTCCCCGCGACCCGATGCACGCACCTGCGGCGTCGATGTTGTTGTCGTTCGACCACACCGCCACCTTCGTACGGTGCCCTGGCTCGCGGGCCATAGCCTTGATCTCGACGACACCGTCGGCGATCTCCGGAACTTCGAGCTCGAAGAGCCCTTTGACGAGGCCGGGATGGGTACGCGAGACGACGATCTGGGGCCCTTTGGAGCTCTTGCGCACTTCGACGATGTAGGCCTTCAGACGCGAACCCTGGGCATAGCGCTCATGTTGAACCTGCTCGGCCTGCGGGAGCAGTGCCTCGACACGGCCAAGATCGAGCAGGGTGTAGCGACTCTCGCCCTGCTGGACGATGCCGGTGACGAGCCCGCCCTCACGGCCCGAGTACTCCTCGAACTTCTGGTCGCGCTCGACCTCGCGGATGCGCTGCTGGATGACCTGCTTCGCGGTGACTGCGGCGATGCGGCTGAAGTCCTTCGGCGTGTCGTCCCACTCTCTGACGACGTGTCCCTCCTCGTCCAGATCCTGGGCAAACACCAAGATCTCCCCGGTGTCCGGGTCGATCGACACGACCGCCTCTTCGGCGGCGCGGGGCTGACGCTTGTAGGCGGTGACCAGCGCGTTGGCCAGAGCCTCGAGGATGAGCTCCTTGGGGACGCCCTTCTCGGCCTCGAGAAACTCGAGCGCCTCCATGAATTCGGCGTTCATCTTCATACGTCGTCTCCTTCGTGTTCGTCGGTACCAGGTGCTGCAGGGTCGTCGTGTTCGTCGTCGTCGTCGTCGAGATCGTCGGCGCTGTCGTCGAAGTCGATGTCGGCCTCGTCGAGTTCGTCATCGTCGAAATCGTCGTCCGTGTCGGCAACGTCGACGAACTCGTCCGCCGGAGCCACGATGCCGGCCGCGGCGTTGGCCGCAGCAAGGGCGGCCGCCGCGGCGACAACTTTCGGATGCAGGGCCCGCTTGGCCTTCACGTCCTTGCCCGGCTTGGGTGGCGGACCCCAGCTCACGACCAAGCGGGCCTTGTCGATCTCGGCGTAGGCAACGACGCGGCCGGCGATGCGGATGCTCCCGTCGGCGTCTGTCGACGCGTCGTCGAGGCGACCCTCGATGCGGCGTTCGCCGGGTGTGCCGGCGACGGTCTTGACGGTGATGGTGGATCCGATCGCCCGTCGGAAGTGCGCCGGGGTACGCAGCGGCCGTTCGAGGCCGGGGCTCGAGACCTCAAGGGTGTAGTGCCCCGGGATCACGTCTTCGTCGGCATCGAGGATCTCATCGACGATCCGAGTGGCCGCGGCCACGCCGTCGAGATCGATGCGACCGCCAACGGGGTGGTTCACGGCCAGCTCGACGAACACCCGGACGGCAGCCGCCACCGTGCCGATGCCGGCGCAATCCACGTCTACCAGTTCGAAGTAGGCATCGGCCAGAGGGGCTTCGAGGAGCGCAAGCACGGCCGCGGTGGTAGTGGTCATTGGGCTGTGCTCCTTTCGAGGCGGATGCGGTTGTGGTTCGGTTGGGCTGCGAAAACGACGCCGATTCATGGTCCGGGGAACAAAAAAGGCGTGGACGAAACGCCCACACCTTTGGCCAGCGGACCGAAAAGCGGTTGATCAAGGCTAGCCGACCAGCCGTTCTGCCGGGCACACGTTCCTTCGCACATTTCGTCAACCGCCCAAATGCCACCGCCCTCCCGCACATCGGTCCGCCAACGCCGCAGATAGCCCGTCCTGCGCCGCACATCGGTCGTCCTGCGCCGCACATCGGTCGAAATCGACCCGACACTCACAAAACACCGGTGATGTGCGGCAGGCGAAGGGGGATCTGCGGCAGGCGCGGCCTGATCTGCGGCGGAAGTCGCGCCGCG
>JANLRD010000116.1:0-43657 GCA_031368215.1 Acidimicrobiia bacterium | reverse complement strand
AAGGTCGGCCTCGGCCAACTCGGCGGCGAGAGTGCGAAGGGTCTGCGGCGCGTGGCCCTCGTAGTGATTGTTGGCGACCACGTAGATGCTCCGGACGCCGCGGGCGATCATGTCGGCGATCTGGCCGACCCACCAGGCCCGAGCCTCGGTCTGGGGACGGATCACCCGGCCCTTGCCGATGCCATCATGCTGGCCGATGAGACGGATGTACGCAGCCTCGTCAGACGTGTCGAACGAGGCACGGGAAAGGTCGTAGTCGTGGAGGTCGTGGCCGACGAGGGTGACCTGGTGGTCGCGGCAGAACTGCTGGAGTCCCTCAGTTCTCCACGAGGCGTTTCGTAACTCGACCGCCAGCGGTATGCGCGCAGACCATCGTTCGATGAAGCGTCGCAACGCCCAAGCGTTGTCCGTTGTGCGGGCGAAGCTCGGGGGCATCTGCACAACGATGCGCGCGACCCGCTCGCCGAGATGCTCGTGCAGCGAGTCGCAGAAGTGGCCGAACGGAACGTCCGGCACCCGAAGACCCGTCTCCTGGGTGAGCTGCTTCGGTGCCTTCGGGGCGACCCGGAAGGAAGCCGGCATCACCCTCGACCTCTTCTGCAACGTCGTCACCGCAGGCGCGGCATAGAACGTCGAGTCGATCTCGACGAACCCGAATGCCTCGACGTACCGGGCCAGAGCATCGGAGGAGCCGGTGCCCGGCGGGTAGAACGGGCCGACCCAGTCGGGGAGATACGACCAACCGGCCGTGCCGAGCCAGATCATGGCCCGTCGGGGAGTGCATCGATCGGTGGCATCGAGCGGCGAGACTACCGAGTGATGTCTTCCACCTGGACCAGCGACGCGCTCCTCGAGTTGTTCGTCGAGATCGCCGAATCGATACGGCGCGCGCTCGACGGGATCGACGATTGGCACAAACCGGGGGAGCGTTCGGGTCAGTACGGCCTCGACCTTACCGCCGATGACGTCGCCCTACGCCTCCTCGATGAGGCCGGGCTTGGTGTGCTGTCGGAGGAGAGCGGACTGCGTCGGGCTGACGCGAGTGTTGTGGTCGTCATCGATCCGGTCGACGGGTCGACGAATGCGTCGCGGGGCATTCCGTGGTTCGCGTCCTCGCTGTGCGCCGTCGATGCCGACGGACCGTCGGTGGCGCTGGTCGAGAACCAGGCCAACGGCACCCGTTACACCGCTGTCCGAGGGCAGGGGGCTTGGCGGGACGGCATACCGATCGTGCCGTCCGGCGCGACGGAGCTCCGCCGCTCAATCGTCGGCCTCTCCGGCCTTCCGCCGCGATGGCTGGGCTGGAAGCAGTTCCGGGCGCTCGGCGCCGCGGCCCTCGACCTGTGTGCCGTGGCCGACGGCACCCTCGACGGCTACATCGACGCCTCCCCGTCGGCGCACGGTTCCTGGGACTACCTCGGCGGACTGTTGGTCTGCCGAGAGGCGGGTGCTGTGGTCACCGATGCCGAGGATCGAGACCTGCTGGTGCTCGAGCACGACGCTCGGCGCACCCCGGTAGCCGCGGCCACGCCCGAACTGCTCGCCGAGATGCTCGCCCAACGCCGCACCTTCTGACCCGCGGTTCGAGGGAATTCCGGGGTCGCGGAATAATTCGTTTGACCGGCCGAACTTCTGCCGCGAAACTTCAAGGGTTCGTGGGCGAAAGCCGATGAACAACGTGTAGTCGGTGCGTGCAGGCGCACCGGCGGAAATGCCCGGTCCCCAAAGGCCAAGGCAGTATCGTCGAAGGTCCCGCCGCTCCCGCTCCATCAACTGCAACACCAACCGACACGACGCACCGAAGGAGGTGCCGACATGAACACGATGACTGACTCGCAGATCCAAATGACCAGTGCGCTCGCCGCTTCGCCGATGCCGGCTGCCCCGTCGTTCGCCGCGTTCGTACCGGTTTCGTATGCGCGTGCTGCCGTCGTTTCCGCCGCAGGTATGGGAGCAGATGCAGCAGCACACGTCGTCGGCGGTTGGGCATCCCCGTGCACCCTCACCGTCGTGAAGAACCGCACGGAAGCCGTTGTCGCCAACTCGATTTGCACGCGACGCAGCGCGATCAATGCCACGAAGCCGGCGAATACGCAGGCCAAGAAGTGGTCCATGCGGCCTTTGGGTGTACAGGGAGTTCCTCCGGGTTAACCGGATTCGACTCTCCTGAACCAGCCCTGAGGCCGCCTGATCGAAAGATCCGGCGGCCTTTTGTTTTTCCCCGTCCCTTACCCGACATCCCTGCGACCCAGCTGGCGCCAACGCCGGTGCGGTCCCCGAGCCCAGACACACCGGTTCACCTCAACCAGTCACGAAAGGCCGATGCACATGACCACGACCCTGTTCCTCGATCACCGCCAGCCCGAGTGGTTCGCCACGGCACGCTGCAACGACGGCGTCGGGACGCTCGCGTCGCTCTTCTTCTCGGAGGATCTCAGCGAGATCGCCCGGGCAAAGGCGATCTGCGGGCTCTGCCCGGCGAACGAGGACTGCCTCAAGGCCGCCGTCGAACGGCGCGAGCCGTGGGGTGTCTGGGGCGGCGAGCTGCTGATGAACGGCCGGATCCTGGCCGCCCGGAAACGTCGGGGGCGTCCGCCCAAGGTGGCCCGGCCCGAGTTCGTGATCGACGAGCTCGGTCGGATCATCGACGAGGTGGTCTGCGCCTAGAGGCTTCCGATGAACCCCGTGTTGCTCCGTCTCCGGAGGTGACGGAGCAACACCGGACCCCAACGTGCTCCCCGGTGGGGGTGGCTGTGTCACGTTTGCTGACCGTCGCAGCCGAGTGACCCACCGCGGATATGTCAGCTGTCGGTCTTGCCCGGGAACACACGGTTCCCGGGCGGGGCCCAATGTCAGTCGGTCGGCCGCCGACATCCCGGCCGCCGACATCCCACATCCTCGACGAACACATCCCAGATGCCGGATCTTCAGTGGTTCTCGACCCAGAATGGGTTGGTGTGGGATGCGAACGACGCCGTGCTGTCGGTGTCCGCGTTGACCGAAGATTTCCACGGGGCGCTTGGACGCTCACGAGAGCGCGATCGTGTTGCGTGGGTCTCGGACCTCGGCGGGTGGATGGTCACGAGTCGCGATCTCGTATCGGCGGTGCTCCGGGACCCGGTTCGCTTCACCGTGGACGATCCGCGGTTCTCGACCCAACGGGTGATCGGACCGAGCATGCTCTCGCTCGACGGCATCGAGCATGTGCGCCATCGTTCGCCGTTCGATCAGACCTTTCGCCGTGGTAATCCGAACGAATTGCGCGCCCGTATGGAGGCGTTGGCCGAAGGTCTCGTGACCTCGTTCGCGGATCGTCAGCGCGCAGATCTTCGTGTCGTGTTGGCTGCACCGCTCGCTGTTGCGGTGATGGTCGACGCCCTCGGTCTGGTCGATGTCGCCACCCACGAGCTGCTCGGGTGGTACGGCGCGATCGTCTCGTCGACCACGCAGACATCCCTCGGCGCCGCACCGTCCGACGAAGGTGCCGCGGCGATGGAGAAGCTCCGTGGAGCGGTGCACCGTTCGATGTCCTCCTCGGACCTCTTGGCGCGTGCCGGAGCAACGCTCGACGTCGACGAGATCGTGTCGAACGTCGCCGTGCTCCTCTTCGGCGGGGTCGAGACCAGCGAGGCCATGACGGCGAACGCCCTCGTGCACCTGCTCACCGTGCCCGGGGTGATCGACCGTCTCCGAAACGACCCGTCACTGGTGACCGCGTTCGTCGAGGAGTCCGTCCGCATCGAACCCGCTGCAGCGCAGCTCGACCGGTATGCCACCACCGACGTCATGCTCGGGTCGGTGGTGATCGGCGCCGGAGACTTCGTGATGTGCTCGATCGCCGCGGCCAACCGCGATCCCGCGCACTTCGACGATCCGACGAGGTTCGTGCTCGAACGCCCGAACGCGAGGGCGAACCTGTCGTTCGCCGTCGGTCCTCACGCGTGCCTGGCGACCCATGTGGCGAAGGCCGAGACGGAGGCGGCGATTCGTGCGGTGCTCGGTGGCCTACGTGGTGTTCGTCTCGATTCGATCGCATCGGCACCGCACATCGAGGGCGTTGTGTTCCGCAAGGCCTCGTCGGTGCCCGTGGTGTGGGACCGGGGCTGACGCGTCACGCCGTCCGCGCAAGGGCTCCGGCTGTTGCACTCGACTCGACTCCCTCCTCAGCTCGCGCAGCTCATGGTGGTGAGGACGCCGGCGCCCGCGGGGACGAGCGGCCGTAGCGATCGACGCGCCGACACGGAGAGCGCTGCGGCGATCGACGCGTTCGTCGACGCGAGGAGCGCGAGGTGGTGCAGGGCATGATGGACGACGTTCCAGTCCGTGACCGCCTCCGGTGGGGAGGTCGGGTCGTCGGGAGTGGTTGCATGATCAGCCGAGGTACCGGTGAAATCGTGCGTCCGGTTCGGATGAACATCGAACGACCCGCGGCCGAGATCGTCGGTGGTGACGACGATGTACGTCACCACGAGGCGTGCGGCGACCATGCGCCAGCTCGTTGAGTGCACGACATCCGGGGTGATGATCCGTTTGGCGGCCGCCGTCTCGGCGACGACGTGCGGATGGATGCCAGAGGGAAGCGGCGAGATGCTCGGCGGGGCGGAGCGCCACCTTTCAGCAGCGCAGTGGAGAAACCAGGTCTCGACGTCGACCCGCGGAGTATGGGTGCCGAGTGACCGTTCCCTCGGCGCTGTCGTTGCGGCTTGCACGGTACCTTGTTCGTAGCCGAACCTGCGTTGGATGACGCCACGTCGAATCACGCGGCGCTGCGGTGTTCTGGTGATGTCAGTCGGCTCGAGCGACGCGGGCAGGAAGCTTTTCTGCGCTGGGGCGAGGTCAGTCGCCTGCAGCGGACTGCTGGAGAATCCAGCCGCTGACCTGGGAAACGAAGTCCCGAAGATCGTCGAGTCGGCTGAGCGTCGCGATGACGACCGCATCGTCGACCTCAATGTATTGGTGTATGAGAACGTTGCGGAAGCCGACGGACCGGGTGACGCGTGCGGCTACCTCCGAGGTGATCACGTGGTGCTCACCAAGGATGCGGATGGCTCCGGCATTGGTATCGGGCGCTTGCCAGGACTCCGACGAGGCAATGTGGTGGGCGACGTCGACGCACCCCTCGATTGCGGTGATGAAGAGGTACTTGACCCCGTCCAGCCATAGTGAGGCGGGGTCGTCGTCTCGGCGAGCTGCCGCGAGGTCGAGCCGACGGATGCGCTCGGAAATCCCTCGGAGAAGTCGTGAGGCGCGTCCCTCATCAACCATTCGCTGCAGCTTCTAGGAACGTGCGGTGCGAGCGCTGGAATCGGTCTCGCTCGTCGAGCCAGATCTTTCGGGTGGTGGCGACCCATCGGACTCGGTCGTTCGGAGAGTCGTCGAAAAGCACCACGCCTTCGCAGGCGACCCGTCCGGCAAGCTCGAGGGGAATGCGGTCGGCGTCGACGAGGTCGACGCCCTCGGGAAGGTCGATCTCCCACGACTGGGGAGCATCGACTGGCCACCACGCCGCGACGTCGAGATCCGACGTTTGGCCCGCTGTTCCTCGCGCGTGGCTGCCGAAGATCAGGGCGAATCGTGCGCCCGATGAACGGAGCGCGTCGATCGTCTCGAGCATTCGAGCATCAACGCTGTCCACGATTCGATCCTACCGAGGTTGTCGTCCGGTTCGGATATCCCTCGAACTTCGTGACCAGGAACCCGCTCCTTCGGAGCCTCGGTAACCACCGCTTGGACACAAGGCAACCCAAGTTCGGAATCCCTTCGATCACGTGGCTGCGACCGGGCGAACCGGCACCCGACCGGATGTTCCCGAGGTGGCTCGGGTACGATCCGTCCCGCGTCGGATGAGCTGACGCTGCCGCAGTTCCGGGGGAATCCACCATGACGTATGCACCGAGTGACCGGGCGTTCTACGACGCCGACAGCCACATCATGGAGCTCCCCGATTTCCTACGCTCCTACGCCGATCCCGACATACGTGACGAGGTTCCGCTCGTCAGCTACTCGGCATCGTTGGTGACTGACGAAGAAGTTGCGGTCATCGTCAATCAGGGCAACCGGCACAGCGACGAGCACCGCGCGCGGATGCACGCCATGGGCGGGTCGCTCATCCGTGAGGTCAAGGAGATCCAGGCGCTCGGCGCGTTCGACCGCGACGATCGCAGCGTCGCGATGGACCAGCTCGGCTTCGCCCGTCAGCTCGTCTTCGCCACGCACTCCGTCGCGCTCCCGTTCCACGCCAGCAGCAAGACCGATCTGCGGTTGCGCTATGGCGCGACCCGCGCCCACAACCGTCACATGAAGGAGTTCTGCGCCAACGACGACCGCCTCATGGGCGTGGCCATCATTCCGCTCGACGATCCCGAGAGCGCATTGACGGAGCTCGACTGGGTGCTCGAGGGCGGCTTCAGCTCCGTATGGGTGCCGCATCGTTCGTGCGGCGACAAGTCGCCGGGACACGTTGCGCTCGAGCCGTTCTGGGCCCGCCTCGCCGAATCCGGGACGCCGTTTCTCCTTCACGTCGGTGGCGCCCCGCTGCAACTTGGCAAGGCGTGGATGAACAACGGACGCGCGCCGGTGAAGGACTGGATGGGCGGCGGCGAGAACGTCCGAAGCAAGGACGCGGCGATCATGCACCAGGCCCCCGAGACCTTCCTCAGCGCGATGGTCATGGACGGCGTGTTCGAACGTGAGCCGAACCTGCGTGGCGCGGCCGTCGAGCTCGGTGCCGGCTGGGTGCCGGAGCTCCTGCGTCGCCTCGACATGGTCTGCTCGACGTATGCGCGCGTAGACCACAACCTCGCCGGATTCACGCGGACGCCGACCGAGCAGCTCACCCAGCAGATGGGCTTCACACCGTTCGTGTTCGAAGACGTCGCCCGTCTCGTCGCCGAGTCCAACGACGACCTCTACCTGTTCTCGAGCGACTACCCCCACACCGAAGGTGGACGCGATCCGATCGCCCGGTTCGAGAAGTGCCTCGCCGACGCGGCCCCGGTCGTGAAGGACAAGTTCTACGCCGAGAACTTCCTCCGCCTGTATCCGAACGCCGCCTGAGTGCTGCCCCGGTAAGCTGGCCGCCCGCTTCAGCGGACCGTTAGCTCAGCTGGTAGAGCACCGCCCTTACAAGGCGGGTGTCGGGGGTTCGAGCCCCTCACGGTCCACCCTGTTGTTGCAACCATCGGTCTCAGAAATCGAACGTTGCGGTAGCCGAGCGCGCCGACCGAGGCATGGACTCCGTCATCGGCGCGGGGTTCAGGGCCATCCGCGCCGGCACCATTGGGCTCAATGCCGCCTCCGACGAATCTGAGTTCGGGGATTGCGGCGCTCTGGGAGCTACGCCAAGCCGCAACTTCAAACATCTCTACACTGCGAGCGATCGATTGCGGGGCAGTTACACCATCACGATGCGGAACCGCCAACAGTCTCTACCCACGAGCAGCGAAGCGCCCACCGAGCAGCGCAGCTCCAAAGAACGGAGTCAATCAGTGAGCGACACCACCTCGCACATGCCGAAACGGGTCGGGTTACTCGGCGGTGGGGTGATCGGCGGAGGATGGGCCGCCCGTTTCGTTCTCAACGGCGCCGACGTCGCGCTCTTCGATCCAGACCCCGAAACACCGCGCAAGGTCACTGAGGTGCTCGACAACGCCCGGCGGGCGCTCCGTCAACTCACGGCTTCGCCGCTCCCGACCGAAGGCACACTCGCCTTCGTCGACTCCCCCGAGGCCGCCACCGATGATGCCGAGTTCGTCCAGGAGAGCGCGCCGGAACGACTCGATCTGAAGGTCTCGCTTCTCTCTGCGGCAAGCCGGGCCACCGGACCAGATGTGGTCTTCGGCTCGTCGACATCCGGCTTGCTCCCGTCGCTCCTCCAGGACGGGATGACCCATCCCGAGCGCTTCGTGGTCGGCCATCCATTCAACCCGGTCTATCTGTTGCCTCTGGTGGAAGTGTGCGGTGGAGCGGCCACGTCGGCCGGGACGGTGGCCAAAGCAATCGACGTCTATACATCGATCGGCATGCGCGCATTGCACGTTCGCAAAGAGATCGATGGGTTCATCGCTGATCGACTGCTCGAAGCCCTTTGGCGCGAAGCACTCTGGCTGGTCAACGATGGCGTGGCCACGGTCGAGGAGATCGACGACGCGATTCGTTTTGGCGCGGGCCTTCGCTGGAGCTTCATGGGCACATTCCAGACGTACCGAATCGCCGGCGGCGAGGCCGGCATGCGCCACTTCATGCAGCAATTCGGACCAGCGCTTCAGTGGCCGTGGACCAAGCTGATGGACGTTCCTGAACTCACCGACGTACTCGTCGATCGCATCGTCGAACAGTCCGACGCACAGGTGAAGGGCGCCTCGGTCCGTGAACTCGAGCGCTTACGAGACGACTGTTTGGTCTCCGTCATTCAGGGTCTGCAGAAGGTCGGCTACGGAGCCGGCGAGTCGCTGACGGCATACGAGGAACTCCTGCGTCAGCGAGGTGAACGGTGAATCCTCATTGACACGTTTGCCCTCGGCTTCGAAGAGCGTGTCGAGGTGTTCGCCGAGAACTATGACCACCGTCGCGACGCACCACGAGTTCAAGAACGCCTCTTCAATTCGAGCTTCGTCCGAACGTCGGCGGCGCTCAGGACCTTCACATTCATCGCTCGGAGAATTTCAACGGCCCGGCAAACCAGCTCGGCGTTCGTCGCGAGATGCCCAGGGCCTAAGTAAAGATTGTCCTCCAACCCGACTCGCACATTGCCACCGGCGAGCACCGCCATGGCCACAAATGGAATCTGCATCCGCCCGATGGAGAACGCTGAGAAGACCGTTTTCGGCGGCAGCAGGTTCACCATCGACATGAACGTGTTGGGATCGTCGGGCGCCCCATAGGAGATCCCCATGCAGAGCTGCACCATCAACGGGTCGTCGAGGAGACCGTCGGCGATCATCTCCTTGACCTGAACGAGGTGGCCGGTGTCGAAGACCTCCAGCTCGGGACGCACGCCGAGTTCCCGCACTCGCTGGGCCATCGCTCGTAGGACGGCGGGCGAGTTCACCATGATGTAGTCCCCGCCCGAAGCGAAGTTCATCGTGCCGCAATCGAGCGTGCATATCTCCGGGAGCAGCGCTTCCACGTGGGCCAAACGCTCGGTCGCTCCAACCATGTCGGTGCCCTCGGCGGCGAGTGGAAGCGGACGCTCTGCGCCACCGAGCACCATGTCGCCACCCATGCCGGCTGTCAGGTTGATGACCACGTCGATGTCGGAAGAACGAATGCGATCGACGACCTCGCGATACAGATCCACGTCACGAGAGCCAATGCCGGTTCGGGGATCACGGACGTGAATATGGACCACTGCGGCGCCGGCCCGAGCGGCACCAATGGCCGATTCAGCAATCTCTTGGGGACTGACCGGGACGTGGTGGCTCTTTCGGGTCGTGTCACCCGCTCCCGTTACCGCGCACGTAACAAACGCTTCCCAGTTCACTTCGGTCCCCTTTGGTCTTGATCGTCACGACGGCAACTGCGGTCAGTGTAGGAGGCACAACAACTCGGAGCCGGACGCACACGTTGAACGACTGCTGTCGCGCGACATGGCCGGTGCGAACACTCTCGGCCAAGGCCTCGGCCGCGATCGGCGCTCCGTTCAGAGTCTCTCGGGGGTATGACCGGTTGAGTTCCGGGTCAGGGACTTGGCGTGCACGGCCGAATGGTCGGGAGGCCGTCGGACTCTTGGGCGGAGATGCAGATGCTGGCGAGTGTGCGTTCTTCGGAATAGGGCCAGGGGCGTCCGCGATGAAGCGTGGCCCGTTCATCCCAGACGAGCACGTCACCCAGGCGCCATTGATGGGTGTACACGTTGGCGCTCTGTGTGCAGAATGCAATCAGCTCGTCGATGAGGGCCAGGGCTTCGTCATCTGGCCGACCTTCGATTCCGCATGAGTGCGAAGCGATGTACAGCGCTTCCTGTCCGTTGACCGGGTTCGTCCACAGCGCCCGCCAAGTCTGGTCGGGCCAGGCGTGTTTCATTCGCTCCGCCAAGACCGGCGAGATTTTCGATCGCGAATGGGAAAGTCGATGTCGGATCACTGCAGTTCGTGTTCGGTCTTTCAGCGAGTCGGGCATGTTCGCCCACGCGACTCGGGTTGACACGAGTTCGGTTTCCCCGCCGCTCGAACTCAACACCCGCGCCGCCAGAATGTTGGCGAGTGCCGGAACGGGAAGGAAGGTGCTGTCGGTATGCCACAACATGTTGCCCATCAGGTTCAGCGTGAGTAAGTCGTCGACTGGTGCAACCGTGTTGTCCGCGCGCATATTGCTCACGTTGTCCATCACTGGCTTCGGGCCGTTGCGTCCCATCGAACGATCCTCGATGGGGCCCCAGAGTGCACCGAAGGTGAGATGGGCTTCGTCGTCGAGGTGCTGGTTACGAAACAGGAGGAGCGATTGCTCTTCAAACGCCGAGCGCAATGCTGGGTAACCGTGCTCGGCGGTGACCGCTTGGAGATCGATGCCATGGACCTCCACCCCGAAGTGGGGATGCAACTGCGTCATCACATCGGTGCGCACGGACGAAACAGTACCTGATCGAGTGGTCAGCTCCACTGTGTCCGCGTAGCGAGACCGCTACTTTGCGGTTCCCGAACGACTCGCTTCGATGCTCGGGGTGTCGGAAATGAGTCGTTGCGTGTACTCCTGCTGGGGTGAGCCGATCACCGCTTCGGTGGGACCCAGTTCGACGATCGATCCCTTGTTCATCACCGCCACAGTGTCGGCGATCGACCGAACCAACGGCAGGTTGTGCGTCACGAACAGCAATGACAACCCGAGTTCCTTGCGGAGCGAACCGAGCAACTCGACGATGGCTGCTTGAACGAGCACGTCCAGAGCCGAGGTGATCTCGTCGCAGACCAGTACGTCGGGAATACACACGAGGGCTCGGGCGATGGCGACACGCTGGCGTTCGCCACCCGACAGCTGGTTCGGGTACTGGTGAGCGTACGAGGCGGTCAACGAGACGAGCTCGAGCATGCGGTTGACTTCGCGTTCACCGTCAGCACGGTTGACGCCCATCATCAGGAGCGGCCGGAGTACGGATTCGCCGATTGAACGGCGCGGGTTCAGCGAGGAATACGGGTTCTGGAAGACGTACTGCATCTTCATCCGCTGCCGGTTGGTCCGCTTGCGTGCATTGTTTGCGAGGGAATCGTTGTCGAGGAAGATGTCTCCGGTCCACTCATGGTGTAGGCCGCCGATTGCGCGGGCGAGCGTGGTCTTTCCCGATCCGGATTCGCCCACGAGAGCGACGCACTCGCCTTGATGGATATCGAAGGTGACACTGTGCACGACGGTGTTCCCCTGATATCCGGCGTTGACGTTCTCGAGGCGAAGGACTGGAGGGCCGCCGCGACTCGGCGATGGGGTCTTGGCCGATTCGTCGGCCGAATGAACGATCTCGGCGGCGCGGAAGCATCGCACGCGGTGGTTCTCACCGACGGTTGTGACAGGCGGGAAGGCCGAACGGCAGGCCTCGTTGGCGAGCTCACATCGGAGCGCAAATGCGCAGCCCTGCGGCCGCTTACCGGGAGCCGGCGCCCGACCGCTCAAACCGCGGATGGCGTGTTCGCCGCCTATGTCGGGAGCTGCGGCCACCAGATGGCGCGTATACGGGTGCACCGGGCGGGAGAAGATCTCATGCGTCGGTCCATGCTCAACCACCCGGCCCGCGTACATCACCGCGACGTCGTCGGCGAGGTCGGCGACAACTGCGAGATCGTGGGTGATGTAGAGCGCAGCAACGTTGTGCAGCGCCGCGAGCGAGCGAACGGTCTGGAGCACGTGCGCCTGCGTCGAGACATCGAGACCGGTCGTCGGCTCGTCGAGCACGATCACCGACGGGCGACACGCGAACGACATGGCAAGAGCAACCCGTTGCTGTTGCCCACCCGACAGCTGGTGGGGGTATCGGTCGAGGAACTCGTCGTCGCTCGGCAAGAGCACCTCGCCCATCATCTCCGCTATCCGGGCGGTACGTGCCGCGTCGGATCCGCCGAAGTTGTGGACATCAAGTACCTCCCGCAGCTGCGAGCGGATTCGAATTGCCGGGTTCAGGGACGAGGAGGGATCTTGTGGCACGTAGGCCACGTGCCCACCGCGGATAGCGCGGATCTCCTCGGCATTCAACGACAGTACGTCGATGCCGTCGCAGGTGATCTGTCCGCCGGCGATACGAACACCGCGACGTGCGTGGGCGAGCACCGCGAGGCCGACGGTCGTCTTTCCCGAACCTGACTCTCCGACAAGGCCGAGAATCTGGCCGCCGGGAACGGTCAGGTGGACCTCGTCGACGATGTCGTGCCCGCTGATCTCGACTTCGAGCCGTAGTCCGTTGATGACCAGGCCACCCGTCGCGGTGAGCGGGGAAGCCTTTTCGACGATTTCGGCGCTCATACTTCGGCCTTTCCGCGGTCGATGCCGGCAACGGTTCTTCCGATACCGTCGGCGAAGAATCCGGTGCCAATGGTGAGCAGCGCGATGGCGAACACCGGTAACAGCACACCCCAGGGCTGGAATGTAAGCGCGCTTCGGTTCTGCTGGATCATCACACCCCAGCTCGCTGCACTGAGGTCAGGCGTGAACCCGAGGAAGCCAAGCGAGGCGATGAGACCGATCGAGTAGGTCAGGCGCAGATTGGCCTCGACGAGAAGCGACGCACTCACGTTGGGCAAGATTTCGGAGAACAGCACGCGTAGACGCGACTCGCCGAGTGCGTCGGCGGCGGCGACGAAGTCACGCTCGGTCACTTGCAGCGCCGCACCTCGCACAACACGAGCGACGCGGGGCATGGTGGTGAAGCCGACCGTGAGGATGACCACGAGCGCCGAAGGGCTGAACATCGCAATCACGACGAGCGAGAGCAGCAGCTGCGGGAATGACAACAGCACGTCGAGGGAACGCATGAGAATCTCGTCGAACCTGCCGCGTCGGTACGCGGCAAGCATGCCGAGGAAGCTGCCCAACCCGACGCCCAACAACGTCGCGAAGAACGCCTGGATCAGGATCGGCCGACCGCCGTAAAGGAACCGACTCCACACGTCGGAGCCGAAGTAGTCGCTGCCGAACAGCGTGCCAGGGACGTTGCGCACGTTGGGAAGACCGTCACCAACGACTTCGACCTGACTGAATGGAGCGAAGTAGCGACCGAACACGGCGAGCAACATCAGTAGGACCATGATCGCAAGCCCTACCTGGGTGCGTCGCAACCGCAACGCCTCGCGCAGCACGGACGCCGGCCGCTTCGCGGGCTGGCTCGCCACAGAGGCGGCGAGCGCTTCGACTGAACTCATGTGAGCCTGGTCCGCAGACGCGGCGTGGCCAGCACCGTGCCGATGTCGGCCAGCAGATTGGTGACGATGTAGACCGCCGCGATCGAGAGCGCGAGAAACTGCACCACCGGGAGGTCGCGTGCGCGTACGGAGTCGTTGAGCGCGCTCCCGATCCCCGGGTAGTTGAACAGCCACTCGACCACGATCACCCCGCCGGCCAGGTACGCGAGGTTGAGGGCGATCACCTGGAAGATCGGGCCGATGGCATTCGGCAGTGCGTGACGCCACAGCACGGTGCGCTCCGGCATGCCCTTCAAGCGGGCCATCTCGACGTAGTCGCTTTCCAGAACCTCGACCACAGCAGCTCTCGTGACCCGGGCAACATAGGGCAGCACCGAGATCGAGAGTGTCACCACCGGAAGGATGATGCCCTTCATGTTGCCCCACGGTGGTTGATCGGGCGAAAGGTAGAACGTGGCGGGCAGAACCTTGGTCACCACGGTTGCGAAGACGATCACCAGGAACGTGCCGACGATGAACTCGGGCAGCGCCGCGACCGCGAGCAGGACGAACGACGACCAAGAATCGAATCTCCTGTCGCGGTGCAGCGCCGCATACGACCCGACGGCCAACGAGAGCGGTATCGACACGACACCCGCGCACAGCAGGAGGAACAACGAGGAGCTGACCCGCGGCGAGAGGGCCGCCCACACCGGGGCCCGAGTGGTGAAGGACTTGCCGAGGTCGCCGGTGACGACGCCACCGATCCAACTCGTGTACTGGGTGATGATCGGTCGGTCCAGGCCGAAGTCTGAGCGGAGCTCCTTCAGCGCCTCAGGTGTGGCCTCACGACCCAGCACGATCGTCGCGGTGTCGCCGCGCATTGCTTTCGTGAGGACGAAGATGAGCAGGGAGACGACAAACAATGTGGCGACCCCGAGAAGGAGTCGGCGGACGACGAACTTCACAAGCGGGAGTCTCACCAGGCCAGGCTTTCGATCGAGGCGTTCAGATCAGCGGACGCAGGAACACAGCAGACGCGAGCGTGGGCAGCTGACCGTTTCGGGTCAACTGCCCACCTCACAAGACAGAAGCCGGGTCTAGAACGAGAACTCCTGGAACCCTCGACCGTAGAAGTCCATGTTCAACGACGAAGTGCGGCCCTTGACGACACCCTGGAGCTTCGAAACGTAGGCATCGGCGAATGCGTTGAAGGCCGGAATGATGAACCCACCTTCTTCGTATTCGATTTTCTGCATTTGCTTGGCAAGGGCGGTGCGCTTGGCCAGATCGGGTTCACCTGACGCCTGCACGTAGAGGTCGTTGTAGGCCTTGTTCGTCTTCTCGAGGTTCGTCTCGCCGTAGCCAGCCCCAGCAGCGATCTGCTGCAGGTAGCCACGCGGTGACCAGAACGACGTGAAGATCCCGACCTTGGCATACGTGGTGTCCCAGTAGGTGGCATCCATTGCCTTGGCGTTCACCTTCACGACACCGTCGGTCTTCTTGGCATGCTCGGCGAAGGCCTGGACCAACGGGATGAGGCCGCCGGTGTCGTCGGGAGCGGCAAGGTCGAACTCGAGCGGCTTGTCCTTGGTGAAGCCGGCCTCTTTGAGAAGGGCAACTGCTTTGGCAATGTCCTGGGCGCGCTGCGGGAACTTGTTCACGTTGTAGAGCGGGTCGACCCTGCCGAACAGGTCGTTGGCGATTTCGCCGTGTCCGCCCAATGCCCGGGCGAGGATCTCTTGGCGGTCGATGATGAGTCGGAGAGCCTGACGCACACGGACGTCATCGAAGGGCTTGACGTCGGTCTGCATGGTGATGCACAGCCAGCCGCCGCCGTTCACCTCGTTGATCGTCAATGCCGGATTGGGTTGGATCTGCGGAATCGCCGTGAGCGGAATGTCGACGGCCGCATCGATCTGGCCCGACAGGAGTGCGTTGACCAATGCTGCTTTGTCGCCGAAATCCTGGATGATGACGGTGTCGAAAACGGGCTTGCCCTTGCGCCAGTAGTAGGGGTTGCGAACATGGGTGCTCTCGCGGCCCGGCGTGAAGCTCTTGAGCTTGTACGGGCCTGTACCTATCTGGGGCCCTTCCCGGGTGTAGCCGACCGGCACGACGGAGTTGACATAGGCAGCAAGCGTGGATTCGAAGTCGATGGTGGGCTTCTTCATCGTGAACTCGACCGTGAGCGCATCGATCTTCTTGATCATGGTGGGGTCGAAGAACTGGGTGGCCGCTTTGTACGTCGGCAACGCCAGCTTGGGATCGAGGAGACGCTGCCACGAGTAGACGACGTCGTCTGCGGTGACCGGCTTGCCATTCGAGAACTTGAGGCCCTTACGAAGCTTCACGACCGCGTTGGTGGTGCTGTTCACCGTCACGCTCTGGGCAAGGCCGTAGTTGAGCTGCGGCGTGAAGTTGCCATCGAAGGTCATCAAAGTCTCCCAGCCCGTCACCAGGCGAGCCTGATCGGCCTTGGCCACGATGGCCTGACCATCGATGATGTCGTTCGTGGAACCGACAACACCGATGCGAAGGGTGCCGCCCTTCTTCGCCTTCTTCGTGGCGGCACCCACTGAGGTGAGCGGAAGTCCGGCGATGAGTCCAGTGGAGATCGAGACGAGACCGACGCCTTTGATGAATTGTCGGCGACTGATGCCCGATGTCTCGCTCTCGACAGTGTCGTTGCTTTCCATGTGTTCCCCTTGTGTGGAAGGCGGTCCTCTGGACCCCGGTCGGGCTGACAATACACAAGGACTCTCCAGGTCGCTCGGTCGGCCTCGCTAAAGGAACGGACCTGACCGTGCGTTGGAGGCCACGGTCACGCGCTGTACCTCTCGCTCATGGTGCGGGAAGAAGTCGCCCACGGCGAAATGCTGGGTGGCCCAGTTGTCCCAGACGACAACCGTTCCGGGGGACCAACGCATCCGAACCTGGAAGCGAGGGTTTCGAACGGCAGCAAAGAGATCAGCAAGAACTGACGCTGATCGTTCGGGGTCGAGGTTGAGAATCCGGGTCGTGAAGGACTCGTTCACGTACACAACGTTGCGGCCCGAACCCGGGTGCTTCTTGAACAGTCCATGGACCGCTCGGGTCTGATCTGCCCTGGTGTTCGTGGCCGCCATAAGGGCGTTGGCGCGGTCGTCCTGGCCGAAACCGGCAACGAATCGAAATCCCTGCGCGAGGGTGTGCTCGGCCTCGGCATCGCGAAGTTCTTCGATCAGCGCACCGGGAAGCGAGTCGTACACAGCCCGGAGGTCGGCCCACAACGTGTCACCTCCGACCGGAGGGAGCACGGCGTCCCGCAAAACGGAAACGAAAGGGGGATTGACTTGGCAGGAAAGATCGCTGTGCCAGACCTCGTTCTCCGGTGGATGCGCCGGGTCGGTCCGGATGCGCGTGATCGGGAAACCCTCTACATGGGGATACATCGGATGGAGTTCGGTGAGAGGACCGAACGACTTGGCCAGCGCCACGTGCGCCTCGTGGGTGAGTTCCTGGTTTCTGAACACGAGGACTCCACGATCCAGCAGCAACCGGTACAGGTCCTCCATCGCGGATGCGTCGAGTCGGTTCAGGTCGAGGCCTGTCACCTCAGACCCGATGGAACACGTGATCGGGACACTGTCGGCCATGGTGGGATGCTACGAGAGTCCCGGCAGCGCAGGCCTCTCGACGGAAGAACGGCTCAGGGGTTGGTCTCGGATCGGCGAGAAAGCACCCGAAGTCTCGAATAGAGGTCGTCCTGGTCGATGTAGCAGCCGCGCAGGTGTCGTCGGCCGCCACCGGGTTCGAACGCATCGCGACCGTGGAGAATCCGACGATTGTCGAAGCCCACGAGATCGCCGGGCGAGAACGGCGTGCTGATTTGGAACTTCGGGTCATGCGCGACGAGAGAGAACACCCGCATCGCTTCGTAGGCGCGCGGAATATCGTCGACGGCCATGTCGGGGAACCCTCGGACCGGATAGAAGGCGCGCAGAGTAAGTGGATAGCCGTCATCAACGTGGTCAACTACTGGACCGCTCCATCGGTGGTCCTCGGTTGGAGATCTATTGAAGAAGACCCACCGAAGCGTGGTGAGTGCCTCGTAGTGTTCGCGGTGGTTTGTGCGGAGTTCTTCGACCACGGCGCGACCGTCGGTCATACGGGAAAAGCCGCCCGGCACGCTGTTCTGCAGACAGTGCAGGAACTGGAAGCCGGGTGGGGTCTCTCGAGTGGGCAGGTCGGTGTGTTGGCCAAGGTTGAGACCAGTATTTGCGGTCGAGTTGGGATCGATATCGGCCTTCACATCGAACACTTCGCCGAAGTTCGACCACCGGATTGGCCCGATCCGTCCACTGAGCACGCGCAGGTAGTCCTCTTCTGGCGGCGTGTTCACCAGGCGGGCGAGACCCCATGTTGTCAGCTGCGATAGCCAGTCGTGAAGCACAGCGTCGTCGGTGAGGATGTCGGTGCCATCGACGGTCGGCGGAACTTCGAAGGTCATTGCCGTCCAGGTCTTGGCGACGGGGAGAAACGATCGGGGCTGATGACGACCGTCGGCCACGTGGCGCAACCATCCCGGATGCGCCGTGGTCCTCAACGAGGATCCGTTGATCAGCCAATCCATGGCGAGTTCACCGTCGGGTCCGACGGAAACCGAACGGAGCGCGAAGGGGTTGGGAAGGTCCGCTGGGTCGATCATCGCCTCGCGGGTCTTCGGTTCGATGCCAAGACCGAGTGTGTTCTCGGCGAGCCACAAGGCATAACAACGCAGTGAAGCGCCGTCGGTCCAAACGACGGTGACGAAGGCGTCGGCGCCGAGTTCGGCTCGAGAAAGTGGCTTCCAGACGTAACGGTAGAAGTCAGGCGTCATCGGCTCCACGGCTGATCCGTTCACCCTGCCGTGAGGATCTCGTATAGGGCGTTGAGGAGCGCCGTTGCTCGTCCGTCATTCGGCTCCGGACGGAGCACATTGGTCGAAAACGAGAAACCGGTCCGCAGGCTCGGCCAGGCTCCATGTGACGATCCGCCCGCGCCGGTGTGTCCGAATGCGTCGTCCGGTCGGCCGAGACAGCTCGGGTTGGGATTGAGCTCAAAGCCCGTTGGGCCGAACCGCAAAGTGCGACCACTGAGCGGGTCATCACCGACGGACGCGGTCGCCGTGCCGACCCGCAACGTTTCCGCCGTGAGCAGGCCGCCTCCACTCTGAGCCAGGGTGCCATACAAGGTCGCCATCGCTCGCGCCGTGGCCACTCCGTTGGCGGCCGGGATTTCCAAGGCGAGCACAACAGGATCGTCCATGCGAGCGATCTCTGATGAGATGAGGCCATAGACGAATCCGAGGCGCGGGTCCGGGTCCGGATCAAGGAACGCGGTGAGCTGATAATCCGACGCTCGTTCGAGGTACGACAAACACCCGGCAAGGCGGTCATCAGCGCGCATACCGATACGAATGTCGAGACCGAGGGGGTCGACGATCTCCTCGGCGACAAACCGCCCTGTGGTGCGACCATCGACCCGGCGAATGACCTCATCGCACAACCAACCAAACGTGAGTGCGTGATAGCAGGGCGCGCCGATCGGCACCATCGGCGCCTGGGCGGCGATCATTGCGGCTATTCGAGCCGGATCTCGCAGGTCAGCAAAGGTGATCGGGTTTTCCACGCCCGGCACGCCACCGCTATGGGCGGCGAGCATCCCGACCGTCACGTCGCCTTTTCCATTTTGGGCGAACTCCGGCCAGTACCGGCTCACCGGGGCCTCGAGGTCCAGCTTGCCCCGTTGCACCAAACGGAGGAGCGCGATCGCAACGACCCCCTTGGTCCCTGAATGCAGCACGCTGACCGTGTCACCGTTCCATGGACGATCGTGGCGGGAGTCGGCGGTTCCGCCCCACAAGTCGACGACTCGTCGTCCGTTGACTACGGCAGCGAACGCCGACCCGTTGTCCTTGCGCTCGCGGAAGTTCGCGTCGAAGACCTCGATCAGTGGTTCGAAGCCCGGGTCGACGTGTCCCTCGGCCGTTCCGCCGGGCCGAAGCGCCTCAGCCACCGCTGCGCTCCCACAACATCGGTTCGCACTGCGCAAGCTCTTTCGCCCGCCCCGACGCCGTGGTCTCGACCGATCCCATCACCGAGAGCTGGTAGTCGTCGCAGTGCCGTTCACGCAACCGGGGGCGGCACTTCCACCCAACGAGCGCGCCCCCGCCGGGTAGTCGCACACACATCGACGAGCCAATCGGCTTCAACAACGTTGTCCTCGCGGCGAATGCTGCGGAATCTTCTCTACATCGCATTGGTCGGTCCGTAGCGTCTTGGTTTGCGTTGGCCATCAGTGTACGGACCGTACGATGCCCTCGCCATCGTTGGCCGTGCCTGCCAAGCGGCTGGTCGACAGTGTGAGGGCACCACACCCGGGTTCGGAGAATGTCCCGGTTTCTGTTGAAGTCCGATGGTGATCCCAGGCTGTTCAGGCGACGGTTGCTGAACGGGTGGCCATCCTTCCGTCGGGGTGACGCTTGCTAGTGCTCTGACCAGATTGGTTGGTGGGTCGCGTCCGCCACTTGAGGCTTGTGGTCGCGCAGGTCACGGGTCAGCAAGCGGCATCCCGTTACTCGACTGGCTGCACCAACGAGGGCATCGTGCATGGCCCCACCCTTCATCCCGACGGCGCCGAGCCGTGTTGGTATCGCCGATGCCGGATGCGCCAGCCGGTATCGGTACGCACGACGTCGTCGTCGTAGTGCCCATAGAAGACGCCCGTCGGGTTGCGCCGATCCGATGCGCCGACGGGGTACACCCCTCGCGAGCGCAGGTGGACGACGGGCCCACCGTCTCGGGGGTCCTCGGAGACCGCCTCGATGTAGATGTTCGTCATCAGGTGGGCGCCGGGGTGTACATCGGCGCGCCCCATGAACGCCATGATCTCCTCGAGACCGACCAAGCGCATGCCGCCGACCATCTCCCACACGGCGTCGGTGGTGAACACGTCGCGCAGGCGCTGTGGTTGGAGAAGGTCGAGCGCGTCGGCATAGCGCGCGGGGAGTTCTGCGATGTCGAGCCGATCGTCGGTAGTGAGACGCACAGCCGCACAGTAGCGGCCACGCCGCGGGCGGTTGACTCCCGAGCGGTCATGAAACTCGCGGTCAGAGCGCCGGGGAGTTGTTGCGTTCCGTCGCTCTGAGAGCGCCTGAGCGCACGAAAGTCGGAGCGAAGCCGCGGTCAGCTGGGTTTGGCGCCGGACTCCACGGTTCGCATGAGGCTGAGCACGAGGTCGTCGGAGCCGGTCGGCGCCGACAGTTGCACGCCGATCGGAAGTCCGGCGCTGCCGATCTCGCTTGCCTTGGCCTTCTTGAGGACGCGGTCGCGTCCGGGGTCGCGGTCGGATTCCTCGCCGGGACGGATTCGGGTGAACGGAACCGTGCCGGCCGGCCAGCCGAGGGTGTTGTACACGGCGGCGTAGGAACCCATCAGCCCGAGGTCGTAGCTCGCTCCGTGTCGGATTGCCGGCAACGCCGCGCTCGGTGAAAGCACCGCGTCGATCCCGCGACTGGCGAGTTGGGTAGCCGTGGCGAGCCGGAACTCGCTCACCTGCTCGACCAGGCCGGCGTACGCAGCTTCATCACGGGGTGCTCGGAATAGACGGGCCGCCCCGGCGAGACTCCGCTGGCCGAGTCGATCGAGGACCCACGCGGCGCTCGCGTTGACCGGAAGCGGGAGACGGCTGAGTGAGATCAGCTGCTTCACGCGGCGGTCCGTCTTGCTGCCCTTGAGCAGCGCGGTGAAATGAGAAGCAATGCCGTATCCGAGTGCGCCATACAGAAGTCCGAGTGCTTCCTCGCCCGGCAGCGACCACTCGACGATCCGGCAACCAGCGGCCTCGAGCACGTCAGCCGCTTCACGCACCGCCCGACGCACCGCGGGCGCCACCGCGAACACACCATCGTCGACCGACACGGCGACCGTGAGCCCGGCACGGAGATCGGCTTCGTGGCCGACCGCGCCGTTCGAGATCACCCGCATTCCGAGCACGACATCGGCGACGGTCGGGGCGAGGACACCGACCTGGCTCGCGATCGGACCGTTTAGCGGAAACGAGCCCGTGCCGACGTCGGGGGTCACGCCCGCCGACGGCTTGAATCCGACGGCGCCGCACCATGCCGCCGGAATACGAACGCTGCCTCCGATGTCGGTCCCGATTCCGAGCGGTGACGCGCCTGCGCCCGTCAAGACGCCTTCGCCACCCGACGAGCCGCCCGGGGAGCGGTCGTGGTCCCACGGATTCGATGTTCTTCCGTAGACGGGGTTGTCCGTCTCGGCGAATGCCAACAACTGGGCAACGTTCGTTGTGGCCACCACGATCGCGCCGGCGGCGCGCAGCCGGGCGACGTAGGGGTCGTCGCTCGTGGCCCGGTCGTCACGGTGGTTTTCGTTGCCGAACGTCGTCGGCAGTCCCCTCACCGCAAGGCATTCCTTCACGGTGATCGGAACACCGTGCAGCGCCCCGGACGACCGGCCCGACGCGAGCGCCCGGTCGGCCTCGTCCGCCTCGGCAAGCGCCGCCTCGAAGCGACGACACGCGACCGCTCGCGTTTCGGCATCGACTGCGTCGACCCTGGCGATTGCGCTCTCGACGGCCTGTCGGCTCGACAGTTCTCGTGCCGCGATCGACTTCCCTAGTTCGGCTGCACCGGAGCTCATGGGTCTTCCTTCGCTTTCGAACGTGTGGCGGATCACCAGTGTGTTGTGAATCCTCGCACGCAACACGGGAGCGGTCGAGGGCGAGACACTGTGGGCGCCAGGTGTGGGAGCAGCGGCAGGTGTGCAGCGGTACCCCGCCGAACTCGAGACGAGAGTCGCCCGCGCTCTCATCGACACCACCTCGCGCTGAGGCGACGCGAGGAGTCATCTCGAACCGCGGCGAGGCCAGATCTTTCCGCGGATCCGGTGGAGTTCGCGTCGAATCGTCGCCGCATCAACCTGGGATCGAGCGCCGAGGTACCGGCGCACCTACGATCGGGATCCCGGAGGGGGGAAGGCCATGGCCGAAGCAACGGATGTGAATGAGGTGGCAACGTTCTGTCCGTTGTGCGTTTCGCGGTGCGGGGCGCGCGCGACGTTGACGAACGGGACCTTCGAGCTTCGCCGAGATCCTTCGCACCCCACCGGAAACGCTCTGTGCGTCAAGGGCAAGGCGGCGCCGGATATCACTGCCCATCCCGACCGGCTGCAGTACCCGATGAGGCGCACGAACCCGAAGGGTGCGGCCGACCCCGGCTGGCAGCGCATCAGCTGGGATGAGGCGCTCGCCACGGTTGCTGACCGGCTTCACGCGCTGGCTCGAGATCACGGCCCCGAATCGGTCGTGTTCAGCTCCGTGTCGCCCTCGACGTCGGCGATCGTCGACTGCATCGACTGGATCCAGCGTCTCCAACGTGCGTTCGGCAGCCCGAACTTCGTCGTAGGGATGGAGCTGTGCGGCTGGGGGCGGCACCTGGCATCGCTGTACACGTACGGAGCGTCCGTCCCGGGCCAGTACATGCCCGACCTTGACCGGGCCGAGTGCATCCTGTTCTGGGGTTACAACCCGTTGGTGTCGCGGCTCGCGCACGCGACCTCGACCAGGGCGGCGCTTCGTCGCGGGGCGAAGCTTGTTGTCGTCGACCCTCGACAGGCGGGCCTCGCCACCAAGGCGGACCCGTGGCTGCGGGTGAGACCCGGCACCGACGCGGCCCTTGCACTGGCGATCACGAATGTGATGATCGAGCGAGGCTGGTACGACGAGCCGTTCGTGCGCCGCTGGACCAACGGCCCACTGCTTGTCCGCACTGACACGGGGCGGTTGCTTCGTGCCAGTGAACTGGACACCGCAGGCGACACGGGCCACTTCGTCGCATGGAACGCAGTCGCCGGGCAGCCCGTCGTCATCGACCCCTCCGCCAGCGGCACGGATGTCGACGACCACGATGCCCTCGCCCTGACCGGAAAGGTCGAGGTCCCGACGGTCGGCGGCGCCGTTGTGTGCAGACCGGCGTTCGACCTCGTCGCCGAGGAGAGCCGTGTGACCTCGCCGACGGTCGCCGAAGAGATCACCGGCGTGGCGGCTGCCGACATCGAGCGAACCGCGCAAGTCCTCTGGGAGAACCGCCCCGTCGCGTTCTACACGTGGAGCGGCCTCGAGCAGCACAGCGGAACGACCCAGATCATCCGAGCGATCAACGTCCTGTACGCACTCACCGGCTGCCTCGACGCCCCCGGCGGAAACGTCTTGTTCACACCGGTGCCGTCGAACCCGGTCGCCGGACTGGAACTGCTCGACGCCTCGCAGCGGGTGAAGGCCATCGGGCTCAGCGACCGGCCCCTCGGACCGGCGCGCTTCGGTCACGTCACCGGGGAAGACTTCTACACCGCGGCGCTGACGGGTCACCCGTACCGCCCGCGTGGGCTCGTCAGTTTCGGATCGAACCTTCTGATGGCCCACGGAGACAGCGCCCGCGGACGCGACGCGCTCCGTACGCTCGACTTCCACGTGCACCTGGACCTGTTCATGAGTCCGACCGGTGAACAGGCCGACATCGTCCTGCCCGTGACCGGTGCCTTCGAGGCCGAGGGTTTGAAGATCGGATTCGAAGTCTCCCAGGAGGCCCAATCGTTCGTGCAGTTGCGCGCCCCGCTGGTGCCACCGGTGGGCGAGGCCCGCTCCGACATCGAGGTCATCTTCGATCTGGCGACGCGCCTCGGGCTCGGTGCGCACTTCTTCGGCGGCGACGTCGACGCCGGCTGGACCTTCCAACTGGAGCCGAGCGGGGTGACGCTCCAGCAGCTGCGCGACGACCCCGCGGGGATCCGCGTGCCGTTGGAGACACGCCATCAGAAGTACGCGGAGGTCGGCGAAGGCGGCGTACCGGCCGGGTTCGCCACACCCTCAGGGCGAATCGAGTTGTACGTGGAAGGCTTCCTCGATGTCGGCCAATCAGCGGTCCCGACGTTCACCGAGCCCGCCTTGAGCACCCGGTCCCGTCGCGACCTCGCCGACGAGTTCCCGCTCGTGCTCACCTGCGCGAAGTCGCTGCACTTCTGCGAGACCCAACATCGCCAGGTGGCCAGCCTGCGGCGGCACGCTCCCTATCCCGAGGTCGAGCTGCATCCGCGCACGGCGGCCGAGCGCGGCATCGCCGAGGGTGACTGGGTGGAGATCGCCACGCCGAAGGGTGGCGTGCGCGCCCGCGCCGCTTTCAATGACACGCTCGTTCCAGGGGTGGTGTGCGGCCAGCACGGCTGGTTCGAACCGTGTGAGGAACTGGATCTCCCCGGCTATCCCGCCTTCGGTCCCGGCAGCGCCAACCTCAACCTGGTGCTCAGCCAGACGCCCAGTGACCCGATCAGCGGCAGCTCTCCCCTCCGGGCCCAGGTCTGCGAGGTCAGACTGCTCGTCGAGGATGATCAGGCCGATGCGGTCACGTCAGCGCAGGAACCCGTCGACGCGAAATCCTGAAGCGGATCACTCTGTTCGAGCTCATCACCCATTGCGCTTTCCGGCGACGAGCTGATCGGCGACGAAACGACGGAACCGTTTCTCGATGCACTCCGCCCTCGCATGCTGGCGAAGCCGTTGCGGCAGAACCCTACGTACACAGATGAAGTTGTTTCTCGGCCGCTACGCCTACTGCGAGCTCTTGGGGCCGACCGGCATCGTGCCGCGCGCGACGGTTATGTTCTCCGCCAACGCCGCCTCGAAGCGATGACACTCGACCGCTCGCGTTTGGGCCCCTTCGGCTCACTCTCCGCCGAATTCCACCCGGTACGCCTCGAAGGTGAGGTCGATGCCACGCTGGCGATGACGTACAAGAAGTCCGAGTAACCGGGTTCCCTCGGCTCGGTATGCGTCGACGCGGTCCTCGTCCACTGAGCCCGTGTTCCTCGCGGAGGCGTCGAGTCCATTGAGGAACCCGGTCAACCCGCTCATGATTTCCACGTGATCGTTGCGGAGTCGGGCCACCCGGTGCGCGAGGCGCGGTGCGAAATGCAACAGGTCGTCGTACAGGCCGGTGGGTTCCTCCGTGAGGTGCACATGGTCGGCGAAGGCGACCTCCAGCGCACGTGCCGCGGCCGCCAACTGCTCGCACCACGCACCGCCCCGACCGAATGACGGCACTGCCATGGCGTCCTCGACGGCGATGATCGCCGACCTCAGCACTTCTCGATGTTCGACCACCCCTGCGGGCGCGGCAGGAATCGAACCTTGGACAGACGAACCGTTCTGTGACATCGCCAGCCTTTCGTGGCAGTTGCTGACAAGTCTGGCACTCCCGTTGCTTGCTCGCTCGGCCGGAGCAGATCGACGCCAACGTCATCAGCCGTGCTCTGACGCTTCGCCGTCGGCCTCAGGCGGTTCTACGTTTGCAGGGTCGGGGGGTCGATCCTGGTCGGGCCGATTGTGACCATCGGGAGCCTGCCGATTTGTGACCATCAGGAGCTTGCCGATGCGAGACACTGAAGCGGATGACTCTGTTCGAAGCTGCGGCCTCCTACCTCCGTCTCGCCGAGCCGTGGTCGGAGGCGGTGGAAGCGACGGACGAAGCGTCAATTTTCGAGGTGTCCATTCCGAACGTCGGGAGCTCACCGCCGATTGCGCTTTCGGTCGACGATTTGATCGGCGACAAAAGGACCGAACCGTTACTCGACGCTCTTCGGCCCTGCATGCTGGCGATGCCGTGGCGGCAGAACCCTACGTACACAGACGAATCGCTTCTGGGCCGCTACGCTTACTGCGAGCTCATGGGGCCTACCGGCCTTGCGCCGCACGCGAAGGTTTCGATCGGCCTGTTATATCTCGGGCCGGGCACTTTCTACCCGCCTCACGCGCACCCGGCCGAAGAGGCGTATCACCTGCTGGCCGGTGCGAGCGAGTGGCAGGCGGGAGCGGGGGTGATGACCCCGCGGTCACCGGGGGATCGCATGGAGCACCCGAGTGGTGTGTCCCACGCAATGCGTGCGGGGACCACGCCGATGCTCGCCCTCTATGTGTGGCGCGGCGATCTCATCACCCCCGCACGGTTTGTTCCTGACGCGTGAGCTTTCGGGTGCGCTGATGAAGCAGAACAGTTCCTCACCGCCGATTTCTTCGGTGCCGGTTACCTCGTTGTCGATTTCCTCATCGTCGATTTCCTCATCGTCGATTTCCTCGGCGGCGACGTGACTCGTCCCGGTGTCGACTGGGTACCTGTCTGACGCCCGGAAGACGACCTCCGGGTAGCCTCTCGTCTCGGGAGGTTCGTCCATATGGGCACTGCTTCGGTCGTCGGTGAAGATCTCATGGGCATGGGCTTCCGGCTCGACCCGTGGCCGGTGTGGGAGCGGCTCCGCCACGACCACCCGGTGTTCTGGAACGAGATCACCAAGCAGTGGGTCATCACCCGCTACGACGACGTCTGCGCCGTCTTCGCCGACAACGATCACTTCTCCAACTCGATCTACGAGCACTCCCTCGGTGTCGTGTTCGGCCGAACAATGCTCCAGCTCGACGGCGCCGAGCACGTGTCATTGCGCAAGGTCGTTTCGCCCGAGCTCGTAGGCAACAACCTAGGGCGGTACCTCGATGTGATCCGGCGCGAGTCGTCTGAGCTGATCGACGCCTTCCCCGACGGGCCGGTGGAGCTCGTGGGTGCCTTCACCAACCGGATGCCCGTCAACGTGATCGTCGCAATACTGGGTATGCCCGGCGACGACCACGACCGCTTCCACGACTGGTACTCCACCATGATGGCGGCATTGGTGTTCGGCAAGCCCGAGCGGCGCCCAGGCGGCATCGCCGCCCGCGAGGAGCTCATGGCCCATGTGGCCCCGGTGATCGAGTCGCGCTCGGCCTGTCCGATGGGCGACCTCATCAGCCGCATGCTGCAGGCCGAGGCAGACGGTCGCCGCCTGACCCGCGAGGAGGTCGAGGCATTCATCAGCCTGATGTTCGTTGCGGGCGGCGAGACGACCGACAAGGCGATCACCAACACGTGGGCCAACCTTCTACGGGATCCCGATCAGCTCGCTCTTGTGCGGGATGACCCGTCGCGCTTCGATGGGGCCTTCAGCGAGATGATGCGCCATTCGCCGCCGGTGATGGGCCAGGCGCGCCTGTGCGTCGCCGACTTCGAGCTGCACGGGGTGACGATCCCGGCCGGGTCGATCGTCAGCATCTCGATCGCGTCGGCCAACAACGACGAGACGGTGTTCCGCGACCCTCGGCGGTTCGACCTGTCGAGGGACGACCTTCACGAGGGCAAGGAGCTCCGTCGGGGCGGTCGCAAGGGCGGGCGTGCCGGGCATCTGGGCTTCGGTCTCGGCAAGCACTTCTGCCTCGGCTACGAGATGGCCCGCGCCGAGACCGTCATCGGCTCGCAGCTCCTGCTCGAGCACTTCGAAAGCCCAGTCGAGGTCGGCGACCCGCAGCCGTTCCTCATCACGGACGCGACCCGCAGCGTGGCGTCGCTCACCGTCGCGCGGGGCGCCTAGAGCCGCTCCCCCGTCACGGCCGTTCGATTTCGACGCGCAGCGTCGAATGGTTGGCGCTCGTCGAATCCGCCGCGGACCATTGCGACGCCGGTCGAACCCTGTAGGACAGGTCGGCGTGTCAGTCGCGGGGTGTGGCGGCGCGGCGGTGTGGCCGCTTCGGTGACACCTGCGCGGTTTCTCCTCCCGACCCGTCAGCTTCGCAACGATGTGACGAAGCGAGCGAGTTCTGCAGCGTCGATGTGCCCCATCTCGGCGTCGCTCGGGTAGTTGCCGGAAGCGACGTCGGCACGGAAGGCGGTCAGCGCTCGCACCCGTTCGGCCTCGACCTGCGCGTAGAGCGACGCGAGGTCGCCGTAGGCGCGGGCATGGCGCGGCTTGCGCTCGCTCTCACCACAGAGATCCGAACTGAACACGAACAGTACATCGGCAGCGGGCCCCGATCCCAGCGAGATCGTGGCCAGGCCGGTTCGCGCGTTGATCTCGGCCATGACCTCGGCGGGGATGATCTCGCACTCCACGGCGAACGCGCCCGCTTCTTCCAGTCGCTGGAACTGCTTCCACAGCTGGCCTGCCTCGTCCGCTGTCTTGCCGACCATGCGGACGCCGCCGTAGCGCGTCGACTTCTTCGGGACGAAGCCGAGATGCCCCATGACGGGGATGTCCTCGGCGGCGAGCAGTCGCACTGCGTCGAGCCGTCGTGCAGTGATCACTGCGTCGGCCCCGTCGGTCAGCGCCTGCAACGCGGTACCGAGCAGCTCGTCGACGGTGACGGCGCCGCCGAAGTCGATCGCAGCGGTCACGAACACACGGCGCGAGCCCTGTCGGACGGCCGGGACCGCGCTGGCCATGCACACGACCATTTCGATCCCGGCTGCTTCCGCCGCTGCGGCTTCCGCTGGCGTGGACGCAGTGACCTGCGCAAGTTGTCGTCCCGAGCCTTTGAGCGCGGCGATCGATGCAACGGTGACCGTTCGGTCGGCCTCTCGCCCGGAGTAGTCGAGTATGCGAGTCATGGACGTTCCTTGTCGGAGAGCGGTGGTTGAGAAAGCCTGGGTGAGAAAGCCTGGTTGAGAAAGCCTGGGTGAGAAAGCCTGGTTGAGAAAGCCTGGGTGAGTAACTGCCCTGGGTGGGCAACTGCCCTGGCTGCGCTGCGGAGCGTAGTCCGAGCGTCTTTACGCGCTCGAGGGCAGCTCAGCAGACGCCCGTCGTTGCCCGCCGTCGCCTCTGCTCCATGGGCTAAACCATGCCCATGACGGTTCATCTCCGCACCGACGGCCCGGTTCTCGTTGTCACCATCGATCGGCCGGAGGCCCGCAACGCCGTCGATGGTCCGACCGCCACAGCGCTCGTCACGGCCTTCCGTGACTTCGACGTCGACGAGTCCCTCAGCGTTGCAGTGCTCACCGGCGCCGACGGAACCTTCTGTGCCGGCGCCGACCTCAAGGCGATCGGGAGCGGTCGAGGGAATCGCATCGAGGCAGACGTCTCCCTCGATGGTCCGATGGGGCCGACCCGCATGCTTCTGTCGAAGCCGGTGATCGCCGCTGTCGAGGGTCATGCCGTTGCCGGGGGACTGGAACTCGCCACTTGGTGCGACCTGCGGGTGGCCTCGACCACGGCCGTGTTCGGCGTGTTCTGCCGACGCTGGGGTGTGCCCCTCGTCGACGGCGGAACAATTCGTCTTCCTCGCCTGATCGGGCACAGCCGTGCGCTCGACATGATTCTCACAGGCCGCCCCGTCGATGCCGACGAAGCTCTGCTCATGGGTCTGGCCAACCGGGTGGTGCCGGAGGGGACTGCGCTCGACGTTGCCGTGCAGCTCGCCCGAGAGTTGGCTGCGCTTCCCCAGCGGTGCCTGCGTTCAGATCGTACGTCTACGTACGATCAGTGGTCGCTGGAGCTCTCTGACGCTCTTGCGAGGGAAACCGCGTTGGGTCTCGCGACTGTGCGGTCGGGGGAGACCCGCGAGGGCGCAGCGCGCTTTGCCTCGGGCGCCGGGCGCCATGGCGCATCAGCAACGTGAGCATGCCGCGATGACCGAGCAACTCAGCCACGGATCGTGCATGTGCGGCGGAGTTCGCTACATCGTGATCGGCCCGATGCGCGACGTGTACAACTGCCATTGCGATCGCTGTCGTCGCTTCACCGGGCACCACATGGCGGCGACGGCGGCGCCGACCGCGAACGTGCAGATCAATGGCGAGTCGTTGCTGTCCTGGTACTCGGCCGCTGAGGGAGTGGACTACGGCTTCTGCTCGCGATGCGGTTCGTCGCTCTTCTGGCGGACCGCAGACACTCCTGAGAAGCTCAGCATCACCGCCGGATCGTTGGACCAGCCCACCGGGCTCCGAACGACGCGGGCCTGGTACGTCGCCGAGATCGCCGACTATCACGGACGACCCGCGGGTCTCGAGGAGTTCGACTACGAAGGCTGAGCCAGATCCTTGATCGAGAACCCGATCATGGACGCAATGCGCAAACGCGTTGGAGGGTCCTGCGACGGTCGCGCAGGGTCTCCCGGTGGGCGGGCTGCCCACGCCCGACAAGCCTCCCCGGTCAGCTTGGGTCCGCCCGAGCTCCGGCGGGTTGGTCGTCCGTGTCGCCTTCACCGTCTGGTGGGTGCGAGCCGGTGTGCCGAAGTCGGCACCGGACGTGTCGGAGTCGGTCGAGGCAGGCCTCGCGGGCGTGCGCGATCGTGAGGTGATCGTGGTCTTCCGGGGGTGTCGGTGGCCAGGGTTCGTCGGGTTCGTTGTTGATGGTCCAGGTGCCGTTGGGTTGTCGGGTGATGTTGTTGCCGGTTTCGTGGCGGTGGGTGTGGTGTCCGTGGGTGCACATGAGTTTCATGTGTTCGATGTTGGTGAGGCCGTGTTGGTCCCAGGGTGGGTCGTGGTCGGCGTCGCAGCGGTTCCATGGCACGTCGCAGCCGGGGTAGGCGCAGGTGCCGTGTTCGCGTAGTGCGAGGGCGAGTTTTTGGAGTGCTGATGCGAATCGTCGTGACCGGCCGAACTTCATCACCGCGCCGTCGGTTGTTTGGATGGCGGCGTAGAGGTCGGTGCGGGCGTCGGTGATGAGGTCGGTGGCGTCTTGGGTGGGGAGTGGTCCGTGGCCGAGGATGTGGGCTTGGAGGGTTTCGGCTTGGACGGTGACGATGAGCGCGGTGCGGGCCGTGCCAGACCCGCTGGCCGATGGGTCGCCCAACACCAGCGAGACGAGGGCGTCGGCGAGTCGTTGTTCGCGGGGTTCGTCGTCGTGTCCGCCGGCGGTTTCGGCGCGTTCGGGGTGGGCGGTGCGCCAGGCGGTGTCGCAGGCGTGGTTGATGGCGGCTTTGACGCGTTCGCCTTCCATTGTGGGGAGGATGGCGCGGATGCCGGTGCAGCCGTCGTCGGCTTTGAAGAAGCGGACGGAGCGGGCGGCGCGTCGGCGGGCGCGCCATCCGTCGGAGTCTTTTTCGATGCGGTAGCGGTCGACGGTTTTGGCGAAGTCGTCGGGTGTCTGGCTGGGTGCGAGTTCGAACAGTTCGGCGGCTTGGGTGGGGTTGGTGATGGTGGCGAGTTTGCGGAGGTGTTCACCGGTGACGGTTCCGTCGGCGAGGGCGTCGTCGGCGCCGGGGATGCGGGTGACGACGTCGGCGACTGCTTCGGCTTTGGCGGCTTCTGCGGCGGACATCCCGAATCGGCGGGTGAGGGTGGCTTTGGTGTCGCGTCCGGTTTCGGTTTTCATGACGGCGACGAGGACGGCTTCGGCGGAGGCGAGTTCACCGCGGAGTCGTCGGAGCTCCCGCAACCCGACCTTGGCGGTTCCCGGGTTCCAGTCAGAAGCCGAGACGCGCAGGATCGACAGGCGTTTGTAGACCCCGATCCGTTCCTCTGCGCTGGTGCTCATGGGACCACTGTAGAACATGTGTTCGAGTTTGTCAAGCGATCGCGAAAGATTTCTTGAGTATCCGGAATGAGGCCCCGCACGCGATGTTTTCGCACGAGGCATGATCGGTTTATGCAACTGACGATCACCGGCGTACGTCTCCCTGGTCGGACGTTCTGTCGTCCGAATGGGTCGGTCATGGACAACGTGCACGTAGGCGTGCAGGTGAGGGCTGAGCCAGCGCACTTGATTGGCGGAGACGCATCCGAGGCGCAATGGGTGCTCGACCTCGATGTCGTCCAAATGGACGAGCGCGTCGACTTCCGCGGTCCCATCGTGCAGGGAAAGCGCGGGGAGCGTTTCGTCTATCTCACTTGGGGCAATCTCGAGGCAAGTCACTTCGAGATGTTTCGGCGCGCCAAGTTGATGCTCAACAGAGTCGACCCGGAGGTGATTGGAAGCGCGATCCTCTCGGGAGGTCTCGCCGCGACCGTCGACCTGACCGATGAGAAGGGCGCCCCACGATGTGCTCGAATCGATCCTCCCGCGGTCAGATGGGCGGCTTCTGCGAGGCGAGACCATCCATGACTCACATGTTGCGCGGAGTGGCCGTCCGAATGTGCCGGTGTGGGCGGAAACCGGAGAACGGGCTCGACGATCTTTTTCCTTGGGAGTGGTAGCCCCGGTGACCGATGCGTGACGAGATGCAGTGGTGGTCGGCGCATGCGACGGCGGCCGCGATTCGCTCCGGTCTCGTAAGCGAACGAGAGGTCGTGGACGCAGCCATCGCCCGCGTCGAAGGTCTCGATCCGCTGCTCGGGGCCGTCGTGATCCCACTGTTCGACCGAGCACGCGACAGCGCAATCGGCGACCGAAGGGCCGAGCTGTTCCGTGGCGTCCCGATGTTGCTGAAAGACGCGGGGGAGGAGCTCGACGACACGCCGCATTGGGTCGGCACGCAAGCGCTACGGCGTGCTGAGCACCGCTCCACGGCCACCACGGCTTTGGCGAGACAATTTGAGGCGCTTGGCTTCGCCATCATCGGCAAGAGCGCGTGTCCGGAGCTCTCGGCGAGCTCGACCACGGAACCAGCCGGGTTCGCTCCGACGCGAAATCCCTGGGACCCGACCCGAACAGCGGGTGGTTCGAGCGGTGGGTCGGCCGCCGCCGTCGCAGCGGGTCTCGTCCCCCTTGCTCACGGCAGTGACGCCACCGGTTCCCTCCGCTTCCCGGCCTCGCACTGCGGTGTCGTCACCCTCAAGCCGACCCGCGGTCGTGTCCCTCAGGTGGCGCCTACCGGTCAATCCGACCCGCTCCGGGTGTGGACGCAGTTCGCGCTGGCACGCGACATCGAGGATCTTCGAAGCCTGTTCCCGCTCCTGGCTTCCGGTGACGCGCGAACGTCGTCATTCAGAACCTCGTTGCGGGTCGGGCTGCTCGATCACGACCCGATCATCGGACTACCCGTCGACCGCGCGTGTGCGAACGCAGTTCACGCGCTCGGTGACGCGATTTCACTGCTTGGACACGGCGTTGAATTCGACTTCCCGCCTACCTTGGGAACGCTGTTCGATCCGTTCCGGAAATCGATGCGGGTTCTCGAACCATCGATCCGCTTCGAGCAGCGAACGTGGATGGAGAAACGTCTCGGTCGACCTTGTCGACCGGGCGATCTCACTGACGACCTTCTCGCGGTTGCGGAGCAGGGCGCGCGGCTGGACGCATCCGATGTCCGCGAAGCGTGGGATCTCGTCCGTAGCGCGATGTCTCGTGTTCCCAACTGGTGGGACACCGGTTTCGACCTCCTCGTCACCCCGGTGACCTTAGAACCGCCGTGGCTGCTGGGCGAGGCGGCCCCGGCGAAGACCGGGATGTTCTGCGCCCCGTTCAGTTTCACAGGGCAACCGGCGCTGGTGGTCCCTGTCACGACGACTTCCGACGGACTACCCGTAGGTGCACAGATCATTGGGCGACCCGGCGACGACGAGATGCTGCTCGACCTGGGGGCGATACTCCAGGAGGCCGTCGGCTGGCTCGAACGGCGACCGCCGGCTCCCGGTAGGGTGCACGGATGATCCGCGTGACCGTTTCCTATCCGAGTAGCGACGCCAGCACTTTCGACCACGAGTACTACCTGGCCAAGCACATCCCGTTGCTGAACTCCACGTGGAAGCCAGTGTCGACTGCCGTCGACAAGGGCGTGAACGGTCCGAACGTCGCCGCCGTGCACTGCACGTTCAACACGATGGACTCGTTCAACGCGGCAATGGGTGATCCCGGAACTGCCGCGGTCATCGGCGACGTTGCGAACTACACGAACATCGCACCGGTCATTCAGGTGTCGGAGATCGTCGGCTGATCAAGCGGCCGGTCGGCGGATCACGCGGTCAGGCCGCTCTCCGACATCACGGTCGTCGGCGCTCGTTTGCTCGCCGCCCGGAGGGCACGGCGCGAATCCAACGCCGCACTTGCCCATGACGAGGGTCGTGACCCCGTTCGAGAACGACGGATCGAGCTGGTCGTCCCACGTGGCCTGGCCCTCGAAGTGGGTGTGCCGTGCGAAGGCGGCCGGGCCATACTGAAGGAGTGGCGCCGCGAGTCGAGCGATAGATGAACGCGCAGAATCCGGTCGGGCCCCGACGCGAGTCGCACGTCGACCGGCAGATCCGACTGGCACGCGAGTCCGGATCGTTCGACGACCTCGCGGGGAACGGGCGTCCGCTTCGCGGGATCGACGATGTCGACGACGAGGACTGGTGGATCAAGGAGAAGCTGCGCCGCGAGCAGGTCGAGCTCGAGCTTCCACCGGCGCTCGCCATCCGTCAGGCTAAACGCGACCTGCTGGCGACAGTGCCGACCTTCGGCGACGAGGCGGACCTCCGACGTCGGATCGACGAACTGAACGAACGGATCGCCCGCGTGAACCGGGTGGCCACGTCCGGTCCGCCGTCGACCACGACCCTGATCGACGTGGAGCGAACGGTCCAGGCGTGGCGCGAGAGGCAGTCGCGCTGACGGTCCTGGGTTGGCTCACGTCGTTGGGTCGGCACAGGTGCAGATGTGCAGGAATCCCGACCCGGTGCATAGATCCTGACCCAGTGCACAAATCCCGACCCAGAAACGGGCTCGCCGGCCCGGAAACGGGCTCGGCGGCGCGGAGGGGCCGCGTAGCATCGACGCCCGATGCGCACCGTCAACGTCACCATCTGGAACGAGTACCTGCACGAAGTGGAGGAGCCGACGATCGGTGCGGTGTACCCCACCGGAATCCACGGGGCCCTCGCCGAGGGCCTGGGCGTCGACACCCAGCTGAACATCCGCACCGCGACCCTGGCCGAACCGAGCCACGGCCTGACCGACAAGGTGCTGGCCTCGACCGACGTGATGCTGTGGTGGGGGCACAAGGGCCATCACCGTGTCGACGACGCGATAGTCGAGAAGGTCCACCATCAGGTGCTGAGCGGGATGGGGCTGATCGTGCTGCACTCCGGTCACTACTCCAAGATCTTCCGCAAGCTCATGGGGACGAACTGCTCGCTGCTGTGGCGCGAGGCCGACGAGAAGGAGCGCCTGTGGAACCTCGAGCCGGCGCACCCCGTGATGGAGGGCATCCCACCGTTCTTCGAACTGGCCGCCGAAGAGATGTACGGCGAGCGCTTCGACGTGCCGACTCCGGAACACCTTCTCATGGTGAGTTGGTTCCAGGGTGGCGAGGTGTTCCGCAGCTGTGCCACGTGGCAGCGAGGTCACGGCAAGATCGTCTATTTCCGTCCCGGCCATGAGGAGTACCCGACCTACCGCAACGAGCACGTGCTACGAGTGATCAACAACTCGTGTCACTGGGCCGCACGACGCATCACCCTCCCGACAAACGACGCACCGAACTCGCCCCCGCTCGAGTGGGTTCCCGGCGCGTCCGCGGAGGCGGCCGAACGTGCCCGCCTGGGTTCGTCGAGCGTCGGCTGATGGCGACGTCTGCGCTTCGCATCGCCGTCGTCGGAAGCGGCGACATCGCCCGGGCCCACGTGATCGGCTACAAGGCCGCCGGGGCCGAGATCGTCGCCATCTGCGACATCAGTAACGACATGCTCGCGATGCGCAGGCGCGAATGGGAGGTCGATGATACGTACACGGACTATCGCGATCTGCTGGCAGGTGCACACTTCGATGCGCTATCGATCTGCACGCCGAACTCCACGCACCATCCGATCACCATGGCGGCAGTGGCCGCCGGGAAGCACGTGCTGTGCGAGAAGCCGGTGTCGCTCGACCTCGCCCAGGGAGCGGAGATGGTCGCCGCCGCGAAGGCGGCCGGTGTGGTCTTCCAGGTCGGTCACCACCTGCGTTCGTGGGCCTCGGCATCACGGGCGAAGGCGATGATCGATGCCGGTGACCTCGGAGCAATCACGGCGATCCGGTTCAGGCAGGCGCACGATTGGGGCGGTGGCGGCGTCCGCGGGGTGTTCGGATCCAAGGCCCACTCGGGCGGCGGAACGTTGCTCGACAACGGCTGCCACCTCTTCGACCTCGCGCGCTACTTCGGCGGCGATGTCGACAACGTCTTCGCCCGCGTCGCGCGACTCCAGTACGACATCGAGGTCGAAGACACCGCGCATGCCTCCCTCGCGTTCGCGTCCGGCGCTCTCGGCACCATCGAGACGGCCTGGACGGCCACGGGCTACCACGAAGGTTTCTGGATATTCGGGACGCAAGGGTCGCTCGAGTGCGACAGCCGCACGGGGGCGAACACCCTCATCCACCGCTTCCGCTCACCCGGATCACCACGTGGCGGTGTCACCGACGTGACGACCCACACCCTCAACGCGCCGGTCGCACACACGACGCACGTGGCCAACTTCCTTGCTGCGATCCGCGGTGAGCGCGACGTGATCTGCAGTGGGGTCGATGGCGTGGAGGCGGTGCGCCTCGTTCTCGGCGCGTACGAGAGCGGCGAGACCGGATCGACGGTCTCGTTCACCTGAGGAAGTCGCGCCGGGACGGTCCAGCCGGCCTGGGGGAGCGACCTGTTCGGCGTGCCGAGGGGGCTTCTCATCGAGGCGGGCCTGCCCGACCAGCGGGTTGGTCGCGGCCGCAGGTGAACGCCGTTCTTTTTCCCGCGAACGGGGGTTGCGCGGCCCGGCCGTTGCCTAGGCTCAGCCTTCTCAGCCGGCCGGAAGGGAGCGCCCATGCGTGAAATCGTTGTGTTCTCGGGAAACGCGCACCGCGTCCTCGCTGAACGGATCTGTGACGGCCTCGAGGTCGAACTGTCCCCCTCGGAGATCAAGCGGTTCAGCAACGACTGCCTGCAGGCACAGTTGCTGGCGAACTGCCGCCAACGCGATGTCTACATCGTGCAGCCTTTGGTGCCCCCGACCCAGGAGCACCTCATGGAACTCCTGCTGATGATCGACGCCGCACGTGGTGCGTCCGCCCGCCAGATCACGGCGGTGATGCCGCACTTCGCCTACGCGAGGTCGGACAAGAAGGACGCGTCGCGCATCTCCCTCGGTGGCCGCCTGGTTGCCGACATGTTGGTGGCGGCCGGTGTCGACCGCGTGCTGACCATGGCGCTCCATGCACCTCAGGTGCATGGTTTCTTCAGTGTGCCGGTTGATCACCTCACGGCCATCGGGGTGCTGGCCGAGCATTTCCGCGACCGTGATCTCACCGACACCGTCGTGGTGTCACCCGACCTGGGCAATGCAAAGACGGCCACCCAGTTCTCGCGATTGCTCGGGCTTCCGGTCGCAGCTGGGTCCAAGCAGCGTCTGGCCGATGATCGTGTCGTGATCGATTCGATCGTCGGCGATGTCACCGACCGCAAGGCGATCATCCTCGACGACGAGATCGCCACGGGTGGATCGATCGTCGAGCTGTTGGATCGTCTCAAGGACTTCGGCTGCCGTGAGGCCGCTGTCGCGTGTACCCATGGCCTGTTCGCCGGGAACGCCGTTGCCCGCCTCCGCGACCATCCGATGATCAGTGAAGTCGTCACCACCGACACGGTCCCGAAGCCCGTGGGCTGGCCGGAGTTGCGGGTCCGCTCGGTGTCGCAGCTCTTCGCCCAGGCGATCCAGCGCATCCACGACGGTGAGTCGGTGTCGAGCCTCTTCGACGGGGTGGACCCGACCCACGCCACACCACAGTCCACGCTGTTCGACAAGCCGTAGCGGTCAGGCCGATGGCACCGGCAATACCCGTCGTCGACATCGGGCCGTTCCTCGCCGGGAGCGATGGGGCCGTTGCGGCGCGTGACATCGAGGCGGCGGTGACCCGCGTCGGGTTCTTCCAAGTGGTCGGCCACGGAGTGCCCGCCGACGTGCTCGACGATGTGTACGACGCTGCCCGGGCCTTGTCCGCCCTCGATCCTGCGACGAAGGCCCGTTTCGGGAGTCCGCACCCCTACCGGGGTGTGCACCTGCGTCCGGACGAGTTGGGCGCAGTTCGACTCGAACGGTTCCTGGCCGCTCGCTTCGACGATCCCGAATCAGCTATTGCCGCAGGGATCGCCCCGGAGCTCGCCGACTTCTTCTACCCGAACGTGTGGCCGACGCAGCCGGTCGGCTTCGAGGACGCCTGCCGGTCGCTGTTCGTCCACACCCAGATGCTCGGTGGAGCGCTGATGCGGCTGTTCGCTCTGGCACTCGGGCTCGGGGTCCACGGTTTCGACGAATGCATCGAGCCGAACTCGTCGCTGTTCGCCGTGAACCACTATCCCTCCGGAGTCGGGACCCGGGCGGACGCCGAGCCGGAGCTGCTCTTCCATGAGCACGCCGACGGCAACACGCTCACGCTGCTGCATCAGCGTGGCGACTACGAAGGCCTGCAGGTGAGCCGCCTTGATACACCCGGCGAGTGGATTCCTGTGCCGGTTCGGGAAGACGCCTTCGTGATCAACATGGGGAAGCTGATGAGCCGATGGACCAACGACCACTGGCCGGCCACGCGTCACCGCGTGGTTGCGTCTGCGGATCCCGGCCACCAGCGGACCACGCTCACCACGTTCCATATGCCGGCCCTGGCTGCGCTGATTGCGCCGCTCGCCCGATTCTGCGATGCGGACGGTCCGCATTATGAACCGCTCACCGCCTACGACTCGGAGAAGGCCAGCATCCGGGAGTACGCGCTTCCACAGGGAGACGCGCTGATGCTCGCCCGTGATGTGGTGGACTTCGCCGCCCGAACGAGCTGATTGCCGCAGCAGATTCGAGCTCGGGACACTCACGCAGGTACCGTCGGCCGCATGAAAGCCGCCATTCTCCGGCACGGAGCGATCGAGGTCGACGATATCGGTGAGCTTCCGGTTCTTCCCGGTCACGTGCTCCTCGACACGATCGCGTGCGGGATCTGTGGGACTGACCTCCACACTCGCCGGTACGCCCACGATTTCGTCGAGGCCGCCCGGGCAACTGGCTTCAGCCTCTTCGACTTCGACCCCGACGCCGACGTGGTGCTCGGTCACGAGTTCTCGGGCCGGATTGTCGAGGTCGGAGCGGGAGTAGCGGGCCTTCGACCCGACACTGCTGTCGTCGCCCATCCCGTCGCCCGGCGGGCCGGCCGGGTCGTTGCCCTCGGCTATTCCAATGACCTGCCGGGAGCTTTTGCGCAGCGCCTGCTCGTGCACGCAGACGGCGTGCTCCCGATTCCCCGAGGCGTCGATCCGAAGCTGGCGGCGCTGACCGAACCGGTCGCCGTGGGGCTCCACGCCGTTGACCGATCGGCTTCCGCACAGCACGGGTCCGCCGTGGTCCTCGGCTGCGGTCCGGTCGGGCTCGCCGTGATCGCCGCGCTCCGACTACGAGGTGTGCCGTTGATCGTCGCGTCGGACTTCTCTCCGACCCGCCGGGCGCATGCCAAGAAACTAGGTGCACATATCGTTGTTGACCCGTCGCAGGCGGAGCCTGTTTCGGAATGGCGCGCGGCAGGTGGGCGCGGTCCGACGACGATCTTCGATGCAGTGGGTGTGCCCGGAATGATCGAACAGGCGATGATCGCGGCGCCGTCACGATCGGAGATTCTCGTTGTCGGGCTGTGCATGCGACCGGACACGTTCCGCCCGGCGATCGCCATCAACAAAGAGCTGCAGTTCACGTTCGTCCTCGGTTGGACTGCGGAGGAGTTCTCCACGTCGCTCGAGGCCATCGCCGAAGGCACGATCGATGCGGGAGCGCTGATCACCGGCGAAGTCGGCCTCGACGACGTCGCACACGCCTTCGACGAGCTGGCGAACCCCGATCACCACATCAAGATCCTGGTGCTGCCCAACCTCTGATCGCACTCGGTTGAGCTCTCCGAGGCAGAGGGAATCCGGCTGCGTGCGGCAAAGCCGTTACCCCTGAGCCGCTGATACCGCATGGCATCAGCGGTGCGTCTGGCTGGGCCCGACGGAGCGGATCGCAAGGGTCACCGCCTGCTGCGCGAGCAACCGGATATGGAAGAAGTCAGCGTCGACGGCACCTGTCGCCACAACGATGAGCGCATCACCGTCGGCATCGGTATGGGCGGGGAGCAACGCTCGGGCCATCCCGTCGTGGCCGCTTTGGGCCACAAGTCGGCAGGCCACCTTGTCGAGGCGGGCGTTGGTGACGATCACCCCGATGGTGGTGTTCTCGAAGGCGTTATCGGGTATGACGGCGAAGCGCGGGGGACCGATGTCCGCGGTGGTCGTCCCGTCGTCGATGAACCCGAACGCATTGACTGCAAGAAGTGCACTTACGATGAGCTCACCCGACCGGAGGGTTGCCGCGCCGAGTCCCCCAGGTTCGGACGACTCGCGTCCGAACCACTTGCCGACGGTCGCACCTGTCCCGGCGCCCACGGGGCCGAGATCGACGTTCGGACTGACAGCGTGTTCCACCGCAAAGCGTCCCTCCTGCGGTCCCGGTCGAACGGAACCATCGCCGACTCCGAGATCGAAGAGGCTCAGCCCGACGACGATCGGCACCGGACCAACTGCGGTCGGAAACCCTCGGCCGTGCTCGGCCAGCCAATCGACGACGCCGTCGCACGCCGCGAGACCGAAGGCGGATCCGCCCGACAGCACCACCGCATCGATCGACGACACCTTGTGCAGTGGATCGAGCAGGGCGAACTCGCGACAGGCCGGCGAGCCGCCGCGTATCTCGCCCGAAGCCACACAACCTTCGGGAAAGAGCACGACAGTGCACCCGGTCAAGGCCACGGGTTCGGTCCAGTGGCCGACCCGCACACCGGGAACGTCGGTCACCACGGCTCAGACCTCCTCACCGAACGCATCACAATCCTCGTTGTCGCAGACGAACGCCGAATCGATGACGTTGGACAGGTGCGCCGGGAGCGCGGTCACCCCGCAGTACGGGCAGATCGGTGCACGGTTCATCCCGTAGTCGTTGTTCACCGCTCCATCCTCCCTTGCGCAAGCGACCCGGTCTGTGTGACCCCACCGCGGAAGCGGTGAACGAGGACGAAGCCGGCCATGGCCTGCGAGTCTTGTCGAGGGAAGAGGCTGCGCCCGCTTACCCTTTGGTGAGCAGCCTGCGAAACTTGAAAAGCGAGGTGATCCATACGTGCTCGGGCGACGAACACCTCCCGCTATGACACCTCGAACCTCTGCGCCCGTGGTTGATGCCGACACGCCTGACGGCGAACTCGTTTCGGCGATCGCCCAGCAGGACCAGCGCGCTCTGGCTGAGGCGTTCCGCCGGCACTCGCCGTCGGTCGCCGGGCTTGCCCGGCGCGTTCTCGACGACGAGGCGCTTGCCCAAGACGTGGTTCAAGACGTCTTTGTGCGGCTCTGGGAAGAACCTGGGCGCTTCGACCCGAACCGGGGGAGCTTGCGCACCCTTCTGCTGACCCAAGCACACGGGAGGTCCGTCGACATCATCCGCACGCGTGAAGCGCGCAAGAAGCGCGAAGACCGAATGGCCAAGGAGCCGGACGCGCCGCAACCCGAGGTCGACGCGGAGTTCATGGCGATCGCCCAGGCCGAAGCCGTTCGCGAAGCGATGATCTCCCTGGGTGAGGGCGAACGAAGAATCCTGCAGCTCACCTATTTCGAAGGCCACACCTACCGTGCCGCGGCAGCCATTCTCGGTCTCCCCGAGGGCACGGTGAAGGGCCGGATACGAGCCGCGCTCCGTAAGCTTCATGAGATTCTCGTCGCCCAGGAAGACCTCCAATCCGTGGTCGACCTCCGCAACCCAACCACTCGCACCTCGAAGGGCGACGTCCGATGAGCACCGATCCGACATCCGTTGCGCTTCCCGATCCGAGCGATCGCGAAGCCATGCTCGACCTCGTTGCGGCCTATGCCATCCACGCAGTCGACGAGCACGAGCGCGGCTTCATCGAGGCCCATCTCGACGATGACCCGCACTATCGTGATGAGCTCGGACGCCATCTTGCTGCTGCGGCGGCGCTGACGATCGAGGCGCCCGTCCCGGCGTCCACATGGGATGCGATCGTCGCTCGGACGGGCGCCGTCACTGGCCTCGCGCCGGTCGAGTTGAGCCAGGACGACGACCGGCTGCGGCCTGAACTCGCGAACGTGATCGCCCTCGACGCGGCCCGGGCAGGGCGCCGCTCCCGGGTCCGTGTGGCGTTGGCCGCGGCGGCGGCCTCGGCGCTGATCGCGGTTCCGCTCACGCTGCAGTTCGCCGGTACCAGCACTCCCTCGATTGCCGCCCTCGCATCGGACGCGGCGAAACAACAGGGCACGCGGACCGTGGTGCTGAAGAGTTCCGACGGTGCCGAGTTGGCCAGTGCCGTTGTCACGGCGGACGGCCGCGGCTATCTGCGTCGGGACACTCTGCCGGCGCTGCCGGAAGGGCAGTCCTACCAGCTGTGGGCGATCACCGGGGCGACCCCGGTGTCGGCCGGGGTGCTCGGACGCGACCCATCGGTTGTCGCGTTCACCGTCGATGCGCCGACCTCGGCGATCGCGATATCGGTCGAGCCGACCGCCGGCTCGACCCAGCCGACGACTACGCCGATCGCCGTTGGGGAGCTCGTCTGATCCCGTCCCGGGCTCGGTGAAGTTCTTGGCGTGATCCAAGCGGGGTTCGGCAACGAACACCCGGCATGAACGCACCAGACGCCGACGGCGAAGTCCCGTCCGTTACTTCCACCGGTTCGCCGTCGATGCTCCCGACGGGCCACGTCACTGCGCCGAAGCGCCGCGCCGCCTGGCCGCTGAGCGGTCTGCTCGCCGGGGCGTTCGGCCTGGCCGTGGCGGAGCTGTTCGTCGGCGTGTTCGACAACTTCACCTCCCCGATAGTGTCGGTCGGCGACAAGGCCATCGATCTCGTTCCCGTGCCCCTCAAGGACTTCGCGATCCGTACGTTCGGCACGAAGGACAAGCAGGCCCTGCTGTTCGGCATCTTCTCGGCCATTGCCGTGTTCGCGCTCCTCGTCGGCTTCATCGGCCGCCGTCGCCCGGCACTCGCCATCGCCGGATTCGGACTGTTCGGCGTGGTCGGTGCAACCGCCGCCGTGACGGGACGAACGGGTACGGCGAGGGACGCGGTGCCGAGCTTCATCGCGATCGCTGCGGCCATCGCGGTGTTCCTGATCCTGCGACGCTCGATCCTCGGCCAGCCCATCTGGCCGCGGCGCCCGGAAGGCGGACCGGTTCGTCAAGCAACGGCGGGCGCGGAAGGAGGCGTCGTCGCCGGTGGAGGCTCCCGTCGGCAATTCCTCGTTCTGGCCGGTGGGGCCGCAGCGGCCGCAGCGGGCATCGGCTCCCTCGGTCGCTTGCTCCAGAACAGCGCCGGCACCATTGCGCGTCGACTGGCGATCGTTCTTCCGAAGGCGAAGCAGCCGCTCGCCGTGCTTCCGACATCCGTCGGTGTCGCCGAACTGACGACGGCCAATCCGTTCTTCACCCCGAACAAAGACTTCTACCGGATCGACACCGCGCTCGTCGTCCCGAAGATCGACGTGGATTCGTGGACCCTTCGGTTCAAGGGGATGGTCGGCCTCGAACGTACGTACACCTATGAAGATCTC
>JANLRD010000085.1:0-24721 GCA_031368215.1 Acidimicrobiia bacterium | reverse complement strand
GTTGACGAGTGAGACGAGGGCGTCGGCGAGGCGGGCGGCGAGTGGTTCTTCGTGGTGTCCACCGCGGTGTTCGGCCCGTTCGGGGTGTGCGGTCCGGTAGGCACGGTCGGCGATGGCTTCGAGTTCGGCGCGTAGCCGGGCGCCTTCGACCGGGGGAAGCAGTCCGGTCATGCCGAGCATGCCGAGCTCAGCCTCGAAGAACCGCAGCATCCGGCGTTTGCGCTGTTTCGCGGCGGTGTCTTCGTCGCCGTGGGCGTCGAGTTCGAAGCGTTGCACGGTGTCACGAAACTCGTCCACGGTGGACGTCGCCGCCTTTTCCAGCAGTTCGGCGACGCCGGGCAGGCCCAGCAGTGGGTGGAGCATGGCGACGTGTTCGGCCGATACCTCACCTTTTGCCAATGCTTCACCAGCGGCCGGGAGCGTCTCGATTGCTTGTGCGGTCTGGGCGTCGCGGCGGGCTTGACGGTTCGATCTTCCTGTTGCCCGACTGATCTCGGCGGCGGTGTCACGGCTGTTCGCGCCGAGCACGATCGTGACTTTGGCCGAGGCGGCGTCGACCTCGCGTCGGAGACGTTCGAGTTGACGTAACGCCGCCGCGGCATGCATACGGGTCGTGACAGATGGATCACTCGTCGGGATTTTCACCCCGTCCCAAACCGTTGTGCTCATGTATCCATTGTGACGTTGAGGGTATGACAATTTCGGAGCCGACACCGAAGAATCCTAAAGAATTCTGGAGGATGTTTTCGTAGTTCGTGGCTCACCGAGGTTCGTGCGGATTGGTGGGCCCCGGGGTGCTGGACGTTTTGGAGACTTGCTACTTCCTCCGGAAGAAGTCGGTGGATTGATTGTCTTGGAGCAGGCCCGAAGTAGCTAGGCGCGCATATCGGTGTAGCTGGTGAAACCGCTTGGTTCGTGCGGGCCGAGAATCACCATCTCCAGAAGCCCATAGCCGACGGCGCCGTCGTCTCTCGTGGCCCGCACGGGATGTTGGATGTGCTGCCAGGCAAGCTCGGCCTCGTTGATCTCGGCCGTCACGTAGGTGTCGTGGGTCCGCTCGTCGGGGCCGACGTACATCCCGTGACCCCACGTGGGATGCATGTAGCCGATACCCGGCATGAAGAACGTGTCGACGACGTCGAGATGGATCGATGTCGCCGTCTTGGCGGTGGTGACGGTCATGTCGAATGCGGTGGCATGACGCGTTCCCGGCTTCCACGTGATGTCGTAGGTGTGCGTACCTTCTTGGACAAGCTTGGCCAGTACCTCGGGGTCGTCGCCGACCGGCGCGAACTGCGCGTTCTCGTGCCAACGTGCACCGCTCGGTTCTTCGTTGACATCAAACAGCACGTTCCCGTCGTCGAAGTTGAGCGGCGCCCACAGCCAGTAGTACGTAAACATCCCATCAGGGGCGGGGTTCGACTCTCGGGGGCCGACACCGCGACGTATCCCCCATGACCTATCGCGCGTACCTCGCCAGACGGACGGGTCGACCTCGATACGGTCACCGTCGACCTCGATCCAGCCGGACCACGTGCCGTTCTGGGTGAGCCGTGTGAGGTCGAAGTCGGTGAGGTAGCCAGTGGCGTGCCGATAGGGCGGCTCCTCGAACGCAGGCCCGCGGGAGGTGAAGAGGAGGTCCGCGGTAATGCCGGCTTCGGGCGCGTCGACCGTGACGCGCAACTGGCGCAGTGGGACGACGATCTCGATCGTCATCGGACCTACGTGCAGATCGAGTCGATCGTGTCCGAGGAGTCGTGACCCGCGCACGTTCCGCTGGACGCCGCCGCGCAGGAGCGAGAACGCGCCGTCCATCACGTTGCGTCCCGGATACTGGCCGAAGGCCACGGCGAAGTACGTCTCGCCGAAGGCGTCGCCGGTCGGGTAGCCGCAGAAGAAGAACCGGTCATAGAGGTTCCTGTCGGTGCCGGGATCGCGCAGCGGCCGCGAGGACTGGTGGAGCGGGTAGTCGTCGGCTGCGGTGATCACCGCGCCAGTCTTCCCTGCCGCCTCGGAGTTGTCACAGCCCAATCCGTACCGTTTCGGCCATGTCGCGAGGAACACTCGGTACGCTCTCGGGTATGGCCAACTCGTTGCTCGCCGCCGGGATCGATCCCGGCGCATGACGGTCCGCACGCTGGAGCGGGCGCACCAACCCGGACCGGAGCGCTGGTGGGCCGAGTCGTGGGGCTTCACCTTCGCCCTGCCCGACGCCGAACTCCCGAGGCCCGTGGCCGGGCGGAGCACGGGTTGGCTCGGTGGCTTCGTCGAGTTCACCGTGCTGCCCCGTCAGCGCAAGGCTTGGTTCTGTGCCGGCATCGTCGGAGAAGGGCGTCCCTACGTGCTCTGCCGTGATCACGATCTCGTCGCGCCCGCCGACGCCAACGTCTTCGAAGTCCGCGGCGGGGGTCTGTGGTCGCATGCGATCTGTGAGACGCCCGGCGAACACTGGACTGTGGCGATGGAGGCGTTCGCGCTTGCATTCGACGATCCCCTCGACGCATGGAGCACGGAGTTGGGGGACCGTGTCGGACTCGCCTTCGACCTCGAGTGGGAAGGGAGCGCCAAGCGCATCACCTCGGAGCCCACCGATACTCCGGGTTCCGGCCGCTACTCCACGCCGTGTGAGGTGAACGGCGTCCTGCAGTTGGGCGACGACGAGTGGGAGATCGCCGGTGTCGGCGCCCGGTCGCATCGCTGGGGCATCCCCGTCCATCACGACCTCGCCCGATGGCGGTCCGATCCGCGTGACGCCAACGCGGGCGGCGCGACGCCGGACCGGAGCACGCTGGCCGTCGCACCGTACCTCTCCGAACTGGCCGACGATCCCGACGCACCGTCTGCCCGGCCGGCCCGGTTCCGGCGCACGCTCGATCGACTCAGCTGGCCCGATGGCGCGTCCGCCTTGCAGTGGACCGAGGTGCTGCAGACGGGTGGGGAACCTCCGCTTCGCTGAGCCGTGCCGCCGACACGTGCTCGACGGTGAAGTCCCGTTGGACGCGGCCGTCGAGGTTGGTTGATTCGCCGTGCGGTCACTACGTTGTTCGCCATGACTGCGCTCAAGACGACGCCTGCGATGTATGACCTCGGCATGTCCGAGAAGGTCCGCCCGCTCTACGACAAGGTGAAGGCCTTCATCCGCGACGAGGTCGACCCGATTACCGAGGAGTTCCATCGCCTCGGAGTCGGCCGGGCAGACCACTGGGGCTATGGCGTCGGCCAGCTCGAGCTGCTCCAGACGGTGAAGGACAAGGCCAAGGCCAACGGCCTCTGGAACTTCTTCCTCCCCGACTCCGAGACCGGCGAGGGGCTGTCGAACCTCGACTACTCCTACATCGCCGTCGAGCTCGGCAAGAACCCGCTTGCGTCGGAGTGCCTGAACTGCTCCGCGCCCGACACCGGCAACATGGAGGTGCTGGAGCGGGTCGGCACGCCCGAGCAGAAGGAGCGGTGGCTCAAGCCGCTGCTCGCCGGTGAGATCCGCTCGGCCTACGCCATGACCGAGCCGAGCGTGGCGTCGTCCGACGCGAAGAACATCTCGACGCTCGCCGTCCTCGATGGCGAGGAGTGGCTCATCAACGGCGAGAAGTACTGGACCTCAGGAGCGGGCGATCCCCGCTGCAAGGTCATGATCGTCATGGTCGTGACCAACCCTGACGGCCCGCCCCACAAGCGCCAGTCGCAGATCCTCGTCCCGACCGACACACCCGGTGTCGAGAAGCTCGGTGCCATGACCGTCTTCGGTGAGGACGATGCCCCGCACGGTCATCTCCACATCCGCTTCAACAACGTCCGAGTCCCGAAGGCGAACATCCTCCTCGGCGAAGGCCGCGGCTTCGAGATCTCCCAGGTCCGCCTCGGCCCGGGCCGGATCCACCACTGCATGCGTGCCATCGGCTCAGCGGAGCGCGCGCTCGACCTTCTCGTCGGGCGTGGTCTCTCCCGCGAGGCGTTCGGACGCCCGCTCGCCCGCCTCGGCAAGAACCCCGAGGTGATCTCCCGGGCGCGCATCGACATCGAGTCAATGCGCCTTATGGTGCTCCAGGCGGCCAAGGCCATGGACGAGTTGGGCAACGCCGAAGCCCGCGTGTGGGTGAGCGCCGTCAAGGCACTCGTCCCCGAGAAGGTCTGCCAGATCATCGACGCGGCCATGCAGATGCACGGTGGCATCGGCGTGTCGCACTGGACGCCCCTCGCCCGGATGTACGCCAGCATGCGCACCCTCCGCTTCGCCGACGGCCCCGATGAGGTGCACCACATGGTCGTGGGTCGGGCTGAGCTCGCTGCCAAGGAACAGCGCATGGTCGGCGTCACGCCGGAAGTCACCATCGGCCCCTGGGTCCGCCCCAGCTGAGGCAGACAGAGCAACCAGCCGACTCCGCTACCCACGCGGGCCCGAAGGCCCAAGCCCCTGGAGTGAAACGACAGGGCCGACCGACCGGACTCCCGAAGGGCCGACCGACCGGACTCCCGAAGGGCCGACCGCCCGGACTCCCGAAGGGCCGACCGACCGGAGTCGACGAGGTGACGCCGTCGGCCAACCGAGAGGATCATGGGTGTCGTCGATGAGCGTGAGCCGTCGGCGTCACCTCGTTGATGGAGGTCGGCTCCGCCCGGGCGAGTAGCCGCCACGTTCGCCAAAGCAACGGCGCAGCCGAGCTGAGCGACGAGGGCCAGGCCCGGCCAGGCAAAGCTCGCGCTCTTCCGTAAACTCACCGCCGGTGTTCCACATCTCGTTCTACCGGTTCGCCGACGTCGTGGACCCTGCTGCGCTGCGCGAGCAACTGCTAGTGCTCACCGGCGGACTGCTCGGCACGGTCATCGTCGCCCACGAGGGCGTGAACGGGATGCTGGCCGGCCCACCCGATGAGCTCGACGCGTTCGAAGCGGCAGTGCAGTCATCCGAGGTGCTCGGCGGCGCCTTCGCCGGTATGGCGTTCAAGCGGACAGTGTGTGACGGCGCGCCCTTTCGCCGGCGCAAGATCACGGTGAAGCCCGGACTGGTTCCGCTCGACGTAGAGGGGATCGACGTGCACTCCCGCCGAGCCGACATCGAGGCATCCAACGCCGACACGTTGGAGTGGCGTGAACTGCTACGACGTGACGACGTCGTCGTTCTGGACAACCGGAACAGTTTTGAGTTCGCCCACGGCCATTTCATCGGTGCGATCGATCCGGGTACGACCGACTTCCGCGACTTCGCGGCATACGTGCGGGCCAACGCTGAGGAGTGGCGAGTGACGGGAAAGACGATTGCCATGTACTGCACCGGTGGCATTCGATGCGAGAAGTCGAGTCCGTGGATGCAGGACCTCGGTCTCACCGTCCGTCAACTCCGTGGCGGCATCGTCACGTACCTGGCGGAGGCAGCAGATGCCGGGCAGGACTGGTCGGGGGACTGCTTCGTCTTCGATGACCGGGGTCTGCTCGATGTCCGTTTGCAGCAGATTCCTGTCGCCTCCGTGACAGACGCGTCAGACCGCGCCGGCGAGGCTTCGTAGCCCGCGCAGCACCACGCTGAGCGAGGCGATCGTCGACGGGCCGCCCTCCTCGACCTCGCGCATGGTGGTGAGGTGCTGGCGGATGGCCGGGGCATGGAGCGTGGACCAGGCCTCGAACTGGTCGTACTGCTCGCTGGTTGTCGCGGTGGACAGCACCGCAGTCGTAAGCGCGCTGTGCTCCCCGGCGAGGTCATCGCGCAGGGCCGCTCGGGCGAGTGCATCCCAGCGGTCGTTCCGCGGCAGCGCGACGATGCGGTCGCGTAGGGTACCGAGGCCGAGTCGTTCGTCGAGCGTGAAGTACACCCGTGCGGTTGCGTCGACGGTGGCCTCGGTCTGGCCGATGATCGTGAGCCGGGTGATGTCGAGTGCCGCGGGATACAGGTCCAGCGCGGCGACACGATCTGCCAACTCCCGCGGTACCCCGTCGCCGATCCAGACTGCGGCCCGCTCCTCGACCGCGGTCCGTTCGGCCGGCGAGAACAGCCCGTGCAGGAGCTCGCCGACGCGGGTTACTCCGGGACGATAGGCCGAAACGACTTCGCCCACGTCGAGCGGGAGCCGGCGATGGCGCAGGATCCACCGACTCACGCGTTCCACGACTCGGTCGATCTCGAGCAGCATGGCTACTGTCGTGGCCTCCCGGGTTTGAGTCGTCTGCGCCCGGATCGCGTTCCAAAGCGCGTCGGCGTCGAACAGCGTCGATGCGGCGATGTGCGCTCGGATGACGTCGCCGACGGTTGCGTGGGTCTCTTCCTGCAGTCGGAAGACCAACGTGACGCCGTTGCGGTTCACCACGTGGTTCACGATGCTCGTGGCGATGATCTCCCGGCGAAGCGGGTGCAGGTCAATTGCTGCGGTGAACCGATCGGAGAGCAAGGGCGGGAAGTACCCGTGAAGGACCCCTCGCATGGACGTCTCATGGATGTCCTCGGCGAGGAACTGGTCGGTGAGCGACAGCTTGGTATAGGCCATGACGACGGCCAGCTCCGGTGCGGTGAGTCCGGCACCCTGGGCCTTGCGTTCGAGCAGGGCATCGGTGTCGGGGAGGGCCTCGAGGTGGCGGTCGAGCCGGGCGACCCGCTCGAGGTGGCTCAGGTAGCGGGCGTGGGTGTCGAGCATGGCGGGTGCCAGGGACACGGCGTTGACCAGCGCCTGGTTCTGATCGATGTTGTCGGCGAGGACCAGCGCGGCGACATCGTCGGTCATGTCGGTCAGGATGCTGCTGCGATCCTGGTCGGTGAGATCGCCGGTGGAGCGGGCGCGGTCCAGGAGGATCTTGATGTTCACCTCGTGGTCGCTCGTGTCAACGCCGGCAGAGTTGTCGATGGCGTCGGTGTTGATCAATCCGCCGTGGCGGGCGAACTCGATGCGCGCTCGCTGGGTGAGGCCGAGGTTTCCTCCTTCGCCGATGGTCCGGACGCGTAACTCGTCGGCGTCGACGCGCAGCGCGTCGTTCGTCCGGTCGCCGACATCCGCGTGGGTTTCGCTGCTCGCCTTCACATACGTGCCGATGCCGCCGTTCCACAGCAGATCGACCGGTGCCTTCAGGATGTGGCTGATGAGGGCCGTGGGGTTCAGCGTGACGGTTCCGTCACCGGTGATGCCCAGGGCCTGACACGCTTCCGCGGACAACGTGATCGTCTTGGCGGATCGTGGCCACACTCCTCCGCCGACGGACACGAGCGACAGATCGAAGTCGTTCCACGACGACGTCGGCAGTTCGAACAGCCGCTGTCGCTCGGCAAGGGTCAGCGCGGCGTCCGGGTTCGGGTCGATGAAGACATGGCGATGGTCGAACGCGGCGATGAGCCGGATGTGCGGCGAGAGCAGCATGCCGTTGCCGAACACATCTCCGGACATGTCACCGATGCCGACGACGCTGATCGGATCGTTCGGACCGCGCCCCAGCCTCCGGAGATGATGCTTGACGGACTCCCAGGCACCGCGGGCGGTGATGCCCATGACCTTGTGGTCGTAGCCGGCTGATCCGCCTGATGCGAACGCGTCGCCGAGCCAGAAGCCCCGTTCGAGAGCAATGCCGTTGGCCGTGTCGGAGAACGTCGCCGTTCCTTTGTCGGCGGCGACGACGAGGTACGAGTCGTCGGGGTCGAGTCTCACGGTCCGCGGCGGGGCGACGATGGCGCCGTCGACGAGGTTGTCTGTCAGGTCGAGCAGCGTGTTGATGAACAGCCGGTAGCAGCGGATCACCTCCGCCTGCATCGATTGACGGTCAGCGAAGGTTCGGCGCGCCACGAATCCACCCTTGGCTCCTGCCGGAACGATGACGGCGTTCTTGACGGCCTGGGCCTTCATGAGACCGAGCACCTCGGTGCGGAAATCCTCGGGGCGTTCCGACCACCGGATCCCGCCGCGCGCAACGGCACCCATGCGCAGGTGCACACCTTCCATGATCGGCGAGTGGACGAAGATCTCGTACTTCGGTCGGGGCAGCGGTGCCTCGGTGATCTTCTCGGTCAAGAGCTTGAGCCCGAGCGCCGGTCGGGCCGCACCGTGGTGATCTCGCTGGTACCAGTTCGTCCGGACGGTGGCTCCGACGAGCCCCAGCAGGGCGCGGATGATGCGGTCCTGGTCGAGCGACGGGACGCTGCTCAGCTTGTCTACGATCCCCGCGCGAATCCTCGCGGGCATATCGTCGGCGGCGGGGCCGTGGTCGGGGTCGAACGTGACGTGGAAGAGTGAGACGAGATCCGCGGCAATCGTCGGGTTCTCGACGAGCGTCGTCTCGATGTAGCCCTGGCTGAGTCCGAAACCGACCTGGCGCAGATACGCCGCGTAGGCCCGCAGGATCTGGACGTCCCGCCACGTCAGCTGCGCGGTGGCAATGAGACGGTTCAGACCGTCGTCGGTCGTTCGTCCGTCGATCAGCGCAGCGAACGCGTCGTTGAGCCGGGTCTCGCCGTCGACGTTGGCGGTTGACGGCGTCGTCGTTCCGCCAACCGTCACCCCGAGGTCATGCATCCAGACCGCAAACGGCGAGGCGTCGACGCGCGTGGCGCGCTCGTCGGACACGCGGAACCCGAGGTTGGCGAGCATGGGCAGGAGGTCGGCGAGATCGAGCTGCTCGTTCGGCACGTAGATCTTCAGGCGGAGATCATCTGAGTCGGCCGGCGCCGGTTCGAGAACGACATGCGGCGCGCCCGTCGACTGCACGTTGGCGACACGCTGCGCGTCGATCACTGCAGTTCCCGGCGCGACAACGGCGGTGTACTCCGGTGGGAATGCAAGAGCGAAGCGCTCGAAGAGCATGCTTCCGTCCACGGCCGAGGAGAACGCGTCGCGGAGCGCATCCCCCCACGAACGGGTGTCCTGGGCGAGCGCCGATTCGAGGGCGTGCTCATCGATGTCGACGAAGCCCATCCCGGGATCGAGGTGGATCACGAAATACAGGCGGGCGAGCGGGGACTCGGTGAGCGTGACGGAGAACTGACTCCGCCCACCCGTGAGCGTCGAGCCGAGCGTGGCTTCGATCCGACGTCGGACGTCGGTGTTGTAGCGATCGCGCGGCAGGTAGACGATCGCCGTCCAGACCCGCCGATGGACGTCGCGCCGCAGGAAGAGGCGGACCCGGCGTCGTCCCTGGAGCTGCACAACTCCGATGGCGGTTTCGAAGAGTTGGTCGACGGCCGCGGCGAACAGTTCGTCACGCGGGTGACCGTCGAGAACGGTCTTCAGTTCCTTGCTGGCGTGACCCTTGGGGTTGAACCCGGACCGCGTCAGGATCGCTTCGACCTTGCGGCGAAGCACCGGAATCGTCGTGGGGTTCGAGTAGTACGCCTCGCTGGTGAAGAACCCGATGATCCGACGCTCGCCGATGATGCGGCCGTCTGTGCCGAATGACTTCGTGCCGATGACGTCGTACGGACCGGCCCGATGCACCACGCTCTCCGTCTCCGTCTTGGTGATGAGCAGCACGTCGGAGGCCCGCCACTCATCGGAGGCGCCGTAGTCGAACTGCATCGCGTCACGCATGACCCCCAGGCCCGATCCGGGAACCTGATGGAGTTTGCGGTCCTCGTAGAGGAAGTCGGCCGCGCCGACGAGCGTGAAGTTGTTGTCGGCGATCCATCGGAGCAGCGCGCCTGCCTCGTGCCGATCGATCGATTCGGCGGAATCGATCGGTTGCTGCTCGACGTCGCGGGCAATGTCGGCGGCGCGTTCACGCAGAAGTTGCCAATCGGTGACCGCGGCGCGCACGTTCGCCAGTGCCGCGATCACGGGAGCCTCGATGGCGCTTGGCGAGGTGTCGGAGGCCATCGGCTCTACTTCGATGAGCATGTGTGACTCCGCGACGAATCCGTCGGCGCTGTCGGCCGGGGTGGTCGAGGGGGGCCGCGCTTCGACCAGCAATCCCTGGGCGTCTCGGTGCACGTGGAGGATCGGGTGGACCAGCAACCCGGTCTCGGCGCCGGCCCGCCGCACAGCGATGGACACGGAGTCGACGAGGAACGGCGCGTCGTCGGTGACGATGTGGAGGTACGAGAGCGATGCACGAACGATCGTTTCGCCGGGCTCCCGCTGTGTCGAAAACACCCAGTGCTCAGCGAGGGCGGCGCAGAGCAGGTCGGGGTCGCGCTCGGCGAGGTCGTCGGTCGAGACATCGCGGAAGAACATCGGTGGGACGCCAGCCCATCGGCCGTGGGCGTCCACCGAGGTCACGGTTGACCACTCGGCCGCAAGAGCATCGAACAGAGCGGCTCTCCGGGGCTCGACCCGCCCCGCACTGACAGCTGTCATGGCTTGCCTTCCGACCGGTGGTCGCGGTGAAAACGCGCTGGTGGCGGTGAACCTACCGGATCCCTTGGTTCCGGGCTGGCCCGAGCGCTCAACACTCTGCCAAGTGTCGGCAAACTCCGGGCAAAGTCGGTGACGTCGTAATCGAGGCGGCGGGGCCGTCGAGCTCCGACGTGACCATCGATGCCGCTGACCCGTAGTGTTCCCCCATGGAGCCTTGTCGGATCGATGACGGCCGTGGACGGTGCGTGCTCGTTGTCACCGCCCATGCCGATGACGCAGCGCTTTTCCTCGGGGGGACGATCGCCCGATGGGCGGAAGCTGGATGGAAGGTCGTCGTTGTGCGAGTCACGGACGATCGCTGGGACTCGGTCGGCGTTGACGAGGCGACCACGATCGAGCGGAACCACCGGGAGTTCCGTGAGGCGTCGGCGGCGCTCGGCGTCGCCGACGTGATCGATCTCGGGTACTGCACGGACGTGCTCGGCGACGTGTCGGAGGTCGGGCTTCGCGAGCACATGATCCGCCTGGTGCGGACCCATCGGCCCTACGCGCTCGTCACGTTCGATCCGTATGCGATGTATGGCGAGGACAACCAGGATCACGTCATGGTGGCGGCGGCGGTGGACGAAGCGTTCTGGACCTCCCAGTTCGACAAGCACCACCCCGAGCACCTGGGCGAGGGCCTTGCCGTCCATGGGGTGTTCGAGCGCTGGTACTTCGGACGGCGTGTGATCGATGTGACCGATGTCGTCGACATCTCGTCGACGCTCGAACGGAAGGTCGCCGCCGCTCGGTGTCATCGAACGCCGATGCGGAACTTCGTCCACCAGCTGCGGTTGCAGGCGAGCACCGGCGGTTGGACCGTTCCGCTGCTAGACGAAGCGTTCGAGTGGGGTGAGCTCGACCAGGTGATCGAGATGCTCGTTCGCGGCGGGGCGGCGAGCACCGGCGTGCGCCATGGTCTCACCGCCGCCGAGGAATTCCGGGTGGTCCGCTTCGGCGGCCTGCTCCCGCTGCTGGAGCAGTTCGGCGTAAGAAGTCCGATCTGATCATCATCCGATGGAGAGTGGTGTCCCGGTTTCGCACGTTTGGTAAACATCGTTGACCGAATAGTCGGTCGCTTGGAGGTCGTCAGTGTCACAGCTTGCCGTGAAGGGCGGAACCCCTGTTCGCCGCGCTCCGTATCCGTCCTGGCCGGTCGCCGGCGAGCGTGAGCGCGACCTGCTCCTCGAGGTCCTCGACAGTGGCAATTGGTGGTCGTCGCAGGGAACCAAGGTGAAGGAGTTCGAGTCGGCCTGGGGCCGTTTCCACGGCACCGATCCAGCGGTCGCGGTGACGAACGGGACCCACACGCTGGAGCTTGCGTTGCTTGCCCTCGGCATCGGCGAAGGCGATGAGGTCATCGTGCCCGACTGGACCTTCATCGCCACGGTCTCGGCGGTGCTCATGGTCAACGCGGTTCCGATCATTGTCGACGTCGACCAACACACCGGCTGCATCGATCCGGACCTCGTGGAGGCTGCGGTCGGGCCGCGGACCGCGGCGGTGATCGCGGTGCACGTAGCCGGCCATCCGGCCGATATGGATCGGCTCGTGGAGATCTGCTCTCGTCACTCGCTGGCACTCGTCGAAGACGCGGCGCACGCACACGGCTCGACGTGGAACGGCATGCCGGTCGGCACGATCGGCGATGTCGGTTCGTTCTCCTTCCAGGCCTCGAAGCTCATGACCGCCGGCGAGGGTGGCGCCGTCGTCTCCCGCCGCGCCGACGTGCTCGCGGGGGTCCGATCGTTCGGCAACTGCGGCCGACTGCCGGGTCAGTGGTTCTACGCGCACTACCGCCTGGGTGGGAACTACCGGATGACGGAGTGGCAGGGGGCGGTGCTGCTGGCCCAGCTCGAACGGTTCCCCGAGCAGCAGCGCAATCGCGCAGCCAACGCGAATTATCTGAACGAGGCCCTCGCCGGTATTCCCGGCGTCCATCCGCAACGACGCGACCCGCGGTGCACCTCACAGGGCAACTACTGCTACGTCGTGCGCATTGACCGGGACGCGTTCGGCGCCGACCGCGAGCAGACCCGTCTTGCCCTCGGAGCCGAGGGGATCCCGCTCACGATGGCGTATCCGCCCGTCCATTCGCTCGACTGCTTCGTCGACCCGGATGGACTTGCGCCTCGGTACCGCGCCTCTCGGCCGCTGTTGCCCGACTACGCCAAGCAGGAACTACCGGTGACCGACCGGCTGGCGTCGGAGACGCTGTGGTTCACGACCAGCGTTCTGATGGGAACGCGTGCGGACTGCGATGACGTCATCGCCGCCGTCCGTAAGATCCACGAGAACGCGTCGGAACTCGACGATGGGCGCTGAGAGGTGCGGGGCCGACGAAGCGGCCCGGGCCACCCTGTTGTGGCGCTCTGGCGGCTGGCGATGATCGGCGAGCCCTTTGTGATGGAGATGGCTGGAGTGCTCGACGTGCTGGCCGGACTCGGCGTTCCCTACACCGCCGTCGTCAATGATCCACCGTGGTCGTCCCTCCTGGCGCGGGCGCCACAGCCGGCGCGCACCGTCGCCGCGTGGGACATGGATCTGTCACACCTTGAAACTCTGGTCGACGCCGCCGATACCGGGGAGATCGTCGTCGGGATCGGCGGCGGTACCGCCCTCGACACGGCGAAGTTCCTGGCCTGGAAGACCAGCCGCCCGCTCCTGCAGATGCCCACCATCACGTCGGTCGATGCCGGCTTCACCGACGCGATCGGCGTGCGCATTGATGGCAGGGTTCGCTACATCGGAAACATCGTCCCGATCCGGGTCGTGATCGACGTCGACGTGATCCGTTCGGCGCCCTTGCGCCTGAACCGCAGTGGCATCGGTGACATCGTGTCGTGCCACACCGGCCTGTGGGATTGGAAAGCGGCCAGCGAAGCCGGCCACGGCCACCCGTGGCGTGATGACCTGGCCGCGCTCGGACGGCTGCTGCTCGACGAGCTCGACGCCGGTACCGACGACATCCGTGGCGTCAGCGCCGACGGGGTCCGGTGGATGGCCGATGCTTACCGGCGGATCGGCGCGGCCTGCGCCCAGGCCGGTCACAGCCGATTCGAGGAGGGAAGCGAGCACTTCTGGGCCTACTCCTACGAGCACGACACCGGTGCCCATCACGTGCACGGTGAGCTGATCTCCTTCGCGGTCGTCGCGCTGTCGGCCGTGCAGGGCAATCGGCCGGGTTGGGCCGCCGAGGTCGTCGGCCGCTGCGGCACTCGGGCCAACCCCCAGGACCTCGGGATCACGGCTGCGGAGTTCGGCCGCGCCCTTCTGGGTCTCCGCACCTACGCCCGCGACGAGCGGCTTGACATCGGTGTCGCCGATCTCCGGACCATCACCGAGGCCGACGTGGCGGACGCGTGGGCGATGGTCAATGCCCTTCCTCGGGTGGAGACGGCGCAATGATCCGCGTCGGCGTCGTCGGTGCCGCGTTCGCCGCGAACCTGCACGCCGAAGGACTCGTCGGTACCGGCCGAGCCGAGGTCGTCGGTGTCGTTTCCGCGACCGAGTCGTCCCGTCTCGCTTTCGCCGAGCGCTGGAACTGCAATCCGTACGTGGACGTAGCGGCGATGCTCGAGGACGCGCGCCCGGATGCCATCACCCTCGCAATGCCCAACCGGTTCCACCACGACGCGACCCTGGCGGCGGCCCGCGCCGGTGTGCACGTGATCTGTGAGAAGCCGCTCGCCATGAACCTCGGGGAGGCCGATCGCATGATCGAGGCATGCCGTGCGGCCGGGGTCCATCTGCTCTACGCCGAGCAACTCTGCTTCGCGCCGCGCTACCGGAAGGTCCGTGAACTGGTCCGCAGCGGCGCCCTGGGGACGATCATCCAGGTGCAGCACCACGAGCGCCATGGCGGCCCGCATGCGTCGTGGTTCCACGATCCGGCGCTCTCCGGCGGTGGCGTGCTACTCGACATGGGCTGCCACGGTATCGAGCTGACCCGCTGGCTACTCGATCGGCCCTCGGTCGTGTCGGTGCACGCGCGCTTAGGCATCTTTAAGCACCGGGCGGGGGTGGTGGACGACCATGCGTCGATCACCCTGGGGTTCGACACCGGAGCCGTTGCCGTGATCGACTCGTCGTGGGCCGCGCCGGGAGGGATCGACGAACGCCTCGAAGTGCTCGGCACCTTGGGCTCCGTCACCGCCGACCTGGCCCGTGGCCAGGCGTTGCTCGTGTATTCCGACGTCGGCGTCGGGTATGCCGCCGAGAAGGTCGAGCAGACCACGGGCTGGACCTTCGTCGCCCATGACGAAGCCCGCACGTGGGGGTGGATCTCCGAGATGGCCCACTTCGTCGACTGCATCGAGGGCCGGGCGGAGCCGGAGGAGACCGGCGCCGACGGCCGCTCAGTGCTCGAGGTCGTCATGGCCGCGTATCAGTCGGCGGCCGATGATCAGGTGGTGAGGTTTCCGTTCACATCGAGCGCAGCCACACCGATCGAGCCGTGGCTACGGAAGCGCCACGAATTCGGTCATCCTCTTTGACCGAATTCATCCGCACGAGTACGGTGACGTTTCGGAGCGCCGTGCTCCTCCATGAAGGGGGCAACTGATGAGTCGGACTTCTCGTAGCCGGCGGTGGACGTCCACTGCGGCGGCAGCACTGCTCGTCGTCGTCGGCCTGACGGCCTGCGGCAGCGACTCGAAGGACACCACGCCGGCGGAGACCGCGGCTCCCGCGAGTGCAGAGACGACGGCCGCGCCGGCGGAAACGACGATAGCGGCAGCGAGCGAAACCACCACCGCCGCTGCGGCCGAGACAACGGCGGCGGCCGCTGCAGGCGGCGCCCTCGAGGCGGGAAGCAACGGTGAGATCAACGTCTTTCTGATCCCGAGCCCGAGTTCGACTGCGATCCAGAGCTTCATCCCGGCGTTCGAGAAGAAGACCGGCATCAAGGTCAACTTCTCCGAGACGCCCTACGGCGAGGCGCACCAGAAGCAGCTGCTCTCCTATCAGCAGAAGTCGGGTGCCTACGACGTCGCTCAGTTCGACAACACCTTCCTCGCCGCCTTTGGTGCGGCGAAGGCCATGGCTCCGCTCGACGACTACATCAAGGGCTCGGCCGAGTACGACATCGGCGACTTCAGTCCCGGGCAGCAGGACTACGGCAAGTACAACGGCGTCACCTACGGCCTCACACTGTCGACGGAGCCGATGATCCAGTGGTATCGCACCGACCTGTATTCGGCACTGGGCCTGAAGCCGGCGACCACGTGGGACGAGTACCTCGCCAACGCCCAGGCGGTGAAGAAGAGCGGCAAGGCTGACGGCACGATCGTCGGCTTCGGTCCCGGTGTGAGCTGGTGGTGGATGACGATGGTGTGGAGCTTCGGCGGCAAGCTCTATGACGAGAACCTCAACCCCACGGTCAACTCCCCCGAAGCACTGAAGGCGACGGAGTATCTCAAGAGCCTCCTCGATGTCGCCCCGAAGGGTGCACTCTCGACCAACGGCGACGATGTCACCGCGAAGTTTGTCTCCAGCGACATCGGGTCGATGATCCAGTATTCGGGCTACTACGGGTTCATGCTCGACCCCAAGACGAACAAGAACCTGGGCAAGATCGAGACCGCGAAGATGCCGTCAGGAGGAACGGACATCACCCATCTGGCCGGCTGGAACATCGGCATTCCGGACGATTCGAAGAACAAGGACAAAGCGTGGCAGTTCCTCGAGTTCGTACTCGGGAAATCGAACGCCAAAGCCTTCCTGAAATCCGGTGCTGCGGCGATCGGACGAACGTCGATCATCACTGACCCGGGGCTGCTCAAGGAGCAGCCCTACCTCGCCACGTTGGACATCCCGGCCAGCAGCCGGGTGGAGCGCTATCCGCAGCTGAAAGTGTGGCCGGAGATGGACAAGACAATCGTCGATGCCATCACGAACATACTGACGGGCAAGGACGAGCCGCAGAAGGGCCTCGACTCGCTCAACGAGAAGCTGAAGCCGATTCTCGCTGCGGAGAAGAGCTGACCGCGGCTCAGGCCACGACCGGTAGCGTTCCGCAGAGGCGCGCCAAGCGCTGGTCGAACCTGTCGGCCACGGCGTTCACGCTGCCAGCGTGGCTGTTGATCCTTGCGCTCTTCGCCGTCCCGATCGCTGTTGGCGTCTACCTCTCCACACGCAACGCCACGATCGGTGCGTTCTCGCCGCCGCGCTCCGTCGGTTTCGAGAACTACCGGCGCGACGTCGCCAACGCGACGTTTCGCGAGGCCGTCCGCACGACCCTCGTGATCGCCTTTTTGGGTCTGGCGCTGCAGCTCCCGATCGGTGTCGGTCTCGGCGTCGTTTTGCACCGCAATCTCCGTGGCACGCGCCTGTTCCGCAGCGTGCTGCTTCTTCCGATGCTGCTGACACCGGTCGCGATCGGTCTGATGTGGCGGTTCATCCTCGACACCAACCTCGGGGTCGCGAACTGGTTCCTCAGCAAGGTCGGCAGCGGAGGGTTCGACTGGTTCGGTGATCGGCATGCGGCCGTCGCGTCGATCGTGCTCGTCGACTCCTGGCAATCCATTCCGTTCGTGATGCTGCTCACCATCGCCGGCCTGGCCGGGCTGCCGACGGAGCCGTTCGAGGCTGCGGTCGTCGACGGCGCCGGCCCGCTTCGGATCTTCGTCTCGATCACGCTTCCGATGCTGCGACGCGTGCTGTTCGTGATCTTGCTCATCCGCCTTATCGACGTGCTGAAGCTCTTCGATGTGATCTTCATCCTCACGCGCGGCGGACCGGGCACCGCCACCCAGACTGTCGGTCTGCTGAACTACAACACGGGATTCAACTTCCTTCAGACGTCCCGAGCAGCGGCCATCGGTGTTGCCGTCACGGTCCTCACGATCCCTCTGTTCCTCGTTTGGCGGCGCGCGTCGCGGAGTGAAGCGTGACCACGTCGACGGTAGCGAACCGCCAGCGCCGACGAATCCGGTGGGGGACGGTGGTGTCCTACGCATTCTTGGTCGCAGCGTCACTCGTTGCCCTGTTCCCGATCTTCTGGACGCTGTCGACGAGCATCAAGACCCGCGTCGACTCCTACGCGATCCCGCCGAAGTTCGTCCATTTCTCGCCGACGGCCAAGAACTACCGGCAGCTCTTCAACAACGCCGAGTTCACCAAAGCGCTCAAGAACACGATCTCGATCACGTTCACGTCGACGCTGCTGTGCGTCTTCGTCGGCTCGCTCGCCGCCTACGCGTTGGCGAGGACGCCGCGTTTCCCCGGGCGTCGGCCCCTCGAGGCGTCGCTGCTCCTCGCCCGAGCGATTCCGGGCATCGTGCTCATGGTCCCGCTGTACGACGTGGTGACCCGCCTTCGGCTCTACGACAACCGCCTGGCGTTGGTCGTCATCTACGCGGCAGCGAACCTTCCCTTCGCCATCTGGCTGATGACCTCGTTCATCGAACAGATCCCGATCGAGCTCGAGGAATGCGCGCGCACGGATGGCGCTGGTCGACTGGCCATCGTCCTCCGTATCGTCGCCCCGCTCTCGCTGCCCGGTCTTGCCGCCACGATGATCTTCGTCGCGCTCCTCGCATGGAACGAGTTCCTGATCCCGGTGATCCTCGCTGGGCCGCGCTCGAAGACGCTTCCCGTCTACATCAGCTCGTTCGTGTCGAATCGAACGCTGGACTGGGGTCCGATGGCAGCTGCCAGCTGCCTCGCCATCATCCCCATCGCTCTGCTCACCATTGCTGTTCAGCGTCAGCTCGTCAGTGGGCTCACCACGGGAGCGGTGAAGCAGTGACAACCACGACCGGAGCGCAACGTGAGCACCACGCGCTCGTCCGGAGAACCAACGAGGCCACGGTGCTGTCGGCGATCATCGAGCACTCGCCGATCAGCCGATCGAAGCTGAGGGAGATCACCGGTCTGTCGAAGCCGACGGTGCTCGCCATCGTTGCCGCTCTTCGCGAGCGTGACCTCATCCGTCCGGTCTCGGCGTCGTCGCCCGGAGCCGGCCGGCCGGCGGACTACTACGAGGCGAATCCGCGGGCCGGGTTCGCGATCGGCATCGATCTCGGTGGAACGAAGGTGCGCGCCGCGCTGTGCGACCTGGTCGGCGACATCATCGCCGAGACCTTCGAGTCGACCGAACGTGCGGGCGGTCTCGGTGTCATTGACCAGATGGTGCGCCTGTCCCGGGCGTTGGCGAAGTCAGCTCGCGTGCCGTGGCGTTCGGTTCGCAGTGTCGCCGTCGGATGCCCCGGCTTCGTGACCGAGGATGGCACCCTCACCGCAGCGGTGAACATCGCCGGCTTCGACGCGCTCGCGCCGAAGAGGTTGTTGGAGAAGGCGCTCCGTGTCCCGGTCTTCATCGAGAACGACGTGAACACCGCCGCCTACGGCGAATTCGCCACCCGGTCCTTCGGGCTCGTCCGCAGTCTCGTGGTGATCTCCATCGGCACGGGTGTCGGCGCTGGAATCATCATCGACGGCCACATCCTCCGCGGCGCCACCGGTGCAGCCGGCGAGATTGCGTACCTGCCGTTGGGCAAAGATCCGACGACGCCCAAAGCACGCCGCCGCGGATCGCTCGAGCTCGCGGCGTCGGGTCCGGCGATGCAGCGGTCCCTGCGCGCTCACCTCACCGCGCAGGTCGTCACGTCCCGACTTTCGTCCGACGCGTCACCCAAGGCGATCTTCGCCGCCGCCGCCGAGGGTGATCCCCTCGGACGTCTTCTCGTTGACGAGGAGGCAGCGCTCATTGCGCGGGCCATCCTCACGGTCGATGTCGTCTGTGAGCCCGAGGTCTTCGTTCTCGCCGGTGGCATCGGCAGCAACGCAGCGCTCCTCGAACCGGTCCGAACGGCGCTGCGCGAGATCGCTCCCTTTCCGATCCGCGTAGAGCGAAGCGCCTCCGGCGATCGGTCAGGACTGCTCGGGGCGACGGCGCTGGCCCGCCAGCGAGGGTGGAGCATGCTCTTCCCGCCAGACGCTCCATGACCCGCACCGCTCGCCTCATGCTTCGGCCTGATGGACACGGGCTGCGCCCGACGGCTTGCTGTCCAGGGTCGTCCGAGCCTGACCGTCTTCGAACAAGATGAACCGAACGAACCGAACGAACCGAACGGAACGATCATGATTGCTGCCTCCGGATTCCCGACGCGCTACGGACGCGGCCTGCCGGCGTCGCTCACCGAGGGCCTCGGTTCCTATCTCGTGATCGCCCAGCCGGAACCATGGGAGACGGTGGGCGGGTCTCTCGCCAATCGGCCGGTGCACGTCGAGATGGCCGACGACCTGTCACCGGGTCATCTCGACGACCTCGTGGCCACTCTTCCCGCGGTCGACGCCATCGTCGGGCTCGGCGGCGGCACGGCCATGGACACCGCGAAGTGGGTGCACTGGCGCCGGCAGATCCCGCTCTACCAAGTTCCGAGCCTTCCGTCGGTGAATGCGTGTTTCACCCGCATGACCGCGTTGCGCGATGTCGGTGGCGTTCGCTACGAGGGCGATGCGGTGCCCGAACAGGTGCTGGTCGACTTCGACCTCTTCGCCGCAGCTCCGCCGGTACTTGTCCGGGGCGGCATCGGCGATGTGCTGTCGTGCCACACCGCCCGCTTCGACTGGGAGCTGGCCGTCTCGCGTGGATACGACCCGGCGTGGGACGAGCATGCGGCGACGATGAGCCGTGCTTACATCGCCGAGCTCGCCGATCTCGCCCCATCGTTGAGGCGCGGGGACGATGAAGGCATTCGCCGCCTGATGGAATGTCATCGCGACATCGGATGGAGGTGCCATGACCTCGGCCATGCCCGATTCGAGGAGGGTAGCGAGCACTTCTTCGCCTACTCCTTCGAGCAGGTCACGGGGCGCACGATCATGCATGGGGAGCTCGTCGCACTCGGGGTGCTCATCATGTCGACGCTGCAGGGAAACGATCCCGAGGGCGCGAGGGCGATCGTCGATGCGTCAGGCATGCGTTCGAGCCTGGGTGACCTTGGCGTTCATTGGGATGAGGTCGAGGCGTCGCTGCGTCGATTGCCGAGCTTCGTCGTCGAACAGGGACTGTGGTACTCCAAGGCGAACGAGCTCTCGGTCGGGCAATCTGAGCTCGACCTGGTTCGGGGTGCTCTGTCCTGACGCCCGTCTGCAGCTGCTCGAACCCTTCAGCGTGTGGGATGGCAAGGACTTCGAGAAGCTTCCCGTGCTCATGAAGGCCAAGGGCAAGTGCACCACCGACCACATCTCCGTGGCGGGGATGTGGCTGAAGTACCGAGCTCCCGGCGCCGCGGCGCGGCATCGGTGCGCTCCATGGTGTAGCGCGACGACGAAGAGGTCAGAGGGCGAGACGGCCGCAGGGACGGTCAGCTGCTGATGCAGACCACGGCCTCGGCCGAGGGTTCGATCCGGATCACCCATGGACGCTGCGGCCGTTCACTTGCGGTCGACGCCGCGACCGTGATGAGTGCGTCCTTGCGCGGCGTGGCCGTGGCGACGTTGCGTCCGGAGAAGGTGTCCGCCAGCCGCCGGGTCTGAAGGAAGGTGGAGCCGGTCGACGAGATCCGCCACGTCTCGCCGGCCAACGGCACCTGCAGGTCGGCGAACGCGCCGACGCCGATGGATCGAAAGGTGGTGCACCGGCCGTTCGTCTCGCTCAGGAGGTTGTTGGAGTCGGCCTCGACCGGGGCACTCGAGGTGAAGTCGAACGCCGATTCCGTGGCGAAGCCTGCTGCTTCCGTCGGCACCAGGCGGACGAGGCTGTGACCGTCGAAGAAGTCGGCGAGCTTGCGCTCATCCTGTGTTCGCGGGGTGGGTCCACTGCCCCGAACAGGATTGGTCCCGTCGGCGATCAGGCCGTTGAACCTCGCCGCGGTGACCTGTGGAGCGAACTCGGGGTCTGGCTGGAAACCGTTGGCGAAGACGGTGCCATTCATCTGTGCACGTAGGAATCCGGCAAGAGCGACCTGCGTCCGTCGATTGTCCCGGCTGAACTCGGAGGCGACTGTACGGAACGAACCCGAGCCGACTGCAGCGGCAGCCCCCACGATCGCGCCCGAGGTGATGGCGGCGATGCGCCTCCAACGTTTCGCCGCGATGGTCAGACCTCGGGTGGCCTCGACGCCGATCAGCGCAATCTGCGCGCCGACCACGTAGAGGTAGCGTCCGCTTGCCGGCAGTGCGTTGCCGGCACGGGCCCACGACACAAGAGCGAGGTCGATGGCCAATCCCGCCGCCAGGGCTCCGAGGCGGTACCAGTCGACGGCACCGCGTCGCAGTACGAGGACGGCGGCGAGCACTATCGCCAGCGCCGTGGCGAAGATCGGTGCAGGGCCCGCCCCGACGTCGAACAGCGCAGCAACACCGTTCGCGAGAAGGCGCAGTGCGAACGTGATGCTGCCGGCGAACTCGGTGGAGCGACGGGTATCATCTCGTACGTTCACATACCAAAAGGCGAACGCTGCCAATGGCGCAGCTGTTGCTGCTGACCACACGGCGAAGGATCGCCGGGAACGGGAACGCAGCACTCGGTCGGCGGCAATGGTGAGCACACGGGCAACGCCGAGCCCCGACGAGCACAGCGCGAACAGTCCGAGGAACGCGACGACGACCGGTTGGCGTCTGCGTTGTCCGTCGACCACGTTCAGGCCGAGCACCCCCGCGAGCAGGGCGAGCGTGAAGGCCATCACGATCGGTGAGAGGACAACCGACGCTCCTCGCCCGAGCACGGCGATCAACAGCGCCGGCACCAGCGCGCCCCACGGTCCGATGCGCCGGCGGGAGTACACGTAGACCGCGGCCGCCAGCGCGGCATGCACGAGCGCAGCGAGCCCGATCATCGTCGGGTAGTTGTACGAGACGAGCACCCCGGCGGCGCGGTAGATGCCGACGAGCACCATGACCGGGTGACCGTTGTGCGGCTGGAGCCACTGGTTGATCGTGCCCGGGATGAATGACGGCCCGCTCCCGCGCCGATCGAGCACGAAGTTCCAATCGTCGAAGGCGACAATCGTCCCCCGCATGGCAACCGCGCACGTGACCACGACCACCGCGAGCACCGCACTGAGGACGGCGACCGGTCGCCGGTCGGGGATCCTCGGGCTGTCGTCGACCGCGTTCACGGTCTTCCCGCGGCCGGTCGACCGGAAGTTCGGCTCGGGTTCGATGGAAAGGAACGCTACCGGGCCCCGCGGCCGCCCAGCGGTGCCGCCCGACGAGACCGTGTTGCTCTGCCCGTCTCGTCTGAGCCGACCAGTCGCGACCGAGGACAGGTCCGACGCCCCGCGGAGCCGACTATGCGCACGCAGGGACGGTCGCGTGTGTCCCCCTGGCTGATGCAGGCGACACCCGGTCGATCGTCTGCTCACGCTGCGGCCGATCTTCGTCCGGATGGTCCGGTGTGCATGACCTAGCCGCCGGGAAGCTCGATGGTGAGTTCGCGGTTGGGTCCGAGGGTGAGGATCCATCCGCCTTCGTGGGCGGCGTGGTGGTGTTGGCTGCACAACGGAAGAAGGTTGGCGAGATCGGTAGGGCTCCCGTGGCGCCACCAGTGCAGGTGGTGCGGTTTGGTGTGGTTGAACGACACGTTGCACCCGGGCACGGCGCATGTGGCGTAGACGGCGTGCAGGGCGCGCCGTTGAGCGCGGTTGGCGAGGCGGGTGGTGCGGCCGAGGTTCAACTCGCCGTCGGCATCGATCACGGCGCCGTCGCGCACGATGACGGGTCGGATGTCGGCGTTGGTACTGAGGTGGCGGATGCGTGACCAGGGGATGGTGATGGGGATGCCCCAGTCGACGGTGGGGTGTCCGTCGGGGTCGAGGTTGGTGGTGTCGATGACGACGGTGAATTCGGGCCGTCCGAATCGTTTCGTAGCGGTGCCGAGCGATTCGGTGAAAAGGTCCCACTCGTCGGTGCCAGCGGTGTGGCCGCGTCCATCCGACTGATCAGTGCGGTCGCTGTCGGAAGCGTTATCGGTGCGGTCGGTTTGTCCGGACCTATCGGCGTTGTCGTTGCGGGTCGTCTCCGCGTCCGTCTCGCAACTCGTGGTGTTTTTGAGTGCCGGGCCGGTGGTCAGGGCGAGGAGCGCGAGGGCGCGGAGGTGGTCTTGTTCTCGCCCGGATCGGTCGGCGTGGTGGACGAGCTGAATCGTCGCGAACATGGCGGCCATGGCGGCTTCGAGTCGGCCCTGGATGCGGGCGCCGGAATCCGGGTCGAAGGTTCCCGAGAGGCGCCAGATGCCGCTTGCCCGGTCGGTCCAGGTTCGGAGTCGGGTGGCTCGGCGTTGGCGTTCGAATCGGCTCATGCCACCGTCGGCGGCGATGCGTTCGGCGGTGGTGTGGAGAGTGGCGGCGAACTCTTCGGGTGTTGACCCTGACGTGGCGGCTTTCTCGATGAGCACAGGTGCGGCGTCGGCGAAACCGGTCTTGACGTCTCTGTCGAGGGTAGCGAGGACCTTGGTGAACACGTCGACGTGGTCACCGCTCAACGAACCAGCTTCCAACGCCGAGCTGAATGAGGGTGTGTCGGTGAGCGCCGCGGCGCGCGCCAACACCTTCGTGCCGTGACGGTTGGACCGCTGCGCGGAGTTCGCGATGTCTCGTTCTGGGGTTGGCGACGTGGTCTTGAGTCTCTGGGCGATCTCGGCTTCGGCGCCGTCGAGGCGGGCGCGTCGGATGTCGTCGAGGGCGCGGCGGAATTGGATGGGGGTGGCGGTCGCAAGGTCGACGCGACGGAACCCGCTGATGAGCTCGGTGGGGTCGACAACTTTCATGCGTACAAGTGTACGAAGAGGGTATGACAGAACGCCGGGCTCGACTACAGAATCGGCAAAGAAACTCGAGAAATTCTCGACGCGCACCTGTGACCATTGGGTCGGAGTTCTCGAAAGCGGCACGTGTGGCGACTGGGTTGCGAAGATGCCGAAAGCTTCATCCACCGACAGGGTTTGCGGACGCCGCATGTCATGGCCATCAGTCGGCGCGCCTCAGTTCGCACAACCTCGAAGGCCGAAGCGACGTCAGTTCCTGAACCGCTCCGCTGTTGCCCACAATCCGAGCGCGGGATTGGGGATGTAGACGAACTCGTCACCGGACTTGTCGGCGTACGTCCCGAACGGGCTCCCTTCCGGGAGGGCGAGAAGCGCCAACGTCTGACTGAGGTCCTGCCACCGGAATCCCACGCCTTCGACCTCAGCTTGCGTGAGGCCGCCCGCCTCCGGGTCGGTGCAGTACGTGATGGTGAACCGGCCTTCGCTGCTGCCGTGGACGAGGTGGGCGGCAGCGCCGAGGTTCGCCGCCAACTCGGTGTCCCCCTGAACGGACGTGAGGGTGGCCGCTGTGCCGCGGTAGCCGTGGGTGCGGATCAGTGCGTCGATGGCCGGGTCCTCACCGAAGTGGGTCACGCCGGGTGCGAGTACGAGCAGTTCTCCTTCGTCGGCAATGGCCATGCGTGTTCGGTAGATCGCCTTGTTGCCGAGC
>JANLRD010000286.1:0-3687 GCA_031368215.1 Acidimicrobiia bacterium | reverse complement strand
CGTCAACGGCGCCGACAACACATGCACACCCGGCGCAAACCAAAACGTCGTCGGAACCGTCACCGCATTCACCACCCTCGCCGCATCATCACCAGGACGAATCACCACCGCACCCACCGGCTGAGACACCCCAAAACCCCGCGGTGCTACTCGTTTTGCGGGTACCTGGCTTTGGTTTTGGAGCGGGATTGCCCGCGACGCTGTGCAGGCTTGCATGAACCCTCCGCCCATCAGGAGGCTCATTCCGATGAGCAGGGCAATGAACCGTCGTTGCACACTAAGAAGTATGGACTGATCGTGCCGATTGGCTTCACCTTGCGGGATCGATGACCTCAAGGGCGATCGAACCGCCGCACGTGGGCGGTGCTACGGCGGTAGCCGCGGCCCCGGGTCCGTTGTTGGAATCGGGCTCGCCGTGGCGGGGACTCCGACCGCGAGGTGGTTCGGTGGAACGCTCCTGCTGACGACCGCACCAGCCCCGACGCCAATGGTAACCCCCGGAAGGACGGTGACGTTGGCCCCCAGCCACGCGCCCGCACGGAATACGACAGGGGAACCGGTGACCGACCCCGCTCGACGGGATGCCGATCCGACGCGGTGCTCACTCGTGATGACCGTATTCCCGTGGCCGATGACAACGTCATCTGCGATTTGGACGGAATCGTACAGATCGAAGTAGCAGCGTCGGTTGCTAAAGCAGCGCGTACCGACGATCAAGTTAGCCGGCTCCGTGAACCACGTTCCTCCGTAGAGACGGCTGCTGCGGGGATAGCTGCAACGGCCCACTCGCAGGATCTGGCGTCGCAGGGCGGTGGTGATGATGTCGTCTCCGAGGATGGAGGCTGCGACATTCAGAGCATGGACGAGAATTTTTCGTCGGCTTCGTCGGAAACGCTCTTTGAGCGGTTCGTTGCGTTCGCCGTTCGACAGCACAATTTCGACCTGTTGCGCGTCCACAGCGCGCCTTTCAGGTTGCGGAGAACTTCCTCTTTCGTCACAAAGCCAAGCGCGCCGAAGGGCCGATCGGTCCCGGAGGTGACTTCAGCTACCACCCGCACCACTTCAATTCGTGGCACCCCCAACGGGATTCGAACCCGTGCCGCCACCTTGAAAGGGTGGTGTCCTAGGCCGCTAGACGATGGGGGCTAGGCCGGGAAGCAAGCGTACTGGCTGCAGACGCCGACGCCGAGACGGTTGGGCGTCGCCTCAGCGTTTGGCGCAACCGGCGCAGATGCCGAAGAAGTCGAGGCGGTGGTTCTGGGTGACGAAACCCGTCTTCTTACGGATCTGGGTGGACGTTCCGTCGAGCATCGCCTCGAGATCGCCCAGCTCGAAGTCGGCCACGGAGCCGCATTCGTTGCAGACCAGATGATGGTGATGCGCGGCGAGGTCTTCGTCGAGTTCGAACCGGGCGAAGCCTTCGGCGAACTCCAACTTGATGAAGATCTTGGCTTCCACGAGATCGCTGATGATCCGGTAGAGCGACGAGAGCGGGACCTTGGGGCCGACGGTCGTCTGGAGCTCGGTGACCGACATGGGCGCAACTCGCTGCTTCATGGCTTCGACGACGGCTCGGCGACCGGGCGTCCACCGCTGTCCGCTGCGGGCCAGTCGGCGGTCGATCTCGGCATCGAGATCGAAACGCCGGGCATGCAAAGTGGGAGCCATCTGAGAAACGCTAGCGGCCCTCGCCGGGACGAGGCCGCACGGTTGGCTTCGAGCGCGGAACGTGCGTCGCCGCGTCAGCTCAATGCTCGGACGATGTTCTCCAGCAGGAACCCGAGGTAGTGATAGAGCCCGAAGTGGGCCGCCAGCGGGTGGTCCGGCTCGGGATCGCTGTCGTCCTCGCTCACATCGAGCTGGGTACCGAGCACGAGACGCAGGTCGTTCACCGCCCCCATCCAGCCGAGCAGCTGCTCCTCGGTGAGTGACCGGGCGAAGGCGGTCTCCTCCAGGATCTTCGCGCGGCCGGCTTTCGAGGCGACGAGCTCGCTGCGCATCAGCTCATGGAACTCCGCGTCCTTCTCGGGATCGAGGTGATACGCCGCAGGAAACAGGCGGCGCAGACCGGTGGGGTCACCGGACGTGAGCATCTCGTGGAGCTGCCCGGGCAGGGCGTGGAGGAGCTCGCGCTCGTCGTCGGGGAGATTGATGACGAAGGTGCCGGACGAACCCCGGCGGATGCGGCGTCGGAGGAACATGTCTTCGTCGTCCTCCTCGTCGGTGTCGTCTGCATCTTCGGGCGTGTATTCGTCGACCGGGTCGGTTGACTCGTGACTCAGTTCGAACGCTCCGTCGGAGTGTTCGGCGTCGTCGGCCGTCCCGCCGACACTCACGCGTCGTCCTGTTGCATGGTTGCCCACAAGCCATGCTCGTGCAGCCGGAACACATCGAGCTCGGCCTTCTCGCGGTTGCCGTTCGAGACCACGGCCCGGCCCTTGGTGTGGACATCCCACATCAGCGACTCGGCCTTCTCCTTGGGATAGCCGAACACCTTCTGGATCACCAGGGTCACGTAGGACATCAGATTGATCGGATCGTTCCACACGAGCACGATCCACGGCCGATCGAGCCCCTGGCGGGTATCGGTGTCGCCGGAGACGACTTCGGTGGGAGAGGCAACGGGCATACGTCGACAGTCTGCCCCGCCCGTGGCGCTGATGGCGCGGAGCTGCCTTGCCGCGTCGGCCGATGCGCGCTCGAGCACGCGCTCCCGGCCCGCCACCAGCGGCTTTTCCGGTGCCCGGACCTGGCCGGTAGTGTGGCCATTGTTATGCCTCGCCTGCGGACCGAGCCACTGGAACGCACGGCTCTTCTCGATGCCCGGGCGAACATTGCTGTGCACGGTCCGGCCGTCGGTCTGCGATCCACGGTCAGCTCCTACATCGCCCTGACCAAGCCCCGCATCATCGAGTTGCTCCTCGTGAGCACGATCCCGACGATGTTCGTCGCCGAGCGTGGCGTGCCCGGCCTCTGGCTCATGGTGTGCACGCTGGTCGGCGGGACGCTCTCGGCCGGCGGCGCCAACGCCATCAACATGGTCGTCGACGTCGACATCGACACGATCATGAAGCGAACCCAGGGTCGTCCGCTCGTCACGGGAGCGATGACGCCCCGAGCGGCGCTGACCTTCGCCATCTCCATCGAAGTGGCGGCGTTCGCCTTCCTGTGGGCGACGGTGAACCTGCTCTCGGCAGTGCTCGCCGTGGCGGCATGCCTGTTCTACGTGTTCATCTACACGCTCTGGCTGAAGCGCTCCTCGACCCAGAACATCGTGATCGGCGGCGCCGCCGGCGCGGCACCCGTCCTCATCGGCTGGTCAGCGGTGACCAACCGGCTTGACTGGGCCCCCATCCTGCTGTTCGCCGTGATCTTCTTCTGGACACCGCCGCACTTCTGGGCCCTGGCCGTGAAGTACCGCGACGACTACTCGGCCGCACATGTCCCGATGCTCCCCTCGGTGGTCTCGTTCTCCCAGACGGTGAGCGCAATGCTCCGCTACACCGTGGTCATGGTCGCCTGCACGATCGCCTTCTACTGGGTCGGTGACATGGGCTGGATCTACCTCGCCGTGGCCATTGCCTCCGGTGGGTTCTTCCTGGTTCAGGTGCTCGGACTCGCCAAGATCGGCCGGGACGGCACCGACCCCAACAAGGCATCGATGCGCCTGTTCGGATGGTCCATCAC
>JANLRD010000283.1:0-1640 GCA_031368215.1 Acidimicrobiia bacterium | reverse complement strand
CGGGCCCACGCATCCTTCTTGTACTTCTCCGGAATTTCGCTGGCGTTCTGCGGGAGGTCGCGCACATGTCCGACCGACGCCAGCACCTTGTACCCGGACGGCAGGAAGCGACCGATCGTGCGTGCCTTGGTCGGTGACTCGACGATGACGAGCGACCTGCCACCGCCGCTTCCGCCATCGCCGCCCGCGCCGCGGCCCGCAGGCGCCCTGGGCGCGCGCTTGCCGACCGACTGGGCAGCCGTCTTGGAGGCAGTCTTCCTGGCCGCGGTCTTCCGGGCGGGAGTCTTCGAGGTCGAACCAGCCATCAGGGTAGGTGCAATAGCAGAGAAGTGGCGAGCGCGTCCCGATGCTCGCACGAACAGTCAGTGAACGGTCATCGGCTCCGGACCCGAGCCATGATCGTCCAGTCCAGCACCTTCCAGCAGGCTGCGCACATCGTCCAGCGCAATCCGCCCATCGATATGGGCCATCGCCCGATCGATCACCTGCTCCAGCTCCGCGGGACTGAGAAAGCCCGCGCCGGTGAGCGACAGCAGATGCCCCCACGCTTCGGTCGAAAAACGCCCGCGCTCATGCGGGCCCAGGACACGAAAACTCATACTGCTCCTCCTGAGGGTCGCGCCCCGTGAGTATCGGCCGTCCCCGCCTTCGGGGCTGCCGGTCGGCATACTATAACGTCATTCCCTGGGGACGCCCCGTCCGACCTGCCACGTGTTTTTCCACTGTCCCTCTACCCCGCAGTACCGGGGAGGGCGATCCTACCCGTCGGCCGGTACCGGAGCAAGCGCTGCGATCGCGTCCACAACTCCTTGCCAGTCAAGAACTTCGGTGTCGATCTGGGCATCCGCCATGGCGTACCGATCGGCGCGTCGCAGCAGGAGTTGGCTGAGCCGTTCAACGGGATTGCCGGTCGCGAGCAGCGGGCGCTGCCTTACACGCGTCCCCATGCGTTCCACGGCCGCCCGTGGCGTCACCTGCAGCCAGACGATCGTCGCGCCCGGCTTGACGAGGTCGACATTCGCTGGGTCCATCATCCATCCACCGCCGGGCGACACGATGCTCGGCGGTTCAATGGCCAGCGCGGCGGTCGCCTTGCGCTCGAGCTGGCGAAAGCCCTCTTCGCCGTCCTCCCGAAAGATCTGCGTCACCGATCGTCCGCCGAGGTGTGCCACCCGTCGATCGAGATCAATGAACGGGCGACCGAGCTGCCTGGCGGCGCGACGACCGTGCGTCGTTTTCCCGGCACCCGGCAAACCGATCAGGATCAGGTGCGCCGGACGTGACGGCGCGTCGCTGCTCACCGCAGCCGCTGCGCGATGTGCGCCAGGTACGCGTCGTAGTTCCGCCGCATCTCACCCAGCGAGTCGCCGCCGAACTTCTCCAGCATCGCGTCCGCCAATACCAGCGCCAGCATCGCTTCGGCAATCACACCCATCGCCGGCACGGCAGTCACATCGCTGCGTTCCACGACCGCCTGTGCGGTTTCCGACGTCGTCGTGTCGATGGTCTGCAGCGGCTTCATGAGCGTCGAGATCGGCTTCATGGCGACGCGCACCACGACCGGTTACCGTTTGTCATGCCGCCATCGAGGCCGCCGGCGCGGTTCGTCGTGCGCTGCACATTGCCGGCAATCGCGCGAC
>JANLRD010000279.1:0-16365 GCA_031368215.1 Acidimicrobiia bacterium | reverse complement strand
TTCGGAGCCTGTGATGTCCTTTTCTTCCGCCCCAACTGAGGTACCGCCGCGGGGCAACGTTCGCGTTGTCTACCTCGGCCCCGTCGCTCCCCATTGGGACGTCGAGAGCGTCGACGTCGACCGGACCCTCCTCGAGGAGTTCCGCCAGCGCACGTTGGCACGCCTGCAACTGGTGCCGCGCCACGATCCGCAGTTCCGTCGCAATCACGACCGCGTCGTCCACGACGCAGAGCGCGAAGGCCTCACCTTGGAGTGGGACTTCGGCTCGCAGGCCACCGGCTGACCGCCCACGCCATGCCTTGGCGAGCAGCGGGTGCGGGAACCGGTTCGTCCGATACATCACCGCTGCTCAACCGCGAGCTGAGCTGGCTCGACTTCAACGCAAGAGTTCTGGCGCTCGCGGCTGACGCCTCCGCCCCGCTGCTCGAGCGGGTGAAGTTCTGCGCGATCTTCGCTTCGAACTTCGACGAGTTTTTCGAGGTCCGCGCCGCCGCACTGCGCGCCCAAGTCGCCGCCGGAGTGAACTCGCGATCGGCCGACGGGCTCCGCCCGCCCGCCCAACTCTCACTCATCCATGCAGCGGCGACCGACTTGGCCGAACGGCATACCGCCCTCTTCCGCGATCAGCTGATCCCGGCCCTTCGTGATGCCGGTATCGACGTGGTGTCGTGGGGCGATCTCGACGGTGGAGACCGACAAGACCTGCATCGGCTCTTTCGCGATCGCGTGTTTCCTGTCCTGACCCCGCTCGCCGTCGACCCCGGGCATCCGTTTCCCTACATCTCGAATCTCTCGCTCAACCTCGCCGTCACCATGCACGACCCCGAGACCGGGCACCGACGCTTCGCCCGCGTGAAGGTTCCGCCGTTGCTCCCTCGCTTCGTCGCGCTCCCGGATCAGCTCCGCTGGCTTCCGATCGAGGACCTGATCGCCGCGCACCTTCCCGAGCTGTTTCCGGGAGTCGCCATCGATGCCAGCTTCCCGTTCCGGGTCACCCGTGACACCGACCTCGACGTCGATGAGGAGGAAGCCGAAGACCTTCTCGAGGCCATCGAGACCGAGTTGCGTCGCCGCCGGTTCGGACGTGCGGTGCGACTCGAAGTGGCGGTGGGCATGCCGGCCGACATGCAGTTCATGCTGGTTGAGGAACTGGAGATCGATGCCGATGCGGTCGTCAAGATCGACGGGCTCATCGACCTCACCGGATTGTGGACCCTGGTGGCCATAGACCGCCCAGATCTGAAGGACGAGCCGTGGATCCCGAGAACGCCGCTCGATCTCCATGACGGTGAGCAACCCCTCGACTTCTTCGAGGTCATCCGAACCGGTGATGTGCTGGTGCACCACCCGTACGATTCGTTCTCCGCGTCGGTCGAGAAGTTCATCGAGACCGCGGCCGCCGACCCCGATGTGCTCACGATCAAGCTCACCCTTTACCGGACGTCTGGCGACTCCCCCGTGGTGAAGGCGCTCATCGACGCGGCCGAAGCAGGGAAGCAGGTCGCCGCGCTCGTCGAGCTCAAGGCCCGCTTCGATGAACAGGCGAACATCGCATGGGCGCGAAAGCTCGAACGGGCTGGAGTCCATGTTGTGTACGGGCTCGTCGGTCTGAAGACCCACACCAAGGTCGCGCTCGTCGTCCGGAGCGAAGCTGCCTCCGAGCTGCGTCGATACGTGCACATAGCAACGGGGAACTACAACTCGACAACGGCGCGCGTCTACGACGACATCGGGCTCATCTCCGCCGATCACGAACTCGGCGATGACGTCACCAGGTTGTTCAATGCCCTCACCGGCTTGGGCAAGATGCCGACGTTCTCCCGGCTGCTGGTGGCACCGACCGATCTCCGTCCCCGGGTGCTTGCGATGATCCGCAACGAGATGCCGAACGAGCACCGCGGCGCCGGGTGGATTCGGATGAAGATGAACAGCCTCGTCGACGAGGAGATCATCACCGCCCTCTACGAAGCCTCCCAATCGGGCGTCTCCATCGACCTGATCATCCGTGGGATCTGCTGTCTCCGTCCGGGAGTTCCGGGCCTCTCAGAGAACATACGTGTACGTAGTGTCGTGGGTAGGTTCCTCGAGCATTCGCGCATCTGGGAGTTCTCCCACGGCGGAGCCGAGGATGAGCCGGCGTGGTTCATCGGCTCGGCCGACATGATGCCGAGGAATCTCGACCGACGAGTCGAGGCCGTCGTCCCGATCCTCGATTCCCGGTTGCAGGAACGGCTTGCATCGATCCTCGATCTGCTCCTTGCCGACAACCATCTTGCGTGGAGCCTCGCCCACGACGGCGGGTGGACGAAGATCGATGCCGGCGACGACGAGCCCGTCAACGCCCAAGCCGCGCTCTGTGCCAGCGCCGTCAGTCGTTCCCACGCCTTCTGATCCGTCCCTCCAAGAAAGCTTTCCGCGGTGCCCCTCTTCCTGGTCCGCCACGCCCAAGCAGGATCTCGGACCGGATTTGCCGGCGACGACATGCTGCGCCCGCTCACCGGACGTGGCCGCCATCAGGGTGCCGACATCGCCGGTCTGCTCCTCGATCTCGTCGGGACCAGGCCAGTCACGCTGCGTAGCAGCCCGTACCGCCGGTGCATCGAAACGGTCGCTGCCTACGCAGCGGCGATCGGAGTGCAACTGCATATCGAGCCGTGGCTCGCGGAGGGACCTTCCGATGAAGCCCGCGACCGCGTAAGGGCCATCGCGCCGACGCTGCGTGATCGCGCCGAGGTCTGGTGCAGCCACGGCGACATCATCCCTGCCGTCATCGAGATGTTGGCGGCCCAGGATCATCTCGACCTCGGGATCGATCCGCGGGTGCAGAAGGCGTCGATCTGGGTCGTCGGCGTCGATGCAGAAGACCGGTACACCGAGGCGGCTTACATCGGGCCGACGTGCTGAGGTTCACCCGTCGTTCATCTGGGCGAAGCACGCCTCCGCCGGGCAACCCGTTAGCGTTTGCCCGGTGAGGATCGACCTGGCCCAAGAACTCCATGACATCGACCGCAAAGTCACCGAGCTCTTCTCGCTGGTGAGCGAGGGTCTGGCCGCGGCGACCGACGCCCTGCTGTCCGGTGACTTCGACACCGCCTCGAGCGTGGTCGCCCGCGAGCGTCTCATCGATTCGCTCTATTACGACATCGAAGCGCTCTTGCAGCGCCAGTTCGCCCTTGCGTCGCCGGCAGCCACGGACATGCGTTACCTGCTGGCGATGCTGCGCATCGTCCCGGAACTCGAGCGCAGCGGGGACCTCGTCGAGCACATTGCGAACCGCGCACTTCGCGGGGTCGGCGCCGAACTCACGCCGCGGATGCGCGGGATCGTGGATCGGATGGGCCGGGTCGGGGTCATGCTCTGGCGCGGTGCCGCGGAGTCCTACGTCTCGCGTGATCCGTCGAAAGCCGCTGAGCTCCGAAACCTCGACAACGAGCTCGACGAACTCCATGTCGCCCTCATCGCCGAAATCGTCGAGGCCGAACTTCGCCTCCCGACGGCGATCGAGATGGCGCTCGTCGCCCGGTTCTTCGAGCGCCTCGGCGACCACGCGGTGAACGTGGCCAACCGCATGCGTTACGTCGCCACCGGGGAGCACGGCCCGACGCACTGAGCGTGGGGGCCTCGCGTCGTTGCGCATTCGGCCGACGGCGCGTCGCACGAGAATCCCGTAGCCGTTCATCTCACGTTCACCTGCCGTCAAGAAGTCGGCCACCTCAGGCCGGTTGACTGCTTCCGTGCCCGGTGGTGACCCGCTTCGTCTCGAGTCCCGACCGACCCCGCGGTTCGAACGTCGAACGATCGTGCATGCGCGATGACTGCCTCGATCACGCCGACGTCGGTCACCACCAAAGACGATCAGCCCCGGACACTGAGCGCTCCGATCAGCCGAGGAGACCGGATCTACCGCTCCATCACGGTTGGCGGTGCAATGTTCAGCCTGGTGGTGATGGCGCTCATTGCCATCTTCCTCTTCCGGGAAGCGTGGCCCGCCCTGTCGAAGGCCGGGGGATCGTTCTTCACCACCTTCGAGTGGGGACCCGACAACGAGCCGGCCATCTACGGCATCGGCTCCATGCTCTTCGGCACGGTGGTGATCGCGCTGATCGCTCTCGCAGTGGCGGTGCCGATCTCGGTCGGTGCCGCCCTCTTCATCAACGAATACACACCCCTGCGTTTCCGCGCTGTCTTCGTCACGATGGTCGACCTGCTCGCGGCAATCCCGTCATTGATCTTCGGCCTCTGGGGTCTGGCGTTTCTCCAGCCCCGCCTCGACGGGCCGGCCCGCTGGCTGTCCGAGTGGCTCGACTTCATCCCGATCTTCAAGACGAAGGTTCCGATCTTCGGTTCATCGCTGTTCGTCTCCGGCCTGGTGCTTGCGCTCATGATCATCCCGATCATCACGGCCATTGCGCGAGCGGTCATGGCGGAGGTTCCGCGGGTCTACTGCGAAGCGGCCCTGGCTCTCGGCGGGACGCGCTCGGGCATGATCCGCGAGGTCGTGCTGCCGTTTGCCAAGGGCGGACTCATCGGCGCCTCGATGCTCGGTCTCGGCCGTGCCCTCGGAGAGACGATCGCCGTGGCGTTGATCCTGTCCAATGACTTCCGCATCCCCGACAACGTGCTCTCGCCCGGCGGCGCATCGATTGCCGGAACCATCGCGTTGAAGTTCGGCGAGGCAAGCACCAATGGTCGCAGCGCGCTCGTGGCCGCCGGACTCGTGCTCTTCTTTGTGACGCTCCTCGTGAACATCGTGGCCCGCGGTGTCGTCGCCCGAACCAAAGCTCCGGCCGGAGCGAAGAAATGACCGTTGCCCTCCGTCCGCGGCGGCCCAACCGGATCCGTCCGTCCGACGCGATTCGATCGTTCGGGGTTTTCGGCGTCTCCATGGTTGTGACGCTCGGGTTGTTTCTGGTCACGCCGCTCGACGGTCCATTGGGATTCGTCATCCTCGGGTTCGTTGTGTTCGTCGCTCTCCAGTACGCCGTCGTCCGCCAGATCATGGATCGCAAGCACGCGGTGGACCACATCGTCACCACGCTTGTCTACGGGTGCGCCACGCTCACCGCCATGCCCCTGGTGTTCATTGTGGGAACGGTTGTTGCGAAAGGACTGCCCGGCCTTTCGCTCAACTTCTTCACGAAGACGCTCGAAGGTGTCGACCCGTCGGCCGGTCCGAAGGTCGGCGGTGCCCTGCACGCCATCACCGGCACCTTGACCCAGGTCGGATTCGCGGTGATCGTCACGGTGCCGTTCGGCATCCTGACGGCGATCTATCTCACGGAGATCAAAGGCCGGTTCACGGGAATCGTCCGGCTCCTGGTCGACGCGATGTCGGGGATCCCTTCCATCGTCGCCGGACTCTTCGTCTACGCCATCTGGGTCGTCGGCCCCGGCGGCGGATTCTCCGGTCTTGCGGCGGCGTTGGCACTCAGCATCTTGATGCTCCCCACGGTCGCCCGCACGACCGAGGAGATGCTCAAGCTCGTCGATCCGTCACTGCGTGAGGCCTCGCTCGCTCTCGGCTCACCGCAGTGGCGCACCGTGTGGCAGGTCGTTCTCCCCACGGCCCGGGCCGGCATCGTCACCGCGGTCATCCTCGGTATCGCCCGCGTCGCCGGCGAAACCGCTCCGCTCCTCATGACCGCCTTCGGCAACGACCGCGTGGTGAACCCGGGAGCTGCACTGCACGAACCGCAGTCGGCGCTGCCGCTCTTCATCTTTCAGCAACTCGCCCAGGACCAGCGAGAGCGGGCCTGGACCGGTGCCCTTGTGCTGATCGGCCTCGTCCTCGTCCTGTTCGTGATCGCCCGAATCGTCTCCCGCAACGCCAAGACCACCCGCTGATCGCCTCGGCGAAACCCCTGCCCAAAGGACGCCACAATGACTGCCGTCATGCAACCTGGAACGGAACACGTGAACTCGAATCCGGCATCCGCCGACATTGCCCTCCGGGCGACTGATATCTCGTGCTGGTTCGGGAAGAGGAAAGTCCTCGAAGGGGTCAATCTGGCAATCGCCCGCCATACGGTGGTCGCCCTCATCGGACCGTCGGGGTGCGGGAAGTCAACGTTCCTGCGAACGTTGAACCGGATGCACGAGCTCGTCCCGACGGCGGCGTTGGCCGGCTCGGTCGAACTCGACGGCAAGGACATCTACGGCACCGACCTTCGCCCGAGTGAAGTCCGCAAGCGCATCGGCATGGTCTTCCAGAAGCCGAACCCGTTTCCGGCGATGAGCATTCGGGAGAACGTCCTGGCCGGGCTCAAGCTCACCGGGCAGAAGTCCGCCGACGCCGAGCAGCTCGTCGAATGGGCGCTCACCCGGGCGAGCCTGTGGACCGAAGTTCGCGACCGGCTCGACACCCCGGGCGGTTCGCTTTCGGGCGGCCAGCAGCAGCGTCTGTGCATCGCCCGATCGCTGGCCGTCAAGCCCGATGTCCTTCTGATGGACGAGCCGTGCTCAGCCCTCGATCCCACCTCGACGCGCCGGGTCGAAGAGACCATCTCCGAAGTCTCGGAGGAGGTCACGATCGTGATCGTCACCCACAACATGCAGCAGGCCCAGCGGGTTTCCGACGAGTGCGCGTTTTTCCTCGCCGAGGAGAATCAGCCGGGTCGGATCGTCGAGGCCGGGTCGACGGAGCAGATGTTCGGCAATCCGACCGATCCGCGCACCAACGATTACGTGAACGGTCGCTTCGGCTGATTCGACGACGGCCCGCCGGTACGCGAGCCAACCTTTGACCGCTGTTCACCCTGCGTCCATCTCGACGTACGGAACAGGACAGGTTCGCTCCGTAGTTTCGCTCCGTACCCCAACAAGGAGTGAACACCGTGCTTCGCAATCGTTTCCTGGTCGCCTTCGGCGCCGCCACCCTGATCGCGCCATTGGCGGCAATCTCGGCCTCCGCTCAGACCGCCACGCTCGACAAGGGCGTGACCGTGAGCGGTCAGGGTTCGACCTTCATGTCGAACTTCATGGAGCAGTGCAAGGTCGACGTGAAGAACGCGTTCGGCATCAACATCGCATATCAGCCGACCGGTTCCGGCGCGGGCCGCACCGCTTACATCGCCGGCACCAACGAGTTCGGTGGTTCCGATGTCGCGTTCACTGCCTCGGAGCTTCCGCGGACGAAGGACAAGCCGTTCGTCTATATCCCGATCACCATCGGCGGTATCGCCGTCATCTACAAGGTTCCTGGTGTCACCGATCTGAAGCTCTCCGGTCCGACTCTCGCCAAGATCTTCGCCGGCGGTATCCAGAAGTGGAACGACGATGCGATCGCCAGAGAGAACTCCGGGGTCAGCCTGCCGGATCAGGTCATCCGCGTGATCGTCCGCTCTGACTCCTCGGGTACGTCGAACGTGTTCAGCGACTATCTGGGCACGGTCGGCAAGGGTGCCTGGAAGGCCGGCACGACGAGCAACTTCCCGCCGCCCCCCGGCAACGGCATCGCTCAGCGCGGCTCCGACGGCGTGTCCAACTACGTTGCCGGAAGCCAGGGCGACTACTCGATCACCTACGCCGAAACGAGCTTCGCAACGGAGCGCAAGCTGAGCGTCGCCAAGGTCATCAACGCCGCGGGGAACGCCGTGCTGCCGGATCCTGCGAACGTGACCGAGGCAATGGACGGGGCGGCAGTGAACGACGACGGGACACTGTTCCTCAACTTCAACGCTCCCGGATCGAAGGCCTACCCGATCTCCACCACCGCCTATCTCATCGCCCCGCAGACCCTCGACAAGGCCAAGGGCGACGTTCTCCGGACCTTCTTGACTTACTCGGTCGGCGAGTGCCAGAAGAAGGCCGAGAAGATCGGTTACGCGGCGCTGCCCGCCTCGCTGGTGAAGCTCTCGCTCGCCAACGTCGACAAGATCAACCCGGGCTCCGCCGCGGTGCCCACCGTCGGCGGCGCACCCGCTGCCACCCCTTCGTCGGCCGCTCCGACGACGGCAGCGCCCGTGGCCACCGCCGCTCCGACGACAAAAGCCACCGCAACGACCAAGAAGCCGATCACCAAGAAGGTTGCGAAGAAGACCACGAAGAAGAAGTGAGAACTGAGGCGACCGTAGGCTCAGCCCCGTGCTGCTCGCCCACCTCGCCGACGCCTCGACTGCCGCAGTCGGTGGCGTTCCACTTCTCGGCGCCATCGTCGCCGTCTCCGTTCCGGCGCTGATCGCCGAGGGTCTCCTCACCGGGGCCCTCGGCGCAGCGGCGGCGACCGTGCTCGCCAACCGGCGTCATCGGGCTCGGCTCGAAGTGGCGGCCTCCGCCGCCACGACGGCCCAACAGACGTCCTCCAGGTCCGACGCCGAACTCCGGGCTCGGGCCCGGGAGGTCGCGACGCTCTCGAGAGCAGCAAGCGCCCTACCCATGGGAATCGTCGTGGTCGGTGCCGACGGAACGGAACTGATGCGCAACGACGAAGCCGCGGTGGTGCTCGGGCCGGCCGAGGGAAAGCGGGAGCACCGCACCGACGGTGAAGTGATGGCCGGCGGTACCCTCCGCCGGTTGCTCGAGCGAGGCGCAAGCGGGCAGCGCGGGCGCGAGAACCTCGAGATCGTTGGACCGCCGCGGCGGTCGTTCGTCGTTCTCGCCGAGCCGATCGGTGATCCGGTCAACGGACAGTTTGCCGTCGTCGGCACCGTCACCGACGTGAGTGAGCAGCGACGAACCGATGCCATGCGCCAGGACTTCATCACCAACGTGAGCCATGAACTGCGGACCCCGGTCGGCGCGGTCGCGGTGCTTGCCGAGACGCTCTCCCAGGAGTTCGACCCGGCGATTGTCGCCCGGCTGACGGCACGACTGGAATCGGAAGCCCACCGGCTTTCGGCCATGGTCGACGACTTGTTGGCCCTCGGCACGGTGGAATCGGGCGGGGCCGGCGATGATCTGCTCCCTGTCCCCGAACTCCTCGACGAAGCCATCGAACGTGCCCGGGTCAGCGCAGAAACACGTGCCGTGTCGATCGTGATCGACGACGTCGGACGCGGGCTCGCGGTCCATGGCGATCGCCGTCAACTGGTCACGGCACTGCACAACCTCTTGGAGAACGCGCTGAAGTACTCCGACAAGGACACGCCCGTCCACGTCGACGCGTCGGTCCGTCGAGACGACACGACGAACTCCACCCGCATCGCCATCGACGTCGTCGATCAAGGCATCGGGATCCCGACGCGCGACCAGGAGCGGATCTTCGAGCGCTTCTACCGGGTCGATCGGGCCCGGGCCCGTGACACCGGGGGAAGCGGTCTCGGTCTTGCGATCGTCCGCCACGTCATGCTGAACCACAACGGAGAGGTGAGCGTGCGCTCAGTGGAGGGCGAGGGGTCAACCTTCACGCTCCTGATTCCCGGGGTCGCGCTCGACACACGCGACTCCTCGCCTGCCCGAGCCCCCGACACAATGCCCGTCGCCCCCGACGACCGCCACGAAAGAGTCTGATGCCACCCGATGTGATCACCATCCTGGTCGTCGAAGACGAAGAGTCCTTCGTCGATGCGCTGACGCTCTCCCTCCAGCGTGACGGCTTCCGGGTGCTCGTCGCCCGCGACGGTTTGGAGGCGCTCGACGTCTTCAAACGGGAGTCGCCGGACCTCGTCCTCCTCGACGTGATGCTGCCGAAGCTCTCCGGCATCGATGTGTGCCGGGCCATTCGTGTGCTCGGCACCACACCGGTGATCATGGTGACCGCGAAGACGAGTGAGATCGATGCCGTCGTTGGCCTCGAAGTGGGAGCGGACGACTACATCGCCAAGCCGTTCCGAATCCGTGAGCTCGTCGCCCGCATCCGCGCCGTGCTGCGTCGGGGCCCGGTCGCCGGCGGCGATCCTGCGTCGTCGAGCGGCAACTCGCACCAGGAGGACCATCACGAAGCCGTTGCCGTCGGTGATGTCCGGCTCGATCCGGAGAGCCACGAGGTCACGATCCGTGGCGCCACCGTGGCGTTTCCGCTGAAGGAGTTCGAGCTGCTCGAACTGCTCCTCGAGAACGCCGGCCGCGTGCTCACGCGAGAGGTTTTGATCGACCGGATCTGGGGCCACGACTACGTGGGGGACACCAAGACCCTCGACGTGCACATCAAGCGGCTGCGGTCCAAGGTGGAGACGGACCCCTCGAACCCGACCCGGATCCTGACGATCCGAGGGTTGGGGTACAAGTACTCGCGGTAGGTCGGCCGACAAAGGGCTGACAACCCGTCCGACGCCCCGCCCCGACGGTCGCACCCCGCTCGTACACTTCGAAGTCCATGGGTGCGCGATCGAAGGAGTTCTCGGGTGAGGGATGGCGGCCCCTGACCAGACCGCGCGATTTCGATGGTTCGTTCCGACTGCCGACGACCCCGTTCGGCCGATTCGCGGTCGCTCACGCAGTCAGCGCCGCCGGCGACACACTCATCACGATCGGTCTTGCGCAGACGCTCTTCTTCGTGTCGCCGGACGAGGCCCGCGGCCGGGTCATCCTCTACCTCGTTCTGACGCTGGCGCCTTTCGCTGTCGTGTCGCCCTTCATCGGGCCCCTCGTCGACCGCATGGCGGCCCAGCGCAAGTGGGTTGTGGTCGGCTCCGCGGTGCTGCGCGCCGTCCTGTGCTTTCTGATGGCGCGCGACACCACGAGTTTGCTGCTGTTCCCCGAGGCGTTCGCGACCTTGGTGCTCAGCAAGGGGTATGCCGTTGCCCGAAGCTCGCTGGTTCCCGATGTCGTTGCCGATCAATCGCAGCTGGTGCGGGCGAACTCCCGGCTGACGATCATCTCGGGCCTTGCCGGCTTCCTGATCGCCCTCCCGGGCGGGCTGCTGTCGCACTTCGGCGCCTCGTGGGTCCTCTCGCTCGGTGTGGTCGTCTTCGGGATCGCCACGTTCCTCGCGATGCGTATCGAAATGGTCGCACGCCCGAATGCCGTCGAGCCCGAATCCTCGCCGGACGTCGTCTTCGACGACCAGCAGTCACGCAGCGACGAACGGGTTCGGGTCACGGCGTTTCGTCTCGCGGGAATCGCGATGTCGGTTCAACGGGCGCTTGTCGGGTTCGTCACCTTTCTCGTCGCGTTCACCTTCAAGGACGAAGGCGCCCCCACCTGGTGGCTGGGCCTCGTCGCTGCCGCCGGTGTCGGCGGAGGTCTCCTCGGCGCGGCGATCGCCCCTCGCCTGCGTCGCATGGCCGATGAAGGACGAATCCTTCTCGGCTCGCTCGTGACCGTCACGGTGTGCTGCCTGCTCGGCGTGCTGTGGAGCGGCCGTGTCGGTGCGATGTTCGTCGCGAGTTCGATCGGCGTCGGCGCGTCGATCTCGAGGCTGGCGTTCGATGCGATCGTGCAGAGCGAGGACACCGGAACCGTCGGCGCCCGATTCGCCCGATTCGAGACGAAGTTCCAGCTCGCCTGGGTGATCGGCGCCCTCATACCGGTGATCTTCCCGGTTTCGCGAACCATTGGCAGTGCGCTGATGGGATTGGCCGGCGTGGCGGCCACCGTGATCCATGCGGGCGGCGAGCGGGCGCTGTCCCGAATCGACGACACGGTGCGTGCCGGCGCATCGGTGTGGCGTCGCCCTGACCGCCCTGTGGCGACCGATTGGGAGCGGCCCGACGACTGGTCCTGGAAAGACGACGGGGCCGGCCCGGGGGAACGGCCGGCGAAGCGGTAGCGGGCCTCAGTCGGCCATGCCGATGCGGGCCAGCCAGAGTCCGGGGGCGGCAAGCTCGGCTTCGGTCGGCAGACGATCCGGGCCACCGAACAGGGCGAGCAGACCATCGTGACCGGCGCGTTCGAGGACTCCGCCGACGAAAGTCCGACCGTCGTCGAGCCCGGCCTGGTCCACGCCGAAACCGAGCAGATGCTCGACCAGAGGTGTACCGCTGTCATGGTCGAGTCGTCTCCGGCGGAGCGCCTCGACCACTTGGCGATTGTCGCCGAGCAATCGAGCGCCGATCGCCGAGGACAGGTAGTCGATCGCCCCGAGGACCGGGATGATCACGAGCCGAAGCTGGGCCCGCAGGCGAAGCTGCTCTGCGGTCGGCTCCCCGGCGAGCATTGCGTCAGGCGACGGGCCGCCTGGCGTCTGCCCGCCGAGGATGGCGCCGAGTCCGCCGCCGAGCAGGGCGGTCAGCCCACCGATGTCACCGAGTCCCGACGGATCGAGTTGCCCGGCTGAGGCGTGGGCGACGGTCAGCTGGGTGATGCGTTCGCCGATATGGGCGAGTCCGAGGATCGCGTGCGACACCAGGTCACGAACGATGATCTGGGTGGCCGCGTGGTCGGTTGGGAGCGACCACGAGTCGGAGAACTCGGCAACGGCGCGGCTCACCAGCAGAACTCGTGCTGTGGGCCGTCGCGGCACCACGAGGTCGTAGGACCCGAGGGCCGTGGTCGCGAGCTGGCCGAGGAGCGTCCCGGCCTGCATGGCGGCGACCGTCGGCGCGATCATCTTCGCCAGACCGGCGAATCCACCGGGAAATGCTCCGAGGCCGAGTGCCTTGAGCTGCTCGGTCAGATCATCATCGGTGTCGTCCGGATCCGGGGTGAACGCCGCGCTCACTCCGCCCGCGAGACCGTCGAGGACCTCTCGCCACGCCGTGAGCGTCTCCGCCGCCCACTCGGCTCGGGTGGCGCCGGTGACGGGGGACGCCTTGGTGAGTCCGGGAAGCGACAACCCGGTCACCTCCTCAACGAGGGGAATCACACGACCGGCAATGGTCTCGACGCGGATTCGTTCGAGCGGCTCGAGGTTGGCTTCGACTGTCCCACCGGCGGCCGTCCAGATCGCCAGATGTCGGGCGAGGTCGACGTTGAGCGGACCCTGTCCGGCCGTGGTCTGGGCAAACTGGGCGAACAACCCGGCGAGCGGGTTCGGCGCACCTTCGGGTTGAGGCGGAGGCGTCGACGGGGGCTGGCCGGCGGCGAACGGATCACCGGGGAAGGGATCTGGCGGCAGCTCGTCGTCGCCGGGGCGCGTGGACATGTGCTCAGGCTACGACGACCTCCGAGAGACCACGACCGGATGGGGCGATGTAGGCCGGCTGGCTCGCTTGGGCCGAGAAAGCAGTGGAGAAGGGAAGCCTGCTGGCCCGAGAACGCCAGCTGGCCCAGACTGATGAGGCACCGGACGAGACCTGCTTTGCTGGAGGGATGGCTCCGCCGCAACCCGCCGATCCGAACGGTGTTCCCCCGACGGTCGCCATCACCGGGGTGAGTGGCGCCCTCGGCCGCCGGCTCGTCGCGCAACTCGCCGAACGGTCCGAATGGCGGGTGCTCGGACTCGATCCCGTCCCGTTCCCGGCGGGGGTGGCCAAACCGCGCTACTTCACCGTGCACCGCGTCGATGTGGCCACGACCGACCTCGCCCGCCTGCTCGGCGGCGTCTCGGTCCTCGTCCATCTGGCGACCGGCGATCCCGCCGCGCCGACCGCGGTGGACGACGAGGTCAGGCTCATCAGGCGGACTCTTGCCGCCGCGACGGCAGCCGGCGTCGACCGGCTCGTCGTCCTGTCGTCGGCCACCGTCTACGGCGCCTGGGTCGACAACCCGGTGCCCCTGACCGAGGAGGCGCCCCTTCGCCCGCACCCCGGCTTTGCGTTCGCGGACCAGAAGCGGGCGTTGGAGCACGAGGTCGGCGTCTGGCTCATCGACAATCCCTCGGCGCGTGCCGTCATCCTTCGTCCGTGCGTCGCCCTCGGCCATCCGGACGCCCGCGCATGGCTCGCCAAAGCGACTCGACCGCCACTCGCCGCTCGACTGAGTCACGAGATCGCGCCACAGCAGTACGTGCACATTGACGACCTCGCGGCCGCGTTGCGAATTGCCGTCGAGGCACTCGTCGACGGACGGGTCGAGGGAGTCCTCAACGTGGCCGCCGACGGTTGGCTGACACCCGAGGACGCCCAGGAGCTCTTCGGTCCGGCCACCCGTTTCCCGACGGACGGACCGATCGGACAGCGCTTCCTGGGGGTCGTCGGCAACCTCGTCGACAGTGGCCGGCCCGACGGGATCGAGCCCTACCTGACCTATCCCTGGGTGGTTTCCAACGATCGGATGCGTTCGCTCGGCTGGGCACCGCGGAGTTCCAACGCCGAGGCACTCGTCGCCAGCCAGCGGCCCCTTCCGGGCAGCCAGTTCGTGGCCCGCCATCGCCAGGAGGTGACCCTCGCCGTCGTCGCCGTCGCACTGTCCGGGTTGTTCGCCACGGTGGCGTGGTTCGTCCGGCGGTGGCTCCGGCGACGCTGACATCGGCGCCGAGGTTGCTCGGCGCCGGGTGCTACCGAGGCTCGACAACCCCCGCCACTAGGGTGGAGGGTGATGTCCACGACCGCATTGCTCGTTCCGCCGGCGGAGGCGATGGACGACTGGGTAGCCCTGACGGAGCTTCCGCTGTCGATCGGCGTGTTCGCCGACTGGGCGGTTCTTCCACGATGCGGCGCGATCGTCGCCTTCTCCGGGACGGTCCGAGACCATGCCGACGGTCGGCCGGGTGTCTCACTCCTCGAGTACGAGGCCTACGAGGAGCAGGTCGTGCCCAAGCTCCAGGCGATCATCGACGAGGCGCGCCGGCTATGGCCGACCCTCGGTCGGATGGCGCTCGTACACCGCATCGGGCCGATGGCCGTGGGGGAATCGTCGGTCATCGTCGCTGTTTCCTCCCCCCACCGGCCCGAAGCGTTTGCGGCGGCGCGTTTCGGCATCGACACGCTGAAGTCCACCGTGCCCATCTGGAAGAAGGAGCACTGGGGCGAGAGCGCGGACTGGGGCCAGAACGCAGTTCCGGTGGAACGGATCGCCCAGCACCTTGAGGAGGCCCGGCCATGAGCACAGTTCCGGTGGAACGGATCGCCCGGCACTCCGAGGGGGCGACGGCATGAGCGTGCTCGCCTGGCTGGCGATCCCCGCGCTCATCGGCATCGCCGCCATCGCCGTGCTCGCCTATCGCGGTGGCAAACTCCGTCGTCCCGGGTCGATGGAGGACGACATGCGCCAGTTCCGTCGCGGTCTCGACGCCCTCGATCCGGCGAACGACCCGATGCGCCGACGCGAGCAGGAGATGTCGCGCAGGCGACCGCCCCGCGCGCCGTCGGATCGCTGACGGGCCCGAGGACCCATGGCCCGCGACCTCGCGATCGACCTGGGCACCGCCAACACCTTGGTGTACGCCAAGGGCGAAGGCATCATCCTCAACGAGCCGAGCGTGCTCGCCATCAACAGCCAGACGCAGGAAGTGCTCGCCATGGGTCGCGAGGCGTGGCACATGATCGGACGCACTCCGGGCTACATCGTGGCCGTTCGTCCGCTCCGCCACGGTGCCATCACCGACTATGACGTGACCCAGCGCATGATCCGGCTGCTCCTGCAGCGTGCCGGGGTGAGCCGGATCAACCGGCCGAAGGTGCTGATCTGCGTGCCCTCGGCGATCACCGAGGTGGAGAAGCGGGCCGTGAAAGAGGCGGCGAGGCGGGCTGGCGCGATCGAGGCGGAGCTCATCGGCCAGCCGATGGCTGCGGCGATCGGGGCGAACCTTCCGGTGCACGAGCCGATCGGTTCGATGGTGGTTGACATCGGCGGCGGCACGAGCGAGACGGCGCTCATCTCACTTGGCGGTGTCGTCGCGTTGAATGCGATCCGTATCGGCGGGTTCAACTTCGACGAGGCGATCCAGACCTACATCCGACGCGAGCACGGTATCGCCGTGGGGGAGCGCACTGCGGAAGAAATCAAGATTGCGGTAGGCAGCGCAGCGGCCACGCCCGACGAGTTCGCCGCCGAGGTACGCGGCCGCGAGGTGATGTCGGGTCTGCCGAAGACCGTCGTGTTGACGCCCGGCGAGATCCGGCACGCGCTCGACGATTTGACGAACCAGATTTGCAAGTCCGTCGTGACCTGTCTCGGGCAGGCCCCGGCCGAACTCGCCCAGGACGTGATCCGGTTCGGCATCAACCTGGTCGGCGGCGGAGGCTTGCTCCGTGGGCTCGATCAGCGCCTGTCGCGGGTGACGGGCGTACCGGTCAAACAGGTCGATGCCCCGCTCGAGTGCGTCGCGCTCGGCGCTGGCCGCTGCATAGAGAACTACGCCCTTCTCAAAGACCTGTTCATGCACAACGACCGCTAAGGCCACTGGGAGAGAGGTTGCCCCTCTGTTTGATTGGCGCTGCGCCGCTCGCTCCGCTCGACTGCTCGCAACACCTTTGACCCGTCCACTGGGAGAGAGGTTGCCCCATATATGGGGGCAGGACACCTCCAACGTTGCTGGGAGGCGTTCTGCCGCATCGCCGCCCGAACAATTGCGCTCAGCGGGGAACGTCGTCTGGTCGGTCCGCGGCGGACAGGTCCTCTGCGGCTTGGCGGACCTGCCAGTCGCGATCACTGCGGGCCGACGCC
>JANLRD010000104.1:0-1259 GCA_031368215.1 Acidimicrobiia bacterium | reverse complement strand
TGACAGCCGGGTCGTGGTCGATCACGCTCGCGAGCGCGAACGCAGCAATCGCTGTGGTCAGCATGGCGAGAACGGCCTTCGCGTAGCGAAGAACGAGCGCTTGGAGGTTGAGGATATGTCGCGCCAGGACCTGCTCCATCCGGGCCGCCTGCTGCGGAAGCGAGCGCGTGCCGGTGGCGGCGAGTTCGAGCAGGGCGAGTCGACGAGCCTCGTCACGCTGCTCCTGGGTCAACGAACCGGCGTTCTCGACCGTTGCGTTCAGTCGGTAGCGCGCCATCTGATCATCGACGCGGTCCCGGCTGTATCTATTTTCCGGAAGCAGAAAGGCGCGCACGTTCGGATCGTGGTGGGCGAGGTCGATCTCGTTCCAGACGTCCTCCGTCACGTCGGTGGGAGACACCCGGAGTCCTGATAGTGCGAACCGCGGGAAGAACGCTTTGGATTGCTCGGTATCGAAGTGCTGGCCGGCGAAGTAGAAGCGCACGAGGTCTCGAAGCAGCAGCCACAGAGCAGCGATGGGAAGCGCAGCCAGTGCAACGACGGCAGCGAGAACCAGACGGTGGGGCGCGTCCGAAGGCCCATCGATGAGGGCAAGGACGATCCGCGCGATCGAGTCCTTGGCCAGCGCCGGGAACAGCACGATGAGACCCGCTCCAGAGAGCAATGCGCTGGCCACGCGGTGGACCGTCGAAAGGCGGACCTCACAGCGCTGCAGATATGCCCGAATCGCCGCCGCCGACTCGGGTTCCGTTCTCGGCCAGTCTTGCGTCACGTCCACAACATTGATCCTCCGACCCCGCTGACGCGCGCATGGTCGGGAAGGCCTGTTCGGAACCGGGCCGGCCTCGAGGAGACTGGAAGGGTGAGCAGCATCGTCGTGTCTGAGTTGGCCTACTCCCCGCCGGGGCATGACTCGCTGTTCTTCGACGTGAGCTTCGGTGTTTCACCCGGTGAGCACGCCGCGCTGGTCGGGCCGAACGGGGTCGGTAAGAGCACGATCCTGCGCATTCTGAGCGGGGAACTCGAGCCCGACGACGGCGAAACGGCGATGAAGGGCAACGTTCTCACGATGACGCAGGACGTCGGCATGTCGCGTCCAACCGACTCCCTGCGGGACATGCTCATCGAGGTCGCTCCCAGCGAACTTCGTCACGCCGGTCGCCGATTGTCGATCGCCGAGCGGGCGATGCTCGACGGAACCGCCGACGGGATGGCCTTCGCAGAGGCACTCACCGAATGGGGTGATCTCGGCGGCTACG
>JANLRD010000264.1:0-1158 GCA_031368215.1 Acidimicrobiia bacterium | reverse complement strand
CGAGCCGGGCCACGCCGTCGTGATCGACAACTACCGGCTCTTCCACGGACGAGAGTCGTACTCCGACATCTCCCGTCGCATGTGGCGGCTGTGGGTGTGGACTACCGCCGGTCAGGGAGTGCCTGAGGGCATGCTGCACTCAGACAGCCGCTTCGCCGGCGTCACGCCCTGATCGTGGCGTGCGGCCTGGCTACAGCGTTGGGGCGGGGTCTGTCGTCAGCACGACCGCAGCGGCAGACGCTGCGCGAAGGGAAGCCTCGGACGCCACCTGGGCATCGTAGAAGCGCGTGAAGGCGAAGCGCCCGTAGACCATTGCGCCGACGATGGTGAAAGCGAAGACGCAGACTCCGATGCTGAACAACAGGGTCTGACTCATTCGGTGTCCGCGCGCCCGCCCAAAAGGAGTGCACCAGCGGAAAGGATCGAAGGGACCCATAGACCGACAAAGATCCCTTGCTGCTCGTGGCCGTTGAACCAGAGCGAGACGGAAAGGATCAACGAGGCGAGGCTGGCGATGACGAAGATCAACTTCGCTCGCACAATTGGCCGAGCGAGAAAAGCTTTCGCAACGTCTGACTTGGTCAACACCGGTTCATTGGCATCCATGAACGACCTCTTCGGCTCGGATCCGACTCGGAGTGCTTTTGGGCACGCCGAGATCATACCGGGACAGTAGTGATCTGAACCGGACCGACTTCACAATCTCGACAGCTGACGTTCTGCGGCGTCGAGCCCGTTGCCGATGGCAAAGAAGGTCGGCGCCCAGAGCCCGACGAAGATGCCGAAGCGTTCCGCATGCGGAGCGTCACCGTCCTTCTTGCTGTTCCAAATTGCGATACTTGCGGCGATAGAGAGCAAGCCTGCGGCGTAGGACATCCCAGAAGTGAGGCCGAGGGTGCGGAATTTCGAGATCATTGCGTGGCTCCGACGGAGGTAGATGCTGCTTCGTCATGGGCGCTCTTCATCCGAGCGATTTTGAAAATCACCAGGCCGAACGCGGCCTTGGCAAGGATGTCCGCGATCGAATACCCGGACTGACGGAGTACGAAACCGCCCGCTCCTCCGAAGAACGAACCGCCGAACACGGGGAACAGGTAGGCGATCGGATAGACGCCCCACAACCCGAGGATCATCCACCGCAGCATGGACATGGTGTGT
>JANLRD010000255.1:0-4980 GCA_031368215.1 Acidimicrobiia bacterium | reverse complement strand
CCGGTCTCGGTGGTGAGCTTCTTCACGCCGGCCTTGGCGTTGTAGTACGCCTGGGGTACCGCGGTGTTCGGCTTGTGGGACCCGGCCGGGGAGGTGCCCTCGTACTTGTAATAGAGGTGCGCCGGGGTCCCGAGCGCCTTTTCGAGTCGGTGCGCACGGTAGAGGGGAGTGGGCCGCCACAACTTGTAGACATCGCGGACCGGGTCGGGGATCTCGATCGCCCCGTCCATCGACACTTCCTGCATGATCAGGTCCATCGGGAACAGCGGGGCGAAGTCATCCGGTCCGGCCGGCTGGAGGGTGCCGGGGTGGAGAGCCGGTGGGGGAGGACTGGAAAGGTGGGGCACGATGTTCATCCAGGTACGCGGGATGTCGGTCTCCGGTAGCAGGAACTTGGTCGTCGACATAGCAGCCTCCGGGTTCGGTGTGGGATCAGCTCGCGACGGTAGCGGACGGCCGCGGTCCCTACTTTCGGCCACGATCCTGGGTCGGCTGGCGTCGTTGGGTCGGCGGGAGTGCACATATGCACAGAATCCGACCCAGCGAGTGTGAGCCGACCCAGCGAACAGATCTCGACCCAGCGAATGTGAACTGACCTAGTGACCCTGTTTCGGCGTTGCACGTCGCCGGTCGTTGGTAGCGTCTCCCCTGGTTCGTTTTCGAGAGGGTGAGTCCTACGGCAGAGCACTTTGATCTGGTCGTCATCGGTGGTGGCCCTGGTGGCTATGCCGCAGCGTTGTACGGTTCGGCGGCGGGCCTCAACGTTGCCGTGGTCGAACGCGACAAGGTGGGCGGCACCTGCCTGCACCGTGGCTGTGTCCCTGCGAAGGAGTTCCTGGAGACGGCAGCGGTGTTCCGTACCGTGTCGCACGCCTCGAAGTTCGGCATCATGTCGAGTGAGCCGAAGGTTGACTTCAAGACCAGCCAGGCCCGCAAGCAGTCGATCGTCGACAACCTGTGGAAGGGCCTCTCGGGCCTGATGAAGAAGAAGAAGATCACGATCGTCAACGGCACCGGCACCCTGCACACCGGTCACCACGTGAAGGTTTCCGACGGCACCGAGCTCACCGGGACCAACATCATCCTCGCCGCTGGCTCCGTGCCCCGCACGATTCCCGGATTTGACCCTGACGGTCGCCTGGTCTTCACCAGCGATGAGTTCCTCGACCTCGACATGATGCCGGGCTCGGCCGTCGTGATCGGTGCCGGCGCGATCGGCTGCGAGTTCGCATCGACGATGAGCGACCTCGGCACGAAAGTCACGATCCTCGAGGCCATGGCGAAAATGCTGCCCGGCTGCGACGTCGACGTGGTCGACGTGGTGGCGCGCTCGTTCAAGAAGCGTGGGATCGACGTGCGTCTCGGCGTCGGAGTCACCGGTCACTCGCCGTCTGCCGACGGTCTCTCCACCACGGTGCATTTCGGCAACGGTGAATCGATCACGGTCGATGCCGTCGTCGTGTCGGTCGGGCGTCGCCCGCGCATCGAAGAACTGCTCGACGAGGGTACGGGCGTCACGGTGACCGATCGTGGCTTCGTCGAGGTCGACGGCCTCATGCGGACCACAGCACCGAACATCTATGCCGTCGGCGACCTCGTCCCTACCGCCCAGTTGGCCCACATCGGCTACGCCGAGGCGATCATCGCCGTCAAGACCATCCTCGGCGAGCTCGCGTTCCCGATCGACTACAGCCGCGTGCCGTGGTGCATCTACTGCCATCCCGAAGTGGCCTTCGCCGGCCTCTCGGAGGAACAGGCAATCGCCGCCGGGCACGACGTCGTGGTGGCCAAGGAGCGCTTCATCGGTAACAGTCGGGCGCAGATCCTGGGCGAGACCGATGGCCTGGTGAAGGTCATCGCCAAGAAGAATGCCGACGGCCGGCCCGGTCAGATCCTGGGTGTGCACATGGCCGGGCCCTGGGTCACCGAGCAGCTCGGTCAGGCCTACCTCGCCGTCAACTGGGAAGCCTCTGTCGACGACGTCGCGTCGTTCATCCAGCCGCACCCGTCTCTCTCGGAAACGTTCGGGGAGGCGTTCCTTCACCTCCTCGGCCGCCCCCTCAACGGTTGATCCGCCGCCTTCTCTCCCGCTTCACCTCCTACGTCCGTTCTCTCTTCGAAAGCCAAACCATGTCTGACGTAACGATGCCCCAGCTCGGTGAAACCGTGACCGAGGGAACGATCACGAAGTGGTTCAAGAAGGTCGGCGACCGGGTCGAGCGTGACGAGTTGCTGTTCGAGGTCTCCACCGACAAGGTCGACTCCGAAGTGTCGTCTCCGGCGTCGGGCTTCCTCGCCGAGATCCGCATCGCCGAGGGTGACACTGTCGACGTTGGCACCGTCCTCGCGGTCATCTCCTCCGACGAGGGGGCCACTACCCCGGTTGCTTCCGCACCCGGGCCCGCTCAAGTGCCCGTCGCCGAAGCCCCTGCGCCTGCGCCTGCCCCGGTGGTCGAGGCCGCCGTGGTTGCCGCGCCGCCGCCCCCCGCTCCTCCGGCCCCGGCCCCCGCTCCGGTTGCTGCGGCGGCCCCGGCCCCCGCTCCGGTTGCTGTGGCCCCCGCCCCCGCCCCCGCGCCCGCGCCGTTGTCGAGCGCCGCGGAAGGCATGGACAAGGTGTTGTCCCCGGTCGTCCGGAAGCTGATCAACGAGAACGGGCTGAACCCGGCCAGCATCGTCGGTACCGGTGCCGGTGGTCGTATCACCCGCGAGGATGTCCTGGACGCCATCGATGCGCGTGTCGCCGCCGGCCAGGCTCCGGCCCCGGCTCCCGCCCCCGCTGCTCCGGCCGCGGTTGTTGTCGAGGCTGCAGTCGTTCCGCCCGCCCCGGTGGCCTCGCCGGCCCCGGCCCCTGCTGAGCCGGCCCCGGCGCCAGCCGCTGCGGTGGCGGCATCGGTGCCTGCGGTCGCTCCCCGGCTCGGCGCTCGCGACGAGCTCGTCTCCTTCAACAACATCCGCCGGCGTACCGGCGAACACATGGTGATGTCGCTGGCCACCTCGCCCCACGCGTTCATCGCCATCGAGATCGATTTCTCGTCGGTCGATCGCATCCGCAGTGCGAAGAAGGAGGCGTTCAAGGCCGATGAGGGCTTCTCCCTCACCTACCTGCCGTTCATTGCCCGGTCGGTCGTCGACGCGATGCGCGTGTATCCGCACGTGAACGCCTCGGTTGCCGGCGACTCACTCGTCGTGCACCACACGGTCAACCTCGGCATTGCCGTCGACCTCGACTTCAACGGCCTGATGGTCCCGGTGGTCCGCGACGCCGATGGTAAGCGCATGCGCGCTATCGCCCGCGACATCAGCGATCTGGCGAACCGTGCCCGGTCGAAGAAGCTCACTCCCGATGACATCTCCGGGGGAACGTTCACGCTCTCCAGTGCCGGCAACTACGGCGTCGACCTCATGCAGTCGATCATCAACCAGCCCCAGGTCGGCATCCTCAGCATCACCAGCGTGAAGAAGAAGCCGGTTGTCATCGAACACCCCTCGGGCGAAGAGAGCATCGCCATCCGGCCGATGGGCATGATCGGCCTGTCGTGGGACCATCGGGCGTTCGACGGTGCCTACGCCGCTAGCTTCCTCCACGAGGTCAAGAGGAACCTCGAAACTCGTGATTGGGGCGCCGAGCTCTAAGCGGCCGGCGATCGTGGTCCGATGCTGAACGTCCGGTGGCTCGGCCGGGTGCCCTACGAGGAGGCGCTCGACCTGCAGCGTGCGTTGTTTCGTGGCGCGTCCGACCATCTTCTGCTGCTCGAACACCCGCCGACGTACACCCTCGGCGTGCGCGCTGATCGGGCCAACGTGCTCGTCGACCCGAGCTCTGTCGGCGCAGCGTTGGTCACGGCCGATCGCGGTGGCGACGTCACCTACCACGGTCCGGGTCAGCTCGTCGGATACCCGGTCCTTTCCGTGGCCGGCAAGCGTGGCGGTGGGATGGCCGACACCGTGGCCTATGTCAGCGCGGTCGAGCAACTGGTCATCGACACGTGTGTGTCGCTTGGACTCACCGATGTCGGTCGTCTCCGCGGCAGGAACGGTGTCTGGGTCGCCCCGACCGCCGCGTCTCCGAGGAAGATCGCTGCGGTCGGGGTTCGCCTGAGCCGGGGTCGATCGATGCACGGGTTCTCGCTGAACGTCGATCGTGACGTGCTTTCGATGTTCGAACACATCGTTCCGTGTGGCATCACCGACCTCGGAGTCACGTCACTCGCCGCAGAGGGGATCGCGGTGTCGATGCAGCGGGTCGTCGACGCCGTCGCTGCGGTCGCTCAGCGCACACCTTGGGCGGAAAACGGGCTCAGTCGCGCCGACGTCGTGTGGCGTGAGCGTCCGGAGGATCTCTCACCGTTCTCCCGGGGCGCGGGCCCCGGGTCGAAGGCGCTCGGTCGACTCGAGCAGGCCGGTGTCGAGACGTCAAGCGCGCTTATGATTTCGGAGCGCAAGCCTGAATGGCTTCGCGTGAAGGCGAATATGGGCCCGGAGTACCGGGCGCTGAAAAGGACCGTTGCTGACCTCCGACTGGTCACGGTCTGCGAAGAGGCCGGATGTCCGAACATCTTCGACTGCTGGAACGCTGGAACGGCGACCTTCATGGTCCTCGGCGAACGTTGCACGCGGGCCTGCGGGTTCTGCCTCGTCGACACCTCCAAGCCGCTTGCCCCCGACGCCGATGAGCCGAGCCGCGTAGGCGACGCCGTCGAACGGATGCGTCTGCGTCACGCCGTCCTCACCATGGTCGCCCGCGACGACCTGGCCGATGGCGGAGCAGCCCATGTGGCTCGATGCATCCGCGCAATCCGTGAACGCTCGGCCGACGCCCGCGTGGAGGTTCTCATCTCCGATCTCAAGGGTTCCGCCGCGTCGCTCCAGACGATCGTCGAAGCTCGGCCCGACGTGCTGAACCACAACCTTGAATCCGTGGCCCGCCTCCAACGGGCCGTGCGCCCGAGTGCGGGCTACGCGCGCTCGCTGGCGTTGCTC
>JANLRD010000217.1:0-2642 GCA_031368215.1 Acidimicrobiia bacterium | reverse complement strand
CGGGCCTGGTGGGTCGGCCAGATCGCCGACATGATCGCCCGCGGCGTCCGGAGCATCTACGTGGTCGCCAACAATCACTACGAGGGCCACGCGCCGCAGACCCTTCGCACTCTCGCCGCCGAGTTGGCCGAGGCCGACCTTCCGGTCGCGCCGTTCCAGGGAATGCCGGACGGTCCCGTCGATCTGTTCGGTGGGTGAAGTCGGATCCGAACTGCATTCTGGGTCGGGTGGGGTGCATCGGGTCGGGGTATGTGCACAGGTGGCGCTGAGCTGACCCAGTGAACACCAGCCGACCCAGTGAACACCAGCTGACCCAGTGAACCTGACTGCGTCGAAACGGTAACGTCGTGGCCTGTGGCCGAACTGACACCCGTGAGCACGCCGTCTGAATGGTGGCGCAGCGGGGTGATCTACCAGGTGTACCCGCGCAGCTTCGCCGACGCGAACGGTGACGGGATCGGCGACCTCGCCGGGATCACCTCGAAGCTCGCCTACATCGCCGATCTCGGCGTCGATGCGGTATGGATCTCGCCGTTCTTCACGAGCCCGATGCGCGACTTCGGCTACGACGTGAGCGACTACTGCGATGTCGATCCCATGTTCGGCACCCTTGACGACTTCCGGCTCCTCCTCGGCCGCGCCCACGAGCTCGGTCTGAAGATCCTCATCGACCTGGTCTTCTCCCACACGTCGGACCAACATCCATGGTTCACGGAGAGCCGCGCCAGTCGGGACAACGCGAAGGCCGACTGGTACGTGTGGGCCGACGCCAAGTCCGACGGCACCGCGCCGAACAACTGGCTATCGATCTTCGGCGGGGTCGGTTGGCAGTGGGACACCAGGCGCAACCAGTACTTCCTGCACAACTTCCTCTCGTCGCAGCCCGATCTCAACATGCAGAACCCGGCGGTGCAGGACGCACTGCTCGTGGCCGCCCGGTTCTGGCTGGAGCTCGGCGTCGACGGATTCCGGCTCGACGTCGTGAACTTCTACATGCACGACCTCCAGCTCCGCGACAACCCTCCGGTTGGCGAAGCACCTCACGACCCCGCCGTGCGCCGCTCGAATCCGTACTCGATGCAGCGTCATCTCCACGACAAGAGCCAGCCCGAGAACCTCCTCTTCCTCGCCCGGTTGCGAAGCCTGTGCGACGAGTATCCAGGGATCGCGATGGTCGGAGAGATCGGCGACGAAGAACCCCTCGTTCGGATCGCCGAGTACACCGGAGGCGGCGACAAGCTCCACATGGGGTACTCGTTCGACCTGCTCGGAGTTCGGCACGACGCGGCATATGTCCGCCGGGTCATCGAGAAGTTCGAGGCCGTCGTCACCGACGGTTGGCCATGCTGGTCCGTCGGCAACCACGACACCGTACGCGTACGTACGAGGTGGGGCAACGGCGACGTACGTGTGGCCCGCGCAGCCCATGCGCTCATCATGATGATGCGAGGCACCCCATGCCTCTATCAGGGCGAAGAACTGGGTCTGGCCAACGTGACAATGACCTTCGCCGATCTCCAGGATCCCTTCGGCATCGAGTTCTGGCCCGACGAGCAGGGCCGCGACGGCTGCCGCACACCGATGCCGTGGGACTCCTCGGTCCACGGCGGATTCGGCACTGCCGTGGCAACGAAGCCATGGCTGCCCGTCGCGCCGGAGCACATTGCGCTCAACGCGGCGAGCCAGATCGATGACAGCGAGTCGATGCTGTCACTCGCCCGCCGGGTCCTCGCCTGGCGCAAGACCCAGCCGGCAATCCAGCTGGGCTCGCTGCGCCTCATCGACACCGCGAACCCTTCCGTCCTGGGTTTCGCCCGCGCGCTTGGGGCGGCGAGGCTGGTGTGCGCGGTGAACCTGTCCGGCGACTCCGCGTCACTCGACCTGAGCGACCTCGCCCTCTCCTCGGCGCCCTCCGTGATGGCCGATGCCGGGTTCGCGACACCGCTGGCTCTCACGGTCGACGAGATCCGCCTGGCGCCCTGGTCGGCGGCAGTAGCGCACTTCTCGTGAACCCCGCATAGGGTGGCGCGATGCCCGGCACCGTCCGCCCCGGTTCACTCACCCAGCGCCAGCGGAACGCGCTCCTCGACCCCGGACGCAGCAGTCGGGTGGAGGGAGTCGCCGAGCACATCGCGCCAAACCGTTACTCGTTCACCTCATCGCATGGTTCGGTCACGTGGCGGCGGGTGCCCGACGGGGTTCGCTGGCGCTACGAGATCGAATCGCGCGACGGCGTCGACCTGCTCGACTCGCACGACACCACTCGGTTCGTCGAGCTCGACCACGAACGCTCTGCCGCATCTCGTCGGATCGACCGGAGCGAACACGGTCGTCCGTATGCATATGAATCGCTGAGTCAGCTGTTCGATGATCCGAAGACACCGGCAGCGCTGAGCGTGCCGGCCTCACCATTTCCCTTCCATGGGAACGTCGGCAACCACGGCGCCCTCACCTCGGTGCAGTGCCGGGGGTTGTTCCTCGCCGCCGGTCCGGGCGTTGCGGCGAGCGGATGGGTCGATGACCACGGCCGCCTCATCGACGTGGCGCCGACGCTCCTCGCCATGCTCGGCACGTCCGTCGGTGAGGGCATCAGCTCCACCGGCGCGACGCGAGCCGATGCCCGTCTGCGGGCCCAGGACGGC
>JANLRD010000147.1:0-2146 GCA_031368215.1 Acidimicrobiia bacterium | reverse complement strand
CGGGCCGCCCACTTCTTCTTCTCCTCCGACGCGAGTCGGGCGTCGTGTCGGCGGGCCTGGAAGGCCAGCTCGCGCTGCAGGGCCTTCCAGTTCTCGAGCCGTTCCTCGGCCAGTGACCCGTCGGCCAGTGCTGCCACCACCGCACACCCCGGTTCGTTGCGGTGCGCACAGTCATGGAACCGACATCGGCCGGAGAGTTCCTCCACATCGGTGAACGCCGCGGAGAGACCCTCAGCGGCGTCCCACAGCTCGATCTCGCGGATGCCGGGCGTATCGACGAGCAGTGCACCACTCGGCAGCATGACCAGTTCGCGCCACGTTGTCGTGTGCCGGCCGCGCCGGTCGAGGGACCGGACGTCGCCCGTCGGGAGCACCGAGCCGCCGAGCAGCGCATTGCCGAGGGTCGACTTGCCCGCGCCGGACGGACCGAGCACCACCAGCGTCCGGCCGGGTTCCATCCACGGGGCGAGTCCGTCGATGCCGTCCCCGCTGCGCGAGTCGACCGGGACGACCGACGCGCCGAGCGCCACTTCCCGGAGCCAGTCGGCGTCGATGCCGAGATCGCTTTTGGTCATCACCAGCACCGGCGTTGCCCCGCAGTTCCACACCATCGCGAGCTGGCGCTCGACTCGACGTGGATTGGGCGGGGCGTCGGCCGGCACGCAGATCAGAACCGAGTCGACGTTCGCCGCCAGCACCTGCGCTTCAGTTGCCTTTCCGACGGCACCGCGTTCGAGTGCGCTGCTGCGCGGAAGTACGGCTTCGATGAGGACGGGATCATCGACCCCGCCGACGCTGATGATCACCCAGTCGCCGACGGTCGGATGCTGGGCGGGGTCGGACGAATTCCGGAGACGATTGCGGAGGTCCGCGGCAACGGAGCCATGGTCGGTGATGAGGGTCCATCGACCACGGTCGTGGCGTGTGACCCGCGCTGCGGACAACGTCGAACCCGGGCGAAGCCCGAGTGGAGCGGACGAAAGGATGTCGGTGTAGTGGTGGTCGCGGGCTTCGGTCCAGCCGAACGCGACGAGGGAGGAAAAGGGCACTGCGGATCTCCTGGTGGGAGGGACGAGGACGTCGCCGAAGAAGTCGTGGTGCGTTTCACCCTCCGAGGGTGGGGGCGCACGACTCGGCACTCGTTGCGGCAGGCGCGGCGTGAAGGTGGTGCGGGACGGTCGGCGGAGGAACCCGGCCCGGTGGCTCGGCGGTCCCGAAGACGAAGATGTCGGTCGACGTCGCAGTGGGATCAGCAGGCGCGCAACGAGGAGTAGCGGAGCACAATCGCAGTCATGGCCCTACTCCTTTCATCGCAAGCGGTCTGTCCGAACACTACGTCGCGCCCACAGCGCGGGCAACCGAATTCTCCCGTCCCGGGCGGCAGGCGGGGCGGACCCAGCCACGGTGCGGCGGACGACGCGGAGCCGTCCCCAGCCACCCCTTCCGGTGGAGCGCGTGGCAGCATGGGCCGATGACGCTCCGAACTGGAACCGCAACCAGCCGTTTGGCGTTGGCAGCCGTGATGGCCTTCGCCATGTTCGTCGGTCTGGCCGCGGTGAACGACCGTGCAGCCTTCGCCCAAAGCAGTGTCGTCGGATTTCAGACGCCGACGAAGAACATCAACTGCACGATCTACACGGACCTCTCACCCCGGACTCTCGAGTGCATGGTCTCGACCTACAGGGGAAAGGTGCCGACCCGTCCGAACGACTGCGAGCTCGACTGGACACCGCAAGCCGACCTCGGCACGACCGGTCGGGCGTCAGTGTTCGCGTGCCGCGGCGACACGTCGTGGTGGGTCGACGCGCCCGTTCTGGCCTACGGCAAGACGTTCCGCAACGGCGCCTTCACGTGCAAGTCGGAGAAGACCGGCGTTACGTGTACGAACGGCTCGAAGCGCGGCTTCAAGGTGTCGCGCGGGTCGATCACCGCGCTCTGACCCGCGAGCCCGCACAATCAGTGCGGTTTGGCAGACGCGGGCCCACCGCCATTGAACAGGCCGTGGGTGAGCGACGGCAGCGAGCGAAGCGAGTCGTCCGAAGCGAACCCCGAAGAGGCCACGCCGGTGGGTGCCGAAGACAGCGCAGCGGAGGCGGGGCCCACCGGCATGGATCTAGTGGATCGTGGTTTCGCCGGTCATCAGCGA
>JANLRD010000138.1:0-3431 GCA_031368215.1 Acidimicrobiia bacterium | reverse complement strand
ATCATCGGGGCTCACGACCAGACACCGCCTCAACCGCTTCGGAGACCGACGACTGAACGCCGCGATCCACACCGTCGCAGTCACCCGTCTGCGCTGCGACGAACGAACCAAGACTTATGCCAAAGGCCGCCGCGCCGAAGGTAAAACCGACCGTGACATCCGCCGATGCCTCAAGCGATACATCACCCGCGAACTCTTCAGAATCCTCGAAACAACCCCTTGACAAACATAGGAGCGTCCCAATGTGTCTGACTCTTCTTGCGGAATGGCGGCAACCTATGTCCGTGGTCCGATGCGCAACGAAGCGACGGGGGCATTCATAATCGTGTGGCTGATGGTGGCGGTTGGGGCACGATTGTGCGACGGGCGTCGTATGGCTTTCATCGAGCTTCGCGGGAGCGTCTCGCTATTGCGGCATGATCCCGGTGGATGTGGCGAGCGTAGGGTTTGGTGTGGACCTTGTTGATCCGTTGCTGCCCGGTTGCGGGCCCGATGATGTCCACGACATCCTCCGAATGATGTCGGTTGCTGGGGTGCCGTGTTGGGTTGACGGCGGATGGGGAGTCGACGCATTGTTGACCATCCAGACACGACCCCATCGAGACCTCGACCTTGCGCTCCCGACCCGATGCTGGGGCAGCGCAGTGTCGGCGTTGGAGAGCGAGGGATTCGGGTTGGTTCGTGACGATGGAGTGTTCAACCAGGTGTTCGCCGATTCTCGGGGCCGGGTCGTCGACCTCCATTCCTTTGATGATGAGGTGGTCGTCGTCGATGCTGATGGTGTGCGACGTCATGGCCCGAACGGGCTGGCGTACGAGGCTGGCGGATTCGGACCGCTTGGGCTCGGTCGCATCGCTGGGCGACCGGTTCAGTGCATGACTGCACAGTTCCAGGTGCGCTCGCATACCGGCTACGTCGTCGACGCGGAAGATCACGCCGACGTATCACTCTTGTGCCAACGCTTCGGTATTCCGATGCCCTCCGACTATGCCAGCTTCGAAGCCCTTCTCGTTGGTGGGACGGCAACCTTGCCGGCGGTGCCAGCGGCACCTCCAACTGTAGGAACTTCTTACGATTGCTGACAGGGGGACGGGAGGGCTGCAACCAATCGTTCGACGACGATGGTGGCCAGTCGAGGCGGAGCGGAGCGAAGGCTCGAAGCGTTGGTGGTCGGAGGGTGCCGTGGTGGTGGCGTACTCAATCGGTTCGAAGCGTGCGCGCCTTCGACCCAATTCAGAACCCCTTTTCGGGTATCGCCACAGGTGAACAAACGGCGTCTGGGGCGGCGGTGACGTCGTGCCGGGCAACCGGATTGGGTAGGACCGAAAGGACAGAAATCCGCGCGGTGAGCGCGAAGGTCGGGTCCTCGAGGGTTACGTGCGCAGCGACTCAGGGATCCAGTCGCCGTGGGCAGTCATCAACTCGTCGACCATTGCCCAGATCTGGTCGAGGTCGAGCTCGGCTGCGGTGTGGGGGTCGAGCATGGCGGCGTGGTACACGTGTTCGCGCTTGCCGGTGATGATCGCTTCGACGACGAGTGACTGCACGTTGACGTTGGTCTGCATGAGCGCCGCCAACTGCGGGGGTAGCGAGCCGATCCGGGTCGGCTGCACGCCGTTGCGATCGACCATGCACGGCACCTCCACCGTGCAACCCGCCGGCAGGTTGTCGATGATGCCGTCGTTGGCCACGTTGCCGTAGATGACCGACGGTTCACCCGTCTCCATCGAATGGATGATCGCCGAGCCGAATTCCACGCTTCGTTCGACGGTCAACTCGTGGTCGTTGTCTTCCAACGACAATCGAAGTGTCTCCCATCCGGCGATCTGGTTTTCGCAACGGCGGACGTATTCTTCGAGCGGCACATCGAAACGGTCCAGCAGGTCCGGCCGGTCACGTTTGATGAACCACGGCACGTATTCGGCGAAGTGCTCACTCGACTCGGTCACGAAGAAGCCGGTGCGCTTGAACACTTCGTAGCGGACCATGTCGGCCATGACCGAACCATCTCGGTGATGGCGGGCCGGACGAACGCCCGATTCCAGGAAGTCCCGCACCCGGGGGTAGAGGTCTTCGCCGCGGTGCTCGAGGCGGAGGAAGAACGCCATGTGGTTGATGCCCGCAACGGTGTAGTTGATCTCATCGATGGGTACGCCGATGTCTTCGCACAGGTCCTTGGCCGTGAGCGGCACGCTGTGGCACAGCCCGACGGTGGTGATCTTGGTGCCGCGGTTGAGGCCCCAGCAGTTCATGGCCATGGGATTCGCGTAGTTGATGTGCAATGCGTTTGGACAGAGCCGCTCCATGTCGGCTGCGATGTCGAGCAGCACGGGAACGGTACGAACGGCCCGCATGATGCCGCCGATCCCGAGCGTGTCGGCGATGGTCTGACGTAGGCCGTATTTCGCTGGGATCTCGAAGTCGAGAACGGTGCCCGGACGGTAACCGGCCACCTGGATCATCGTGATGACGTAGTCGGCGCCGTCGAGTGCCCTGGCCCGGTCCGTCGTGGCGACGATGTGCGGTGATGCACCCAGCGCGCGGGCCACTCGGTGGGCGACCACCTCCGACGTCTTCAACCGCTCGGCATCGATGTCGAACAGGGTGATGTGCGACGACGAGAGTTCGGGGTACCCCAGCACATCTCCCAGCAGGTTCTTCGTGAACACGGTGCTCCCCGCACCGACGAAGACGATCTTCGGTGAACGGGTGGCGATGGGGGAGTTGGTCATGGTGTGCCTTCGGTGAACGTCGAACCGGACCGCTCGATACTCGCATGCGACGGTGAATCACGTCAACGTTGACGTAGTCGAATGGTCAGTCCTCGCCCCTGAGCGTGCAAACTGGTGGTGTGCCGCGTGGATCGACCTTGCATGACGTCGCGGCGCTGGCGGGAGTGTCGCCTCGCACCGTCTCTCGCGTGGTGAACGACGAGTCCGGCTTCGGGGAGGCGACACGCTTGCGTGTCATGGAGGCCATCGAGAAGGTCGGATACCGCCCGAACATGTTGGCGAGGGCGCTCATCACCCGTCGGACCGGCACGCTCGGCCTGGTCGTACCCCAGATGGTCGACCCGTTCTTCGCCGAGTTGGTTGATGGCGTGCAGGCGGCGGCGAAGGCGTCGGGGCGAACCATGATCATCGCCAAACACGACAACGACCTGGCCGAGTTCGACTCCATCCTCGAGACGTTGTCGTCGTTCGCGGTGGACGGGGCGATCGTCTACTCGCCGAAGGCCGAACGGGCGACACTCGTGAAGCACGCCATGCGCGGTCTGCCCATCGTGGCTGTCGGGATGGAGATCTCCGGCACGAACCTCGGTTCGGTCCTGTGGGACATCAGCCACGGGGCAGAGCTCGGTGTGGAGCATCTCGTACGGCTCGGCCGCACCAACCTGGTCATGCTTTCCGACACCAGCGGGGCCAACTCGC
>JANLRD010000130.1:0-13651 GCA_031368215.1 Acidimicrobiia bacterium | reverse complement strand
CGAAGCGCCGGGCACCATTCAAGAACTTCTTTGAAGAGAGTTGGTCGGCATGCGAGTACACGACTTCGTCGACGAGGGCCTCGGCCACTCGTCCTACGTGATCGATCTGGGCAACGGCACCGCTGCGGTCATCGACCCACCCCGCTTCCCCATCGCCCATGAACAGCTCACCGAGCGCCAGAACCTTCGCATGGCGTGGACGATCGACACCCACTCGCATGCCGACTACGTCACCGGCAGTCCTGGACTTGCCGCCCGGCGAGGTGCAACGTTCATCGCTCCGGCCGCATCGAGACTGGAGACGCCGCATCTCCCGGTGACCGACGGTGCACGGGTGAAGCTCGCCCCGGGGGTCTTTTTGGTCGCGATCGCCACCCCGGGACACACCCCGGACCATCACTCCTACGTGCTCGAGGAGAACGGGCTCCCGGTGGCATTGTTCAGCGGTGGTTCACTGATGGTCGGTACGGTCGGCCGTACCGACCTCTGCGGACCGGATCTCGCCGAGCCGCTCGCGCACGAGATGTTCCGCGGGCTGCGGCGCTTCGACAATCTGCCTGCTGATGTCGCCGTGTATCCCACGCACGGCGCCGGGTCGTTCTGCTCCGCACCCGGCGCATCCCAGCGGACCTCCACGATCGGCCACGAACGCACGACGAACCCGTTGTTCTCGATCGGCGACGAGGACCTGTTCGTGGAGCGGCTTGTCGCCGGGTTCGGAACGTTCCCCACCTACTTCGCCCGGCTCCCTGAACTGAACCGGCTCGGGCCCACCCGCTACGACTCACTGCCCGAATTGGCACAGCTCACAACCGACGATGTCCAGCGTCACCTTGGGTCCGTTGCGGTCATTGTGGACGCCCGCCCGGCCGCCGCCTTCGCTGTCGGTCACGTGCCCGGGTCACTGTCCAACACGCTGCGCCCGGTGTTCGCCAGCTGGCTCGGTTGGCTCGTCGAACCCGATCGTGCGCTGATTTTCGTGCTCGACGGCGGCCAGGACCGTGCCGACCTCGTCCGTCAGTGCCTTGACGTCGGACAGGAACGGCTGCTCGGCGAGCTCCACGGAGGCATTGCCGCCTGGTCCGCCGCCGGATTGCCGACCACGACGCTTCCGCTGGTCGATGCAAATCAACTAGTGGGTCCCGTCGTCGATGTCCGCCAGGCCAACGAATACGCCACCAGCCATGTGCCCGGAGCGCTCACCATCGAGCTCGGCCAAATCGCTCACGCCACAGTTCCCGACGGCCCGATCGCCGTGATGTGCGGGCACGGCGAGCGGGCCATGAGCGGTGCCAGCATCCTCCAATCACTCGGCCACACGGAGATCGTGGTGCTCGACGGCGGCCCCGACAACTGGGCCACAGCAACTGGTCGGGCACTCCAGGTCGGACCGTGAACGAACCCACCGCACCGCGGCTCGGGTTGAAGGAGAACCTCGCCCAGTTCTCGTTGCTCGTCGGCGTGAACGCACTCGTGGGCGGAATGATCGGCCAGGAACGGACCGTCCTCCCCCTCCTCGCCAAGCGCGAGTTCGGGCTCACCGCATTCACGGCCACGCTCACCTTCATCGTCGCGTTCGGTGCCGTGAAGGCCGCCACCAACTTCTTCGCCGGCACCCTGTCGGACCGTTACGGCCGCAAACCTGTCCTGGTCACCGGTTGGATCATCGGTGCACCCATTCCGCTGCTGCTCATGTGGGCACCCACCTGGGGCTGGATCGTGTTCGCCAACGTCCTGCTCGGCATCAACCAAGGCCTCACGTGGTCCACCACCGTCATCATGAAGATCGACCTCGTCGGCCCCGCCCGCCGCGGGTTCGCGATGGGCCTCAACGAAGCCGCCGGCTACGGCGCCGTCGCCGCCACGGCACTCGCCACCGGCTACATCGCCCAACACGCGGGGCTGCGCCCCGAACCATTCTTCCTCGGCCTCGCCTACGCCGGACTCGGCCTCGCACTCTCCACGTTGTTCGTCAAAGAAACGCACGCCCACGCCCGCCACGAAGCCGCCAATCACACCCCCGCCAGCGGCGCCCACCACGACGCGCTCAGCACCGGACAGATCTTCAAACTCACCTCGTTCCGCGACAAAGCGCTTTCGTCATGCTCGCAAGCCGGTCTTGTCAACAACCTCAACGACGGCCTGGCCTGGGGCCTGTTCCCCATCTTTTTCGCCAACGCCGGACTCTCCATCGGACGCATCGGCATCCTCGCCGCGCTCTACCCCGCCGTGTGGGGACTCGGCCAGCTCTACACCGGCGGCCTCTCCGACCGCATCGGCCGCAAACCCCTCATCGTCGGCGGCATGATCACCCAGGGCATCGCCCTCACCGGGATCGCCAGCACACATAGCTTCGCGGCATGGGCCATCGGGGCGATGCTGCTCGGCGCTGGAACGGCGATGGTGTACCCAACGCTGCTGGCCGCTATCGGCGATGTGGCCCACCCCGCCTGGCGGGCCCGGTCCGTCGGCGTCTACCGGCTATGGCGAGACGGCGGCTTCGCCTTTGGCGCCCTCCTCGCCGGCATCCTCGCTGACCTCATCTCCATCCCCGCAGCCATCTACTCCGTTGGCGCACTCACTGCCGCCTCCGGCCTGCTCGCCGCCGCCCGCATGTACGAGACCCACCCTGCGCCATCACGGGAGGGTAACAACGTCGCACGCACGCCAGCGTGACCTTCACCGATCGTTGCGGGAACCCGTATGCGCATCCAGCCGCGGTTCCGGCGGCCCGTCACCATCGCGGAGACCTGGAGCGAGGGGGGCAGGGGCCGCCAGCGGGAGCCCGGCGCGCTCCCAACCGCGAATGCCGTCGACGATGTCGGTGGCGTTCACGAAGCCGATCTCTTGCAACGCAACTGCGGCGAGGCTTGACGAGTAGCCCTCGTTGCACACCAGCACCAGATGCCGCTCGTAACCGCCGACCGCCGGATGTGCTCGCGCGCTGGTCGGGTCCACCCGCCACTCCAACACCGTGCGGGGCAGGTGCAGAGACCCCGGAATGACCCCATCACGCGACCGATCCGTCGGAGTGCGGATGTCGATGATCAGCGCCGCCCGGCAGTGGGCAACCCTCCATGCGTCGTCGGGCGTGAGCCTCTGCAAACGGGCACGGGCCTCAGCCAGGACCGTGTGGATGCTGCGTGGAGGTCTCGCGCACTGCTGCACGTCCATTTGTCCCCCTCGGCCCACGAGACGCCCGAAGCGGCGTGTGACCAATTCCGATCATTCTCACTTACGCCGGGCAATGCAATGGGCGAACTGAGCGTCATCGAGCTTGGCGTGGAGGTTTGGCCAAAGCACGCGCGGCGGTCCAGCCGTCGGGCCGGTACGGCTCGAAGCAGCCGGCGATCTCCTCGACGCCGAGCCCGGCGTGACGCACCGCAAGCCAGAGATCGAACAGGTCACGTCCCTTCTTGCGTTGAAACAGGGCACGAATCTTCGTAGCGATCAGTTCGGCGAGTTCGAAGGTGGCCACTGCCGCGTGACCGTTGAACCACGGACTGTCGATGCGGAAAACGCGGGCCACTACCGGTCGAGCCGGTGATCGTTCGAAGGTGTTGCACCCCAAAGCCCGGATGCGGTCGACCGTTGCGACCGGCGGACCATTGACGGTCAAAGTCGAGATCAACGACTCCTCTCACGACTCCTCCGGCTAGCAATAGGTGGTGTGCTTGACATATAGTTTTAGGCACACCAAAAATCGCTGGGTCCGTTCAGGCCTACAAAAGTTGAGGGTTGAAGTCATGGGAGCAAGTGTTTTGATCACCCTGCGCGAGGGGCTAGAGATCTCTCTCGTTCTCGCGATCATCGTCGGGTACCTCGTAAAGACGGGTCGGTCACAATATCTGCGGCAGGTGTGGGTGGGCGTTGGGGCTGCGACTCTGGTCTGTCTTGTAGCCGGCGTCGCTTTCCGGGCGCTGGTGGGCGAGTACGACGGGAAGTCCGAGCAGTTCATCGAAGGAACCCTGTCTTTTTCCGCCGTGGCCGTTCTGACATGGATGATCTTTTGGATGCGTAGCAACGCCCGTGGTCTTCGCGGCGAGCTGCACAACCGACTTGATTCTGCACTCGAACGATCACCCATGCGGATCACGGTGGTGGCCTTCGTCGCGGTGGCCCGCGAGGGATTCGAGACGGTTCTCTTCTTGATCGGCGCGGAGAATGAAGGCACGACCGGAGCGCAGGTCGTGATCGGTGGGCTCATCGGCTTGGCGATCTCGGCTGCACTCGGTCTGCTGATCTACCGGGGTGGCAAGAAGGTCAACCTGGCCAAGTTCTTCACCTGGACCGGTGCGTTGCTGCTGCTGTTCGCCGCCGGACTGTTCGCCAAGGGTGTGCACGAGTTCCGCGAATTCTTCGGTGTCGAATGGTCATTCGTGGCCGATTCACTCTGGACCGTACGGTCTGGCCCGTTGGCCGAACGACGCACGGTCTATGCCTTCGTCAACGGTCTCTTCGGATGGAGTGCGAATCCTGAGCGCGTTCGGGTCTTCGCCTACTTCGCCTACCTCACCCCGATCGGGTGGCTCTATCTGCGGGAGATGGGCAAGCCCACCACTTCGCACAAGGTGTCACCCAGCAACGTCGCACATCGGCCTGACTCCCGGTGCGAGGGTGAAGCCTCAATTCACCGGCTGAATACGGTCGAGCCGCGCCCATGATCCTTGGGACCCTCGAAGGTGTGGGTGCAGATTTCGGTAGACCGCCAAACGAGCCTGACGGAACATCGTCGGGGCATACGCTCCGGCCGCGACGACAATCCACGCCGCCACAATTCGGACACCAGCGCTCGGGGCTCGACCGACCGTTCGGAATGAACCGACACACCGACTCCGCAGATCCACGGTCGCCATCCTCGCGATTGCCGACCACGGTGGCCGCCGAGTAGAGAAACTTCCCTGTGTCCAGATTCGTCCCGGCATAGGCGCAATCCCGATGTGGACACGCCATGATGTGGATCGATTTCGGCTCCCAAATCGCCGCCGTCATCCGGCGACTACGTCGTGATAGGCGGTTGGCTACCTCACGGTCTGGATGTTCGCGGTTGGTAGGTCGACTCGGCACTACCCCAGCGCGAGCGGACAGCGAGCGCAGCGTGGGCGCGAGGTCGGACAGGTCGTCCATCGTCACTGCGTCAGTCCAACAAGATCGACCTTTGGATTGAGTCCGCTCAGGAAAACTACGCCAGCCGCGAGCGCTAGTGCGGCGATGCCGGAAACGAGCAGCGGTACACGTCCGGTGCCGTGCCAGGACAGACCGGCCCAGGCACCCGCGGCGATCGCTCCGATGCCCGCAGCGCCGCCTTGGAGCCCAAGAGCGCGACCTCGGGTGGCGGGGGTGACGGTGGTGGCGATCCAGGCTTTGGCGACACCGTCGGTGAGCGCGGTGTACAGGCCGTACAGGGCGAAGATGGGCCATACCCACACGGCCCCGGTGACGAGGCCGAGGGCGGCGTAAGAAACGCCGAACACGGCGAACCCGGCTGCGACGATCGTCTGCTTGGAGACCCGATCAGCAAGTACACCGGCCGGGTAGCTGGCCACCGAGTACGTCAGGTTGTACAACGCGTAGGCCGCGATGACCGACGTGACGCTGAGGCCGAGATGGCGGGCGCGCAGAATAAGCAAGGCGTCAGAGAAATTGATGAACGAGAAGACGGTGAGGATCGTGAACGGCAACCAGTACGGGCCCGGTAGCCGGGCCTTGCTTGCCGCGACGTTGACTGGTTTCGAGGTCTCGCTGGCGGGTCGTTTTTGTTCGTGCACGAACAGCACCGCAACAGCACTCAACACAGCGGGAATCACGGCGACGATGAACACCGGCCGGTAGTGATGGTTGAACAGTTCGAACAAGGCGAGGCCGAGGAGTGGACCGATCACTGCGCCCAGAGTGTCCATCGAACGATGGAAACCGAACGCCCGTCCGAGATGTTCAGCGGGCACATCGTCGGCGATCAGTGCGTCGCGTGGGGCCCCCCGAATTCCTTTGCCGAGCCGGTCAAGGGCACGGGCGACGAGTACGAGAGGCCACGTCGACGCAATCGCGATAAGGACTTTGCCGAACGCCGCTAATCCGTATCCGGCGGCGACGAGTGGTCGGCGACGCCACCGGTCGGCGAGGCGGCCCGACACGATCTTGGTGAGCGCCGCGACACCGTCAGCGACACCTTCGATGATGCCCACGACAGCAACCGGCGCGCCGAGCACGCCGGTAAGGAACAGCGGCAGGATCGGGTAGAGAAGTTCTGACGCAGTGTCTTGCAGCAGGCTGACCAGCGCCAGGGCCTTGAGGTTGTGGCTGAGCCACTTCGACGTCGGGACGTTCTCCGACTCGTCGAACCCGTCGGGTCCGACGTTGTGACTACCGGATGGCGGCGTGGACAAGGTGGGCCAATTGCTGCGTGGCATCGCCCGTGGCAGCAGCAACGGCGGCGATCACCAACGCCACGGGTATCGCGTGCAAGATCCGGCGACGTGGCGGTGGCTGAAGGAGCGCTTCGATACGGGCGCGTGCGTCGGTGTCGGCGTAGGCGAGACCGCCGAGACTGACCGCAACACCGGGTGCGGCCCCGATTGACGGTGTCGCAGTGTGTCGGAGGAACGTGAGGATCGCGTCGGCGGCGTTGTGTCGTTGCCACGGGTCGGTGGCGGCGTGTTCGTCGGCCCACCGTTCGATCGCCCGACGGGACAGGCCGGCGGCGGAGGCAAGAAACGGTTCGAGGGCAACGGCGATGTTCACGGCGCCACGGTGAGCATGATGACGCAACGCCAGGTGCGCCTGTTCGTGGGCGAGAACGGCACGGCGTTGCGCGACGGGGACCGTGGTGAACAGTGCGGTACTCACCACGACGGTTCCCGGGACGTGGCGGTTACCAGCCAACGCGAACGCAATCGGATTGGCGTCGGCGACAACGACGAGCGCACCGTCATGCTTGGCGCGAAACAGGTTCGACGCGCGCCGTGCCCGACCGGAGCGGGCGACAACACGGACCACCCGATAGGCGCGCACCACCAGATACACGGCGGCGGCCATCGACACACCAACAGGCACATGTTCGCTGCGGCGCAGCAGCCCGCCGACCAGATGCAGCCGTTCCGTCACGAACGCAACCCGGTCGACCCGGGCGGTAGCCAGCAACACCAGCGACCACGTTGACATGAACGCGGTCACGATCGCAACGACCGACACCGCCCACGTCTGCACCGCAGGATGACCAGGAAGAAAGCGGCGCGACCGGAAGCAACGACCGATCAGTGCGGCAGCGATCAACGGCAGGTACACCGAGATGATCATCGGGGCGTGCGCTTGGGTCGTCGCACCAGTGACCGCAACGTTTCCTGATCCGTTGTGGGAAGCATGTCGAGGAACCGAGCAAGGACTTGTTCGTGGTCTCCGCCGCCGTCGAGCATCGCCCGCATATCGATCGCCGCGGTTTCCGCCCGACTCCGGACTGGACGATACAGGTGAGCACGTCCGTGCTTGTCACGATCAACGGTGCCGCGTTCGTGCAACCGGATGAGCGTCGACAGCACCGTTACGTACGCCACATCGGAACCGATCGCCTCGAGCACCTCCGCTGGACTCATCGGTCTGTCACCCGCCCATAGCGCCCCAAGAACGTCGCCTTCGAGTTGGCCCGCAGCCCGGCGACCGTCACGGCTCCTTCCATCTCGTTGCAGCATCGTCCTCACCGTCCTCTCACCATCACAAACTATTATTCGTAATCAGAGTTAGTCTCTGGTTCGCAAGCAGAGATCGTAGTTGTTCGAAAGGGAACCCATGGGCCTCGTCGTGCTCGGCACCACATTTCATACCGGAGTGCAGATGGCCATCGGAAGCGGGCTTCACGCTCGCGTGGTGACGGCGGCAATCCGTGCGCAGGAAGGTACCGGGCCCGATGCGTCGGTCCGCAAGGTCGCGGCGTTGGCCGGGTATGTGTCGTACGGATTGATGTGGCTCACTCTCGTGTGGGGCATCACCACCACGACCGGGTGGGCCTTGAAACTCATCCGACGATCCACTGTCTACGGCGGTCACATGACCCTGGCCATCACCACTCTTGCGTTCACGCTGTTTCATGCGGCGACGTACATCTTTCAGACGCAAGAGAACTTCTCGATCGTCGACGCCTTCGTGCCGTTCGCAGGTGAGGCCGAAGTGGCTATCGGGATTATTGCGTTCGAGCTCGCCGTCGCCGTGGCGGTGTCGGTCTGGTTCCAACGCAAACTCACCTACCGACGCTGGCATCTTGTGCACTTCATCGCCTACCCGGTGTTCGCGCTGTCGCTGGTTCACGTGTTCACCACCTCGGCCGAAGCACGCGGTGGCGGGCCGATCACCCTCATCCTCGCGGCGTCCACCCTCGGACTGATCGTGCTCAGCGTCCTACGAGCCATCCCCCACTTGCCGCTCACGTCCAAAGCCCGTATCTCCCACGTGGAGCCATGACATGACGAACCCACCAACAAGACCCGAACCCAGCCCCGAACCAAACGCCGGGTTTCAGGTGACGATCAGCGTGGACAACAACCACTGCCACTTCTACGCAATCTGCGTCCAAGAAGCCCCCGAAGTGTTCGATCTCTCCGTTGACGGGCGTATCCGTTACAAATCGAAGCCGGAAGCCCATCTCTACGAAAAGGTGTGGAACGCCGCCCGACTGTGCCCGATGCAAGCGATTCACATCGAACCCTCAAACACCGTGACGATTCCGATCGTTTCGAAGCCATCGGCGAGAACATCGTGAAGGAGTTCACCAACATCACCATCATCGGGGCCGGTCTCGCGGCAGTGCGTTGCGCCGAACGGCTCCGCGATCGTGGCTACCGGCGGCCGATCGTCATCTTCGGTGACGAACCCCGCGGACCGTACAACCGAACCCCGCTCTCCAAACAACTCCTCGACGGCGGAGTCCACCCCGAACACCTCCGCTTCCGCACCGCCGCTGATCTCAGTGACATCACGTGGCGACTCGGTACCAGCGTCACCGGCCTCGCCCGTGAACGCGCCGTTGTACTCGCCGACGGGACTACCGAAGAAGTCGGTGGGCTCGTCATCGCCACCGGCGTCACCCCCCGCACCATTCCCGGAGCGGAACGATTCCCCGACCGTGTCTTCGTCCTGCGCACCCTCGATGACTGCCGCCACCTCGACGCCGCACTCGCCAAAGCGAAAAGCATTGCGATCATCGGCGGCGGGTTCATCGGCTGCGAAGTCGCCACCTCGGCCGTGAAACGCTGCGTGCCGGTCACCATGATCGACGTCTCCACGACATTGCTCAGCCACGCCATCGGCCACGAGCTCGGCCAGATCATGACCGACATCCACCGTGAACACGGCGTCGACGTCCGCACCGGCCACGGTGTCGCCACCCTCGAACACGACCCCAAACGCGACACCATGGTCGTCACCCTCACCGACAACACGGTCGTCCAAGCCGACGTCGTCCTCGTCGGTATCGGCACCGTCCCACGCGTGGAAGGACTTGCCGGGTTTGGTCTCGACCTCACCGACGGCGTCCTTTGCGGCGCCACCTGTCACGTCATCGGGCTCCTCGATGTCGTCGCCGCCGGCGACGTGGCCCGCTGGCCCAACCTTGCCTTCGACGACACACCACGCCGGGTCGAGCATTGGATCAACGCTGTCGAACAAGCCCGACACGCCGCCGATGCCCTCCTCGACGGCATCGACGCCGCCCAGTCATTCACACCAATCCCACGGTTCTGGTCCGAACAACACGGCACCAAAATCCAGTCCATTGGCATGCCCCGTCTCGGTACCACCGTGACCATCGCCGAAGGGTCCGTCGCAAAACGACAGCTCGTCGCGACGTACACCAACACCACCGGGCGGCTCGTCGGTGCCGTTGCCATCAACGCACCCCGCGCCCTCATCCCCTACGCCGACCGTGTCACCGCCCTTCCCAACAGACGAACCGCCGACCGACTGGTGGCCACGACACCATGCTGAAATGGCTGTAACTCCTAGATCATACGACAGGTTCCAGAGCATGACTTGCGCAAAATCCCGCGAGCATTCTCAGCCACACGGAGTTGAGTTGGCACGGTATCGATTGGGCGAATTGCGTCGGCAGCAGGACTGCACTTACCAGTCATTTTTCGATAGGCGCGTTGAGTTGACCAACAGATATCGCAGCGATTAGCGCAAGGATCAGTGAGAGATCGAGAACCGGGCCCAGCCGCACACGATCGATGGGGCGTCGATACAGTACGGAATCGATCTGATGGAGCGAGATGACACGAACGACGGAGAAGAGAACTAGCCCCAAGAGAACAATCAGAGTTGGAGCGTAACGTCGATGTTCGGCACCAATCCGTCGTCCACCAACTACCGTTATCGCCAGCGCGATAACTGCAAGAACAGCGACAACCAAGGCTTGGAGTGGTCTTCGTGATCCGTACCAACCGCCCGCCTCCGCTTCGCGCCGTCCGAAGAAGTAGAGGCGACCGCCAACATGACCGACCCGCGCAAGCGCCATGAGCACGAGCAAGCCGCCCACTGCGGCCCAGAACCAGGGCCAAATGACCGTCGCGGAAGTCAATTTCATCCTCCGCTCCCGATACTCACCACGAACACAGAGAATCGCAGCGATCAGATAGAGCGAGATGCTCAGCGATTCCGAGTTCAGCAGATTCACGAGACGCATAGACAATTCATCGGTCCATTCTTGATTGGTCATGAGAGATTTTCGCCCGAAGACACTTCTCCACGAGATCTCCACACAGGTAAGTCAAACTGCCCTCATGAAACTCCACAAGTCCGAAAACCACATCGTGTCGCGTAGACAGTATTCACGTCGTGAAGTCTTGGTGGGCGGTGGCGCCCTTCTGCTGTTGGGTGCTGGTGGACCGGGATTCGCGGCGACTGCATCAGCCGGGTCGAAGCCGGTCGGTCCGACCGACCCGGCCGTCGAGGCACGCGACGCGAAACGCCGACGCCCGGGAGCTGGCCTGGTAAGGGCGACCGTCATCGCGTCGCCGATCAAAGCCGTCGTAGGTGGCCGTGAGGTTTCAACCTGGGCGTTTGGTGACCGACCAGGCGCCGGAGCCATTCGGGCCAAGGTCGGAGACATGATCGAAGCAACATTCGTGAACAAGATGGCGTCGGCCAACACCATGCACTGGCACGGCATTGCGCTGCGCAACAACATGGACGGCGTGCACGGCCTAACCCAGCCGATGGCCGTCGATCCCGGCAAGACGTTCACCTACCGCTTTACCGCGCCCGATGCCGGAACGTACTGGTTCCATCCGCACATGGGCCTTGAGCTAGACAAAGGGCCTCTACGCCCCGTTGATCATCGAAGACCCGAATGACCCGACAAGCGCCGACGTCGACGCCACCTTGATGCTCGACGACTGGCTCGACGGCTACGGACGCACACCCGAACAGGTCCTTACCGAACTGAAAAAGGGCGGCCGCCATGGTGAGCATGACTTCAACGAACAGTCCGGCACCGGCGACGGCGCAAGGGAGTCCGAAGGCTTGACCGGTGACGTCACCTACCCGTTGCATGTGATCAACGGACGCGGACCGGCGGAGCGCGAAACAGTGTTGGCCAAGCCCGGCCAACGCGTTCGGTTGCGGTTCATCAACGCCGCATCCGACACGCCGTACCGAGTGGCGATTGCTGATCACCGCATGACGGTGACCCACGCCGACGGATTCCCCGTCAAGCCAGTCGAAGTCGACACCGTCGTGATGGGGATGGGCGAGCGTTACGACGTACTCGTAACCGCCAAGTCCGGCGCCTTCGCCATCGTCGCCGTGCCCGAAGGAAAAATTGACCCGGCCGGCGAAGCGGTTCTGCGCACCACCACGGCGGCGTCGTCACCCAAGACCGGTTCACGCCCATCGGGTCTCACCCGACGGCTACTCGCCTACGCCGACCTGACCCCGACCGATGCGGCGCGACTGGCGGACCGTAAACCGACCCGCGCCACTACCATCCGATTGACGGCCACCGAAACCGGCTACACCCACGGCATCGACGGACGCTCGTATCCCAACGCGTCACCGATCACGATCACCCAAGGTGAACGGCTCCGCCTCTAGATCAAGAACATGACAAACATGTTCCACCCGATACACCTCCACGGCCACACATTTCAGGTGGTCGGGTCCTCACGCAAAGACACCGTGAACGTACCCAAGTGGAAATCAGTCGACGTCGACATCGAAGCCGACAACCCCGGCCAGTGGATGCTGCACTGCCACAACACCTACCACTTCGAATCCGGCATGGCGACCGTGCTGTCCTACCGGCGATGACCGCAACGACGTGACCTTTTCCGTGTCGACAATGCGGGCAAGCTTGGCGACATGGGCATGATCTTGGTGGTGGAAGACGAGGCCCGCATCGCCGAACTTTTGCGTCGAACCCTCGAACACGACGGACACACCGTGATCGTTGCCGCCGCGGCCGCACCGCCTTGCGTAACGTCGTGGCGGACCCATTCGATCTCGTGATCCTCGACCTCCGCCTCCCAGACATGGACGGCGAGGACATCGCCCGAGAGGTGCGCCGCCACGGCAACGTACCCATCCTCATGCTGACGGCGAAAGCATCCGAACGAGACCGGATCACCGGCCTCGAGGCCGGCGCCGACGGCTACGAACGCACCATCGACTCCCACATCAAAAACCTTCGCCGCAAAATCGAAGCCGATAAACGCCAACCCCTCATCATCGAAACCGTCACCGGCGTCGGCTACCGACTCGGAATCACCCGTGACACCTAACCCGAACGCCGACCCGGCACAGCGGACGACGCTTCGTAGCCCACTCGCACAACGACTCGTCGTCGCCTTCGTCACCGTCGCCGTCACCGCAGTCTTCGTCTTCGCCGGGCTCACCCTGTGGCACACCAAACACGCCGTCGGACGACTCGGCGACTACCGCCGACAAGAAACCGCCGAAGCCATCGCCCGCACCCTCGCACTCAGCTACCAACAAACCCACACATGGACAACCACCGACATTCACCCGGTGTTGGCGGCAGCGATGTTTGGGCATGGGCTGGCAGGGGTTGGTGGTGATGGTTTGGCATGGCTTGGTGGTTAGTCGCGTGTGAGTTCGGCGGCGGCTTTGCGGGCGTGGGTGTCGTCGACGAGTTGGGCGCCGGTGGTGGCGGCGGCGATGAGTGCGGCGGTGGCGGCGTTGTTGAGTTGGCGGGGTAGTCCGTTGGCGGCTCGGTGGAGGCGGGCGATGGCGTCGTCGGCGAAGAGTGGTTCGTTGCGTCCGGCGAGGGCGAGGTGGTGTCGGAGGTAGCCGGCGGTGTCGGCGAGGTCCATGGGTTTGAGTTGGTAGCGGGTGGCGATGCGTTGGTCGAGGGCTGCGAAGGTGCCCATGCGTAACTGTCGGGCGAGGGTTGGTTGTCCGACGAGGATCCCGGCGAATGGTGATGTGGAGTCCATGTCGGCGTTGGTAAGTAGACGTAGTTCTTCGAGTTGTTGGGGTGTCAACAGGTGGGCTTCGTCGATGATGATCACGGGCCGTCGGTGTCGTTCGGCGGTTTCGGCGGCGAGGAGTCCGGCGGCTTGGGCCATGACTTCGGCTTTGTGGAATCTTGGGTGGGCGCCGAGCGCGGACACGATGGTGACGTAGAGCCCGCGGGTGCCGAACGCGG
>JANLRD010000121.1:0-20497 GCA_031368215.1 Acidimicrobiia bacterium | reverse complement strand
CCCGGTCGAGCCACGGCGCCCGCGGCCGGGCCAGAGCGACGAGGACGTAGCGGCCGGTCATCAGCTCGGACCCTGCTCGCCCGCCCGGCCGGGTTCGGTCGAAGGAGGAGACGTCGCGCTCGCCGTTCCCGTCGTGCGGACGAGGTGCACCTTGCCGGTCGTCGCGGCGTTCACGAGCGCTTCGACGTCGAGCTCCGGAGGGACCGAGAACGTGATGAGGCGGTCACCGGTCGGGCTCATGACGTTGGCGTCACTTCCGGTCACCCGGGACACCAGGATGCTGCGGGCGAGGGTCTCGGTGACGTCGGTTCCGTCGCGCTCGACGGTGGCCAGCACATCGACGGTGTCGCCGCTGCGGAGCGAACCACCGACCGCCGCGGCCACCGGAAGGCTCAGGGAGAACTGACGCTTCGGCGCGAGGGTGTCGCCGGCATCGGTCGCGCTCTGCAGGATCGGGTCACCGGAGGCGATCGGTCCGAGCGCGACACGTCCGACCACGGCGCTCGGATCGCCGAAGGTCCGGACGCGGAGCTCGGGCGTGATCACCACGTCGTCGACGCGTAGATCCTCGGCGGACACGAGCATGCCGGCGGAGATATCCCGTGAGGCGACGACCAGGGGCCGCACCGGGTCGTCGGCGCGACCGGCCGCGGCATACCAGGCCACCAACGCCGCACTCACGCAGAGCAGCGCCCCCACGATCGCCCGCGCGTTGGGGAGGGCACCGGGTCCGCCACCGATGCGGTGGCGGCGTTCGGCCGCCGGGCGGGTCGACGCCGACCTCGACTGCCCATCGCCGTTCCGTAGGGAAACATCCGCCATGGCACGGGTCTACATTGCAACTAACAAAAACACAAGACATCACTTGAAATTACATGCAAGTTATTCAAAACGCCTGTGTACGCTGAGGAGATGGCCCAGGAACCGAAGTGGTTGAGTTCCAATCAAGCGGCGGAGCGTCTCGGCGTCTCCCTCCGCACCCTGTACAAGTTCGTCGACGAAGGGCTGGTGCCGGCGTACAAGTTCGGCCGGGTCATTCGGCTGCGAGAGCACGAGATCGACGCGTTCATCGAGGCGTCGCGGATCGCCCCCGGCACGCTCGACCACCTCTACCCCGAAGCCAAGGGCGCCGGGGCTGACGGCTACTGACCGCTCGTAGTCGCAACAGCTCATCGGGCGAGCACCACGACTTCGCCGACGGCGCTGACCGGCACGTACACGAGGTCGCGCTCGAAGGTCCGAAGCACCGCGACGTCGACACCGCACGTCACGAGCGTGCCCTGCTCGTCCGATCCTCCGTCGAGCACCAGTCGCACATCGGATCGCTCGTCGGCGAGAGCAACAAGACAGGAGCGCAGTGTCGACACCGACGCTTCGGTGTCGGAAGCAAGCATGCGGCTACCGGGGAACCGGACGGAGCGGAGCCTGTCCAGTGCGAGCAGCACGCGTTGCCCACCTCGGGTTTGCAGTTCGACGACGTCGAGGCCGACGGCACCGATCACTCCGTGGCGAACCGATCCGCTCGACATGACGCAACGCGCTGATGCGCCGGATTCGGCGGCGGCACGCAGCGCGCCACGGAGCGTCATCGATTCCTGGTCGACCCGCTCCCGCCAGAACAGCGCGCTGCGCTGCTCCGCCGAGGCGTCGGCCCGCACATCGTCGAGGAGTGACTGCAGCGGTTGACCGTCCGACGCGGCCCGAGTGGCCCGGGTCACCGACCGAGCGAGACCTGCCACACCGTCCTTCGACGCCGCCATAGTCACTGAGTGTGATGAACGGCCGTTCACTTCTGCGCCGCCGTTCACAAACAATCATGCGTCCGCCGACCCGATCACTCCGAACGATCGCGCGGCCGTGACCGTCCTGGGTCGGCTGAGGGGCGCTGGGTCGGCTCTCGCGCGCTGGGTCGGCTCTCGCGCGGAAACCGACAAGATCGCGACCCAGTGAACGTGGGCCGACCCGGTGAACGCGAGCCGACCCAGGGGTCGCTCCCCGTTCGGGTCAGTCGGGCTGGCAGGTGGGGCAGGCGTAGGCCCAGCGGCCGGAGAGGTCCCAGCGCTGGATGGGGGAGCCGCAGCGGCGACAGTGGTCCTTCTTGTAGACGTAGACCGCTTCCTTGCTGCGGATCCGTCGCCGCGGCACGCCGACCATCGCCAGCTCGTCGTCACCCACCGTGATGATCCGCGCGTCCTCGACCCCTTGACGAAGCATCCGCACGATGGTCGACCACAGTGCATCGAACTCCCACCGGGTGACGGCGTTGGCGGCGCGGTTGGGGTGGATGCCGTGAACGAACAGCGACTCGGCCCGGTAGACGTTGCCGACGCCCGCCATCACCTTCTGGTCCATGAGCGCCTCGCCGATGGTCGACCTGCGCTTCACGATCCGTGCCCACGCCAGTTCGGGATCGGCATCGTCGCGGATCGGATCGGGGCCGAGGCGGGCGCGGATCACCGTTTCCTCGTCGGGCTCGATGATCCGGCAGTCCGTCGGGCCGGTGAGGTCAACCGCCCATTTGTCCCCGACGATGCGCATCCGAACGGTGTCGCGGGGTGCATCGCCCGGGGCAGCGCTGCGTTTGAACTTGCCGAACAGGCCGAGGTGCACGTGAATCGTGGTCACCCGGGGATCGGCACCGTTCGCTTTGCGGGTCCGGGTGCCGAGAGGGGCAAAGCGGTAGAAGAGGTGTTTGCCGTACGGATCGATCGCCCTGAGGACCTGACCGTCCACGACCGCGGCGCCGTCGGCCATGCGCCCCTGTGGTGACGTCACCGACACCTGTTGCTTGGCGAAATCACGGGTGTGGTCCCGGGCGAGGCGGTGAATCGTGTGGCCTTCGGGCATCGGGGACCTGTCAGTGGAACGCGGGCGGCGGTGAATCGGTCTCCGAGCGTAGGGAACCCTGACGGTTACGTTGACACCCGGTCGCGGCAGGAAACGGCCCGCTCCCGCCGCCGTCGGTGGTCTCCAGGGGTTTCACCGAGACCTGGAACCACAACGAGTACCCTGGTGTGGCCATGGATTGTTTGTTCTGCCGGATTGTGACCGGTGAAATCGCGGCGACGAAGGTGGCGGAAACCGATCTCTCGCTGGCGTTCCGCGATCTCGCACCCACGGCACCGACGCATGTGTTGGTGGTTCCGAAGCGCCATGTCGAACATGCCGGCGTGCTCGCCGCCGCCGACGCCGCCGACGTGGCCGACATGTTCACCACCGCCCAGGAGGTCGCCCGCATCGACGGCATCGACGCCTCCGGCTACCGGTTGGTGTTCAACGTCGGTGACGACTCCGGCAACAGCGTCTCCCACCTCCACATGCACGTGATTGGCGGTCGTCCGATGGGGTGGCCCCCCTTCCGGGCATGACATCCATGTCCGATCGATCCCGCCGGGCGCGATGTTCCGCCCTTTCCACACCATGACCACTACCAACACCACCGGAACCGCAACGACCGGGACGCGTAGCACCGGCACCCGCAAGGTCTTCGTTCCGAACAACCACCTCATGGCCCGCCTCGCCGGTTCGCGTGACGAGCACCTCCGCCGCATCGAGGCATCGTTCCCCGACACCCGCATCCATGTGCGCGGCAACGAGATCACCCTCGACGGTCCGTCCGCTGATCAGGCCACGAAGCTCTTCGAAGAGCTCATCGTGTTGCTCGAAGCGGGCATCACCCTCGACGATGCCGGCCTCGGCCGCAGCATCGACATGGTCCGCGCCGATGAGCGCCCCAGCAAGGTCCTGTCGACCGAGGCGATGCGTTCCTCCAAGGGCAAGTCGATCAAGGCCAAGACGAGCGGACAGAAGCGCTACGTCGATGCCATCAACGAGAACATCATCACGGTCGGCATCGGACCGGCCGGTTCCGGCAAGAGCTATCTCGCCGTGGCCCTGGCGGTGCATGCGCTCGTCACCAAGCAGGTCAGCCGCATTATCTTGACCAGACCGGCGGTCGAAGCGGGGGAGAAGCTCGGCTTCCTGCCCGGCGATCTCATGGCGAAGATCGACCCCTACCTCCGTCCGCTCTACGACGCGCTCTACGACATGCTCGACCCCGAAGGCGCAGCAAAGCTCATCGAGAAGAGCGTCATTGAGGTCGCCCCGCTGGCCTTCATGCGAGGCCGCACGCTCAACAACAGCTTCATCATCCTGGACGAGGCCCAGAACACCACGCCGGAGCAGATGAAGATGTTCCTCACCCGTATCGGGTTCGGCTCGAAGGTCGTGATCACCGGCGACGTCACCCAGGTCGATCTTCGGGGAGAACGCTCCGGCCTTGCCGGCCTCGAGAAGATCCTCGGCACCATCGAAGGTCTTTCGTTCGTGTACTTAACGAAGTCCGACGTTGTGCGCCATCGGATCGTCGCCGACATCGTGGATGCCTACGAGCGCAACGACGAACTGCAAAGCGCGCGGAACAAACCCCTGGACCACAACTCATGAACGGCTCTCATCAACGCGGTGACCATCACCGGTTCTTCCTCAACCCCGACAGGCAGTCATGAACATCGAAGTGTTTGTCGCCGACGAACAGGTCGACCACCCGATCGACACGGATCGTTGGCTTCGGCTTGCCGTGCAGGTTCTCGCCGCTGAGGGTGTCGACCGCAACAACGAGGGTGTCGAGATGTCGCTGCTGTTCGTCGACGAACCGTCGATCGCCGAACTCAACCTCCAGTTCATGGGCAAGACCGGGCCGACCGATGTGCTCTCCTTCCCGATCGATGAAGAAGCCTCGCCCCGCCACATCCCGCCGCTCGCCATAGCGGCACCCGTGGGCATGCCGCTCCCTGCCCGAGGTGATGACGAAGACGACGAGGAGCTTCCGCTCCTGCTCGGCGACGTCGTCGTGTGCCCGTCCTACGCCGCCACGAACGCTCCCGAACATGCCTCCGACCATCACGACGGCACCCTCGACGATGAGATCGCGTTGCTCGTCGTGCACGGCATCCTCCACCTCCTCGGCATGGATCACATGGACGACGCCGAGGCCGAACTCATGGAAGCCCGCGAACAGGAGCTGCTCAGCCAGTTCCATCGGTCGTCCAGCCCGGTGCAGTCATGAACACGTGGCTCGCCGCCGCCGGTTCGTCCGAGGGCTCGGCATCGTTCGGCACAGGCCAGGTCGTCCAGATCCTGTTCGTCTTGTTCCTCGTGGCGTTCTCGGGGCTCCTCGCGTCGGCGGAGACGGCGTTGACGAGGATGACGAAGATCCGGGCGTCGAGCCTCGCCGAAGATGGCCGACGCGGTGCAAAGGCCGTCGTTCGCATCGTGGAGGCCCCCGAGAAGTTCATCAGCCCATTGCTGCTGATTGTGCTGTTCTCCCACCTCACGATGTCGACCATGGTCGGTCTGCTCGTCGAGCCGGTGTTCGGTGCCTGGGGCGTCATCGTGGCGATCGTGCTCGAACTCGCCATCATCTTCATCTTCAGCGAGCTCGGCCCCAAGAACTATGCGCTGAAGAACACCGACAAGGTCTCCCTCGCGGTCGCTCCGTTCGTGCTGCGCCTCACCGGCTTTCCGCCGATCCGTCTCCTCACCAGGGGCCTGGTCGGGATCGGCAACATCCTTCTCCCCGGGCGCATCAACGACGCGCCGATCACCACGGAGCACGAGCTCCTCGCCTTCGCCGACGCCGCCCTCGACGACGACGTGATCGAGCACGGCGAGCGCGAGATGATCCACTCGATCGTCGAGTTCGGTGACACCATCGTGCGTGAGGTCATGAAGCCGCGCACCGACATGATCACGGTGTCGGCCGACAAGTCGATCGAAGATGTGATGGACGTCGCCATCAGCGCTGGATTCTCACGCATACCGGTCATCCGCGAATCGAAGGACGACATCGCGGGGGTCGTCTATGCGAAGGACCTGATGCGGGCGCTCCGCGATGGCAAGCCTGACGCACCTGTGGTGTCGATCGTCCGTCCCGCCCGCTTCTGCCCCGAGTCCAAGCGGGTGAGCGAGTTGATGCGCGAGATGCAGAGCCAGAAGTTCCACATGTGTCTGGTCCTCGACGAGTACGGCGGCACCGCAGGTCTCGTCACCCTGGAGGACCTAATCGAGGAGCTCGTCGGCGAAATCGTCGACGAGTACGACGTGGAAGAGGCGCAGGTCCTCAAGCTCCCGAACGGTGATCACATCGTCACCGCCACGATGCTCATCGACGAGCTCAACGAACTGCTCGGCGTCGAGTGGCCGTCGGAAGACTGGGATTCGGTCGGTGGTCTGCTCTTCAACCAGCTCGGGCATGTCCCCCATGAAGGTGAGACCGTGAGCTACGAGCACCACCTTCTTCGTGCCGAGCGGGTCAAGGGACGTCGTATCGGCCGGGTTCGCATCACTCACGTCGGGGTCGGCCACGACGACTCCGCCGCGTTCGACACCGAGCAGTAGGGCGATGGCCGGCTCCGAGGTGACAGGTCGGCCCGATCCGGCTGCCCTGACACGTGACGACGCTCGACTCAGTGACCCCGAGGCGGCAGGTGAGCGGGGGAGTTCGTTCCGTTCCGGGTTCGTGTCGTTCGTCGGACGTCCGAATGTCGGAAAGTCCACCCTTGTGAACGCCATCATCGGCACGAAGGTGTCGATCGTGTCGGACAAGGTGCAGACCACCCGCACCCAGATCCGCGGAATCCTCAACCGGCCCGACGCTCAGGTGATCTTCGTCGACACGCCGGGCATGATGCGTCCCCGGACGCTGCTCGGCGAGCGGACGAACGACGCGGCGACGTCATCGATCGGCGACGTCGACCTCGTGTGTGTCGTGCTCGACGCGACGATGCCCCTCGGCAAGGGTGACCGGTTCGTCGCGGCGCGTGCCCCGAAGTCGGCGTTCCTCATCGTGAACAAGCTTGACGCAGCGAGTCGCGACGAGGTGCTCGCCATGCTCCGGACGTCGGGCGATTTCGAGTTCGCGGAGTACTTCCCCGTGTCCGCGGCAACGGGCGAAGGCGTCGACGTGCTCACCGAGGCGATCATCGGCCGGATGCCCTTCGGCCCGGCGTTCTATCCGACCGACGTGTTCGCCGACATGTCGGAGACGTTCTGGGTCGCCGAGCTCGTGCGTGAGCAACTCCTCCATCACACCTCCGAGGAGCTTCCGCACTCGATTGCCTGCCGGGTCACCGACTGGGAGGAGCGTGAAGGCAAAGGACCGTATGTGCGCGTAGAAGTCATCGTCGAGCGCGACTCGCAGAAGCCGATCGTGATCGGCAAGAACGGATCGGTGGTGAAGGCCGTCGGAACTGCGGTCCGCGCCCAGCTCCCCGAAGGCGCGTACCTCGACCTGTTCGTTCGCGTCGACCGCGATTGGCAGCGCCGCCCGAAGGCCCTCGACCGCCTCGGCTACTGACCTCGGCTACTGACCTCAGCTACTGACCCGCGAGCTCAGCCGCGGCCGACGAAGCCGCCGGCGATGGTGAACGTCGTGACGTCTCGGAGATAGCGGGGAGCGAGGTGGGTGCGGACAGCGTTGAGGGCGGTGTCCGCGGCCGCTGCGTCGGCGCCTCCGCCACGCTGGATCACGTCGAGGTCGGCAATGGTCGATTCAAGGGCGCGGCCAAGTTCGTTGTAGGCACGCGCCACCTCGGTCGAATCGGGCGGCGCCGGCAGATCGGCCAATGCTCCGAGGGTCGCCCCCCGCTCACGTATACGGGCGGCCTCTTCGCCGGCGACGCCGTCGAGGGCGGCCGCGGCAGTGCGCAGCGTGGCGGTCATGTCGTTGTGCTCGAGCACGAGGTACGAGTCGTAGACCGGAAGCGTCTGGCGGACACCCTGGAGGAGCGACTGCATCATCATCGCCGTGGCCACCGCCTTCTCGTTGGAGAGGAAAGGGATCAGCTCGTTGGTGATGCCGACGATGACGCCTTCGAGCATCCCGTCCAGACCGGGGTTGGTGTTCATGCGGGCGCTCCTGGATAGCCGAGAAGTTGGGTGAAGGCAACGAGCGTGGGCATGCTCGGCTGGATCATGTACAGGTTCAAGAAGACCTCGTTCTCCTTCGCCACCCGTCGTTTCACGGCGTTGGTGACGGGTACGGCGATGTTCATCGTGCCGAACATCATGAAGTAGCCGAGCTCCTCCGGCGTGATGTTCCAGCCGGTGAGCTTGTTGTAATAGGCGAGGAAGCCGCCCTCATCTCTGGGGTGCGCCATGACGGAGGTGTTGCTCATGCCGTCCATGGCCACCATCCAGCCGAGGTCCTCGCGGGGATCGCCGACTCGAGAGTTCTCCCAGTCGATCAGCGCCGTGACCCTGCCGTCCTGATACAGGAAGTTGGCGGGATTGAAGTCACCGTGGACGAGGACGAGAGGCAGCGGACGCGGTTTGTTGCGTCGAAGCGTGAGCGCGGCATCGAGGAGCACCATCGCCGCCGGGTCGTATGCCAGCGAGGGATACGAGTCGACGTAGTACTGGAACGTTGTGTCCATGTACGCATCCCACGACGAGGTGTCGATCCCGACGCCGCGGGGATCGCTGAGCAACCCGCCGACGTTGAGCTTGGCCAGCTCGGCGGTGTGCAGTTCGACGAGCACCTCGCAGAGATGACGCATCACATCGTCGGCTTGGTGGGCGTCGGGGCCCTCGTTGAACAGGTCGCTCGTCTTCCCACTGCCGTGCATCCGCTCGATGAGCATGGCCGCCTCGCCGAACACGTTGACGTCCATCTCTGCGCCATAGCTCCGGCTCACCGGGATCGTTGTATGCGCGCGTACTGCCTCGATCAGCTGGTGTTCGACGTCGCGGCTGGTTTCGAGCAGCGCCACGACTGCGGGCGGGTTCTTGCGGAGGATGCAGGCGAGGGTCTCCTCTGCCCCGTTGCGCACGACGACGGCGTCGAAGCGGAACGTCTCGCGCGAGAAGCCGCCCGGAATGGGGGCGAAACCGGAGATGCTGACGGAATCGGCATCCGGCATCACGCGTCGCAGGAAACTGACGAGCTGTTCTTCCATCGACACTCCAAAGCGGTTGTGGGCCGGGGGTATCGTGCCACACGTCACACGGTCTGCGCCGCCTCAGAAGATGGCGAAGGGCTGGTCGATGTCGAACGACATCTGCCCCGACAAGGCAAACGACTTGCGCTGACCGACGACGTGGTGCGTGATCATCGTGGCGTCGCGCCGGATGCGTTCGAACACGTTCGTCTCCATGATCGCCGCCGTGCCTGCCTCCTCGGCGAGCCGTTCGATCGATGCCCGTGCGGTCTGGGCGACCCAGACGACCGTCCGGGCGAGGGCGGCGCGCTGGTCGACGGAGGGCTGGTCACCGGTTTCCAACGTGGACCAGACCGAACCGAGCGTGCGGTCGATCAGGCCGTAGCAGGCGTCGAGATCGGCTTTGGAGGCGGCGATGGCAACCTGGGCACGCGGTTCGTCCTTGAGCTTCGTCATCGTCGCCGACATCTTCGAGGTGCACAGTGTTTCGAACTCGTCGATGGCCCGCCGCAGCAGACCGGTCGGCACGCCGCCGAGCTTCCCCCAGATCAGACCGCGGTACGAGTGCAGCGGTGGGTTCCCGGCGGGGACCTCGAACGGATTGAACGCGTGTGCGGACGGCACGAAGGCATCGGTCACCGAGTAGTCGTTGCTGCTCGTCCCGCGCAGCCCGGTGGTGTGCCACACGTCGTGAATGACCGTGTCGGCCTTCGGTAGGACCACGGCGAGGTAGTGCGGCTTGCCGTCGACGAACTGCATCTCACCGTTGACGGTTGCCAAACAACCACCGACCACGTGCTCGGCATGGAGCACGCCGCTGCCGAAGGACCATCGTCCGGTCACCCGGAAACCGCCGTCGACGATCTCGGCGCGTCCAGCAGGGGACAGCCATCCCGCGGTCAGCAGATCGGGGTTGGCAAACAGCGAGCGGGCCACGGACTGATCGGGGAGGAGACTGGCGTAGAAGCCGCTATCGCAACAGATCATCGACACCCACCCGGTGGATCCGTCGTGGTAGGCGATCTCATCGATGACTGCGACGATTTCGAGAGGAGACAGCTCCAGCCCGCCGTGCTCGCGCAGGACGGGCATGCGGAACACGCCTGCTGCGCGAAGCCCGTCGAGGACCCGAGCCGTGAGCCGGCGTTCGCCACTGATCTCCTCGGCGTCGGCTTCGATTGTCGCCCCCAGCGCGCGTACCGCGTCGAGAAGGGCGAACCCTGGCGAGCGAAAGGTTTCGGTGCCGGCATTCATGCTGGTCTCCTCTGGTTGTTCCGTCGCCATGCATCGTCCCACCAATCCCGACCGGTGCTGCGTTCGTCAGCTTCGCCGCTTCACGCCGCGCTGGGGACTCGCGTCGAGAGGGTCGACCGGCCAGTCGTGTTTGGGGTACCGACCGCGGAGCTCAGCGCGCACGTGCGGGTAGCCGACCTCCCAGAACCGTGCCAGGTCGTCGGTGATCGCCGCAGGGCGCCCGGCCGGTGTGAGGAGCTCCACCACGCACGGCACACCGTCAACCGTCGGCGATGAGCGGGTGCCGAGGAACTCCTGCAGCTTGGCCCGTATCGTCGGCCCGGCCTCGCGGGAATACTCGACGGCGACGTCGCGTCCGGTCGGCAGCGTCACCCGGTCGGGGGCGCGTTGTTCGAGCTCGTGGCGTTGCGAGCGGTCCATCAGCAGCGCCAAGGCGTCGGTCGGGGAGACGCTGCGCATCGGGCGGCGGGCGCTCGCTGCGGCGAGGAGTGGCACGAGCCACTCGTGCACCGCCGAGATGAGGCCCGCAGGGGAGAGGTCCGGCCACACCGTCGCAGCACCGGCCAGCGCTACGCGCGCGGCGAGCGAGTCGCGGGAAGCGACGAACGCCACCCGTGGCGCCACCGACTCCAGCGGACTGCCGCGCATCCAGCGGAGGATCGTGTCCACGTCGAGGCGCGCGAGCACGGCACTCACGATGTCCCCCCGTGCGGGTGGGAATGGCGAGCGGCTGAGGACGGCAGCGCCGAGACGAACCTCGCGCACCGCCACGACCGTGCCGTCGAGCGCGTCTCCGTCGAGCTGTGTCGACGTGAATGCGCTGAGCCGCTCGGCGTGGAGGAGCTCCACCTCGGCCGTGTCGACCGTAAGCGCGGAGAAGATGCGACCGCGTCGACGGTCGGCGTCGAGCTCGGTCGCCACGATCGCCGCTGCGCCGCGAACCGGATCATGTTCGCCGAGCTCGGCTTCGAGGCCGTCGGCGAAGCGGTAGCGCGCCGCGTTTGCGGTGAGACGTGTCGCGATATGAGATGGGAGAGCGAGGGAGAGGAGCCCGGCGACAGAGCGCACGGCGGTGTCGACGGGCGCGGCCGGGATGAGGGGGAGGAGGCGCTGCGCGAGGCGTTCGGTGTCGTCGCGGGCTCCCCGGCCCGCCGGTTGGCCCAGCCCGGTGGCAAGGAGGGCGACCTGTTCGTCGAGCGGGATCGCCGACGCGCGTCGGTCGCTGGCCAGGAGGGCGACGAGGGCAATCGCTCGGCGCTGATCCGCCGGCCGCAGCGCCGATGCGCCGAGGACGACACGCGCCAGCGGTGCGCTGATCGGCATGGCCGCCATGCGTTCGCCGATCGGTGTGACCGTGCCGTCTGCGGCGATCGCCCCGAGCGACCGGAGGTTGGCCATGGCGGCGTCCCACGCCGGCTCGGATGGCGGGGTGACCCACGACAGCGCGTCCCGCGTCCGTGCACCCCACACCGCCGATGCAAGCGCCACATCCGTAAGGTCGGCGCGTTCGATCTCGGGACGGTCGAACTCGTCGAGCGAGCGATGCTCGGTGGCCGACCACAACGCGATCGCCCGGCCGGGGGCGGTTCGCCCCGAGCGACCGGCACGCTGCGTTGCGGTCGCCGCCGACACCCTGAGGGTGGCCAGGCGCGGAAGGCCGGTCGTCACATCCGTCACGCGGCGACGGATGAGCCCCTGGTCGATGACCAGGCGCACCCCGGGAAGGGTCAGCGACGTCTGGGCGACATTCGTGGCGATCACGACACGTCGTTCGCCCGGGTCGAGAGGATGGAGGGCGGCAGCGACCTCTGTCCTCGTACTGCCGCCGTGGAGGGGAACGACTCCGGTCGCCGGGTGCGGTCGACGGTCGAGTTCGCGGATCACGGCATGCATCTCCGCTCGTCCGGGCACGAACACCAGACTGGTGCTGGGGGAAGGCAGCGTTGCCATTTCGCGGGCGATGATCTCGGCGGTCCGCTTGGCCATCTCGGCGACAAGGACCGGCTCCCACAGCCGCTCCACCGGGTAGGCCCGGCCCTCGCTGCGCACCACGGGAGCGTCGAATGCCGCCGCCATGGCCGCGTCGTCGAGCGTGGCCGACAGTAGCGCGATGCGGAGTTCGGGTCGCAGCGTTGCCCGGACATCGCGCAGCAACGCCATGGCGAGGTCGACGTCGAGGCTCCGTTCGTGCACCTCGTCCAGCAGCACGGTCGAGACGCCGCCGAGCATCGCGTCGCTCTGGAGCATGCGAACGAGCACACCTTCCGTCATCACTGTCAGCTTCGTACGCGCGCTGACCTTGGTTTCTTCGCCGGTGCGGAGGCCGATGACCTCGCCGATCCGACCTCCGATCGTCTCCGCGAGGCGCTCGGCCGCCATGCGAGCGGCGAGTCGCCGGGGTTGGGTGAGCACGACCATCCCGCTGGTGGCGAACGCGCTGTCGATCACCGCCAGCGGAAGGCGAGTGGTCTTGCCGGCGCCGGGTGGGGCCACGACGATCGCCGTGCCGACCACGGCCAGCGCGTGCAGCACCTCGTCGGTGACCCGATCGATCGGGAAGCGATCGGGGTCGCCGGGCGGTCGAAACGGCACGCGTTCGACGATACGGGCACGGCTGGGTCGAAGGGCCCGAAACCGTGACTGACGTGGGGAAACGTACGAGAACCGTGGGCCGGTTCGCTGCGGATTGTTTCGGTTTCGCGAACAATTGTTGCGAATCGACTTCAGTTGAGGCCCGTACGCTACGATATTCGCACCCTAAGGGGGTGTTACGGATGAACAGAATCACTGTTCTCGACCCGTCGCTCGATGCTCGCCTTCGCCGGCGGGCCCAGGAGATCACCGAGCAGGAGCTCACGATCTACCGCCAACGAACCAGTGCGTCACTGAAGGCCAACGAGCGTGCTCGGGTGTCCTTACCAGGTGGTGTTCCATCGTCGTTCCAGGCCTACGACCCGCACCCCGTCGTGGCCTCCCATGCCTACGCCGGGCACCTCGTCGACCTCGACGGCAACGACTACGTCGACTTCAACATGGGCTACGGGGCCCTGTTCAGCGGTCATAGCCACCCGATCCTGGCCCAGGCACTGCATGAGCAGATCGCCCGGGGCACGCTGTTCGTCACCCCATGCACAGACAACGCCGACGTCGCTGAGTTGCTGCGCGACCGGTTCAAGCTGCCGATGTGGCGCTTCACCAACTCCGGCACCGAAGCCACCCACGACGCCATCCGCGCCGCCCGCGCCTTCACGGGACGCGATCGCATCGTGAAGGTCGAGGGCGGCTACCACGGCCACCACGACGAGGTCATGGTGTCGATGAAGCCCCCGCTCGACCAGGCCGGCCCGGCTGACCGGCCCACCCCGGTTGCCGCCACGAAGGGCCTTGCCCGGGGCGTGCTCCACGACGTCGGGGTCGTGCCCTACAACGACCCGGCTGCCTTGATGCGCGAACTCGCCCGGGGCGATGTCGCCTGCTTCATCGTTGAGCCGGCGATGGAGAACATCGGCATCTGTCTGCCCGACGAGGGGTACCTCGCTGCGGTCCGCGAGATCACCAAGCGCTTCGGCACTCTGCTCATCTTCGACGAAGTGAAGACCGGGATCACCGCCGGCTTCGGCGGCGCGAGCGGTCACTTCGGGGTCACGCCCGACCTTCTGTGCCTGGCCAAGTCGATCGGCGGCGGGCTCCCCGTCGGCGCCTTCGGTGGCCGTGCCGAGATCATGGCCGGCATCACCGACGGCACGGTGCTGCACCTCGGCACGTTCAACGGCAACCCGCTGGTCATGGCCGCCTGCAAGGCCGTTCTTCGTGATATCTGCACCAAGAAGGCGATCAACGCCACGATTGCCGCGAACAACGCCATGGTCGACCGTTTCGACGAGATCATCGCCGACCACGACCTTCCGGCCCACACCGTCCGCCTCGGAGCGAAGGGCTGCGTCACCTGGTCGCGCACGCCCGTGCGCAACTACCGCGACTACAAGGGCACCGATTTCGTGCTCGCCTACGCCCAATGGGTCTGGGGGATCAACCGCGGTCTCCTGCTGCCCCCGGGTCTCGACGAGCAGTGGCTGGTGTCGATCCTGCACACCGACGCCGACCTGGCGCGCAACATCGACGTGTTCGCGTCGTTCGCCGAAGCACTCACCGCCTGACGCGCTGGCTTCGCCTGGGTCAGCTGGCGTCGGGATTCGTGAACTGGGTCGGCATGGGTGCGTCTACGCACACAACGCGACCCGGTGAACGTTTCCCGACCCGGTGAGCGTGAGCCGACCCAGTGAACGGGAGTCGACCCGGTGTGGGCTCGCCCACTGAACGTGAGTCGACCCAGTGAACGTGAGTCGACCCAGTGAACGGGAGCCGACCCAGTGAACGGGAGCCGACCCAGTGAACGGGAGCCGACCCGGTGTGGGCTCGATTCCGAGCCACCGCCGGTAAGCTGGACGCCATGTCGGGTGTAACGCTTCGTGTCTTCGGTGATCCAGTTCTCCGACAGGTGGCTGACGACGTCACGAATGTCGACGGGGCACTCGTCGAGCTGACCAAGCAGATGGCCAAGACGATGTACGAGGCCCCCGGTCTCGGCATCGCCGCCCCCCAGGTCGGCGTGCGCAAGCGGCTCTTCGTCTACGACATGAACGAGGGCGCCGGCGCCCAGACCATCGTGAACCCCGTCATCCGGGAAACGAGCGGTGAGTGGAGCTACGACGAGGGGTGTCTGTCCGTTCCCGGCCTCTCGTGGGAGATCATCCGTCCCCGGGTCATCCATCTGACGGGCTACGACCTCGACGGCAACGAGGTCGACATCGAAGCGACCGATCTGCTCAGCCGGCTCTACCAGCACGAGCTCGACCACCTCAACGGGGTACTGCTCCTCGACCACCTCGCCGACGAACAGCGCGCCGAGGGGATGAAGATCCTTCGCACCCGCATTCTCGAGCACGGCTCGGCTCACGATCCCGACCGCGAGGTTCCGCGCATTGCCGCGGAGCCGGTCACCAAGAAGCGTGGCCTGAGCCTTCCCGGCTTGCCGGGTCTGCGTTGACAGGTCGTGTCGTAGCGCCCGGCGGCGCTCTCCCCTGCGCAAAGCAATGACCTTCCGCCGATGAAGCTCGTCTACCTCGGATCACCGGAGGCTGCCGTTCCACCGTTGCGGGCGTTGGTCGACGCCGGGCACGAAGTGATGCTCGTGGTGTCGCAGCCCGACCGACGACGCGGTCGTGGATCAGCCTTGTCGCCGTCGCCGGTGAAGGCCGCCGCGCTCGAACTCGGGCTACCGACTAGCGACAACATCGACGATGTCCTCGTAGCCGTGGCCCGCGGCGCCGAACTCGGTGTCGTCGTTGCCTACGGGAAACTGATTCGGCCCCACTTGCTACGCGCGCTTCCCTTCCTGAACATCCACTTCTCCCTCCTTCCGCGGTGGCGGGGCGCGGCGCCGGTCGAACGTGCAGTGTTGGCCGGCGACGCCGAAACCGGCGTGTGCCTCATGGGGTTGGAGGAAGGGCTCGACACCGGCCCCGTCTTCCGCCGCGTGGTCACGCCGATCGATCCGGACGAGCCGGTGTCGGCGCTCCTCGAGCGCTTGGTCGCCATGGGGACCAAGGTGTTGGTCGACGCGCTCCGAAATGGTTTCGAATCCCTCGGATCGCCGGAGCCGCAGTCCGGCGAAGTGACGCACGCGGCGAAGCTGGAGCCCGCCGAGTTCCGCATCGAGTGGTCCCGTCCGACCATCGAGGTGCACCGCCTCATACGCCTGGAGGCAGCCTGGACCACGTTCCGCGGCAAACGCCTCAAGGTGCTGTCGGCCTCATCCGTGCCCAGTGGTCGCTCGCCCGTCGGGGCGCCGACCGATGTGGTACCGGGCTCGATCGTCGGCAGGCATGTGGCCACCCGAGACGGTTGGCTCGTGATTGGAGACGTGAAACCCGAAGGGCGGGGCGCAATGGACATCGCCGCGTGGCGCAACGGATTCCAGCCGGGATCTGACGAGGTGCTCGGCGTGGCGTCCGCATGAGTCGCCCGACCGGTACCCACGGCAAGTCCGGGAAACGAGCGGCGCCAGCGCCGCGACCGAGCGTCCCGACCCGACACGTACCCACTGCGCGTTCGGTCGCTCTCGCAGCACTGGCGGCCGTCGACGGAGGCGCGTTCGCCAACCTCACGCTCCCGCAATTGCTGGTGAGGGCAAAGCGCGAGGGACTCGACGACCGCGACGCAGCCCTTGCCACCGAGCTCGTCTACGGCACCGTTCGCATGCAGCGCGAGCTCGACGCGGTGCTTGCCCCATACATTTCTCGCACGCCCGACGCCGAAGTCCGACGGGTGCTCCGTATGGGTGCATACCAAATTCGCCACCTCCGAATTCCGGCCCACGCCGCCGTGTCGGAGACGGTGGCGATCGCTCCGGGTCGGGGCCAGGGATTCGTCAATGCCGTCCTTCGTCAGCTTGCCGGGGCGAAGTCCGCGCCGACGTTCGCCAACCTGGGCGAGGAGCTCAGCTATCCCGACTGGATCATCGACGCCGCCATCAACGCACTCGGTCGAGACGATGCCATCGACGTGCTCGGGGCGATGAACGTGCCGGCAACCTCGCACGAACGAGAAGACGGCTACGTGCAGGACCTCGCATCGCAATCGGTCGGCAGCTTTGTCGGCGCGCAGCCCGGTGAGCGCATTCTCGATCTGTGCGCGGCGCCTGGCGGGAAGGCGACAGCGATGGCAGGGCGCGGCGCCTATGTGGTCGCCGTGGAGTTGCACGCACATCGCGCGAAGCTGGTGGTGGAGAACGTCGAGCGGCTCGGGCTCAAAGAACGCGTCGCCACGATCCGCGCCGACGGGCGATTCCTGCCGTTTCCTCGAGCCTCGTTCGACCGCGTCCTCGTCGACGCCCCCTGCAGCGGACTCGGTTCGTTGCGGCGTCGACCCGATGCACGATGGCGGATCACCCCGACCGACGTCGACGCGCTCGTGGTGCTGCAGCGCGAACTGCTTTTCGCCGCGGTCGACGCCGTCCGCCCCGGAGGTACCGTCGTCTTCAGCGCCTGCACGTTCATGCGCAAGGAGACCGAGGGTCTCGACGCGTGGGCAGCCAAGCACCTCCCTGAGCTCGTCGGCATCGAACCGCCGACGGAACCCGGCTGGCGTCCATGCGGACGCGGTGCGCTCCTTCTCCCCGGCGCCACCGACGGCATGTTCGTCGTCGCCTATCAGCGGCCGGCTGCGCCCTAGCGTTTTTCCGCGCGCTCTCAGGTGTTCGGCCGGCCTGGCATCCCACATGCTCGAGTGCGGCATCCCAGACCGCTGATTTTCTGCGCCGGATCGGTGATTTTCGGCCGATGTGGGATGCCCGAGTCGGCGATGTGGGCTTGTGGCCACGGGTGAGGCCGAGCTTCGAGGCCTCAGCCGCGAGCGGCCCTCCACCAGAATGGGGCAATGAGCGCTGAGCACTTCACCGGTCCGGCAACCCGTCTCGACACGACGAACGGGGTCGCCACGATCACCCTCGACCGACCGGCCAACCGCAATGCGCTGTCGACGGAGCTGGTGGAGTCGCTCTCGGCGTCGCTCGGAACAGCCATTGCCGATCCCGCGGTCCATGTGATCGTCCTCACGGGTTCGGGCACGGTGTTCTGCGCCGGGGCCGATCTGAAGGAGCGCCGCACGGTGACCGCGGGTGGTGACGACGGTGGTGTGCCGACCTTCGTGAGGGTCTTCGAGCAGATCCTTGACGCCCCCAAGCCGGTCGTGGCCAAGCTCAACGGCAGCGCGCTCGCCGGCGGGCTGGGACTGGCGTGCTCGTGCGATCTCGTCGTCGCTCCGACGACGGCGATGTTCGGCTTCACCGAGGTGCGGATCGGCGTCGCCCCCGCGATCATCAGCGTCGTGTGCCTCCCGAAGATGCGCCAAGCCGATGCCGCCGAGTTGTTCCTCACCGGCGAGCGCATCACCGCCGCCGAAGCACTCCGGGTCGGTCTCGTGAACCGCGTCGTGGAGCCTGACGCCGTCGACGCGGCGACCGACGAACTCGTGGCCAAGCTCCGCCTCGGCGGCCCGCTCGCCCTCGCCGCGTCGAAGCGACTCCTGGCCCCGACGGACCACGAGGCTCGTCGTGCCGCGTTCCGGTCAATGGCCAAACTGTCGGGCGAACTGTTCGCGTCCGAAGAGGCGACCGAAGGTATGCGCGCTTTTGGTGAGAAGCGCCTGCCGTCGTGGGCCGCCCACTGACGTTCACGCGCAACGACACCTCTGACCCTGAGCGCGGCGCCCTCCCGCCGAGTACCGTCAGGTGATGGCTCTGACCGACGAGAAGTATCTTCTGCTCACGACGTTCCGGAAATCCGGGGTTGCGGTGTCATCGCCGGTTTGGGCGGCCGACCTGGGAAATGGCACTATCGGTTTCTGGACGAGCTCCGGCTCAGGAAAGGCCAAGCGACTCGCCCACACGGGGAAGGTCATCGTGCAGCCGTGCGATGCCCGCGGAAAGCTCCGAGCCGGAACGCAACCGGTGGAAACGACCGCTCACATCGTGAGCGGCGCCGAACTCGACGTGATCCGCCAGAAGATCGTGGCCAAGTATGGCTTCATGACCAAGCTCACGAAGCTGATGGGCACGATCGGCGGCATAGTCAAGCGCAACCGCATTCCCTACGGCGACCGCGGCGTGGTGATCACGATCCCGTCCTGAAGTGGCCGCCGGACTCGCCGGCATATATGCACAGACGTTGCGGATCTATGGGCGCAGCCTCGGAACTCCTCGATCAGACGGCGCGGCCACTCGCAGACGTCGTCGGGTGGCAGCCGTGATCCGTAGACGCGCCCTTCTCAGCGGTGGAGCAGGTCCTGGAGGTCGGCGATCTCCAAGCCCTCCATCGTCGGGGCGACGAGGTGGGCGTGGCTGAGGTCCTGATGCATCGTGACCGGGCCGGGAATGGCGATGACCCGCAGGCCGGCGTCGATCGCCGCTCTCGCACCGTTCGCCGAATCCTCGAACACGATGACCTCGTCGGGGTGGAGGCCTGTTGCGGCGAGTGCAGCGATGTAGAGGTCCGGGTGGGGTTTGGCGCGCGGCGCGTCTTCACGCGTCGTGTATCCGCCCAGCCACGGACGAAGGCCGAGTCGTTCTGTGATCGGCACCACCCACGTGCTCGGTGAGCTGGACACCACACGGGTCACGAGCCCTTCGGTCCGGGCCACCCGCAGCAGGTCCTCCACACCTGCATTCGGCAGGAGTCCCGAGACCAGCTCGATGTTGCGCCGCTCCGCTTCGTCCCACAGCGCGTCGTGATCATGATCGAGGCCGGTCTGTTCCGACAGCCACGGTCCCCAGAACCCGCGCGGCTGCGACGTGCCGACGACGTTCAGCCAACGCTCGATCGGAAGGCTCGCGCCATGATCGCTGAAGATCGAAGCGGCGGAGGCCAGCACCGCGCTCTCGGTATCGGTGATCAGCCCGTCGAAGTCGAAGAAGATCCCTCGGAGCTTCATCAGGTCAGACGCGGACGTTCAGGAGCAGTTTGCCGACGACCTTGCGGTCGAGGATGCGGGCGTGCGCGTCCCCGGCCTCCTCGAGCGGGAGCACCGCGTCGATGATCGTGCGAAGGTGTCCCGATCGGACCACCTCGAACAGCGCCTCGAACGCATCGTCCTTCGACGTCTCACGGAGCCCGGTATAGCCGGTGAGGACAACTCCTTTGCGGTACAACGTGCGCATATCAAACGTGACGGCGGTGCCGCCGGAGGTTCCGTAGTTCACGTAGCGGCCCTCTGGGGCGAGCACATCGACGAGCGTCGGCACGAACGAACCCGCCACACCGTCGACCACAAGGGTCGGCGCCTCGCCGTCCAGCGCGGCAGGGAGAGCAGCCCCGTCCGCGGCGACGATGACCCGGTCCGCGCCGAGGCCGAACAACTCGTCGGCCTTCGCCGGGCTCGACGTCTGGGCGAGCACGCGGATGCCGCGGTGGCGGGCCAGCTGCACGACGATGGAGCCGACCCCGCCGGACGCCCCGGTGACGAGCACCGTGTCGGCCGCCGTGGCCCGGCCCTTGGTCACCAGGCACCGGAACGCCGTGACCCCGGCGATGCCGAGGGACGCCACCTGCAGTTCGTCGAGATCGTCGGGCACGACGGTGATCGCCGACGCCGGCACCGCGACCTTCTCGGCGTAGGTGCCGGGACGGGCGATGCCGATCCCTGCGCCGTTCACGATGACCCGCTTGCCGTTCACCGTGCCGAGTCCTTCGGCGCCCGGCGTATGGGGGAGTGGCGTCATGGCGGCAAAGTTGCCGGCGCAGCACCAC
>JANLRD010000107.1:0-7645 GCA_031368215.1 Acidimicrobiia bacterium | reverse complement strand
GGAGGTTCCGGCGGGCGGTGGCGCAGTGGGCGAAGTCACGGTCAAGTAGCACCGGAGGTTCCGGCGGGCGGTGGCGCAGTGGGCGAAGTCACGGTCAAGGAGCACCGGAGGTTCCGGCAGCTCCCAACGGGGGTCCGTCAGTCGGTGATCCGGTGGTCGTGCGTCCACACGGTCGCCGAGTCGCCACGCACGAAGGTGGCGAGCGTGAGGCCCATCCGGTCAGCCGCGTCGATGGCAAGGTCGGTCGGCGCGCTGACCGCAGCGATGATCGCGATACCGGCCATGGCGGCCTTCTGCACGATCTCGAACGACACCCGGCCGCTCACCATCAGCACGTGGTTCGCCAAGGGGAGACGGCGGTTGATGGCGGCGTGGCCGATCACTTTGTCTACGGCATTGTGGCGGCCGACGTCCTCTCGGATGACGAAGGCGCTCCCGTCCGGTTGGAAGAGGCCGGCGGCGTGGCTGCCCCCCGTGGCGTCGAAGGTGCGCTGCTGGGTGCGCAGCCGGTCGGGGAGGCCGACAAGAACGCCGCGCTCGATCGTCGGCCCCCGCTCGGCGGACACCGTCGGCGTCCGTAGTTGGAGTGCGTCGAGCGACTCCGTCCCGCAGATGCCACAGCTCGACGAGGTCACGTGGGCACGCCGGGATTGACCGCCGTGGTGATGCCTGGCGATTACAGAGACCACGTTGTAGTTCTGCACGGGACGCCCTGCCGAAGGATCGGTGTCGCCGGTGCGGACGCAGTACTTCACCTCGGCCAGTTCGACCGGCTGGGGGAGCAGCCCCTCCGTAACGCACCATCCGACGGCGAGCTCGAAGTCGTCGCCCGGTGTGCGCATCGTGACGTTCACCGCCGTCGGTTCGACGAGCGGTGAGCCGAGCCGGATCTCGAGCGGTTCCTCGCCGGCGACCCGTTGCTCGCTCCGGACGCGGCCCTTCGGGCTGATCACCGTGGCGGGGAGGCGGGCAACCTTTGCCCGCCCGCGAGCGGCCACACCGTCGGCACTGGACATGCCTCCACCGTAGGTCAGGCTTCGGGCAATCGTCCCGGGATCGCGCAGGCCTGGTCGAGGTCGATCTCGACGGTGACGAACGGGTTGGCGTGGGGCCCGGCGCCCCAGGAGGGAAACACCGCCGAGTAGATCCCGCCTCCGCCGGCGACGATCACGATGATGTCGTCGGGTCGCGCTGTGGCCGGCACGAGCGTGCCGTCGGCGCCCCGCCCCGCGTAGATGGGGTTGAGGGCCCGAAGCCGCGATCGTGGATTGGCGGCGCGGGCGTGCAGCGCCTCCTGGATGGAACGCCGGGTGTGTCCCGTACCGGCGAGGGCCCGGGCGTGGTCCGGGTTGAGGGCGACGACCACTGCGCCCTGCCGGAAGAACGCGTTGTTCGATCCGAGGTTTGCGATCGTCGCCGCCAAAGAGCCGAGAAGACGGTCCGGGGCGGACGGATCGTCGGCGTCTCCGACCGAGATCACGGAGTGGGGTGGCTCGGTACCGACGACGGTGACGATGGAGGCGTCGGCGGCGAACCCGAGCGATGCCGACCACGGCTCCCAGGGGCTTTCTTCCTCGTTCTCGCCGAGGACGGCACCGAACTTGGCTCCGTGGCCGAGTAGCGCCATGTCGCTGATACCGGGGCGGGCGCCGCCGATGTTCGTGAGCACGAGGCGAACGGCGCGTCCGATTGAGGCATTGGCGCGATGGCCCGGTCCGAGTGCACCGAATCCGCCGGCGATGCCGCCACACGAGTCCCGGGCCGGCCCGTTCACGATGAGAAGTGGACTTATGGCATGGGTGGTGCTCTGCCACTCGGTCGTGTCGAAACGCTCGTCGCAGATCGCCTTCACCGACGCGATGACCACCGGGAGATGATCCGGGAGGCATCCGGCCATGACGGCAGCGATGCAGACCTTCTCGACGGTCGCAACGCCTTGGTTCGGTCCGACGGCTCCGAGGCTGAGATCGGGGTCGAGGCCACTGGCGATCACCATTCGTTCGACCCGATCGGGAGTCGGAATGACGACGGGGAGCCCGTCGGTCCGGCCGGCCGCGTGGAGGGCTTCGAGAGCAGCGCCTTCGTCGTCCGCGTCGATTCTCGTGCTGGCGAGCTTCATGGGCGGTCCCAGAGCGCCCGGACGATCGATGGGGCGATGGCCGTGGCGATCTCCGCCATGCGATCCGCACCGGTCCCGGCGACCGGGTGCGGCAGTTCGAGCCGGGGGATGTCGGGCATGCCGGCGGAACGGGCGACGAAGTCGCCCTGCGGCCAAAACGCCGTGGTGACCAGGGCGACCGCCGGTCGGTTGTTGCGGGCGAAAAGGATGCCGTCACGCACGGTGCCGGAGGTACAGCTGCCTCAATGACCGTAGGACGTCACCACCGCTTCGCATTCCTCCGTCATGCGGGCCAGAACCTGATCGGACACCACGGCCGACGCGTTGGGTTTCGCGTAGCGCCGCACGACCGTGCCCGACGGCGCAATGGCGAGCAGGGCGCGCTCGACGTGATCGAGGAACACGATCGAATCAGGAAAGCCATTCGCCAGAAGACCGATGGTGGCGGCGCGCCCCGGCGGCAAGGATCCAACGCCGTACGGCTCGATTTGCAGCCCAGGGGCGGACGAGGGATCGAGGTAGGTGACCGTCATCGAAAAGCTCCTTGTTCGAGGCCGGTCTGTCCGGCACGCTCGCGTGCGCAGTGAGCTCATCGTAGGGAGCAGGGGAGCGTTCCGCCCAACCCGGGTCCCGCGGGCTCGGTGAACCGTGGCCTTGGCATTGCCGGGCGCAGGCACCGTACGCTCGGTCATGCCCGGTCCCGCCGTCGAAACCCTCCGCCGCTTCGGTTCCGTCGAAGACGACGGCCAGAAGTACACGTCGCTCCTCGAGCTCTTCACCGACGACGCCGTGTACTACGACCCGATGCTCGGCGCTCAGAAAGGCCGCGCTGCGATCCTGTCGTTCATGGAGCACATGGAGAAGGTCGTACCGCTGGCCAACGTGAAGTTCCGGAACTGGACGGTCGAGGCCGACGAGACCTGCGGCTGGGCGACGTGGGACATGATCGCCGGTGTCCCGGGTTCGGACGAGATCGTGATGCCGGGCCAGAGTCTGTACCGACTGCGCGACGGAAAGGTCTGTTTCGTTGCCGACTATCTCGACCCCGTTTCCTATGCGCGCCTACGTCCTGGTGGTCCGGTGCCGAACGCCGCCGCGGGACACGGACTGGCACTGCCCTACGCTCCGCCGTCCGCAACGATCGGCGCACGGCCGGCGGAGGCGCTTCTCCGTCGCTTCTGGGAGCTCCAGGACACCGGCGACTACGGACTCCTGGCTCCGCTGTTCGCCGACGATGCCGTCTTCATCGACCCGATCTACGGGCGGATGGACGGCGGCAAGGCCATCACCGACTTCATGGCGAAAATGAAGACCGAGATGCCGGCTCGCGGGGTCACGTTCGAACTGGTCGACGCCGCCGGTGATCAGAACGTTGCGTGGTCGCAGTGGTGGTGTCATTTCCCGAACGGTTCGGTTCCCGGATGGACGCTCCACACCGTCCGCGACGGACAGTTCACCTTCGACGCTGACTACTTCGACGTGGCCGCGTCGAAGGCTCTGCGCGAGGCTCGCGAGGGTGTGACGGGGACGGGAGCTTGAGCTCCGTCGGTCCGGACCTGGACCCGGCGCGGTCCGGCGCATTTCTGGACCGGATGAAGGGGGCGTTCCAGGGATCGATGCTGGTGATGATGATCGATCTCGGACACCGAGGGGGGTTGTTCAGCGCGCTTCGCATCGGCCCGACCACGGTCAGCGGTTTGGCTGAGCGGACCGGCCAGTCCGAGCGCCACCTGCGCGAATGGCTCGGCTCGATGGCCGTGGGCGGGGTCGTGGAGTTCGACGTCGACTCCGAGATCTTCACCCTTCCCGCCGAACACGCGATGTGGCTGACCGGATCGGGCTACACGAACCTCGCTCCCACCGCCGGTCTGCTCACCGGTCTGGCGCCGCGCATCGACGATGTGATCGAGGCCTTCAGGAACGGCGGTGGCATCTCCTATGACCGGTACCGTCCGCACTTCACCCACGCCATGGACGCGCTCGGACGCGCCAAGTACGACGCCTTGCTCGTGCGTGCCTACCTGCCGAAGGCGCCGGGCCTGGTGGAGACATTGACGGCGGGCGTGCGGGCGGCCGACGTCGGCTGCGGCACCGGCCACTGCGCGAACCTGCTCGGTGCGGCGTTCCCGGCGTCGACGTTCATCGGATTCGACATCGCCGAGGATGCAATCGCTCTCGGGCGGGCCGAGGCCGCGGCGCTCGGCCTCACCAACACGACGTTCTCCGCGGTCGACGCACGCCACGGCCTACCGACCGATCCACCCTTCGACGTGCTCTTCGCCTTCGACGCGATCCACGATCAACATGACCCCGTCGGGGTGCTCAGCCGGATGCGACGCGCGCTGCGTTCCGGTGGCACGCTCTTCATGCTCGACATCAAGGCTTCGTCGAACCTTGTCGACAACATGGCCGACCCGGCGATGATCGTCCTCTACGGCACCAGCGTGCTGCACTGCATGCAGGTCGGACTGCACAACGGAGGGGCAGGCCTCGGGACGGTGTGGGGCACGCAATTGGCCACCCGGATGCTCAACGACGCCGGTTTCTCGTCCGTGACCACCCATGACCTGCCCGGCGACCCGACGAATTGCCTGTACGTCTGCACCTGACCCGGGGCGGGCCGCCGACGGCCCACGTTTCCGCTTGAACGCCGAGAACTTCTGCCGGACACACCACTAGCGACGCACGCCTTTGACGGCATTGAGGTAGTTGTAGATCGTGATTCGGCTCACGTTGAACGCGTCGGCGACGTCTTCCACGGAGCGGCGGAGCACGAACGCCCCGCGCTCGTCGAGGAGCCGGATGGCCTGCTGCTTGTCCTCGCGGCTGAGGTCCTCGAGGCGTCCGCCGAGCTCGCGTTCGACACCTTCGATGAGCCGATCGAGGGCATCGTGGAGCTGTGGGAGCTGCAACGCGCCAACAACGACGCCGTCCCAACGCAGAAGCACGTCGGACGGGTGCGCATCTGCTGCGCCGACGATACGGGCGCCGATGGCATGGGCGACCGGTTCGAGGGCGGCGAGAAACGCTTCGGCACCGTCGGGGGCTGCAGGCATCACCCACGAGGGTAGTGGACCATCGCCGACGGGCGCTCACTGGGCGCGAACGACGCCTTATCGGCAGCATGGGCGGCAATCTGACAAGTTTGACGAAGCTTTTCAAAAGGAAAATGACTCCCGACGAGATCTCATCAATTCGTCTAAAGAACGGGGAGCCGAACGCCGAAGCGTCCACTCATGCAACCGTCGATGCGTTCCCTTTCCGTCACGGCGGATCCGGCTCGTCCGCGGCGAGGTCTGTCGTGCTGAAACGCCGTCGCGAGCGCATCGAGGAGCAGGAGCAGTTCGTCGGGACGGCGATCGTCGATCCGGCGCTCGACCGAAACGGCGAAGCCCCGCCGCCCATCGGGACGCTCTTGCTGTCGTCAGGCGCGATCGACGCCGGCGCGTTGAGCAACGCGTTGGCGGTCCAGTCCGGCAACGGACGCCGTCTCGGCACGGTGCTGCTCGAGAACGGCCTGATCTCGCAGGGCCAGCTGGATGAAGCGCTCTCGCGCCAATCCAACATCCCGCTGGTCGATCTCCGTCGGCTCGAGCCGACGGCCGAGGCGTTGTCGCTCGTCGCGGAATCGGTTGCCCGGAGCCTCGACATCATTCCGCTCACGCTACGTGAGGGACTTCTTACCGTGGTCATCGCCGACCCCCACGACCGACGGCTCACCGACGTCCTGGCCGCAATCCCGGTGGAACGGGTCGAGGTTCGGCTCGCTTCGCAGGCGGCGATCCGCGAATCGATCAACTCGTCCTACACCGCGTTGGCCGGCATCGAGGAGCTCGTCCGCGAGGCGAACGAGCCCGGAGCCAACAACTGGCAGCGCGGTGACGTTGAGGGAGACGGGACCGAAGGTCCGGTCAGTGAGGTCGTCAACCGATTGGTCGCCCAGGCGCTGCGGGATCGGGCGTCCGACGTGCACCTGGAGCCGACCCCGGAGTTCCTGCGGGTCCGCTACCGCATCGACGGCTCGCTCAACGAGGTCATCCAGCTCCCGATGTCCTTCGGCCCGGCGGTCGTGAGTCGGCTCAAGATCATGGCGGCGATGAACATCGTCGAGAAGCGTCGTCCCCAGGACGGACAGTTCCGGACGGTGGTCGACGGGCGCGAGCTCGACGTCCGGGTCGCCACCACGGCCACGATCTTCGGCGAGAAGGTGGTGTTGCGTCTTCTCGACAAGAGCCGTTCGATGTTCGACCTCGTCGACCTCGGAATGCCCAGCGAGACGAAGGAGCAGTTCGACGACATCGTGAAGTCGCCCTTCGGTATGGTCGTGGTCACCGGCCCGACCGGCAGCGGGAAGACCACGACGCTGTACTCGACGCTGTCACGCATCGCCCGTCCGGAGATGAACGTGACGACGATCGAGGACCCGGTGGAGTACGTCTTCCCGTCGATCAACCAGATCGAGATCAACGTGCAGGCGGGGGTCACCTTCGCCGGCGGGCTCCGCTCGATCCTCCGCCAGGATCCCGACATCATCCTCGTCGGTGAGATCAGGGATGCGGAGACCGCGTCGATCGCAGTACAGGCGGCATTGACCGGCCATCTCGTCCTCTCGTCCCTTCACGCCACCGACGCGGCTTCGGCGCTGTTCCGGCTCCTCGACATGGGGGTGGAGCGCTTCCTGGTGGCGTCTGCGATGACAGGGGTTGTCGCCCAACGGCTCCTTCGTCGGACCTGCACCTCGTGCGCCGCGTTCTACGAGCCAGCCCCCCAGGAACTGGCGTATTACAGCTTGAGTGGTGGTGAGTCGAAGGCCGTGTTCATGAAAGGGGTGGGCTGTTCATACTGTGCCAATACCGGATATCGTGATCGCATCGGTGTGTACGAAATCCTGAAGATGAACGACGACATCCGCCATGCACTGATGGACGATGCGTCGCCTCGGGAGATCCGAGACCTTGCCGTGAAGTCAGGCATGCGGACGCTCCGAGACGAGGCCATCCGGCTCGTCGCCAACGATGTGACCACCATTGAAGAGGTCACCCAGACGATTTACACCCTCTGATCGGTGGTGTCATGAGCTTGCTCTCCTCACGCCGTCGCGGGCTCCGCGATGCACCACCGCTGCCGGACGAGACGGATCCGTCGTTCGACGCGCACCGCCCGCCCGGCCCGCCGAAGGATCAGACCAATCGCGGCCGCCGCGCCACCGACAAGCACACCGCGGCGGCTGCTGCAGTGAGCCGCGGCGGGGCCAACCAACCCGATTCGCCGTTGCCCGAGTCACCCGCGCGGGACCGCCGCCGCAGACCGAGGCTGGTCGGTCGCCTCCAGTCGTCGCGCCCTTTCCCGCGCCGCGTCACCCTCCGTCGGGCAAAGCTTGCCGAGGAAGGAACTGCCGGCGGCTCTTCGCGTCGCGCAGAACGCCCGAGGCGGCGCAAGCTCAGCGAGATCGAGCTCACCCCGAAGAAGGTCAAACGCGAAGAGGTGATGATCTTCGCCCGGCAGATGTCCTCGTTCGTCAAGGCC
>JANLRD010000075.1:0-25925 GCA_031368215.1 Acidimicrobiia bacterium | reverse complement strand
GTGGTGGCTGTCTCCGGCGGTCGGCGGGCGCATCCGGAGGGGGGTTACCTCGCCCCCCTGGCTCGCGCCCACCTCATGGGGGCGGGGCGCGACGACGACCGTCGTGCGGTGCTCCTCGTCGACACCTACGAGGTGTTCCGGATCGCTGATCCGTGGTTTCGCAACGAGATACTGCCGATGCTCGGTGACACAGTGCGGGTTGTGGTGGCTGGACGTGACCCGCCGATGCTCGAATGGGCGATCGAACGTGGTCGCTACGGCGGCCTCGAGGTCGTGCCGCTCGGCCCGCTCGACGAACCCAGTGTCGACGAACTCCTCGGCAAGGCCGACGTTCCGGCCATCGTCGCGACCTCGATGAAACGGCTCTGCTGTGGCCATCCGCTGGCGTTGCGACTCGCCATCGAGGCTCGGCTCGCCGGTGGTGAACTTCCCGGCGAAGACGCCGCGCCGCGTGTGATTCAGGCCCTGGCGGGCGTCTTGCGAGACGGGCTCGACGAACGTTCCCGGGAGACACTTGATGCGGCTGCCGTGCCACGTCGGATTACTCGCGGCGTGCTTGCCGCGATGCTCGGTGAGAGTCGGGCCGACGAAGCACTTGACGAGTTGAGTCGACTGGGTGTTGTCGATGCGACACCCGACGGTTTGCGTCTGCACGATTCCGTTCATCACGTGATCTCCGAGCGACTGCGGGCTCTCGATCCGCAACGCTTTCGCGAGTACCGGTCGGCGGCATGGCGATACCTGCAGTCCGAAACGCGGGCGGTGGCGCGTCACGAGTTGGCCCGTTCGACAGCAGACGTGCTGTTCCTGATCGACAATCCGGTCGTGCGGGAGGCGTTCTTTCCCACGACCTCGCACGCCCACAGCGTGGAGGCGAGCAGACCGACGGATGCCAACGCCCTCCGAGCCATGTGGCACGAGATTGACGTCGGCGAATCGGCTTGTGTGCTTGACCACTGGCTCGAGCGACTTCCGAATGCAGTTCGTGTCGTGCGCGACCGGGCGGGGACGATCGTCGGCTGCTCGATCGTCGCTTCCTGGCGAGACATCCCGCAGTCACTCGAGCGCGTTGATCCAGTTCTTGCCGGCTTCGCGTCGCACGCTGCACGAAATCCGCTCCCGCCCGGACAGACAACCGTCGTGTTGCGACGTTGGCTCACCACCGCAGCGAGAGGCGACGGGCCGAGTGATGCCCAGGCGGCGGCCTGGCTCGATGTGAAGCGCGACTACCTGAGTATGCGTCCGAACCTCGGCCGGGTCTACACGACACTCCACGATCCCGCACCCTTCATCGAAGCCCTGATCGTTCTCGGTTTCAAGACGTTTGGTCCAGCGATGCTCGGGCCGGCCGAGTTCCATCTCGGCGCTCTCGACTTCGGGAGTGACTCGGTCGACGGTTGGTTGACCGGACTCGCTGCCGCTGAGCTTGGGATCGCCGAGGACGTGTTCCTCGACCCAACCGATCACACGGTCGCCCTTGGAGGCCGCCGGGTCGCGCTCTCGCCGCTCGAATTTGGCGTGATGGCACTTCTTGTTCGCCAACGCGGGAACGCCGTCACACGCGCGGACTTCCTCGCCGAGGTGTGGGGTGATGACCATGACGGCGCAAGCAACGTTGTCGACGTAGTGATCCGAGGTCTGCGGGTGAAGGCTGGCACTGACTCGAAGCGCATCGTGACGACTCGCGGCGTCGGCTACCGGCTCATCTAGCGCGCTGGCGTACGACGCGCGACCTCACGGCCCGAAGCGCGCGAGGGTTTGCAGTCCGAGACGGGCGTCATGCGAAGGCGTAACTCTGCGACACTTGGGCGATGTTGAACGACGAACGGCCGACGGGGACGGTCACGTTTGTTTTCACCGACATCGAAGGGTCCACAGCTCTGTGGCAGCAGCACCCCGATGCGATGGCAGAGGCGCTCCTCCGACATGACGCCATCATCAAGACCGCTGTTGCCCAGCACGGCGGCATGGTGTTTTCGACCGGTGGCGATGGCTTCGCCGCCGCCTTCGCTCGCGCCGGCGATGCGCTGAAGGCGGCGGTCGATTTCCAGAGCGCTTTGGCGAGCGAAGTGTGGCCCACGTCGATCCGCTTGTCGGTCCGAGCGGGACTCCATACAGGTGAGGCGATCGAACGCGACGGTGACTACTTCGGCCCCTCGGTGAACCGAGCGGCGCGGCTGATGTCGGCCGGGCATGGTGATCAAATTCTGTGTTCCGAAACGACCCACGGTGTACTCCTCGGACAGCTCCCCGCCGCCGTCCAGCTCGTCGATCTCGGGCGAGTTCGGCTGAAAGGCTTCTCGTCGCCGGAGCGCGTCTTCGGTGTTGTCGCTCCGGGACTTCGGCCGGAGTTCCCGCCGCTGGTGGAACAGGAGGGCGACGTGGGATCACGCCCCGGCGCGCCTGATCTGGTGGTCGGTCGCGCACAAGAACTTGACGAGATCGTCGAACTGCTCACCAGCCGCCGTGTCGTAACGCTCACCGGTACCGGCGGTGTCGGGAAGACGACGTTGGCGCTCGCCGCAATCGACCGAGTAGCAGAGAAGTTTCCTGACGGCGTGTGGTGGATTGACCTCGCCACGGTCGATGCCAACGACGACATCCTTCCCGTCATCGCCAGCGTTGTACGCGTGCGCGATCACCTCGGTGAGGGATTCATGCGGGCGCTGGCGACATCCCTCGCCGATCAGCGAATGTTGCTCGTGCTCGACAACTGCGAGCACGTGTTGGGCGCGGCCACAGCCATCGTCGGGCACCTCGTCGGACGGTGTCCCGGTCTCGTCGTCCTCAGCACCAGTCGTGTACGGCTCGGCGTGACGTCAGAACGTGATCTGGCCATTCGTCCGCTGCGCGTCGACGGCGAACGATCCGCTGCACTCGAGTTACTCATCGAACGTATTGGTGACCGTGGCCGGGGCGACGACCCGGATGAGCTCGCCGCCCTTGAAGACATCACTCGTCGACTCGACGGCCTTCCGCTCGCCCTCGAGCTGGCCGCGGCGCGGTGTCGCTCTATGTCACCGATTGCCGTGGCCGAGCGTCTCCGTGATCGCATTCGTCTGCCTGCCGCCCGGGGCGCTGTCGCCGGCTCGCGCGCCACGCTCGACGGGACGGTGCAGTGGTCCTACGACCTGCTCACGACGACCGAGCAAGAAGTACTGGCTCGGCTGTCCGTCTTTGCCGGAACGTTCTCGCTCGACGCCGCAGAGCACGTTGCCTGTGCCAACGCGGATCTCGACGGCTTCGATGCCGATGACGCCATCGCCGCGCTGGTGGAACACTCGCTGATCGAGCAGGACGGCGGGCGCTACCGGATGCTCGAAACCACACGCCAGTTTGCCGACGCCCGTTTGGACGATGCCGGCGCGAAAGAGGCGTTCGAGTCCGCCCATGTGCAATGGGTGGTTACCTTCTTGCGAACGGCGCGGGTTGGACTGCGCGGCCCCGACGAAAGGCGCTGGGTCGAACGCATGGATGCCGACTGGGCGAACGTACGAGCCGCGTTCCACCGATCAATGAAATTCGACGACCCGAACATCTCCAGCGAACTGGTCCTGCTGCTGTTCTTCGACGCCGCGTTTCGGCGGCCGGAGGCCGGTGGTTGGATGTTCGCTGCCTACGAGCACCACGGCTCGGTGGAACATTTGCATCGCCACGAACTGATCGGCGCCGTTGGCTGGCTGACCTGGGAGCGCGGTGACCTCATCCGTGCAGTGGAGCTCGGACACGCAGCGATGGAAGCCGATCCTGCTCCCGGAACCGCGATCGATCGTCTTCCGGAATGGGCGCTCGTTGCCGGGCTCGCATTCAGCGGAAAGCCGTCCGAGGCCCGGGGAGTGATCGACTCGGTTCTTCGCACTCTGTCCGACGAACCGTTTCTTCAGGTGGTTTGGAACTATCTCTTCACGGTGGTATGCAGCGTTCAAGGGAAGCCCTCCGAAGGTTCGGGCGCAGCAATCGAGGCCGAGCGGATCGCTCGTGCCCTTGACAACCCAACCTCGTTGGCCTTCGCGTTTTGGGCGCGGTCGGGCGCCTCGGATACTGACGATCCCCATCTTGTCGCTGAGTTTCTGTCGATCGCAGCGGGTCACTGCCGGGCGGCGCGTTTGACGGTCTGCGAACAAGTCATCGAGCAAGGCATTCTTGGTTTGCGTCGGCGACTCGGCTATCCGGTGACCGAAGTCCTCTCAGGTGCGATCCAACAAGCCCGCGTCTTTGCTCGGCACGGATTCATGGTGTTCGGATGGCCCGCGCTCATCACGATTTCCTTCTGTCTTCACGATCTGGGAAAAGACGAAGCTGCCGCGATCTGCCTTCACGTGCGAAGCCAATCGCCGGTGAACACGAGCTATGCCACGGTGGAGGTGTTGCTCCGGGATTTGACGGAGGCCCTGGGTGAGCCGGAGATGGCGCGGCTCGAAGACGTGGCGCGGGGACTCGACTTCGCGGCGATGCTCAACCTCGCCGAGTCTCACCTCTGACTCGTCCGACGCGTCGGTAGGTCCTGGCATATCGATTCTGTGACAACGCACGAAGGACAACGAAACAGAGCGAGTCGATGTCACCGGCAAGGCTATTCGTGACGCAGCAGCGGTCACCCTTCCTTGCCCGACGGGCGAAGTCCATCTTTCGACTGGGTCGTTCGACCTATCGCAGCGATCGAGGATTGGGTCATCCACCTCAACTGCGTCACTCTGCGTGAGATTGTGCCGATGACTCTCGGGCACGGCGCGGACGGACTGCGTCGGCTCGGAGGTTCCCCCGTCCCATGTTTCGCTCGTTCCAGCGTCGATCCTCGATCGCCGCACTCATCGCCGTCAGCGTTGTCGCACCCCTCGTGATCGTTGCCTCTGTTCCAGCCGAGGCAGCGAAGCGGCCGATCTCCGCAAAGAAGCAGCCGAAGAAGCACGCGACAACACCCGAAGCCAAGCCCGACACCAGCGAGGCCAATGGTCCCAAAGATGGCGTGCCTCAGTCGGAGCCGCCCCGCACGAGTGAGGTGCCGCGTCCGAGTGAACCGCCCCGCCCGTCGGAGCCGCCCCGCACGAGTGAGCTGCCCCGTACGAGTGAGGTGCCGCGTACGAGTGAGCCGCCCCGCCCGTCGGAGCCGCCGCGTACGAACGAAGTCCAGACTCCGGCAACCCTGTCCCTCACGTGCGCTGCGGTCGAGCGGTTCGTCCGGTGCACGTGGTCAGGCGACGCTCCGGGTGCGGTCGAGTTCCTGTTGCTGCGAAGCGGTGGCGAAAGGGGTCGAGTCGTTGGATCGTTCGCCTCCGGGACGACGACCGCCGACGACCGGACGGTGTTCCATCCCTCCAACCCCGGCTACCTAATGATCGCTCGTGACGCCGCAGGTAAGACCCTCGGACATTCCGATCGCGTGTCGGTGACGGTCGGCGCCTAGCCGAGGGCTGCTCAACCTGGACCGACCCGTCCCCTGCGGGTCGGTCCACGACGTCGGCGAGTTGTGCTCGCAGAGTTCGAGAGCGGTAATGCCCGACAGCAGCCGGGCTCGTGGGTCATCCGGGGCCCGCACGCTATCTGCGGGGCGTGCGTCACCGGCGTCGCCTAGTTGGTGCGCTACTGGAGACCTCCGGGTCGGTCGGCCTCGGGCAGTGTCGTCGTCGAAGCGGGAGGGGGAACCGGCGACGGCGTTTGGGTGGCAAGCAGGCTGACGTAGTCGTCGCGTGACAGGGCACCCCTCGACGGTTGCCCGTCAGAGGTGGGAACAGAAAGCGGACGATCACCGAGGCGGAACTCCACGAGCCCGGTGCCGGGCAGGTTGGTGACCGTGTAGACGATCTGCGCGATCGCCAGGGTCTGCTCGGTGCCGGGCAGTGTGAGGAACGACGGTGCAAGTGTGATGGTGGCCGTACCGGACTGCACGGTCGCCGAGTCGATCATGTCCGACGAAGGGATCGCGCTGCGCAGTCCCTCCTCGGTGTCGGAGAACAGCGGGCCAGCGCGGAGCGCTTTGATGGCGCTGTCGAGCGTGGCCTCAACATCGGGACGACGGGTCGGCCTGATCGTTGAACCATCGATCCAGTACACATCGAGCGGAAAGGCGATGAACACCGTTGTCGTCGGCGGAGGCGTCGTTGTTGTCGTGGTCGCCGGCGGATTGACCGTGGTGACCGGCGGTGTGGTCGTCGTGGTCGTCGTCGTTGGTTCCGGTTGGGGCGTGAAGGCGATCTCGCCCGGTGTGAGCGGGCGGTCCTTCGAGTCGCTCGGCACGCCGCAACCCGCCCCGCCCAGCGCAACTGCGATGACTGTTGCGAGCAGCGCGACTCGGCGCGTACAAGAAGAACGATGGCGTGTCACTGCGCTTCCGCCTCGGGAAGTTCGACGGTGAAGCGTGCTCCGCCGTCTGGGCTGTCGCCGACGCGAACGGTGCCATGCATGAGGCGGACGTGTTCTTGGACGAGGGCGAGGCCGAGACCCGCTCCGGCGAGATGTCGACCCTGCGCTCCTCGCGCGAAACGGTCGAAGATGCGGGTTCGTTCGTTCGGTGCGACGCCGGGGCCGGCATCGTCGATGTGGATCCTGACTTGGCGAGCGGCTCCATCGCGGGTGACTCTCACACATGTCGCCCCGCCGGCGTGACGATCAGCGTTGCCGATGAGGTTGTCGATGACCCGTTCGAATCGTCGGGCATCGACACTCACCCGCACGGCCCGCGCGTCCACCGACATCTCGATCGGGATCGTGCCGGCACCAACGTGAAGCATCGTCGCCTGAACCAGTGGCGCGACCGACAACGAGACGAGGTCAACGTTGGCGGCGCCTGCTTCGATGGTTGCCATTTCGAGGAGGTCGAGCACCATTCGTTCGAATCTGCTGACCTGCTGTTCGAGGAGTTCGACACCGAGTTGGGCTCGCTCCGGAAGCTGAACGCCGCGTCCACGAACGAGGTCCATCGCACCTCGCAAGGAGGTGAGCGGTGAGCGCAACTCATGACTGACGTGCGACGCGAACCGACGTTCGCGCTGGATCCGCTCTTCGAGTGAGTCCGTCATCGCGTTGAATGTTGCGACCAACCGGGTCAGATCGCGATCGTCGAGTCCGCTGAGGCGTGCGTCGAGGTCACCGGCGGCAATGCGCTCGGCCGTGTCGGCAATCCGGGAGAGCGGTCGCAGCACTCGTCGCGACGCGTACAGTCCGAGCACCGCCCCGATGATCGTGGCACCGGCTGCGCCGGCAGCCAGGGTCGCGGCCAGCGTGGACAACGTGCGCTCGAGCTCGGTCAGCGGCGTTGTGGCGATGAAGACGGTCGGTGTTCTCGCCCCGGTGGTGATCGGCACGGCAACGGCCAGTTGCGGCTGGCCGCGCAACAAGAAGCGTTGCCGGGTCGGCGCACCTCCGAGGGATCGGCGGAGAAGGTCGGACGGTAGATCGTCAGGAGCGATGTTCGCGGAGGTGACGTACCAGGTGTTGTTGCGGAAGAGCATCGGCTGCGATCCCGACACGTTGATCACCGAGGAGAGCAACCTCGCTCCGCCTCCGGGCGAGGCCAGAAGTGCGTTGGCCAGCAGCCGGGCGTTGAATCCCGCCTGGGCGACGGCTACCTGCTCTCGTTGCTTGAGAAGGGTGAGCCGCGAACGGTTGTAGGTGAATCCGGCCAGCACGCTCGACAGCAGCAGTGCCAGGAGTCCGAACGCGATGCTCGACCGAGCACGGAGTCCCAAGTTGGCGGGTCCCCGGCCGATCACGTGATCACGGAACCAGCTTGTAACCCATTCCGCGCACCGTGACGAGGTGACGCGGTTCGGAGGGGTCGTCTTCGAACTTCACCCGCAGCCGGTACATCTGGCTGTCGATGAGCCGCATGTCGCCCAGATAGTCATAGCCCCACACGCGGTCGAGGAGGTCTTCGCGGCTCACGATCTGATCGGGGTGTACGGCTAGCTCGCACAGGATCTTGAACTCGGTCCGGGTCAGCGGCAGCGGTTCACCGTTCCACGTTGCGTCACCCGACGACGGACGGATCACCAGCGGCCCGACGCGCAGCACCGGTGCCTGACCGTCACGCTCCTCGGCCATCGACAGAACGGTGTTGCGGCGCACCATGGCCCGCAGACGAGCGGCTAGCTCTTTCGCCGCGACCGGCTTGATGAGATAGTCGTCGGCGCCTGCCTCGAGACCAGCAACCACGTCGTGGGTGTCGCTCTGGGCGGTGAGAATCACGATGGGCATCTTGCTCTGCGCGCGTATGGCACGCACCACATCGAACCCGTGGATGCCAGGCAGGAGCAGGTCAACGATGGCAACGTCGATCGGCGTCGACAACGCAAGCGTGACGCCCTCTTCTCCGGTGGAGGCTTCCGTGACCTCGAAGCCGTCGTCTTCGAGATTCAGGCGCAGCGTGAGACGGATCTGGTCGTCATCCTCCACGAACAACACCGATGGGCCCATCACCGCATCTTGACCCACCCGAGGGTGCGTCGACCACCCGGTGAACGCGGCGTCACCGTTTTGCCAGGGATTCGCGAGGTTCCCGCCACCCCTCCGCGAGGATCACCTCCGTAAGGTGAGACGCACTCACCAGCGACGACCGGGCCCCCTCGGCCGATTGGCGCGGTGGGAACGGGTCCAACAGTCGACCGGGTGCCACGCCTCTTCCCCTGGGATGTGGTGCCCGTCCGGCGGTGTGGACCGCTGCAAGAGGTGTGGCCCGTAGCTGGTCACTACGGCCACACCTCTGCGAGCTTCGCGAAATGGGTGGGCCCGGCGGAGCGTTCATGGCTGCCGTCTTCTCGCGTCCGCCCTCATCTGGACTGTATCCAGTTCTTGACTTCGTCCAGAACCTGTGGTTGGGTTGATCTCGTGAGTGAAGACGTCGAGCAGCAGTTGCGCCGCCATGGGGTCCAGGTGACCGCCCAGAGGCTGGCGACCCTGCGGGCACTTTCGGCCCAGTCGCACGCCACCGCCGATGAATTGGCTGAATCGGTCCGTCTTGCGATCGGGTCGATCTCACGTCAGGCGGTGTACGACACCCTCGCCGTGTTCGTCGACAAGGGGCTCGTTCGGCGGATCCAGCCGACGGGTTCTGCCGCCCGCTACGAGGATCGGGTGGGCGACAACCACCACCACCTGATCTGTCGAACCTGCGGCACAACGGTCGACATCGACTGCGCAGTCGGCGAAGTGCCGTGCCTTACCGCGGCCGACGATCACGGGTTCGTCATCGACGAGGCCGAGGTCATCTACTGGGGCTTCTGCCCCAGTTGTCGCGTGCCCGCCGACGCAACAACGCCTATCCCCAACGCCGAGAACCAAACCGCCGAGAACCACACCTCAGAACAGGATGCATCATGACCGACACCAACACCCCCAACGCCAGCAAGTGCCCCGTGCTCCACGGACCCCACGCCGCGCACACCGCCGTCGGATCCGCCGCGAATGAACACTGGTGGCCGAACCAGCTGAGCCTGAGGATGCTCCACCAGAACGCACCCGCGTCCAACCCGATGGGCGACGACTTCGACTATGCCCAAGCGTTTGCGTCGCTCGATCTTGCCGCCGTCAAGCAGGACCTCACCGCGCTGATGACCTCGTCGCAGGACTGGTGGCCGGCCGACTACGGCCACTACGGCCCGTTCTTCATTCGGATGACGTGGCACAGCGCCGGTACGTATCGGATCGCTGACGGTCGCGGTGGCGCGTCCAGCGGAACGCAGCGCTTCGCTCCGCTGAACAGTTGGCCCGACAATGGAAACCTCGACAAGGCACGGGCCCTCCTGTTGCCGATCAAGCAGAAGTACGGCCGCAAGCTGTCGTGGGCCGACCTGATGGTCCTCGCCGGCAACGTCGCGCTGGAATCGATGGGCTTCGAAACCTTCGGGTTCGGCGGCGGTCGTGAGGACGTGTGGGCACCCGAGGAGGACATCTACTGGGGACCGGAGACCACGTGGCTCGGCGACGAGCGCTACAGCGGCGATCGGGATCTGGCCAACCCGCTCGGTGCCGTGCAGATGGGCCTGATCTACGTGAACCCGGAAGGACCGAACGGCAACCCCGATCCACTCGCCTCGGCTCGCGACATCAGGGAGACGTTCGCCCGCATGGCCATGAACGACGAAGAAACGGTCGCACTTGTCGCGGGCGGCCACACGTTCGGCAAAGCGCACGGTGCCGGTGATCCGACGCTCATGGGCCCCGAACCCGAGGGCGCGCCGATCGAGCAGATGGGTTTGGGCTGGAAGAACAGCTTCGGCACCGGCAAGGGTGTGCACACCACGACGAGTGGCATCGAAGGTGCATGGACTCCGACCCCGATCACGTGGGACAACACCTATTTCGATACTCTGTTCGCGTACGACTGGACGCTGACACGGAGCCCCGCCGGTGCCCAGCAGTGGACGCCGTCGAACCCTGAGGCGCAGGGCACTGTGCCCGATGCGCACGATCCGTCGAGGACTCACGCGCCGATGATGACGACCGCCGACATGGCGCTGCGGATGGACCCGGTGTACGAGCCGATCTCGCGACGTTTCCACCAGAACCCGGCGGAGTTCGCTGACGCGTTCGCCCGCGCGTGGTTCAAGCTCACGCATCGCGACATGGGTCCGGTCGTTCGCTACCTCGGCCCCGAAGTTCCTACCGAGGAATTGATCTGGCAGGACCCGGTGCCTGTCGTCGCCCACGCACTGATCAACGACGGCGACGTCGCTGCGTTGAAGGCGGCGGTCCTCGCTACCGGGTTGACGATCTCCGAGTTGGTGTCCACGGCTTGGGCCTCGGCCTCGACGTTCCGCAACAGCGACAAGCGCGGTGGGGCAAACGGTGCACGTATTCGCCTCGATCCCCAGATCGGCTGGGAGGTCAACAATCCGCCGCAGCTGCGGCGTGTGCTCGAGAAGCTGGAAGCAGTCCGTGCGTCCTTCGTTGGTTCGGGCATGGCGGTGTCGATGGCCGACCTGATCGTTCTCGCAGGGTGTGCAGCGGTCGAAGCTGCGGCAAAGGCGGGCGGACACGACATCACGGTGCCGTTCACGCCAGGACGCACCGACGCCTCTCAGGCGCAGACCGACGTCGAGTCGTTCGCCGTGCTCGAACCGACAGCCGACGGGTTCCGCAACTACCTCGGCAAGGGCCACACGCTTCCGGCAGAAGCTCTGCTGGTCGATCGTGCACAGCTGCTGACGCTCAGCGCACCGGAAATGACCGTGCTCGTCGGTGGACTGCGCGTCCTGGGTACGAACACAGATGGATCGAAACACGGCGTCTTCACGACCCGCCCGGGCTCGCTCACTAACGACTTCTTCTCGAATCTGCTCGATCTCTCGATCGAATGGCAGCCGACCTCGGGTTCCGACGACGTCTTCCACGCAAGCAGTCGGGCGACGGGCGAACTGCGGTGGACCGGCACCCGCAACGACCTTGTCTTTGGGTCGAACTCCCAGCTTCGGGCAATCGCCGAGGTCTACGGTTCCGCCGACGCGCAGCAGAAGTTCGTCACTGACTTCGTGGCAGCGTGGAACAAGGTCATGAACCTCGATCGCTTCGACATCGCCTGACCCCGGGTATCCGCTGAACGGCGCCCGGCACGTGGCCGGGCGATCGTTCATCTACCGGCCATGTTCCGTTCAGTGTCCGGCGTGAACCTGTGCGCCATGATGGGTCACCTCCATGGACCCCCACGTCTCAGAGCTCACCGCGGAGTTGGCGGAGCTGCGAGCCGACCTGCTCGCCGCCGAGAACGCGCACGCCAACTCGATCGCCGGCACACATCCGAGGCATCGGCGATCGGCCGTCAACCTCGTGCACTACGTCGAGTTGCGCAAGCACGATCTGCGGGAGTTGCAGGCGGAACTGGCCGGGAGGGGACTTTCCTCGCTCGGCCGCTGCGAGGCCAACGTGCTGGCCTCCGTCGAGGCCGTGCTCGGTCTGCTCTCGAACCTTTCCGGATGTGATCCATCACCGGCGACGGCGCGCACCTCGCTCGGCGAGGGTGATCGGCTGTTGACTCACAACGCCGATCTTCTTCTCGGCCCCACACCGCCGCACCGGTCGACCCGCATCATGGTGACGCTCCCGAGTGGAGCAGCAGACAACCCGTCGTTGGTGACCAAGCTGGTGACGAACGGGATGGATATCGCCCGCATCAACTGCGCCCATGACAGCGCCGACCTGTGGACGGCGATGATCGACAATCTCCGTTCATGCGATCGTCCGCGCCATCAGAGAGTGCGCACGGCGATGGACCTCGCCGGACCGAAATTGCGGACCGGTCCGATGCAGCTCGGCCCGGCCGCATTGCGGGTCGCTCCCGACCGTGACGAGCTCGGCCACGTGATTCAGCCGGCACTGGTGTGGCTCACCGCCACGAACGAACCGGCCCCCGTGGTCGCGTCAGGGCGCAGCGTCGCCTTTGTGCCCGTCGATGACGCAGCCTTCCTCGAGGCCCGGCGACCCGATGATCGTCTCGAAATCACCGATAGTCGCGGCTCCCTACGGGCCTGGAAGGTCGTCGAGTCGACAACCGATGGTTGCCTGGCATCGACCGAACAGACCACCTATCTCACGACCGGGCTTGCCATCGGCCACCTCGACGAAGCGACCGGTGCGACCACCACCACGTCGGTCGGCGAGTTGGCGCGTCGCGAACAGGTGCACCGTGTGCGCCGTGACGACCGAGTGATCCTGACGCGCTCACTCGACGCTGCTGAGGGCACACCGGAAGGAGTCGTCCACCGGATCGGCTGCACCCTCCCGGAGGCTTTCGCCGCCGTTCGCCCGAAGGAATGGGTGTGGCTCGACGACGGCAAGATGGGCGGCCCGGTCGACACGGTGACTCCTGACGAGATCACCGTGACGATCACCGAGGTCCGGCCCGGCGGTGCCAACCTCAAGTCCGGTAAGGGGATCAACTTCCCGGACTCCGATCTCCGCCTCGACGCGCTGACGGCGAAGGATCGCGAAGATCTTCCGTTTGTCGTGCGTCACGCCGACATCGTCAACTTCTCGTTCGTCCGCCGACCCGGTGACGTCGAAGAGCTGCAGCGCGAGCTGAAGGCCCTCGACGCGACCGACGTCGGCATCGTGCTGAAGATCGAGAACGTGATGGCGTTCGAGAACCTCCCCGAGCTGCTCCTCGTCGCGATGCGCAGCGACCGGGTCGGCGTGATGATCGCTCGTGGTGACCTTGCGGTGGAGGTCGGCTTCGAACGTCTTGCGGAGGTGCAGGAGGAGATCATGTGGGCCTGCGAGGCGGCCCATGTGCCGGTGATCTGGGCGACCCAGGTGCTCGACACGCTCGCCCGTACCGGACAGGCATCACGCGCCGAAGTCACTGATGCCGCCATGGCCGACCGGGCCGAATGCGTGATGCTCAACAAAGGCCCGAGCATCAACAAAGCGATCCGGACGCTCGATTCGATCCTGCGAAGGATGCAGGACCATCAGGACAAGAAGCGCAGCCTCATGCGCCGCCTGCGATCGTGGGACCGCGAATGACCACCGAACGAGAGCTCAAGATGATCGCGGACGCAGACACCGCGCTGCCTGACCTGACCGGGGTCTCCCCTGGAGTGGTGTGCGGCACGCCGTCGACGCAGGAGATGACCGCGGAGTACTACGACACGCCGATGTTTTCCCTCTCCCGATGGGGGGCCTCGCTGCGCTGGCGCGATGAACATCCGAAGCCGATATGGACGGTGAAGCTTCCGTCGAGCTCCGACGGGTCGGTGATGTCGCGCCACGAAGTCACGTTCGCCGGACCGCGGGCCAAGATGCCGCCACGTGCCGCCGAACTGGTGCGGGTGTTCCGGCGTGGGCAGCCGCTGGAAGCGGTGGCAACGCTGCGCACGACGCGCACCGAGATCTCGTTGCTCATCAAAGGCGTGGCGATTGCCTCCGTGTGCGACGACCTCGTCACCGGGGATCGGATCGACGGCGAGACGCTGTCGTTCCGGGAGATCGAGGTGGAAGTCACACCGGGGGTCGAGACGGACGCGACGCTCCGCGCCATCACCAAACGTCTTCGCAAGGCGGGCTGTGCGGTCGAGGAACCGGTCCTGGCAAAGGTGGTCCGTGTTCTCGGCGAGGCCGCGCAGGCGCCCGCCGATGTCGTCGTTCGCGAGCTGACGTCACGAGCCCGCGTCGTCGATCTCGTGACGAGCACGTTGTCGGGATCGCTGGATCAGCTCATTCGTCGAGATCCGCTGGTGCGCGGTGGCAACGAACCCGAGGACCTGCACCAGTTCCGTGTGGCCGCCCGTCGTCTCCGCTCGGATCTCGGTACGTTCGCTCCGATTCTCGACTCGGCGTGGACGAGACCCTTGCGCGACGAACTTCGCTGGCTCGGCAACGAAGCCGGCGCTGTTCGCGATGCTGACGTGCTCCACGTTCGTCTCGAAGGTCGGTTCGCTGCGCTCCCGGCAACTGACGCGGCGGACTCGGCTCTGCTGCTCGCACGCCTGGAGCGCGCAAGGTCGAGGGCTCGGACGCGACTTCTCCATTCGATGTCGACCGATCGATACGACGCGTTGGTCGATGCCCTCATCTCGGCGACGCACGAACCCCGCTTCGTGGCCGACGACCCGAAGGTCGCGTCGCGTCAGGCCCGACGCATCGTTGTCGAGTTGGTTCGCAACCGCTGGCGACGCCTGAAGCAGGCCGGCGACGCTCTCGATGCGGACTCACCCGACGAGGACCTCCACGAGGTCCGCATCCTGGCCAAGCGGTGCCGGTACGCGGCCGACGCGGCGGAGAACGTGTTCGGTCGCGAGGCCCGGCGGTTCTCCCGAGCGATTGCTGAAGTGCAGGAAGTCCTCGGCGACCACCAGGACACCGTGGTCGCCGAGGCGTGGCTCCACGCTGCGGCAAAGGCGGTGCCGGCAGCTGGCGTGCTCGCCGGCTTGGCTATCGCCGAGGAACGCGCCGAGCGACTCGAACACCGCCGGAACTTCTCGTCGGTGTGGGCAACGACGCGTGACCCGGAGCTCCGCGCCTGGCTGAAGTAGATCGCCGGCGACGAACGTCGTGATCGTTGCGTTGGGTGACTCTCGAAAGCGTTCAGCAATCCTGCAGAGTCAGACGTCAGGACTTGTACGGTGTTCGGGCTTTCTTCCACGCCGTCGGACGGGGACGATCGTTCTGCGGGACGACGAGGGAACCGACGTAGTCACCACTGGCGTACACCCGGTCGATGTCACGCTTGACCTCGGCGAGATCGTTGCCCGACACCACGCCGTTGCTCGTCGCCCGGTAGAACTGCACGGTCACGCGGATGGGGAAGCGCTCGTCGCGTTCGAGACGGTTGCCGTTGAATTCGCGCACCGGTCCGAGCTTCTCACCGTGGCCGATGACCGCTGTCTCCACGTCACTGGCGGCACGCTTGGCCTTGCCCGGTGCAATCGGCGCGGCGGCAACGGCGTCATTTGCGGCACCGGCCGCACTGGCCCCGGGCGAGTACTCCTCGCTCTCGGGGTAGGGCTGGGTGTACTGGCTGTGCACGAGCGGAACCTGGATGACCATGACCATGTCGGAGCCGGGGTCGAGGGCCCCGGCATCGCCTTTGCGGGAGCGTCCGGATTCGATGCGCGCCTTCACCGCACTGCGGCGCTCGCCGGTGAAGGTGGTCTCCTGGCCATGGTCGTTGAAGAAGAGTTCCTGCCCCCACTGCTGATAGGACTGATCGCCCGACCAGTTCTCGACGACGGTCATCGACGTGCCCTCGCGGGTGGCGAGGAGGACGAGCACCGCCGGGTTCGACGGCGAGGACTGGTAGTTGTAGATCACCGGAGTGAATTCCGCCTTGCCCTCGCGGGGGAGCGGGAGGAACACATGCTGTGCGGACACGAGTGCGTGGGTGTCGCGTCGCGACGTGAGGTCGTTGTCGCCGATCACGTCTCCGGGCATGCTGACGTAGGACCGGATGTTGGCGAGCACCTCGCGCAATGGCACGCTTGTGACGGTGGAGCGTCGGTGTTGGTTGCCGACCTTGATCCAGAGGTCGTCCATGCGGATGTCGGCGGTGGTGTCGCTGAAGTTGGGATAGCGGATGACCGGCAGGAGATGGGTCTGCACGTCGCCCCGGCCGAGTGGTTCGCGGACCTGGAGGGTGAGATCGGAGATGTTCGGTCCGACGGAGGACCCCACCGAGCGTCCGGTGTCCTCCCACATCACGTTGAGCACGTCGAGTCCGTAGCGGGCTGCCTGGTTGGTGAGGTCGACATCGAAGGGCATCTCGACGACGGCGTCGATGACCTCGCGGAAGCCCGGGACGGGTGGTCGGGGAGGCACGTACGGAGCCCCGGGCGTCGTGGGCGACGGCCCATCGAACGGTTTCGGGGAGGGCAGGATGCCCCAGCCACCCGCGGACGACGCCGAGGCCAGCGAGGGAAGCGCCGCCGCACCCACCGCGACACCGGCAGCTCCGAGGGCGAGGCCCCGGAGCAGGGCGCGCCGGGAAAGTGCCCGGTCGACCTCGGATCTGGCGGGGCTGGCGCTGGTCTCGTCGTTCATGTCGTGCTCCTTGTCGTAGGCCATCGAAGTTGTTCGCACGTGTTCCGACGCCGCCGCCACCGTCGGTGGTTCCCGTGGCGGCGAGAAACTTGGTGGCGTTGCCTTCGCAGGTAGCCTCGGTGCGGATGAGGGAAGTGGGTGAGCAGCGGCGGTGGACCGCACGAACCCTGCTGATCACGATGCTGGCGACCGCCTCGGTCGCTGTCGCGTTTGCTGGTGTTCCTTCGGCTTGGAGTGCGACAAAGCGGCCGTCCTCGACGAAAGCGCCGAGCCCCCTGTCCTGGGACACCACGGTCGCAGTCCCCACATCGATCGACATCGACGCCCTCACCAAGACGACCAAGCTCACGAAGAACGCGCCCCGCGCCGAGTTACCAAAGGGTCGGGCGAACAGCATCACGCTCACCGGCCCTCGTGGTTTGCAACGTGATCTCCTCGTTGCCGCCCGGTTCGCCGCCAATCGCTTCGGCACGCCGAACACCGTGATCGATCAGGCGACGCTCGAACTCGTAGGGGTCGAACGGGGTCCGCTCATTGTGCAGATCACGAAGTTCCCGTTCTCCATCCCGCTCTCGACGCTCTCGCTCGGTCCGATAGCGGCTCGTTCGTTGTACGGTGATGTGACCGCGACCGCGATCCGAGACGACGAAGCGGTGCTGAGCAAAACATCTGCGCGCTTACGGAAAGCTAGCGTGGGCGACGTCCTGGTGTTGCGGCACTGGGACCGCCCGACGACTCTCGTTCGACTCCGAATCGGTGCCATCGTGCCCGATGCCGACGCGGGAAACGCCGAAGCGGTGATCTCGCGAGTGAGCGCGCGACTGCTCGGCTTCAGCCGTCCCTCACGACTCGCGGCCTGGGGTGACATTGCCAAGGTCGACAAGGCGTGGACGAAGCTCGTCCCCGAGTCCTACCTCCGACGTTCCGCCACTCCGCCAACGATCGACAGTGTGCTCAGTCAAGCTGAGCTGAAGATGACCTATGGCGAGTTCATGGTCCGCCGTGATCGGGGTGAGCTCGAGAGCGACCCCGCGTGGGTGAAGGCGAACGTCGTCAAGCACACGTATCCGATCATCGGAACCGTGGCGTGCCATCGCTCGATGATCGAGCCGCTCGAACGTGTCATGACCGAACTGGTTGCGGCTGGCCTGCAGGACCTCATCGACGTGCGGGACACGAAACGTTCCGGCGGATGTTTCAGCGCGCGTGAGGTGAGGACGCCGACCGGGACGAGCGGGCGGAACCTCTCACGCCACGCCTGGGCGGCAGCGATCGACATCAATCCGAGCGCCAATCGCTTCGGCTCGAAGCCGATCATGGATATCCGACTGATCTACGTGTTCCGTCGAAACGGGTTCGCGTGGGGAGGCACCTGGAGCATCCCCGACGGCATGCACTTCGAGCTCGTGGGTCCTCCGCGCATCGTCGGCGGCGCGTTGCCGTCGTCCACCACGACGACCTCGACAACCACAACGTCGACGACGAGCACGACCTCCACGTCGACGACGATCTTCGGCGCGACCTCATCGGCCGGGCCCTTGACCGTCGTCGGGCCAACGACCTCGACTCGACCAGGCCGCCCGGGCATCCCCTCGTCCCCCGCATCGACCACCCGCGCTGGGTCGACGACTGCCGTCTCCCCGACGTCGTCGACGGTTCCCGCCGGCGGCACGACGACGACTACGGTGCAACCGCCGGTTGTGCCCGAGCCTCCTGCGCAGGAACCGTCGGCTGGCGACCCTGTCTGACGCATCCGGGTTCGGAGTCTTTCGATGTCATCAACCTCCTTCTGGCGACTACTGGTTGTCGTCGTGATAAGTGGGCTTACCATTGTTCGACTGCGGAACAATCCGATTCCGCGACGCGAGCTCGCGCGCCGATTGCCGAGGTGCGTCGCCGGGTTGGCCTGCTTCGGCGTGGGGATCGGGCTGTTCTTCGCGTCGCATCTCGGCACCGGACCGTGGGACGTGCTCCACGCCGGCCTGGCCGAGCGGTTCCATCTCCCCGTCGGTGTGGTCATCAACCTGGTCGGGTTGGCGATCCTGCCGCTGTGGGTCCCGCTCAAGGAACCGATCGGCCTCGGCACGGCGTTGAACGCGTTGGAGATCGGATTGGTGCTCGACCTGGTGCGACCGCACCTTCCGACGACGGATCTCCTGGTGGGGCGCGTCGGGCTCGCCGTGCTGGGTGTCGTGGTCATCGCGCTCGGCTCCGGGCTCTACCTCGGCTCCGGGCTCGGTTCGGGACCGCGCGACGGCCTGATGATGGGCCTCAACCGTCTCGGCCTTTCGATTCGGACGGCCCGAACGCTCGTCGAGCTCGCGACCCTGTTGGTCGGCTGGCTCCTGGGCGGCAAGCTCGGCCTCGGAACTGCCATCTTCCTCGCAGGCATCGGCCCCCTCGTCCACATCTTCCTCCCCCGCCTCCTCCTCCCACCCCTCCCACAACGCGACTGACCCCTGTGCTTGGGAGAGAGGTTGCCCCCATATATGGGGGCAGAACACCTCCGAACGTTGCTTGGAGGTGTTCTGCCGCAAACGCGACGCGCCCACCACTAGAGCGGCAAAGACGGCCTCCGAGGTGCACGTGTCCGTAGGATCGGGTGACGAGGCGCCGACACCTGTTCGCGCCCCGAGCACCAAGCCGAGCATCAAGGAGACGGAAATGACCTTGCCGATGCCGAATCGATCGCGCCGGTTCCGAGCGCTCACCACGATGATTGCCGGGGGAGCGCTGTTCAGCCTCGCATCGCCGCCGCCCGCGTCGGCCGTTCTTCCGACGATTCCAATCATCACCATTCCGATCATCACGATCCCGATCGGCACGATCGTGCTACCCACGCTGGTCCTGATCGCGGTACAGGACATCTCCGTGGCGATCACCGACAACGTCAGCGCGATCGATCAGGGCAGTGCGGTCGTCACCATCATCACCGTCACGAACAAGTGGAACGTCGCTGCCACGGGTATCAACGTCCTCTACTCGCCTCCGTTGCGCCACACCGGCAGCATCTGGGCATGTACGGTCAGCCCGGGTGACTCGTGCGGCGGGTCGACGAGCGGAACCGGGGCAATCAGCCGATCGATCATTCTGGCCGCGGGGAAGTCGGCGGTGTTCACCGTGAGCGCTGCCGTTGTCCCGACGGCGACCGGCACGATCAACAGCACCGTGACGATCGTGCCGCCCGTGAGCTTCGGCGACAACAACTCGTCGAACAACCAGGCCGCCGACATCACGTCGATCAACCCGCCCGCAACCACGACGACGGCGGCCGCGACGACCACGACCGGCGCGGCCACAACCACGATCGTGGCGACGACGACTGTCCCCGCCACGGTCGCGACAACAGCCGCACCTCCGCCGACCGCGGCGCCGGCGAGCGCCGACGCGTTCCAGACCCCAACGGGCGGGATCAAGTGCCAGTTGGTGTCCAACCTTGCGCCGGGGATGCAGTCGGTTCGATGCAACGTGCTCGGTTCAACGGCGAAGCTGCCGAAACGTCCGGCCACGTGTGACTTCGATTGGGAGGATGTTGCGGTGAGTGCGACAGGCCGGTCGTTCACGGTGTGTGCCGGTGATTCGATCGAGGGCAACTTTCCCGTGCTCCCCTATGGCGCCACGTGGAAGCGTGGGGTGTTCATCTGCACGTCCGCCAAGTCCGGGGTCACGTGCCGCAACCCGAGTCGACGGGGTTTCCGGATCAGCAAGACGAAACGCACGTCGCTATAAGCGCGCATACTTTATACGGGCGTCATCGCCCGAAACGGCCAAACCATCGGTTCGTCCCAAGGGGTCGGACCGATGTTTGCGTCTCGACGAGAACGAGCCGAAGTTCATCGGCCGTCGACCCCCAGCAGCGTGCCGCCGAATGGTGCGAGCGCACGTTTCGAGATTGCTCAGATCCCACCGCAGGACCCTAGGGTGGCGGGCATGGATTTCGGTCGCTACACGCTCTTTCCCATCAAGAACGTCCACCCACTCCCGCACGCCCTCATGGGGCCGGGCGCCCACGAGATGGTCGGCCCCACGGCAGTGTCGCTCGGCATGAAGAAGGTGCTGCTCATGAGCACCGGTCTGCGCGGCACGGGCATCGTCGAGGAGATCGCCGCCCAGGTGCGCCACGCCGGTGTGGCCGTCGAGGTCTTCGATCGGGTCGAGTCCAACCCGAAGGACGCCAACGTGATGGACGCCCACGCGGTCTACGCCGAGGCCGGGTGCGACTCGTTCATCAGCGTCGGCGGCGGCTCCAGCCACGACTGCACCAAGGCCACGCGACTCGTCGCCGCCCACGACGGACGCCTCGTCACCGAGTTCAAGGGCCCGTTGGATCTCGGGCACACCACGCTGCCCAAGCACATCGCCGTGTGCACCACAGCCGGTACCGGTTCCGAGACCAGCTTCGCCTTCGTCGTGACCGACACCACGACCGACCCGAACAGGCCCGAGAAGTTCAACACCTTCGCCCACGCGCTTTCCCCGACCGTGGCAATCGACGATCCGGTCCTGTACTACTCGCTGCCTTCAGATCTCACGGCCTACTGCGGCTTCGATGTGCTCGCCCATGCCGTTGGCGCGTACGTTTCGATCCTCGACAACCTCGTGTCACATGGACCTGCGCTGCAGGCAATCGAGCTCCTCGCCGAGAACCTCCGCCTCGCCGTTGGTAACGGCTACGACTCCGTCGCCCGCGAGAAGATGATGTACGCGTCGTACATCGCCGGTCAGGCCTTCAACTCGGCCGGACTCGATGCCGTGCACTCGATCAGCCACGCCGTGAGCGCGTACTACGACACCCACCACGGGCTCGGCCTCTCCATCTCGCTGCCGCGGGTGTGGGAGTACAACCTGCCGACGGCGTACAAGAAGTTCGCACGCGTCGCACGTGCAATGGGTGTCGCCACACCGAGGATGTCCGACGTGCAAGCCGCTGATGCTGCACTTGAAGCAGCGCTGCGTCTCGCCAAGGACGTCGGTGCGCCGGAGAACTTCACGTCGCTCAACACCTCGCCGCCCTACTCGAAGAGCCGCATCGGCATGGGCCGCTACGCGAACTCCGCCACCATCGCGGGCGATGCTGCCGACTGCCTCCGCCTCGCCGAACATGCCATCGGCGACGTGTGCTCCTTCACCAACCCTCGCCAGTTGTCCGTCCCCACGTTCACGAAGCTCATCGACGACTGCATGAACGGGTCGTGGTGAGTGGACCGGCCCTGTCACCCGAACGGGTCGTGGAGCATGAACGGGTCATGGTGACCCAACACTGGTCGACTCCCGATGAACTGCGCGCCGCGCTCGATGAGCACGGCTACCTCGCGGACCGGGTCACGGCGACCACCGTCTTCCTGGCCCTACGGCTCGGACGGCCGATTCTGTGCGAGGGACCGCCGGGGACCGGCAAGACCCATCTCGCCCGGTGCATGGCAGCACTCACCGGTCGGCGGCTGCTGCGTCTGCAGTGCCACGAGGAGCTCGACGAGCGCCGCTCAGTCTACGACTGGGCGTCCGCACGCCAGCTCCTCGCAGTGCAGCTGATCCGAAGTCGCGTCGACGCTGCGGCTGGCGAGTCGCACTCCTGGGAGGAGGCACTCGAGGCGACTCGGGGTGCCCACGATCTGCTCTTCTCCGAGGAGTTCCTGGTGGAGCGCCCACTCCTCGCCGCGGTCCGCTCCGACGAGCCCACCGTTCTCCTCGTCGACGAGATCGACCGGTCGGGCGAGGCGTTCGAGGCGCTCTTGTTGGAGCTGCTCGGCGAGGATCAGCTGACGATCCCCGAGCTCGGCACCCTGCATCGCCGTGCGCCGATGCTGGCGATCCTCACGTCGAACGGCAGCCGGGAGCTGTCCGACGCGCTGCGGCGGCGGTGCCTGCATCTGCAGTTCTCCTACCCCGACCGCGATCGGGAGCTGGCGATGATCGCCCGCTTCGTCCCGGGTGTCGATGCGCGCTTGGCCGGGTCGATCGTGGCCGCGGTTCGCGCCCTTCGGGCCAGCGACGCGCTGACAAGGCCGCCGGGCGTCAGCGAGACCCTCGACTGGGCCCGTTGCCTGGAAGCTCTCGGCACGACGGAGCTCGACGCCGACGTCGTCGCGTCGACCCTCAGCGCGCTGGTGAAGCGCAACGAGGACGCCGTCGCCGCCGAGCGCTTGATCGGGGCCGTCGTCGGAGCGGCCCAGCGGCCGGGCGGCGGACCCGCCACGGCGACTCGCTCCGCCACCCGACCGTCGGAGCCGCCATCGGTGACCGGTCTCGGCTCGGCCGCCGATCGCTGGGCGGCAGCCCGAAGCGGCTCGCGCCCGGACTGATCGGCGAATGGCGGCGCCCACTCCGGTGACGTCGGAGACGTCATCGGCCCAGCTCACAGGGGCTGTGAGGGCTCTCGCCACGGAGCTGCGCCGGGCCGGTGCCCCCGTGTCGCCCGACGAGATCGCCCTCACCACGGAGGCCCTTTCGCTGGTCGATCTGCGCGACGCTTCGGCGATCGCGGATGTGATCCAAGCGTGCCTCGTCAAGCATCGCGCCGGTCTCCTTGGATCGGGTTTGGGGGAGATCGTCGAGCGCTGGGTCGCCGAGGACGATGCCCGTTTACTCGATCCTGAAGCGGCCGACGAGCTCGTTGTCGACGACCCGAACGAGTCGTCGACGATCTCCACGTCGTCGGCCGAGAGCGACGCTTGTGATCCGTCGGCCGAGAATCGACCGAGCGACCCATCGGCGATCGACCCGCGCAGTGCCGACCTCCGGGCCGCGGACCCGTCCACGCGGACGTCCGATACCGAGGTCGTCGTCGCTGCTGACGGGTCCGTGTTGGACGGCCCGCTCGACGGGGTGGCCATGGTCGAACTCCCTGCCGACCACTCCGCCGCTCTCGTCACGATGGCAGACGACGATGTGCCCGTCGACGCCTCCGGTGTGACACCGGCGGTTGCCGGCGCGGCTCGCCCGCCGGCTCGGTTCGACGATGTCCCGGCGATCCTCAAGCTCCCCTACGAGCCCCGCGAGGTTCGGGAAGCGGCGGTGGTGGCGTCGGCCATCCTCAACGCCCGTCTCCGCGGGCCCGGCCCGTTGCGGCGAGCTTCCGACGAGGGCCCGGTCGACCTCACCGAGACGCTCCAGGCGGCGCTGCGGCACCCCTTCGTCGGCTTGCGCCCGATCGGAGTCACGAAGCGGACGCAGACCGGCCGGCTGCTGGTGCTTCTCGACGTGAGCCGATCGGTGCGTCCGTCCACACGCTTCACGTTGGCGCTTGCTCACGCGCTGGCCCAGCACCGCCGCACCCAGGTCGTGGCCTTCGTGGCCGATGCCGACGATGCGACGCCGATGCTCCGCCGTCTGCCCATCGACGGCGCGATCGCCGCGCTCGTCACCGGTGCGGTCGTCGATACCGATGTCGACAGCGACTACCCGGCCGCGTTCGCCCGGATCGTCGCCCGCTTCGGGTCACGGGTGGATCGGTGGACCACGGTGCTCATCATCGGCGACGGTCGAAGTGTCGTGCCGGATCGGTTGGGGCGCGGACCCGCGGCGCTTCGCCGGCTGGCGCGTCGTCGGGCCACGATCTGGTGGTGGTCACCCGAGCCCGAGGCGGCGTGGGCATTGGGAGCGGGGGAGTTGGCGGCCTACGTCGAGGTCATCGACGGCGCATACGTGGTTCGCAACGCCGCCGACGCCCTTGTCGCCGTCGACCGGGCCCCTCATCCCGGGAGCTGACGTCGGCCGATTCAGTCGCGGGGCCACCGTCGATCTGTGCGCGCCGACCCCGCATCGCTACGGTGGTCCCATGAGCAAGCACATCCGCTACGAAGTCTCCGGCAGCGTGGGGACGATCACCATCGACCGTCCCGAGAAGCGCAACGCCATCACCTACGCGATGTTGAACGACCTCATCAACACGTTTCGCGAAGCAGGAGCCGACGACCGGTCGCAGGTGATCATCTTCACCGGAGTGCCCGGCTCGTTCTGTGCGGGCACCGATCTCGCCGACCTCGCGACGATTCCCGGAACCGAGCGCGGTCTGCGCGGGGAATCCGGTGCCCACGACGTGTGGTGGCCCGCGGTTGCATGCCCGAAGCCGGTGATCGCCGCGATCGACGGACCCGCGGTCGGGATGGGCGCGGAGTACAGCTCGCATTGTGATGTACGCATAGGAACTCCGAACGCGCGCTTCGCGTGGAACTTCGCCCATCGCGGTCTCGTCCCCGACACCGGGGCCGGTTCGTGGCTGCTCCCTCGATTGATCGGTGTGCAGCCGGCGCTGCGGTTGCTCTACTCGGGCGACATGATCGGGTCCGACGAAGCGCTGCGGCTCGGCTTTCTCAGCGCCGTCGTTCCGCCGGAAGACTTGGCCGCCGCCGCGCAGGCCGAGGCCGAGCGGTTCCTGCAGGGATCACCGATGTCGCTGCGGCTCATCAAGGAGCTCGTCTACGAAGGCTTCGGTCGTGACCTTCCCGCGCACATGGCGGCACACACGACCGCGCTGGCCGGGTGCTTCAAGAGCGACGACCACCGCGAGGGCGTTGCCGCGTTCCTGGAACGTCGACCGGCGTCGTTCACCGGCCGGTAGCGCGGCCGCGGACCCTTCGCCGCGAGCGATTTGCGGCTATCCACCTCCTAGGGGCGTTAGGAGGTGGATAGCCCCCATATATGGGGGCAACCTCTCTCCCAACACACACAGGTCACTCGTGTTGCGAGCAGTCGAGCGGCGCAGCGCCGGGCGGATGGGGGCAACCTCTCTCCCAACGCACGCTTCTGGTGAGTAGGTTGGCGGGCATTCGTGAGAACCCCGCCGCCGATACCACCCGACCCGGTGGTGGCGCGCGTATCGGGCTGGTGCTGGGGGCCGGGGGAGTGGCGGGCGGCGCGTTCCACGCGGGTGCCCTTTCGGCGCTGTACGAGGTCACCGGTTGGGATCCGCGCACGGCCGAGGTGATCGTCGGGACGTCGGCCGGAAGCATCGCCGGGGCGTCACTGCGGGCCGGTCTGTCGGCGCCGGACCTGTTGGCCCGTTCACTCGGTCGGCCGCTGTCTCCGTCGGGGGCACGGCTGATGTCGGCGGTCGGCCCGCCGATGCGGCCGCCGTCGTTTCGCGGGACGCGTCCCGGTCTGCCTTCGGCCGGTGAGCTCGCGGCGACGTTGGCGCGGGCAGCGGCTCGTCCCTTTGCGGCCCGTCCCGCGGCCTTGCTTGCCGGGTTGCTTCCCGAAGGACAGGTGGCGAGCGAGTTCATCGCCGATGCCATGGCGATGCTGCACCCGCACGGCTGGCCGGCCAAACCGCTGTGGGTCTGCGCGGTGCGTCGCTCCGACGGTGTGCTCGAGGTCTTCGGGCGCGACAAACGCTCGCGACTGGCCGACGCTGTCGCCGCCTCTTGTGCGATACCGGGTTTCTTCCGGCCGATGGAGATCGACGGTGAGCAGTACATCGACGGTGGCGTCCACTCACCCACGAACGCCGACCTCCTCGC
>JANLRD010000204.1:0-12573 GCA_031368215.1 Acidimicrobiia bacterium | reverse complement strand
CCTACCGCTTGGCGCGTTCGTCCTCGTAGGCGGCGATGGCGGTGAGTTGGGCACCGAGGGTTGCATCGACCCATCTCGTGCCGGCCCCGCAGACCATGTCGTAACTCGTCTGCGGTGCCGCCAGGTGTCCAGTGAAGTGGGGCATGACCTGCTCGGCGATGAGCTCGTAGCTGCGCAACGTTGCCGGGAAGTCGGCGAGGTCGGCGCCGAGCGTCATGAAGCAGCCGAAGCCTCCTGTCTTCTCGATGAGCCGTTCGATCTGCTCGATGGCCATCTCCGGTGTGCCGATCACCATGCGCCCGGATTCGTTGGCGAAGTCGACGAAGTCGTCGTAGTCCGATGGTGGCGGCGGATCGTTCGGATCGCCGATGGGGATGATGTGGCTGAGGTAGTTGAACACCCACTGGAGGCCATAGCGACAGTTGGCCTTGGCCTGTTCGACCGTCTCGGCGATGTGCATCGGGCCCATCAACCGCCACGCCGATCGCGGGGCCTGGTGGCCGTTGAGGGCTGCCTCTTCCTGCCAGACGTTGTAGTTGTAGTCGAGTACCGAGAACCCGGCCGGCTCGGTTGCCGCAATCGAGATGAGCCCGGTTCCGTAGCGGCCGGCGAGCTTGGAACCCGACGGCGAGATGCTGCTGGCAACGGCGATGTCGAAGTTCGAATACGGGCGGATCTGGAGCACCGCGTTGTCGCACGTGAACCACTCGTTTCGTTCCGTGACCGTCTCGCCCTGGAAGAGCCGCATCATCACGTCGAATGCCAGTTCCATTATCGGGCGCTGTTGCATCGGATCGATGCCCAGCATCGCGGCATCGGTGGTGAGCTGGCCGGGGCCGGCGCCGAACATCATCCGCCCGCGGGTCAGGTGATCGAGCATCACGATCCGGTCGGCAAGGATGAACGGGTGGTGGTAAGGCAGGGAGTTCACCCCGGTCCCGAGCTTGATGTTGGTGGTGCGCTGAGCGGCAGCGGCGATGAACACCTCGGGGCTGGCGATCAGCTCGCTTCCTGCGGAGTGATGCTCGCCGATCCAAGCTTCGTGGAAGCCGAGCCGGTCGAGATGTTCGATCAACTGGAGATCGCGATGGAGCGCGAGCGTTGGATTCACTCCCGTCTTGTGCATCGGGGGCAGGAAGATGCCGAAGCGCAGCGGGTCGACGAAGGGCTGGAGCTGGACCATGAGTTCATCGTGGCACAGCAACCCCGGCGACGAGGTTTCGACCAGATCGTCCCGTCGGTGGCAGGATCACGTCATGTGCCACCCAGGTGAGCTCGGCCGCACGAAGCGCAGCGAGATCAGCAAGCCCACAAGGTTGGGCGGGCTTGTGGACGCAACGTGATGTGGCCGGTCGGTCGCGGGGTCGACGGCGGCATCGACGAGATCCCGTTGCCGATCCGACCCGGTCGTCTGTGGCTCTGCGGCAAGCACCACATCGGGCCCGATGTCGACCGGGCAATGACTGCGGTGGGGGCGTCGGGCGTTGTGTGCCTCAACGAACGCCACGAGCTCGACGATCGCTATCCGGCGTATGTCCGGTGGCTCGACGAGTCCGGTCCCGAGCGGGTCCTGTGGTATCCCATTCCCGACCTCCATGCCCCCCGGCTCGACGCGGCCATCGAACTCGTCGGTGCCATCTTCGATCGGCTCGCAGCGGGTGAGCGGCTGGTCATGCACTGCGGTGCGGGTATCGGTCGTGCAGGGACCATTGGGGCGGCGGTGTTGCTGGTGCTCGATGTGCCTCTTGACGACGCGCTGGACACGATCGCTCGACACCGGCCGATGGCCGGGCCGGAAGCCGGTGAGCAGCAGGCGCTTCTGGCGGCCCTGGCCGGTTCGCCGAGGCTGGCGGTGGTCAGGGAGCGCTCGAGCGGGCCGGCTGCTTCCCCAGCGTCATGACCGCTTCCATCGTGCACATACCAATCGACAGACAGTCGAACATGAGGTTCACCTGATCCTCAGCCGGCGGCCACGGCATTTCGGGATGGGCGATCCGAAGCGACACGATGCCGTGGACCTGCGACCACAGCATGACGGACAGCTCGAGCGCCGAGGCGGCCGGCCGAATCATCCCGGCGGCAATCGCGTCCTCGACAGACTCGACCAGGTTCACCAGTCCCTTCATGTTCGACACGGCCATGTCGAAGGAGTGCGCGTCCATCATGTCGGGGTGCTTGTGACTGCCGGGGGTCATGAACAGCACCCGGTACTGCCCGGGGTTGGCCAGCGCGAAGTGCACGTAGGCCATGGCCCGGGCGATGATCGCGCCGAGCGGACCGTCGCCGGCGGCTGCCCTCTCGTCGAGGAAGTCGCCGAACCGGTCATAGGCCCGCTCGCACACGGCGAGCACGAGGGCGTCCTTGTCCTCGAAGTGCCGGTAGATCGACGGTGCGGTGACGCCGACGGTCTGGCTGATGGCACGGATCGACACGGCGTCGGCGTCGGCCGTTTCGACGAGGAGTCGCTCGGCGGCGTCGAGGATCTCCTCACGGAGTCGTTCGCCTTCGCCGCGACGCGCACGGATACGTTTCACCGGGGTGCTCGGGTTCGCGAGTGCAGATGGAGTCGGCATGGGCAGGGTCCTGAAGGTGAGACGAACGCCACTACGGTAGCGCTGTCACACCTACTGGACCCTGTTGCCATGTCGATCTGCTTCATGCGGGGCTCAGCCGACCATTGCCGGTTGCTTGACCGGGAGGTCAGCGGCGAGCGACGGGGGGAACTCCTCGAGATCGACGTGTTCGCTCAGACCGATCCGCTGCTGGAGGCGCCGTAGCGGGGCAGGCGCCCACCAGTTCGCTTCGCCGGCGAGGCGCATGAACGCCGGTACCAGGGTGGCCCGGATCACGAAGGCGTCGATGAGGACGGCAAGGGCGAGGCCGAGACCGAACAGCTTGATGAAGCTGATGCCCGAGGTGGCGAAGGCGACGAAGACGATGGCGATGAGCAAGGCCGCCGCGGTGACGATCCGGCCCGTGCGCTCGAGACCCAGGGCGACCGACTTCGTGTTGTCGCCCGTTCGGTCGTGTTCCTCTTTGATTCGGGAGAGCAGGAACACCTCGTAGTCCATGGAGAGGCCGAAGGCGATGCAGAACATCAGGATCGGTGTGGTGGCGTCGAGGGTTCCCGTTGCGGTGAAGTCGAGGACGCCCGAGAGGTGACCCTCCTGGAAGATCCAGACCATCGCTCCGAATGTGGCACTGAGGCTGAGGATGTTGAGCAGCAGCGCCTTGAGGGGGACGAGGAGCCCGCCGAACATCAGGAACAAGAGGACGAACGTGACGACAGCGATGATGCCGCCGGCCAAGGGAAGCCGGGCGAACAGCGACGACTTCGAGTCGACGAGTTCGGCGGAGGGCCCACCGACTTTGGTGTCGAATGGAGCGTCGACAGCGCGGATGGCCTTCACCATCGTCGAGCCTGCGTCGGACACCGGTTCGACGTTCGGGACGACCGAGAGCCACGTGCTCGAAGCGGCGACGAAGCGGGCGCTGGACGGGTTCGCCGGTGCGACCTTCTTTCCGGCGACCCAGCTACCGCCGGCCCCGTCCACACGGGCGACGTCGCGGACCTTCGAGAGCGAGGCCGCGTACGTTTCGATGTCGGCCGCACGAGCCTGGGGGTCGACGCCCGGGATGATCACTTCAGCGGCACCGTTCTCACGTGAACCGAAGTCTCTGGCGATGCGTTCGAGTGCGGTCCGCGCCGTCGCGCTCTTGGGCAGGACGCGGTGGTCGGAGAGCGAAAGGTTCACATGCAGGAATGGAGCACCGAGGAGCAGGAGCGCCAACGATGCACCGACCGCAACTCGTCCGGGCCTGCGCATCACGGCCATCGCGAGTCGGTGCCAGAAGCCGTCAGTCGCTTCACCCGCGGAAACGCGTCGCTGCTTGCGGAACGACAGCGAGTCGACCCGATGTCCGAGCACGGCGAGCAGAGCGGGCAGAACGATGACCGACGACAGAGCGGCGATGGCGGCAACGGCGATGCCGGCGTAGGCAAAGCTGCGCAGGAACGCCTGGTTGAAGACCAGCAGCGACGAGAGCGAGATGGCAACGGTCGCGGCCGAGAACACGACCGTGCGGCCCGCGGTTCGCATCGTTCGCACAACGGCGTCGGCAACGGGCCACCCGGCCTGCAGCTCCTCTCGGTAGCGCGAGACCATGAACAGCGCATAGTCGATCGCCAGACCGAGACCGAGGGCGGTCGTGAGGTTCAAGGCGAAGATCGATACGTCGGTGAACGAGTTGATGATCTGCAGAACCGCGAACGTTCCGAGGACCGTAAGTCCACCTACGAAGAGCGGGAGGCCGGCGGCGATGAGCCCTCCAAAGATCAGGACGAGCAGGATCAAGGTGATGGGGAGGGCAATCGTCTCGGCGCGCTTGAGGTCGGCCTCGATGGTGGAACCGACCTGGCGGAAGACTTCGGCCTGGCCGGTGACTTCGACGGAAAGCGGCGCACCGGGTTCGGCTCGCGTGAAGCGGGGTGAGAGCTCATCGATCCGTGCGCGTACAGAGTCCTCGTCACCGGTGATCCGGGCGAGCACAAGGGCTTCGGCGCCGTTGTTCGACTTCAACGGCGGCGCCTGCAGCGACCAGTAGCTCGCGGTGCCGGACACCCCGGACTCCCCTTTGAGCTGTTTGGTCAGTGCCTTGCCGGCGGCAACGCTGGCGGGGGAATCGACCGACCCGTCCTTGGCGGTGACGAGGAGCACCAGGTTCGGTGATCCTGCGCCGAACTGGGTTTCGATGAGCTCCTTGGCGGCACTCGATTCCGACGTGGGGTCGTCGAAACCGCCGTTGGAGAGGTTCTTGGCGACCGAGCCGCCGAAGGCGCCGGCCAGAGCGGCGAGGACGATGGCGACGACGAGAACGATGCGTCGACGGGCGACGATGAGGCGGGCGAAGGATGCGGGCATCGTGGTCCTCAGCCGACGAGGGCGGTGCGGGTCGACCGGACGTCGGCGGAGCCAGTACGGCGGGACTTCTCCATACGGCGGAGCGTGCGAGTGGCGAGACGAGCGCGGCGGACCTCGGCGCCCAAGGTCGCTTCCACCTCGAGGGTGCGGAACCGTGCCGCAGCTTCACGGGGTGTCAAGACGGTGAGAGCAGCGATCGTGGCGGAGGTGTCGTGGGTTCCGTAGTTCGAGAACATGGGGGGGTCCTTTCGTTGGTTTTTCCCGATTCAACAAGGTAGCAGTGTTACTAGAACAGGACTACCGTAGTTCTGTCAACGTAACAAACGTCACCTCTGGGGTCTGTCGCCGGACAACACCGCTGGTGGCGCGCCGTTCCGGCCGGGATTCGGTTCGGTGTTGACGGGCACGGAGTGGAAGGATCTCGTCATGAACGACACGAACGACGATTCGATGTTGCCGGGCGCGAGCGGAAGGGTCCCGTCATGAACGACACGACCGGTGATACGACGGGAGTCGGCCTCTCCGAGCTCCTCGACCTCGACCCCCGGGCGGTCTCGTGTCCGCACGACGTCTTCCGGCCGATGCGTGACGCCGCGCCGGTGCACTTCATCGAGGAGACGGGCTGCTACGCCGTCACCCGTTTTGACGACGTGCTGGAGATCGTTCGCGATCCTGTGCGGTTCTCGTCCCGTATGCCGACCGGCCCGCACGCGGGGGCGGCGTTGATGGCGCGGGTGGGGGAGGTGGCGGCGAGCTCGCCGGAGATGGCCTCGTTGGTCGGCAAGGCGTTCTCCCGGAGTTCCGCGGTGCTGCTCTCGGCGGATCCGCCTGACCACGGCCGACAGCGGCGCCTGGTCAACACCGCGTTCGGCCCGAAGCGGGTCGGCGCCATGGAAGCGGAGATCGCGTCGATCGCCAACGCGTTGATCGATTCCTTTGCGGACCGCGGTGAGGTCGAACTGGTCAAGGAGTTCGCGGTCGGCCTGCCGCTCACTGTGATCGCAAAGGCGTTGGGCGTGGAGGACCGGGATCTCGCCACGTTCAAGCAGTGGAGCGACGTACTCGTGGTGCTGGTCGGCAACCACAAGCCGAGCATGGAGCAGATCGCCGAATACGTGCGGGTCCAGGTCGAGTTCGCCGACTATTTCACGGAGAAGATCGAGCAGCGGCGCGCCGATCCGAAGGACGATCTCATCACCGACGTGGTGAAGTCGCGCATCAAGGAGGCGGACGGGACTGAGACGGAGCTGTCGGTTCCGGAGATGCTCTCGATGTTCGCCCAGTTCCTCGTCGCCGGGAACGAGACCACCACCAAGCTCATCGCCTCGATGATGCGCCTCCTCGTCGACAACTCGTCGGCGATGGAAGCGTTGCGCGCCGACCCGTCTCTCGCGGATCAGACCGTGGACGAGGCGTTGCGCCTCGAGACACCGGTGCAGGGCCTCTATCGGCAGGCGAACGTCGACACCGAGATCGGCGGGTGTCCGATTCCCAAGGGCTCGCACCTCTGGGTGCTCTACGCCAGCGCCAACCGCGACGAGCGGAAATTCCCCGAGCCCGACGCGATGGATCTGGGTCGCGAGAACGCCAAGCAGCACCTGGCTTTCAGTCAGGGACCGCACTACTGCATCGGGGCGGCGCTCGCCCGCACCGAGGGACGTATCGCCGTGCAGACCCTGTTGTCTCGCCTCGACGACATCGCCTTCGCTCCCGGCCGGAACACGTTCGAATACGAGCCGAGCTACGTGTTGCACGGACTGCGCGAACTCTGGCTCACGTTCACCCCGAAGCGCTGACCGGACGGCCAGCGCTGCGCGAACTCTGGCTCACGTTCACCCCGAAGCGCTGTTCAGCTCGCGTCAGCTGTCGCGGAAGGCCCCGGGCCCGCTCATCAGGCCGCGCCGCCAGCGTCGCGGGGTGAGGGCGATGCCACGGGGATAATCCTCGAACAGCCAGCGCGCGAAGTTCCGCCGGGTCCAGTCCGTCGATCCGGAAATGGCGACAGCACCGTCGGCGATCATGCGAACGCGCATCATCCGTTCGAGGGTTGACGCCATGCGATGGTCGGGCCCGAGGTGATGGAGCACTTCGCGTCGATAGCCGTCGGCTGCCTCGGCAAAGCCCTGTGTGCGGAGAAGCGCGTCGGCCGCCATCGAACCCGTCTGCAAGGCCTGTCCGATTCCTTCACCGGTGAGCACGTCGCATGCCCGAGCGGCATCGCCGACGAAGAGGACCCGCCCGTCCGTCAGCGCGGCATGGCTCGGCGCGCAGGGGATCGGCCATGCCCGCGGGGTTCCCTCGAAGACCGGGTGCGGGCCGAGCACCGGTTGCAGGTAGTCGCGGGTGAGGAGGGTCTCCCACAGGCCCTTCATCTCCTTGGTCTTCACGTCACCGCGACGTTCGACACCGAAGCCGAGATTGACCCGTCCGTCGGCCAAGGGGAAGCACCACAGGTATCCCGGGATGATGTCGCGGTCGAACCAGACACACAGGTCGCGTGACGCGTTGGTGTGGACGTTGCCTACATACTGCCGGTACCCATGCCATTCGCCGAGGTACGGCGTCGTGTGGTCTGCGGGTGAGCCGACGTTGAGCAGCTTCCGCGTCGGGGACCACATGCCGTCGGCGGCGATCACATGCTGGGCGTGAACGTCGATCGGCCCGTCGGGTGTCTCGAACACGAGACGAACGGCGTCGTGATGTTGGCGGGCGTCGGTCAGGGCATGTCCTTCGTGGACCGCCGCATCGGCTTTGCGAGCCAACTCGACCAGCGCGGCATCGAGTTCCACCCGAGTGGCGACTGCGGCGAACCGTCCAAGGCCACGGGGGAGAGGGAACGTCTTTCGCCGTCCGCTCGGCGGAGTGATCTGGACGTCGTCGACCCATGTCCAACTGGGGATCGTGCCGGGGTCGAGGCCCAGCGCATCGAGACGGCGGAGTGCGCCGGCCGTGAGGCCGTCGCCGCAGCACTTGTCGCGCGGGAACGTCGCCTTGTCGAACACCGTGACCTCGCGACCGGCACGGGCCAGGGCGATCGCCGCCGCTGAACCGGCGGGGCCGGCACCGACGACGGCTATCTCGGTACGAACGGTCGACGACACGTGTATCGACCGTAGTGGACGTCGCCGCGAAGCCGTCAGCGGGGCGGCGTCGCTTTCGTGTGTCGTCGGCCACCGGTGCTCAGGTGCGCCCGCCCCGATGTTGGTCTCTGCGAGAGGATCAACGGGTGAGAATTCGGTGATGGGGAGTTCAGAGAGGCACGACCACACCGTCTCGGACGCCGCTGATCACCTCGGGCGGCAGGCAGGAACGGTCGCGCTGGCCTTGGGCGCGCTCGGGATCGTCTATGGCGATCTCGGCACGAGCCCGCTCTATTCGATCCGGGAAGCCTTCGAAAACCGTCATCACCGTCTCGCGGTCGAGCAGGTGAATGTGCTCGGTGCGATTTCGATCGTCGTCTGGACACTGGTCATCATCATCGCCATCAAGTACGTCTTGCTCGTCATGCGAGCCGACAACCACGGTGAAGGGGGGATTCTCGCCCTCACCGCGCTCGTCACGGCAGGAAAGGACTCGGCCGACACACGTCGCCGGTCGGGTCGCCCGCTCGTGATCCTCGGATTGTTCGGAACGGGATTGCTCTTCGGCGACGGAATGATTACGCCGGCGATCAGTGTGATGTCCGCCGTCGAAGGCGCCGAGTTGGTCCGACCCGGCCTCCAGCGCGCGGTCGTTCCGATTTCGCTCGCGATCCTCGTGGCTCTCTTCGCCATTCAGCGCTTCGGCACCGGCAAGGTCGGAAAAGTCTTCGGCCCGATCATGCTGCTCTGGTTCGGGGTGATGGCCGTCCTTGGTGTGTGGAGTATTCAGCAGACGCCGGAGGTGCTCAACGCGATCAACCCGATCCATGCTCTTCGCTACTTCACCACCAACACCACCAAAGGGTTCCTCTCGATGGGCTCGCTGTTCCTGGTGGTCACCGGTGGCGAAGCGCTCTACGCCGACATGGGCCATTTCGGACGCAAACCGATCACCCTCGGGTTCTTCGGACTCGTGATGCCGTCGCTTCTTGTGACCTACCTGGGCATCGGCGGACTCCTGCTCCGTGACCCGACGGCGATCGAAAGCCCCTTCTTCCTCCTGGCCCCCGATTCGCTGCGACTGCCCATGGTCCTCCTGGCGACCGCGGCCACAGTCATCGCTTCCCAAGCGCTGATTTCCGGCGTGTTCTCCATCACCTATCAGGCCATTCAACTGGGCTACGCGCCGCGGACGAGGGTCATCTACACGTCATCGACGTCACACGGCCAGATCTATCTGCCGTTCGTGAACTGGTCGCTGATGGTCGCCTGCCTCGGGCTCGTGATGGCGTTCGGGTCATCGGCTGCCATGGCCGCCGCATTCGGACTCTCCGTCACCGGCACGATGTTCATCACCACGATCCTGTTCGCCGCCTACGCCCATATGCACTGGGGTTGGTCCCGTGTTGCGGTCTGGTCGGTCGCCGGCTTCATCTTGTTCATCGAAGGGGCCTTCCTTCTCGCCAACTTGTTCAAGATTCCCGAAGGTGGTTGGTTCCCTCTCGTCGTCGGGGTCGTCATCTTCTCGTTCATGACCACCTGGAAGACCGGACGTTCGCTGATCCACGCTCGGCTGAGCGTCGGCCGCACGACGCTCGACCGCCTGGCCGCGAACATCTGTGAGCAGCCCGAGTCGGCGCTTCGGCGCGTCGACGGTACCGGTGTCTACTTCTTCTCTCAGCGGGGCCTGGTGCCGCCGAGCATGATCGCCAACATGCGGGCCAATGGCTTGCTGCACGCATCGGTGTACGTGGTGACGGTGGAAACCGACGATCGGCCGAAGGTGCTCCCGGCCCGGCGGGTCGAGGCGGTGAAGCACTCCGGCGGGATTACCGAAGTCGTGCTCCACTACGGATTCATGGAACGGACTCCGGTCGCCCGTGACCTCGAACTTCACCTCTCGATCGATCCTGTGAGCACGTACTACTTCCTCGGGCGAGAGACCGTGCATCCGTCCGACCGTCACGGCATGGCTTCGTGGCGTGAGCATCTGTTCGCGCTCATGAACCGCAACGCCGCCGATGTCGGCGCGTACTTCGAACTGCCACCCGACCGAACGATCGAAATCGGTTCACGGGTGGACATCTAGTTCGACCCGGGGAGGTTGTCGGCCCACGGGATGGGCGGGGCGTCGAAATCGCGGTGGTGTCGGGGACCGGGCGCTCTTTTCGGCCGCCCGGCCCTCAACCTGAGCGGAACGGGAGCCGAAGAGTTACCCGTGGTGAGTCCCCAGCGTCGGAATACGCCTGCCAAGGCGCGCCCGAACCGTCCGACGCCGTCCTACGTCGCCGAGCGGATCCGCGTGGCCGAGGACGAGGTCGGAGGACGGGCCAAGACGACCTTCACGCTCATCATCCCGATGTTCCGCGAAGCGGACCGCATCACGCGATCACTCCTGGCCCTACACGAGGCCGGCCTTGACGGCTATGAACTGCTGCTCGTCGATGACGGATCGAACGACGAAACCGTCAACGTCGCCACGGCGTGCATTGCCGAACTCGGACTGCGTGATTCGTCGGTGCTCGCTCTGCCCTCGAATCGCGGCAAGGGCGGCGCCGTGCGAGCGGGGATTCTCAACGCCACGACTCCCTACGTCGGCTTCGTCGACGCCGATCTCTCCCTCGATCCCCTCGAGATCCGCCGGGCGCTGAACAGACTCCACCTCACCCGCGGTGACATCGTCGTCGGCGAGCGAGTCGTCGACCCAGCGATGCAACCCCGCCTACGGCGCTTCGCCTCCCTGGTCTTCCGGCGCATGACCGACCTCGTCGCCCCGACAGGAGTGAGGGATCCGCAGTGTGCGTTGAAGGTCTTTCGCCGTGACGTTGCGATGGCCCTGTTCGAGGCTCTGGACACTGACGGCTATTCGTTCGACGTCGAGGTGCTTCTCCGGGCGCGGGCGGCGGGCTACTCCATCGACGAGATGGCCGTCCGCTGGACCCACCAGCCGGGATCGAAGGTTCGTCCGGTGCGCGACTCACTGCGAATGATGGTCGAGGTGCGTCGGATCGGGCGCACCGTCCGTCCTCTTCGCTGACGGTCCGTCTTCAGCTGAAGCTAGCCGCCATGTGACATGGCGCGTCCTGCTGTGCGGCGCGCAGCGAACCCGTCAGGGCAGCTTCACGAGGAGCACGGCCTGGGGGTCCTCGTAGGCAACACGCCATGAGGTAGTACGCGCACGTAGCTTCGTGACCAGGGGTGCATCCGGCCGTCCGAGCACGGAACGGACGTCGGCGCGACCCAGGTCCTTCTCCCAGCCCGCCCTGGCGTTCCAGGTGGCGACGTAGCGATCGACGAATGCGTCACCGTACATATCGGGCCGACCGTCGATGCCGACGGGCTGTTTCAGGGACCAGATGAGGTACCCGCCCCAGTCGTACTGGTTGTAGAGGTTTGTCGTGGGGTTGGCTCGCAGGTATCGCGATGCCGCTGTCGGGAACTCCTTGGCCTGAGCGTTGGCCGTCGCCTGCGGCGCAAGGTTCACGAGCCCCAACGCTCCAATGCCGATGGCGCTGACCAGCGCGGCCATCGGGAGTACCGCCGAAACGGCGTTCGGCGAGGACGACGACGGCCGACCGTTGGCCGCATTTCTGGCCCGCACCGCGCTCGATGCGGAGCTGAGCGACAACGCGAGGAACGGCGCGGCGAAGAACGAGAACTGGGTGATGTTGCGGACGGACTGGATTCCGAGTGCACCGTAGATCGTCATGCCGACGACGGCGTAGATCGGCATCGATCTGCGCATCTTCCAAGCCGCGACTGTCGCGAGAGCGAGCAGTAGGAAGAAGGGCCACCACTGCAGGCGGGTCAGCGTCGGGGAAAACCACTCCTCGATGTAGCGCGTCGATGCGTTGTCGCCGAGGTACGAGAACGGGTACAGGAACCCGTCGACGCCATTGGGGTTGACGAGGGAGATTGCGATCGTGGCGATCAGGGCGAGGAAGCCGTGCCGAAGAAGGTCCGATGAGACGGGGCCGGCACCGCTGCGCATCGTCGGCAGGATCCGCCGAACGACGCGCTCGGCAACCAGACCGCAGACGAACAGCAGGAGCGAAGCGATGCCGAACATGTAGCCGCCGTGCGCGTTGCACCAGACGAGCATGATCGGAACGCACCACCACAGCAGTTTCGTGCGGCCCTGCCAGGCCCGCACGAAGAGATCCGCATAGATCGCCCCGAAGAGGAGCGACAGCATCTGCGGCCGTGCACCCCACGTGTGGAGACACGACAGCGCGGCGAGGAGCGTGATGGCGTTCGTCCAACCGGCGCCGGCTCCGAGTCGACGACATGTTCCCGCGACGATTGCCCAGGAGATGGTGATCGTGACGACGGCGTACGCCACGAGTGCCGGCCAGCGCCCGACGGCGTGGAGTACGCCGAACAGGATCTCGGTGAGCCACTCGTGGGCGATCCATTTCCGGCCGGGAGCCGTCCACGAGAACGGGTCCGACTTCGGGATCTCGCGGGTCTTCAGGATCAGCTTGCCGGTGGCGAGGTGCCAGAACGAGTCCGGGTCGACGACGGGATCAGCGGCGGCCGATGCGATCGCCGTGAGGACCAGTACGCGTCCG
>JANLRD010000060.1:0-1988 GCA_031368215.1 Acidimicrobiia bacterium | reverse complement strand
CCGAGTCGCGGACCACGCTGTGTCTCAATCACCGCATGGCAATGCTCCCCGACGACGAATCCGGGCCCGAGGCCGACGACGAACGGGGCATCTTCGAGGCGACAGTCAAGCGGTCGCTTCGCCAACCGCGCGTCGACGACGACGTCGGCCCGGAGATCGTCGGGAAGGACCGAGGAGATCATCACCGGGACGACGTCTTCTTCGATGGCCAGCGCCTTCGCCTCCGACGCCGTTGCCACAAGCCGGGCCACCAGACGGCCTTCGATCGTCACGGTGCCGGAGGGATCGGCCACGACCGACGAAAGCGAGACCGTGCGACGAACAGTGAGCGGCTCACCGAGCTCGAGTGCGATCACGCGAAACCCGGCGGCACGCAGTCGCCATGCCACGCCGGTCCCGAGATCGCCCGCGCCGCGGAGGGCGACGAGCGTGTCCTCAGTCTTGGGCATCGCCCACAGGGCCTGGCGCGAGGCGACGAGCGGATACGACCGAACCCATGATCGACACTGCGATATCCTCGGGAGTCTCTGCCCCGATCTCGAGGCCGATCGGTGTCTCTATCCGGGCAAGTTGCGCGGCGTCGACCCCGGCAGCGGCAAGCTGCTCGGCGGTCACCTGCCACCTACGTCGGCTTCCCATCAAGCCGATGTAGCCGGCCGTGGTGCGCAACACCTCCGGAAGGACGACGAGATCGACGGCGACATTCCTGGTCACCACCACCACTGCGGAACGGTGGTCGAGGTTGGCGACCGCCAGGGCTTCGGTCACCGGTCCGGCGACGACAATGGCCGCGCTCGGCATCAGGGCAGCAGTGGCGAGTTCGGTTCGATCATCGTTGGCGACGACTCGGAACCCGAGCCACGACGCCAGGTCGGCAACGGCACGACCGACGTGTCCGCATCCGATGATCAGCAGCGTGGGGTTCGGATACTTCGGTTCGATGATGATTTCGGTCACTCCTCCACAGACACCGGGATCGCCGGAGGCAACGTCGATAAGCTCATAGGTACACGTACGAATAGTGGCGGACTCCGGATCATGCGCCGTGAAGGACCGCATCGCGTCGCGGATCACCCGCTGTTCGAGCTCGCCGCCACCCACCGACCCGACGGTTCGCCCGTCGACGAACACGATCATCTTCGACCCGGCGCGACGCGGCACCGACCGCGAGGTTGCGAACACCGTCGCCACAACCAGGGCGCGTCCGGCTTCGAGCTCGCCCAGCACCACCGCAGCGACGCGCTCCTCTGACAGAAGACCGGTTTCCCGTGAGCTCAGGCCGCTCATGCCGCGTGCCACAATCGCCCGGCCTGTTCGTTCATACGTGCACGTAGCTTCTCGACATCGGCCCCGATCACTTCTCCATCTCGTGTGCGGAACGTTCCGGCGACCATCACCTCGCGCACGTGCTGACCACTCCGCCACAGCACGAGCTGATCGATGAGGTTGTGTTCGGTGACCGGTGTCGGAGTCCGGATGTCGACCACCTGAAGATCAGCCGCCCAACCGTGCTCGAGCCGTCCGACCTTGGCCAGGCCGATCGATTCCGCTCCGCCTTGGGTGGCCATTCGCAGCACATCGCGCCCGGGCATCGCCGCCGGGTCGAGCAGCCGGGCCTTGTGGAGGAGGAAGGCCGACCGCATCTCCTCGAACTGATCGTTCACGTACCCGTCGGAGCCGAGGCCGACCGTGACTCCCGCGGCGAGCAGCTCCGGGATAGGCGCGATGCCGCCGCCGACCTCGCCGTTGGCCATCGGCATGTGACTCACCCGGACGCCGCGGGCGGCGATCAGCGCGCGTTCCGCATCGGAGACCTGCACGCATTGCGACGCCAGGAAGCGCGGGGAGAGCACCCCGATCGAGTCGTACCACTCGAAGGTCCGCATCCCCCGCTCGCGCAGGTTCCACTCTGCTTCATGGACGCCTTCGTTGACGTGGGCGTGGATGAAGACGTCGAGTTCCTCGGCGAGTGAGAACGCGCTCCTGAT
>JANLRD010000051.1:0-1375 GCA_031368215.1 Acidimicrobiia bacterium | reverse complement strand
CTCGGCGAGCGACCTGCCGATGCTCGAGGCCGTCGGGTATCCCGTCGCCGTGAACCCTGAGTCGAAGCTGGCCACCATCGCCCGCAAGCGCGGCTGGCACGTCGAGAACTGGGAGAAGGCCCCGGGCGGACCGCGACCCCTCCTGCCGATCGGACCACTCAAACCGACCCGCATGCTGCCGGGTGTCCGCAGCGGGGGTGGTGCGCAATGAAGGCACTCGTGTTCGAGCGCGACGTTCCCCGTTTCGCCGCGGCGAAGGTTCTGTCAAAGCTGGCACCCTCACGAGCCCATCGCACCGGCCCGCTCACCCTCGACGAGCATCACGCCGAGCGGGCGCTCCCAGGACCCGAGTGGCAGCGCATCCGTCCACGGCTTTCGGGCATCTGCGGCAGTGACCTCGCCACCGTGCAGGGAACGAGCTCGCGCTACTTCGAACCGATCGTGTCGTTCCCGTTCGTCCCCGGCCATGAAGTCGTCGCCGATTCGGCGGACGGTCAGCGGGTCGTGCTCGAGCCGGTCCTCGGTTGCATCGCCCGCAACATCAGCCCTGTCTGCTCCTGGTGCGCGGCCGGCCACCTCGGTCGATGTGAGCACCTCACCTTCGGCAACCTGCGCCCTGGCCTGCAGTCAGGGTTCTGCTGCGACACGGGGGGCGGCTGGTCCACGGGCATGGTCGCCCACCGGTCGCAGCTGCACGCGGTGCCCGACGAGCTCTCCGACGAAGACGCGGTGATGATCGAACCGATGGCGTGTTGCGTGCACGCCGCGCTCTCGCCGGGACTCCTCGGCGGGGCGACCGGTGGTGCGATCGCTGCCGTCATCGGCGCCGGCACCATAGGCGCGCTTACCATACGGGCCATCACCGCCCTGAACCCGGTGAGCCATCTCATCGTCGCGGCGCGCCATCCCGACCATGCGGCGCTGGCCAGAACCTTCGGCGCGCATACCATCGTCGACCCTTCGGCGCTCGCCCGGACCGTGCGTCGCATCACCGGATCGATGGCCATCGGCGACGGTGACATCGAGCGGCTCACCGGTGGCGCCGATGTCGTGTTCGACTGCGTCGGCACCGCGGATTCGATCGCGCAAGCCCTGTCGGTCGTCCGACCCGGGGGACGGATCGTCCTCGTCGGCATGCCGGCCACGGTGTCGATCGACCTGACCCCGCTCTGGCATCGCGAAGTCGCACTCGTGGGTGCCTATGCCTACGGAACCGAGTCGGCCCTCGGCGGCCGACGCACCTTCGATCTCGCCATCGAACTCGCTCCCGGTCTCGGCCGGCTCGTCTCGGCGACTTATCCGCTCCATGACCACGCACTCGCCTTCGACCATGCGCTCAACGCCGGCCGACGCGGGGCAACCAAGATCTGTTTCG
>JANLRD010000268.1:0-1393 GCA_031368215.1 Acidimicrobiia bacterium | reverse complement strand
CGCGTTTCGCGTCGGGCTACCTGGTGCAACTCACGGCTGACACCCCGGCTCTCGACGGACCGAGTGGCACGACCGAAGACTTCACCGATCTCCATGCGTGGACCGAGGTGTACCTCTCCGGGGCTGGCTGGGTCGGGCTCGATCCGACGTCCGGATTGTTCGCCGGTGAGGGGCACATCCCCTTGGCGTGTACGCCCAACCCGTCGAGCGCCGCTCCGATCTCCGGAATGGTCGAGCCGTGCAAGACCGAGTTCACGTTCTCGAACCGGGTGACCCGGGTCTCTGAGGACCCCCGGGTCACGCTGCCGTACACCGAAGCACAGTGGGACGCCGTCAACGCTCTCGGCCATCACGTCGACCGACTCCTCGACGGGGGTGACGTTCGTCTGACGATGGGCGGTGAACCGACGTTCGTGTCGGTCGACGACATGGAGTCGCCGCAGTGGACCGTGGCAGCCGACGGTCCCGAGAAGCGCGAGCGGGCGGGAGTGCTGGCGCGGCGGCTCGCCGCCGCATTTGCCCCGGGCGGCGTGATCCACCACGGCCAGGGCAAGTGGTGTCCGGGCGAACCCCTCCCGCGGTGGCAGATCGCCATCGCGTGGCGGACCGACGGGGAGCCGCTCTGGACAGATGAGAAGTTGCTCGCCGATCCGGCGGCTGAGGGGTCCCACGACATCGGCGACGCAATCGCGCTTGCCCGCGAGATCGCGGCAGGCCTCGGCATCGCCGATTCGCTTTGCGTCCCTGCTTTCGAGGATCCGCTCCACCGTCTGCTCGTCGAGGCGCGCCTGCCCCTCGGGTCGCCAGCTGCCGATGCGCTCGACCCCGCCGAGTTGGCCTCGGCGCCGGCCGACGCCCGATCAGCGATCGTGGCGTCGCTCGATGCCGACCGCGGCGATCCGACGGCCATCGTGGTTCCCCTGCACCGCACTGCGGCAGGTCGATGGGCCACCACCCGGTGGACGCTGCGGCGCGGCTTTCTGTTCCTCCTCCCGGGTGACTCGCCCGCGGGGCTGCGGCTTCCGCTCGACGCGCTCACCTGGACCCCGGCCGACGCCGATCCCGACGTCTCACCGTTCGCCGAGCGCAGTGCCCTTCCCTCGACGGAGGCGGCCGAGGCGGCCGAACCGGCCGAGGTCGTGCCCGTCGACAAGGCACCGACCACGGCGCTGAGCGTGGAGGTGCGCAAGGGGCACGTCTTCGTATTCCTGCCGCCACTGGCCAAGCTCGACGACAGCGTCGCCCTTCTCGCGGTCATCGAAGCCGCCGCGAGCCGGCTGGAGGTTCCGGTGGTTCTGGAGGGCTACGGCATTGCGCGCGATCCCCGCGTGCAGCACCTGATCGTCACCCCCGACCCCGGGGTGCTCGAAGTGAACGTGCACCCCGCGTCGTC
>JANLRD010000218.1:0-4138 GCA_031368215.1 Acidimicrobiia bacterium | reverse complement strand
CCGGTGAGCTTCTTCTGCGGCTTCGCCATCAGGCCGCGCATACCGGCGAGCTGACGGATCTGGTCGCGTGAACCACGGGCGCCGGAGTCGAACATCATGAACACCGGGTTGAACCCACCCTGTGACGCGCGCATCGCATCGACCATCGAGTTGGCGATGTCGGTGTTCGCGTGCGTCCACGTGTCGATGACTTTGTTGTAGCGCTCGCCGTTCGTGATGTTGCCCGTCTGATAGGCGCGCTGGAAGCGATCGACTCGCTCGCCCGCTTCCTTCAGCAGCTCTTCCTTCTCCTTCGGGATGTGCAGGTCTTCGATGCCGATCGACACGCCGGAACGCGTCGCATTGCTGAAGCCGAACTCCTTCAGGCGATCGAGGAAGCGCACGGTCTCCGCGAGTCCGGCGCGGCGGTAGCTCTCGAACACGAGCTCACCGAGCACCTTCTTCTTCATGTCGCGATTCTGGAAGCCCAGCGCCGTCGGCACGATTGCGTTGAACAACACGCGGCCAGCGGTCGTGGTCACCCACGCGCCATCATGGAAATACCGGATGACATCCTTGCGCACGACCTTGCCAAGCGTCAACGCCGTTTCGACGTCGCCGTGAGCGCTGAAGTGCTTCAGCGCATTGAACTTCTTCGGATCCTTGGCAGTCTGGTCGAAGTCAGCCGGCGCCTTCGTCGCGACATAACACCCGAGCACGATGTCCTGTGACGGTTCCGCCACCGGACGACCGTCGGCCGGCTTGAGGATGTTATTCGATGACAGCATCAGCACACGCGCTTCGATCTGCGCTTCGAACGACAGCGGCACGTGCACGGCCATCTGGTCACCGTCGAAGTCGGCGTTGAACGCCGCGCAGACGAGCGGGTGAATACGAATGGCCTTGCCTTCCACCAGCACCGGCTCGAACGCCTGGATGCCGAGGCGATGCAGCGTCGGTGCACGGTTCAGCAGCACCGGGTGGTCGCGGATGATTTCCTCGAGGATTTCGTACACCTCGGGGCTTTCGCGCTCCACGATCTTCTTGGCGCGCTTGACCGTCTCCGCAATGCCCTTGTCGACCAGCTTGTGGATGATGAACGGCTTGAAGAGTTCCAGCGCCATCGCCTTCGGCAGACCGCACTGGTGCAGCTTCAGTTCCGGACCCACCACGATCACCGAGCGGCCGGAATAGTCCACGCGCTTGCCGAGCAGATTCTGACGGAACCGGCCCTGCTTGCCCTTCAGCATGTCCGACAGCGACTTGAGCGGACGCTTGCCACGACCACGGATCGCCTTCGAGCGACGCCCGTTGTCGAACAGTGCGTCGACCGCTTCCTGCAGCATGCGCTTTTCATTCCGGAGAATGACTTCCGGGGCGCGATGCAGGATCAGCTTCTGCAGACGGTTGTTACGGTTGATGACACGACGATACAAATCGTTCAGGTCGGACGTCGCGAAGCGACCGCCATCGAGCGGCACGAGTGGACGCAGATCCGGCGGCAATACCGGAATCACGTCCATGATCATCCACTCAGGGCGGTTGCGCTGCTCGCCGTTGTCACCCGAGTTCCGGAATGCGTCGACGATCTTGAGGCGCTTCAGCATCTGCTTCTTGCGATGCTGGCTCGTCTCGGTGGTCAGCGACAGACGCAGCGAATCCGCCAGCGAATCGACATCGAGGCGCTTGAGCAGTTCACGCACGGCTGGCGCACCGATGTCGGCGAGGAACGCGGTGTCACCCTGCTCCTTGGCGCGCATGCGGAGGTCGAGATACTCGTCCTCGTTCAACAGCTGATTCGCACGCACTTCCTGCGAACCCGGATCGATGCAGATGTAATTGCTGTAGTAGATCACCTTCTCGAGGTCACGCAGCGTGACGTCGATCAGGTTGCCCATCGGCGACGGCAGGGTCTTGAAGAACCAGATGTGCGCAACCGGCACGGCCAGTTCGATATGACCCATGCGCTCACGCCGGACCTTTGCGAGCGTGACTTCCACGCCACACCGGTCACAGATCACGCCGCGATAACGAATCCGCTTGTACTTGCCGCAATGGCATTCCCAGTCCTTGACGGGACCGAAGATGCGCTCGCAGAAGAGCCCGTCTTTTTCCGGCTTGAAGCTGCGGTAGTTGATGGTCTCGGGCTTCGTGACTTCACCCCATGACCACCACGTGCGCAGGCCCGTGAGCTCGAGACGCTCGCGTTCCTTCGGATCCTTCGGACCACGGATCTCCTCGGGGGAGGCGATCCGGATCCGGATATAGTCAAAGCTCGACGCGCGGGCTTCGCGCGCATTTCGGAAGTCAATCATCGCGTCACTCCTCGCTGGCGTTGTCGGCGCCAGTGCCGTCCAGCAGGGCATTGGGCGCAAAACCGTCGCCCTTGGCTCCCATCTTCACATAGATGCCGAGAGCCTGCAGTTCCTTCACGAGCACGTTGAACGATTCCGGCGTGCCAGGTTCCGGGAGGTTCTGGCCCTTCACGATCGCCTCGTACACGCGGCTGCGACCGTTCACGTCGTCGGACTTGACCGTGAGGATCTCCTGCAGCACGTGCGCGGCGCCGTACGCCTCGAGCGCCCACACTTCCATTTCGCCGAAGCGCTGGCCGCCGAACTGCGCCTTGCCCGCCACCGGCTGCTGCGTGACGAGGGAGTACGGTCCAATGCTGCGGGCGTGGATCTTGTCGTCGACCAAGTGGCTGAGCTTGAGCATGTAGACCTCGCCAACGGTGACCGGCGACGAGAACGTCTCGCCACTCCGCCCATCGCGCAGCCAGATCTTGCCGGCCGGCGTGGTGCCGGCCAGACGCAGCAGCTCATCACAGGCCGCATCGATGTCGAGGTCACCCTTCTTCCCCGATGTCGCCGCGGCCAGCGCACGCAGTTCGTGACGCGCCAGCAGATCGCTGTCGCCACTGGCCTGCGCGGCCGTCACCAACGTCACACCCGACTCCAGCCGCTCACGTTCTGCCGCCGTGCCTTCCACCAGCATCGACGCATGTGTGTTCTGCTGGATACCGAGTTCCGCGCGCTCGCGCTCTGCCAGCTCACGTGCCGCCGACAACAGATACGCCGTCACACGGGCGTGCACTTCCCTCGTCTGCGGCGACATGTGCTTGCCACCGAGATCGGCGATGCGCGCATCCGCCAGCAGCGTCACCTTCTCCGCATCTTCCGTCGACGGCTTCACGTCGGCGACGATCGATGCCAGATCGCTGTCGCTGATCACCAGCGGCGGCGTGGACTGCAGTTCGAGACCCTTGCGCGTCCAGCTCAACGCTGCGAGACGCAGCATGAGGCCGATTTCGCGCTCGTTGGCACCCTGGAAGACCGGCGTCTTGGCATAGAACCCAAGCAATTTTGCCGCCCAGCCGAGATGCGTTTCGAGGATCTGACCGACGTTCATGCGCGACGGCACGCCGAGCGGATTGAGGACGATGTCCACCGGCCGCCCATCGGGCAGGAACGGCATGTCTTCCTCAGGCACGATACGGGCAACGATACCCTTGTTGCCGTGGCGTCCGGCCATCTTGTCGCCGACCGAAATCTTGCGCTTCTCGGCCAGATACACCTTCACCAGCTGGATCACGCCAGGCGGCAGTTCATCGGGCTGCAGAATGCTGTCGATGCGCTGCTCCGCCCACTCCTCGATGCGCGACTTTTCAGCCGCTGCCGCATCGAGAATCACGCGAATCTGATCATTGACCTTCTTGTTCTCGACCCGGAACGTCTTCAGGTCGAGCGTCGCCAGCTTGAACGTGCGGAGGAATTCCTTCGTCAGCGTCGTGCCCTGCGTCACGGCTTCTTCCACCGTGCCCGACTTGAGTGCCAGCGCGACGACCTGTCCATCCAGAATGTCGGACAGTTCGCTGTCACGAATTTCGTTGACGCGGATCTTCTCTTCACCTTCGACGCGGCGCACTTCACCGATACGCTCACCTCGATCCTTTTCGACCACCGAATCTTCGATGCGCGAGAAGATCTTGACGTCGATGACGACGCCTTCCATACCGGGCGAGACCTTGAGGGACGAATCCTTCACGTCCTTCGCCTTCTCACCGAAGATGGCGGTCAGCAGCTTCTCTTCCGGTGACAGCTCCGTCTCGCCCTTCGGCGTGATCTTGCCGACGAGGATGTCGCCCGGCTTCACATGC
>JANLRD010000124.1:0-22839 GCA_031368215.1 Acidimicrobiia bacterium | reverse complement strand
CGCGAGGCACGGACCAGAGCGCGTCGCTGACGGCGCGCGAAGCTCGCCGGCGGACCACTCTTCCGCCGCACATCGGTCCTTCCCCGCCGCACATCGGCTCCGATCTGCCGCACATCGGTCCAATTCGCGCTGAAACCGACGGAATCCGGCCGATGTGCGGCAGAGGGAGGGTGATGTGCGGCAGTCGGGACGTGAGGTGCGGCGCGATCGACCGCCGCGTGCCAACGTCGCCGGTGGGCCACCCTGACCGGCCGGGGGGCCCGCTCGCCGTAGAGTCGAGCGCGTGCTTCGGTTGGTTCTTCCCAAAGGTTCGCTCGAGAAGTCCACGCTCGAGCTGTTCGACCACGCCGATCTCACGGTGATCCGCTCCTCGGCGGTGCAGTACCTCGCCACGATCGACGATCCCCGCATCGCCGAGGTCCGCATCCTCCGACCGCAGGAGATCCCGGCCTATATCGCAGAGGGGCTGTTCGACCTCGGCATCACCGGGCGCGACTGGATCGAGGAGACGGCGAGCGATGTCGTGTCACTCGGGGAGTTGCAGTACTCGAAGGCAACGTCGCGGCCCATCCGGCTCGTCGTCGCCGTTCCCAACGACTCGCCGTGGAAATCGGCACACGACCTCCCGAACGGCGTGCGCGTTTCCACCGAGTACGTCGGGCTGACCGAGCGGTTTTTCGAGCGTCTTGGAATCGAGGCCAAAGTCCGCCTGTCCTACGGCGCCACCGAGGCCAAGGTTCCCGACATAGCCGACGTCGTCGTCGAGATCACCGAGACCGGGTCGGCGCTGCGGGCCGCCGGCCTGCGCATCATCGACACCGTCCTCACCAGCTACACCGAGCTCATCGCCAACGCCGACTCCTACGCCGACCCCGAGAAGCGCCACGCCATGGAACAGATCCAGACGCTGCTGCTCGGCACCCTCGAAGCCCGCGGCAAGGTCCTCCTCAAGCTCAACGTCGACAACGACCGCTTCGACGCCGTCGTCGCCCTCGTGCCGTCGATGAAGACGCCGACCGTGTCCCGGCTCTGGGGCGAGACGGGCTACGCGATCGAGACGGTCGTGCCCAAGAAGGGGATCAACACCTTGATCCCAGCCCTCAAAGACGCGGGCGCCACCGACATCTTGGAGCTCCCGATCGAGAAAATCATCCACTGACGATGGCGCTCGGCGATTCCACCCGGCTCGGCGTCGTGAGCTCGTTCGACGCCGTCGTCGGCCTGGGCGAGGTCACCCTCGACGACGGCAGGTCGGTCGCGTTCCATGCCACCGCAATGATCGACGGTTCCCGGTCGATCGGCGTCGGGGCGGTCGTACGGGTCACGCTTCGTCCGTCGCTCGGCGGCGTGCAGGAGGCGGGAGTGGTCACTCTCGACACCCCGTCATTCCCGTGCCCCGTTTGTCGCCACGCCGTGCCCGGTGACGCCGAGACGTACGAGATCTGCCCGTGCTGCGGCTGGGAGGATGATCCGGTGCAACGCCATGACCCGTCCTACGGCGGGGGAGCAAACGGCACATCGCTCGACGAAGCCCGAGCCCACTGGCTCCTGCGCGACGATTTCGCCTGACGGGCCCGCTGGGTTCGAGTCTTCACCGCCGCCATCCGGCGCTGCTGGAAGTCGAGATGCGATGGTGACTACCCCTCACCACCGCCATCCGGCCTTGGGTCGTCGAGATGCGATGGTGACTACGCCTCACCACCGCCATCCGGCCTTGGGTCGTCGAGATGCGATGGTGACTACCCCTCGACGCCGCCGGCTATCTGCACGTAGGCCAGACGGATCTGGGCGAGCGCATCCTCGAGGGTTCCCTCGTCGACGCCGAGACGCCCCTGGAGTCCGTCGACCAGGATCCCCATGGCGTCGATCGCCAGCCGGGCGTCGTCGAGATTCGGCGGCGAGACCTGGAGATGCACAGCGGCCAGCTGGAAGAGACCGATCACGTGGTTGGCCACGATGGCCGACGCCGGTACGGAAAGGATCTCGCGCTGCGCCTCCTGGAGCTCCTCCTGGAGAGCGGCGACATCGTCGGCGCTCAGTTCTCGTCCACTTTCGGGTGGCACGGGCGAGCTGGCGGCCGGTTGGGGGTCGGGGGAGCGGCGAACAGGACGTTCACCGTCGGGGGTCCAGAGAGAACTCATGAGACGTGTAACCTATCGGGTCACAACCGAGAACAAGCGGGCACCGGACCGCGTCGACGACTCTGTCACCGATGCGACCCACAGGCCCCACCCGGCCACCGTTCCTCACAGAACATGCGACCGGGTTGACCGAAGAGGTCCCGTCGATCCGTTCCGCTCCTGCGGGACTGCGGTGGGTTTCGTGGTGCTTTTTTCACGGACCCAGCCCAGTTTCTTCCGAGGAGTGATGCCGAATCGCTACTGCCCCGTCCAATGACCCCCGCGAGCCGAGGATCAACGAGCGCATCCGTGCCCGTGAAGTCCGCCTGCTCGGTCCCGACGGCGCCCCTCTGGGGATCAAACCGCTGCCCGAGGCCCTGCAGACAGCCCGTGAACTTGAACTCGACCTGGTCGAGATCGCGCCCATGGCCAACCCGCCGGTGTGCAAGATCCTCGACTACCCGAAGTACCTCTACGAGCTCAAGCAGAAGGACAAGGAAGCCCGGAAGAAGTCGATCGCCATCTCGATCAAGGAGATGAAGTACCGCCCGAAGATCGGCGGCGGCGACTTCGACACCAAGACCCGCAAGGTCATGGAGTTCCTGTCCGAGGGTCACAAGGTCAAGATCACCATCATGTTCCGAGGCCGAGAGGTCGCCCACCCCGAACTGGGTATGCGCATCCTCAACAAGGTCGCCGAGATCATCGGCCCGGCGGCCAAGATCGAGGCAACCCCCCGCCTCGACGGTCGCAACATGACGATGGTCCTTGCCCCGGAGAAGAAGGTTGTGGCGCCCAAGCAGAAGGCACCACGCCCGGAGGGTTCCGCATCCTCCTCGCCCAGCGATGCACCGTCGTCGACGGGCGAACCAATCGTCGAACCAGCAGCAGACACCTCAGCGCAACCCTCAGCAGCACCGTCTGCCTGAGGGCCAACCCCTGAGCAACCACTAGGAGAACCCATGCCCAAGATGAAGACCAACCGCACGGCCAAGAAGCGTTTCCGGGTGACCGGCACCGGAAAGATCATGCGCGAGAAGGCGTTCGGCTATCACAAGCTCGAGCACAAGTCCTCGACCCGCACCCGTCGCCTGGCGAAGGACACCGTCCTGGCCAAGGGCGATGCGGCCAACGTCAAGAAGATGCTCGGCATCTAGGCACCTCCTCGTCGGCGTTGCCGGCACATCCGGCAGGCGTCGTCTCGTCTGTTTGTTCGTTCTCGTTCGTACCCCGGGCCGATTCGCGGCTCAACCCCAAAGGAGTTCCCATGGCACGCGTCAAGGGCGGCGTTCACGCCAAGAAGCACCACAAAGCAGTACTCGAAGCCGCAAAGGGCTACCGCGGTTCCAAGAGCCGCACCTTCCGCACGGCCAACCAGCAGGTCATGCAGTCGATGCGCTATGCATTCCGCGACCGCCGTGCCCGCAAGGGCGAGATGCGGGCGCTGTGGATCCAGCGCATCAACGCCGAGTGTCGGGTGAACGGGATCAGCTACTCCCGTTTCATCAACGGGCTCAAGGTTGCCGGCATCGAGGTCGATCGGAAGATGCTGGCCGACCTGGCTGTCACCGATTCCGCCGCGTTCGCCGTACTGGCCAAAGCGGCGTCCGACGCTGCTTCGTCTCCCACGGCGGCGTGACGACCAGGCTTCGGCCTGTCCACTCTCGGCCGGGCACGAGCGGATGACGCCGCTTGCCCTCCACAACCAACATGTGCAGCGACTGCGGCGTCTCACCCGGCGCCGCGAGTCGCGTCTGGGCGAAGGTCTCATCGTGGTCGAGGGCGCCAAGGTGCTTTCCGAGGCCCTCGATGCCGGAGTCGGCATCGACGCCGTCTTTGTCTCAGCGGCCCTCGCCGACGACCCCGTCCTGTCGCGCCTGGCCCCCTCTGTCCCGATCCACGTCGTCGCCGAGGATGTGCTCGGCCGGGTATCCGACACGAAGACCTCGCAGCCGCTGTGTGCCATCGTGCGCCGCCGGCCCGATGCTCTCGCCGCGCTGGAGCCGGGACTGCGCGCTGGTGGATTCGCAATCGTTGCCGTCGATCTGCGCGACCTGGCAACGCCGGCACCCTCCTGCGTTCGGCCGAGGCGGCGGGGTCGGTTGGGGTCGTGCTCGCCGGCACCAGCGTCGATGTCACCAGTCCCAAGGTGGTCCGCTCGTCGGCCGGGGCGCTGTTCCACGTACCGGTGGTGACCGGCGTGTCCCTCGAGGAAGTCGTCGAGGCGTTCATCGGGTGGGGGGTGCGGGCGTGGGCCGCCGTCGTCCGGTCCGACTTGAGCGTCGACCATGACCGGGCTGACCTCTTCGGACCCACTGCCATCGTTGTCGGCAATGAGGCCCGTGGCCTCGCAGCCGACGAACTGGGCCTCATCGACCGCCACCTCACCATTCCCATGGCCGGTCGGACCGAGTCGCTCAACGCCGCGATGTCAGCGACGATCCTTGCGTTCGAAGCGGCTCGTCAACGTCGCCATCGGTTGCCGGCGTGACGGTGTCTCCCAACGAGCGTGGGCGAACTGCGCCTCGGCCGGACCAACTGTCGGGCAGAATCGTCTTCGTGACTCTGCAACGTTCGTGCTGCGCCGTCTTGCTTCGGCCCTGCGCCGGTACCACGACCGCCTTCCCGGCCAAGGGCTGAGCCCGCGATGCGACTCGAAGATCTCGCGCTCCTTCAGGCCGATGCCCTTACGGCGATCGGGGCGGCCCACACACCCGATGCGTTGAAGATCGTCGAGATCGCTGTTCTCGGCAAGAAGGCGCCGATCACGTTGGCCAATCAGACGCTGGGCGCGCTAACCGTCGACGAGCGCAAAGCGTTTGGCGCCGCCATCAACGCCACACGGTCGGCGGTCACCGCAGCGATCGCCGATCGTCGGACCGAGGTCGTGGAAACCGCACGTCGGGCCACGCTCGAAGCGGAACGCCTCGACCTCACCGAACGGTTGTCACCGGAACTCCCGGGCACGCTTCACCTCATCAGTCGGACGATCCGTGACCTGGAGGACATCTTCATCGGGATGGGTTTCACGGTGCACCACGGCAACGAGGTCGAGACCGACTGGTTCAACTTCGAGGCCCTCAACTTCCCGCCGGCGCACCCGGCACGCACCATGCATGACACGTTCTTCCTCGACCTTCCGGGCACCGACGGACGCCGCGACGATGTGCTACTGCGCACCCACACCTCGCCCATGCAGATGCACGTGATGCAGGGGCAGGAGCCGCCGATCTACGCCGTGATGCCGGGGCGCTGCTACCGGGTCGACACGCCTGATGCCCGGCACCTCCCGATCTTTCATCAGATCGAGGCGTTGGTCATCGACCGCGGCATCACCCTCGGCCACCTCGCCGGAACCATCGAGCAGTTCATCGCCGCGTATTTCGGCCGCACCAACCTCAAGGTGCGCCTGCGGCCGTCGTTCTTCCCGTTCACCGAACCGTCCGCCGAGTTCGACATCACGTGTCCGTTCTGCGGAGGAAGCGGCTGCCGCGTCTGTTCCCACGCCGGCTGGATCGAGCTCGGTGGTTGCGGCATGGTCCACCCGAACGTGCTTCGCAACGGCGGCATCGATCCGGAGGAGTGGACCGGATTCGCGTGGGGCTTCGGCATTGACCGCCTCGCCATGAACCGCCACAGCGTCGAAGATCTCCGGGTCTTCATGGACAACGACCTTCGGCTGCTCCAGCAGTTCTGATCAGGAGCCCACCATGAGTCTGTTCAATGGGCGCTGCGCCGCTCCGCTTCGCTTCACTGCTCGCAACACCAGTCCCACGACGACGAAGGCCGTAGCGCCATGAGGGTCGGTCTTTCATGGTTGCGCGAACTGGTTCCTGTCACGTCGTCCGTCGACGAACTCACCACGGTCTTCAACGGCCTCGGTCTCGAGGTGGAAGGGGTGGAGCGGATCGGTGAGGGACTCGATGGGATCATCACCGCGCAGGTTCGAGCGATCCGGCCCCACCCGAATGCCGACAAGGTCCGCCTTGTCGACATCGTCACCGCGTCGGACCAGACCGAAACGGTCCAGATCGCCTGCGGTGCATGGAACTTCGCCGAGGGCGACATCGTTCCGCTCGCGACCCTCGGCACCACCATGCCCGGGGGCATGCAGATCGAACGCCGCAAACTCCGCGGCGAATGGTCCAATGGCATGCTCTGCTCGAGTCGTGAGCTCGGTCTCAGCGACGACCATGCCGGGATCCTGCAACTCCCCGTCGGCACGGCACTCGGGCAGCCGATCACCGAAGCACTCGGTATCACCCCTGATGTCGTGTTCGACCTCTCGGTAAACCCGAACCGTCCCGACGCCATGAGCGTGCTCGGCGTTGCTCGAGACCTCGCCGCCAAACTCCGCCTTCCCTTCACCCCACCTCGGGTCATCGACGGAGTCGTAGATGCAGCGGCATCGGGAGCCCCGTCGACTCGAGGGTCGATCACCGCGACCGACCTGTGCGACCGGCTCACCGTCACCGTCATCCGGAACGTCCGCGTGGTTCCGTCGCCGACGTGGGTGCAGGCCCGTCTGACGCTCGCCGGCATGCGCCCTATCTCCAACCTGGTCGATGCCTCGAACCTGGTGATGCTCGAGCTCGGCATTCCGAGCCACGCGTTCGATCTCGACGCCCTCGTGGGCGGGCGAATCGGCGTCCGATGGGCAACCGAGGGAGAGCAGCTCACCACTCTCGACGGCGTCGATCGCGTGCTCGGCACCGAGGGAAACGATGGCGTCATCACCGACGGCGCCGGCACCGCGGTCGGCATTGCGGCCGTGATGGGCGGGCTCACGAGCGAGGTCTCCGACACCACGAGCAACCTCCTGCTAGAAGTCGCCCACTGGACGCCGATGTGCATCGCCCGCACCGCCAAACGTCTCAACCTCCGCAGCGAGGCTTCGGCCCGTTTCGAACGGGGAACCGATCCCGAGGCGATCCCCGCGGCGGCGGCGCGGTTCGTCGAGATCGTCCGCCTCACCTGTCCAGGAGCCACGGTCGAGTCGTACGACGACATCCGCCCTGTTCCGGCCGTCCACCGCTCCGTAGGTGTGCGTACGGATCGCGTCAACCTGGTGCTCGGCACTGCGCTGAGCGACGAGACGATCGCGGGACTGCTCGCCCCGATCGGTTTCACGCCCACACCCACGACGCCGGGGAGTCACGACGTCGTCATACCGTCGTGGCGTCCCGACTCGACAGCCGAGATCGACGTCATCGAAGAGGTCGGCCGCCACTTCGGCTACGACAACATTGAACGCCGACAGCTCCGGACCGATCTCGTCGGCCGACTCACCACGCAGCAGGCGGATCGCCGCCGCATCGGCGATCTGCTCACCGCCGACGGCGCCAATGAAGTGTGGACGTCGACGTTCCTCGGCGACGACGATCTCGCCAAGACCCGGCACCCCTCCGAGGTCGTCCGGGTGGCCAACCCGATGTCCCCGGAGGAAGCGGTGATGCGGCCCAGCCTGCTGCCGGGACTGCTCCGCGTCCTCAGTCACAACGCCAATCACCGCAACCCGTCCATGCGCGTATTCGAGATGGGCCATGTGTTCGGAGCCCCCCGCCCGGGTCAAATCCTGCCGTACGAGCGCGATCAACTCGGCGTGGCGTTTGCCTCCGACGGTGACGACGCCCGCACCGCGGTCCGCTCACTCGACCGGCTCATCACCCTGCTCCGCATCGTGCCGGCGGCGATCGCCCTCCGGTCGGCCGAAGTCGCCGGCCTCCACCCGACGCGAAGCGCGCGTGTCGTGAACACCGGGACCGGCTTCCCGCTCGGCATTGTGGGGGAGGTCGATCCGGCCGTATCCGAGGCGTGGGGGATTGAACGTCGCGTCGGGTTTCTCCAGCTCGACCTGGAGAATCTTCTTGCCCAGCCGCGGCGCAGTGGCGACGTTGCCAGCTTCAGCCGGTTTCCATCGAGTGACTTCGACCTCGCGTTCGTCGTCGTCGACAGCGTTTCGGCGGATCAGGTCGGCGCAGCGCTCAGGGACGGAGTGGGGGAGTTGTGCCAGCACGTCGCCCTCTTCGATGTGTACCGGGGAAAGGGCGTGGATGATGGATCGCGCAGCCTCGCGTACAGGATCCGGGTCTCGGCGCCCGATCGCACCCTCGGCGACGCCGAACTGACCGCGGTCCGCCAAGCGGCCATCGATGCCGTGCGGACCGCCACCGGCGCCGAGCTCCGCGGCTGACCACTCCTGGGTCAGCTGGTGTCGCTGGGTCGGCTGACGTTCATCGGGTCGGCGCCGACGTCGTTTTCGCACGTGATTCGACCCAGCGACGGGAGCTGACCCCGAAACTGCGCTGGCAACGTCACCGCGGTTCGTCTACGAAGGAGGGATGACCTCCGCCCCGCCGATCGCCGTCCAGCTCTACTCCCTGCGCGAACAGGCGAAGGATAACTTCGCTTCGGTGCTGCGGCGAGTGGCGGAGATGGGCTACGTCGGCGTCGAGCTCGCCGGGTTCCACGACCTCACGCCGACGCAGTTCACCGCGGTCGCGAAGGAGACCGGCCTACGGGTGTGCAGCGCACACGCCGGGAACCTCGTCCCCGACGCGTTCAATCCGCTTCTCGACGACGTGCAGTCGGTGGGATGCGACACCGTGGTTGCGGCCTTCCTGCCGCCGGCCTCGTTCGCCGACCTCGACGCCGTCAAGCGCACCGCCGAGACGCTCAACGCCGCCAACACGATCGCCCGCTCCCGCGGCCTGAGCCTCGGGTACCACAACCACTGGTGGGAGTTCGAGACGATCATCGACGGCCGCGCCGCATGGTCCCACCTGTTCGAACGACTCGATCCGACAGTCTTCGCCGAGCTGGACATCTACTGGGCGACCGTTGGCGGGGCCGACCCGGTGGACGCCATTGACGAAGCAGGTCCCCGGATCCGTCTGCTGCATGTGAAGGACGGCCCGGCCGACGATCCGAAAAGCTCGATGGTCGCCGTCGGCTCTGGCACGCTCGACATCGCCCGAGTGCTGGGTGCTGCCCCGAGCGCGGCGTGGCACATCGTGGAGCTCGACCGCTGCGACACCGACATGTTCTCGGCCGTGGACGACAGCCTCCGGTTCCTGGTCGACGGCGGCTTCTCGGCGGGCCGGGCATGACCCGTATCGGCATCGTCGGCTGCGGCAACATCGCGCCGGTCTATGTCCGCACGCTCGCCGAGATCGATTGGATCGACATCGCCGCGTTTGCCGACGGGCTGCCGGGCCGAGCGGAGAAACTGGCGACCGACCACGCTTCGCTGGTCGGTCCCGAGCGACGGGCCGCGGCGGTGTCGGTTGACGAGATGCTTGCCGATCCGTCGATCGATGCGGTCGTCAATCTCACGCCCGCCCATGTCCACACGAGTGTTTCGAGGACGGTCCTCGCCGCCGGCAAGGCGGTGTTCAGCGAGAAACCTCTGGGCATCGACTTCGACGACGGACGCGCGCTTACCGAAACTGCGGCAGACCGGGGCCTGCGCATTGGCTGTGCGCCCGACACGTTCCTCGGCGCCGGACTGCAGACGGTGCGCGACGCCATCGACCGCGGGATGATCGGCGAGCCGCTCGCCGTGAACGCGTTCATGCTCGGGTTCGGTCCCGAGTGGTGGCATCCGAACCCGGAGATCTTCTACGGCCCCGGGGCGGGCCCGCTCTTTGATATGGGTCCCTACTACCTCACGGCGCTGACGTTCCTGCTCGGCCCCGCCCGTTCGGTTCTGGGTTCGGCCCGCATCGGCATCGCCGAACGCGTCGTCCACTCGAAGGGCCGCGTCGGCGATGTCGTGACGGCGACGGTCCCGACTCACGTCTCGTCGATCATCGAGTTCGCGTCAGGGCCCACCGCCACCCTGGTCACGAGTTTCGATGTGCAGGCCAGCCGGTACCGCAATATCGAGATCTACGGTTCGGAGGCCACGCTCTCGGTGCCGGACCCGAACACCTTCGGCGGACCGGTCCAGATCCGTTCGCTCATCGCCGCCGACTGGCGAGATGTCCCGCTGAAGAAGACCACTGTCCCCCAGCAGCGGGGCATCGGCCTTGCCGACATGCTGTCGGCGACGAAGCACCGGAGGCCGCACCGGGCATCCGGGGATCTTGCGCTCCATGTCCTGGAGATGATGACGTCGATCGTGCGCTCATCCGACGAGGGTCGTCGCATCGACATGACCACGAGCTGCGAGCGACCGGCGCCGCTGCGTTCCGGCCTCGCGCCCAACACCTTCGACTGACGCGCCAACGTAGTGCCCGGTGCGTCCGGCGCTACGGGGTCCTGTCGCCGATCCTCCCCACCCGCTGCGGTACTCGCCCGTGCTCCTTCGTCGCCGGGTCTGTGTTCCTCGTGGCGGGGGCCCCATCGGCGCCACCCCTCCGCGCCTCCAGCTCACCCCACCGAGCGGAGCGATGACGACATCGTGACCACTGCGTGAACGGGTCGGATCATGGCGATGCGCTCCGTTCGCACGCTGAGAACGCGTTCCGACCACGGGTCGAGCCGGGGCGTGCGGCCCGGCGCGGTGCGGAAGAACGTGGTGAGGGGCCCCTCGAGCGCATACCCGTCGGCGGCGTCGACGTGCTCGGAGGTGTTGTCGATGAGCGTGATCTCGAAACCCATGGCTGTACCCTGACGGCCGAAGGCTGGGGACGACAAGGGCGGCAAGGCTGTGGATTGTTGGTGTTTTCCACAGGTGCACTTATGAATACTCATGCAGGGGACTGCATGATCCGCTATGCTGCGTTCCATGGCCTCAGTTGGCATCATCGGGGCGTCCGGCTACACGGGCGCCGAACTCCTTCGTCTCATCCACGGGCATCCGGGTCTCGACCTCCGGTGGGCCACGGGCGACTCCCAGGCCGGGACGCCGGCCCGGTCGCTCTATCCCAGCCTCGCCACGGCCTATCCCGACCTGGTGTTCTCCACGTACGAGCCGAGCGCGGCCGACGACTGCGATCTGGTCTTCCTGTGCCTGCCCCACGGGAAGAGCCAGGAGCTGATGCCCGATCTCATGAAGCGTGCCCCGCATATCGTCGACCTCGGCGCGGACTTCCGTCTCAACGACGCACAGACGTATGAGCGCTGGTATCACGAGGAGCACACGCAGCCGACGTTGCTCAAGAAGTTCGTCTACGGCCTGCCCGAGCTGTTCCGTGCCAAGCTCAAGAAAGCTCCGTTGATCGCCGCCCCGGGCTGCTACCCGACCTGTGCGTCGCTCGGACTCGCTCCGCTGGTGAAACACGGGGTCATCGAACCGATGGGCATCATCGTCGACGCCGCCACGGGCATCTCGGGCGCAGGACGCGCGCTCAAGCACACGAGCCTCTACGGAACCGTCGCCGAGAACATGGAGGCATACGGACTTCTGAACCATCGGCACACCGCCGAGATCGAGATGCTCACGGGTGCTCAGGTGCTGTTCACCCCGCACTACGCCCCGATGACCAGAGGCATGCTCACCACCAGCTACGCCCGGCCAACCGGGGCCACCTCGACCGACGCGCTGCTCGCCATGCTTCGGGGTGTGTATTCGGGCGAACCGTTCGTCACCATCGTCGACGGGTCGCCTTCGACCAAGGCGGTGATGGGCACCAACGTCTGCCAGATCACCGTGCGGTACGACGAACGCACCGGCTACGTCGTCGTGATTGCGGCTATCGACAACCTGACCAAGGGGGCCAGCGGGGCGATGATCCAGTGCGCCAACCTTGCGCTCGGGATCGAGGAGACCACCGGCCTCTCGACGATCGGTCTGTACCCGTGAGCGCGGACGACACCGATCGGCACGACACCGACGCACTCTCGCCGGTAACGAAAGCGCGCGTACTTGTCGAGGCGCTTCCGTACATCAAACGGTTCTGGGGAAAGGTCGTCGTCGTGAAGTATGGCGGCAACGTGCTCGCCGCCACCGATGACCGGACCGCACTGCGGTTGTTCGCGGAGGACGTCGTCTTGATGCGATCGGTGGGCATGCGGCCCGTCGTCGTGCACGGGGGCGGACCGCAGATCGGCGAGATGCTCGAGCGCCTGAACATCACCAGCGAATTCCGCAACGGGCTCCGGGTGACCGACGCCGCAACGCTCGAGGTCGCCCGCATGGTGCTCGTCGGCAAGGTGAACCGCGACCTCGTGTCGGCCATCAACGTGCACGGTCCACTTGCGGTCGGGATGTCCGGCGAAGACGCGCAGCTGCTGCGAGTCACCTGTCGTGACCCCGAGCTCGGCTTCGTCGGCGACGTCGAGTCGGTCAACACCGACGTTCTCGACCGCTTGCTCTCCGATGAACTCATCCCGGTCATCGCTACGATCGGTGTGGACGGAGCCGGCCAGGCGTACAACGTGAACGCCGACACCGCGGCCGGGTCGATCGCCGGCGCGCTGGGGGCCGAGAAGCTGGTGTACCTCACGAACATCGAGGGACTCCGCCGCAACGTTGACGACCCGAGCAGCCACATCAGCTCCACCACGGTCGACGAACTCGAGGCGATGATGGCCGACGGGACGCTGACCGGCGGCATGATCCCGAAGATCGAGAGCTGCCTGCACGCCATCCGCTGCGGCGTCGGCAAAGCCCACATCCTTGACGGACGGGCGCCTCATGCGCTCCTGCTCGAAGTTTTCACCAACGCCGGGATCGGCACGGAGGTCACCCGATGAATGCGAGTGCGAACGACAAAGTGGCCGTGCACCGGGCGGCCACCGCCGAGGTGGGACGAGCCGCTGGGTACGACCATCTCGAGCACTGCCCGATGATGCCGGTGTTCGGTGCGCCCACAGTGACCTTCGTGCGGGGGAACGGCACCGAACTCTGGGACTCGACGGGCAAGCGCTACCTCGACTTCCTCTGCGGGCTGGCCGTCACCTCGCTCGGACACGCAAACGCCGAAATCGCCGATGCGATCGCCGAGCAGGCCAACACCTTGGTTCACGTGTCGAACCTGTTCGCCACGGTTCCTGGAGGACAGGTGGCGCTGACCATCGACCGCCTGCTCGGCGGTGGTGGTCAGGTCTTCTTCGCGAACTCCGGCGCCGAGGCCAACGAATGTGCCATCAAGGTGGCCCGCAAGTGGGGTGGACACGGCCGCCACAACATCATCAGCACGTTCGGCTCGTTCCACGGGCGCACGCTCGCCACGCTCCACATGACCGGCCAACCGGCCAAGCATGAGGCGTTCCAGCCTCTGCCGGAGGGGTTCCGCCACGCCGCATGGGCCGATGTCGCGGACATCGAGCGGATGATCGACCCGTCCACCGTGGCCGTCATGATCGAACCGGTGCAGGGTGAAGGCGGCGTCGTGCCCGCACCGGCCGGGTACTTCGCCGACGTGCGTCGTTTGTGCACGGAACGGGGCCTGCTCTTCATGGTCGACGAGATCCAGACCGGGTTCGGGCGTACGGGCAAATGGTTCGGGTTCGAGCACTTCCTCGGCCCCGACGCCCGCCCCGATGTCGTCACGCTCGCCAAAGCGCTCGGCAACGGCATGCCCATCGGCGCCTGCTGGGCAACCCGCGCGGTGTCCTCGGCATTCAAGCCGGGCGATCACGGGTCGACCTACAGCGGCCAGCCGCTCGCCGCGAGCGCGGCGAAGAAGGTGCTCGAGATCATGGAGCGCGACGCAATTCCGTCGCGGGCGGCGGGCACGGGTGAGCGTTTGCGCGTCGCGCTGGCGGCGATCCCCGGTGTCGTCGAGGTACGCGGCCTCGGCATGCTGCTCGCCGTCGAGCTTGGGCAGCCGCTCGCGGCCGACCTCAATGCGGCCCTGATGGCCAGCGGCCTCGTCGCCAACGCCGTGACCCCGTCGGCGATCCGCATCGCGCCCCCGCTCACGCTCTCCGACGAGCACCTCGACGAGGGAGTGGCGATCTTCGCGAAGTGTCTCGCCGACGCCCGCGGTGGCACCGCATGAGTCTTCGTCATTTCCTGGAGGTCGCCGACTTCCGGGCCGATGAGCTGTCGGCGATCCTCGACTGTGCCGATGCGCCGCGGGGTCCTGTGCTCCACGGGAAAGGCGTGGCACTCATCTTCGAAAAGCCGTCGGCCCGCACCCGCAACTCGGCGGAGATGGCCGTCGTACACCTCGGCGGCCATCCGACCTACATCTCGAAGGCCGAGGTCGATTTCGACGTGCGGGAGAGCGTTGAGGACGTTACGCGGACCCTGCAGGGCTACTTCAGTGTGATCGCCGCCCGAGTCTTCGACCATCGCGTGCTGGCGCGCATGGCGGCGGTGGCCGAAGTCCCGATCATCAACCTCCTGTCCGACGTCGGGCACCCGGTGCAAGCGCTCGCCGATCTGCAGACGATCCGTCGCCATGCCCGCCCGATCGAGGGCGCCGTGATCGCATGGGTCGGTGACTACTCGAATGTCGCCCACTCGTTGGCGGTCGGCGCGTTGAAGCTCGGGGCCCACGTGCGGTTCAGTTGTCCGGCCGGTTACGGACCATCGGAGGCGGAAGTCGATTTCCTCCGGACGCTCGTCCCCTCGTCGGACGCGGTGTCCGTCCACGACCGGCCGATCGACTGTGTTGCCGGCGCCGACATCGTCTCCACCGACGCGTGGTATTCGATGGGGCAGGAGGCGGAGAAGGAAGTACGCGCGCGTGCTTTCGAGGGCTTCCGGGTGGACTCGGCGCTGATGTCCGCAGCCGGTGCGTCGGCGAAGTTCCTCCACTGCCTCCCAGCGCATCGGGAACAGGAGGTCACGTCGGAAGTGCTCGACTCACCGGCGAGCCTGATCTGGCCGCAGGCGCACAACAGGCTGCACACGTTCCGCGGGTTGCTCCGCTGGCTCCACGAACAGGGATCGATCCGATGACGACCGTCATGCCGAAACAGCCGAAGAAGAGCCGCGCCCTCGTCGCCGAGAAGCGAACGCCGGAACGGCCTACCGGCAAACGGCCGCCCGGCGATCGGTCGAGCGCGGATCGGACGTCCGACCGAGAACCGGGCCGGCTCTCCAAACCCCAGCGACAGCACCGCATCGCCCGCATCCTCGAACAGCATGCGGTTGGAAGCCAGCTCCAACTGGTGGAATTGCTCGCCGAAGACGGGGTCGTCGCCACCCAGGCCACGGTGTCCCGTGACCTCGAAGACATGGGGGCGGTCAAGGTGCGGGTTCCCGGGGGAGAACTCGTCTACGCCATCCCTGAGCTGCCGAGCGATCAGATCGCGCCGGAGGACAACCTCCGCCGGGTGTTCGGCGACTGGGTCGTCGACGTGTCCCACTCGGTGAACCTGGTGATCTTGCGCACACCGCCCGGTTCGGCCCACGTGGTCGCGAGTGCACTCGACCGTGCCGGTCTGGAAGAGATCATCGGCACGGTCGCCGGTGACGACACGATCCTCGTGGTGTGCGCCGAGACGTGGCCGGGCCGCAGGGTTGCCGATCGCATGCGGGTGCTCGCCGGTCTGTGACCGGCCCACGCACAGGCCGCCAACCGATTGTCTAGTGCATCTTCGCGGAAGTTCCTGTGACATCGAATGGCGCTGATTGGTTGTACTTCGGCGCATTATCCGAAGGATCGATGTAACAGGAACTTCCGACTCAGTGCACTAGTCGTTCGGTTCGCTCGGTACGGGCGGCTCCGCCGGCGCGTCGATGGCCAGCATGCCGAGGCCGCTCCCGGCGGAAAGCGCGCCGGAGCGCATGTAGACGCCGAGCTTGTCGCGGGTGTCGCGGATGTCGAGATTGCGCATCGTCAGCTGGCCGATGCGGTCCATCGGCGTGAACTCGCCGGCACCCGACTCCATCGAGAGGCGCTCCGGCGCGTAGGTGAGGTTCGGGCTCGTGGTGTCGAGGATGGTGTAGTCGTCGCCACGACGGAGTTGCAGCGTGACGCTGCCGGTGACCGCCGAGCCGACCCACTTCTGCAACGGCTCGCGCAGCATGAGCGACTGCGGGTCGAACCAGCGTCCTTCGTACATCAGACGACCGAGGCGTCGGCCGAGGACCTTGTAGTTCTCGATCGTCGCTTCGTTGTGGATGCCCGACACGAGTCTCTCGTAGGCGATGAACAGCAAGGCCATACCGGGCGCCTCGTAGATGCCACGGCTCTTTGCCTCGATGATGCGGTTCTCGATCTGGTCGCTCATGCCGAGACCGTGGCGGCCGCCAATGCGATTCGCCTCGGTGACGAGTGCAACTCGATCGGCATACGACGTGCCATTGAGGGCGACCGGCCAACCGTTCTCGAATTCGATGGTGACGATCTCCGAAGCTATGTGTACAGATGGATCGACGTGCTTGACGCCCATGATCGGGTCGACGATGTCGATGCCGGTGGACAGCAGCTCGAGGTCCTTCGCCTCATGCGTCGCCCCCCAGATGTTGGCGTCGGTGGAGTACGCCTTTTCGACCGACGACCGGTAGGGCAGGTCGCGGGCGAGGAGCCATTCGCTCATCTCCTTGCGTCCGCCGAGTTCGTCGACGAAGGCCTGGTCGAGCCACGGCTTGTAGATGCGGAGATTCGGGTTCACGATGAGCCCATAGCGGTAGAACCGCTCGATGTCGTTGCCCTTGTAGGTGGATCCGTCGCCCCACACGTCGACGCCGTCCTCCTTCATCGCCCCGACCAACAGCGTGCCGGTGACGGCGCGACCGAGCGGTGTGGTGTTGAAGTACGTCTTGCCGGCGGTGGTGATGTGAAACGCTCCGCACTGGAGGGCGACGAGTCCCTCCTTGACCAGGTCCTCTCGGCAGTCGACGAGCCGAGCCGCCTCCGCTCCGTAGACCGACGCGCGTCGCAGCACGTCGTCGAGATCCGGTTCATCGGGCTGACCGAGATCGGCGGTGTAGGTGTAGGGGATCGCGCCCTTCTCCCGCATCCACGCAACGGCGGCCGATGTGTCCAGCCCTCCCGAGAACGCGATTCCGACCCGTTCGCCGACCGGCAGTGACATCAAGACCTTCGACATAGGGCGCCGAGCGTAGTGGCCGGGTCCTCCCACCCCTGAGCGTTCACGAGTTGTCCCCACTGCTCCGCCCGGCGTTGCGGGGTCCTGTCGCCGATCCTCCCCACCCGCTGCGGTACTCGCCCGTGCTCCTCCGTCGCCGGGTCTGCGTTCCTCGGGGCGGGAGCCCCATCGGCGCCACCCCTCCACGTCGGGCGGCTTGGTCGTGGGATCTGCTCCGTCCCGAGTTGCTCCACCGGGTAGTGCGATTTGTCGGCGGGGGGAGGGCGTGTTGCTGTCTAACCTCATTGGTGTGAGTACCGGGAACACGTTGTGGCATGGCCGATTCGACGAAGGCCCGGCGGCGGAGCTGTTGGCGTTCACGGAGAGCCTGTCGTTCGATCAACGCATGTGGCCCGACGATCTCGTCGGCTCACGCGCCCACGTGAAGATGCTCGGCCACGTCGGGATCCTTGCCCCCGAGGAGGTCGAGGTCATCGTCGAAGGACTCGACGCGGTCGGTGTCGAGCTGGCCGAGGGCCGGTTTGTGTTTGTCGAAAGCGACGAGGACGTGCATACCGCCGTCGAACGCCGGCTCACCGAAATCATCGGCCCCGTCGGCGGAAAGCTCCACACGGGACGCAGTCGTAACGATCAGGTCGCCACCGACCTCCGTCTGTTCGCGAAGCGCGAGGTGCTCGACCTCATCTCCCGCGTGATCGTTCTACAGGAGACGCTGCTCGCCCGCGCAGTCGAGTCCGGCGATGCCTATCTCCCCGGCTACACGCACCTGCAACGAGCGCAGCCGGTGCTACTGGCCCACCACTTGCTGGCTCATGGCTGGGCGCTGGCGCGCGACGTCGACCGGCTCTTTGATGCCCGTGACCGTCTCGACGTGTCCCCGCTCGGCGCCGGAGCGCTCGCCGGTTCGTCGCTGCCGCTCGACCCCGACTGGACGGCCGCCGAGCTCGGATTCGCCGGACGGTTCGAGAACTCCCTCGACGCCGTCGGCGACCGCGACTTCGTTGCCGAGATCCTGTTCGGCATCTCCCTGCTCGGCATCCACCTCTCGCGCCTCGGCGAGGAGATCGTGCTGTGGACGGCGGAAGAGTTCGGCTTCGCCAAGCTCTCCGACGCCTATTCGACGGGGTCATCGATGATGCCGCAGAAGAAGAACCCCGATATCGCCGAACTCGCCCGGGGCACGGCCGGCCGCCTCATCGGCAATCTCACCGGCGTGTTGGCGACCCTGAAAGGTCTGCCCCTGGCCTACAACCGTGATCTCCAGGGTGACAAGGAGCCGCTGTTCGACGCGCTCGACCGCATCAAGTTGGCGTGCGGGGCGATGACCGGCCTGATCCGTTCGCTCACGTTCAACATCGCCACCATGCAGGCCGCCGCCGACACGCCGTTCGTCGCGGCCACGGATCTTGCCGAGCACCTCGTGGAGAACGGTATGCCGTTTCGCGAAGCCCACGCCGTCGTCGGCTCGCTTGTTCGCAACGCCGTCGACCGCCATGTCGACTTCGGTGAACTCGTCGAGAACCACCCTGCGCTCGGCCCGAAGGCGGTCGCTCTCCTCGAACCGGGTGTGTCGGTGCTCCGTCGATCGAGCCCGGGGGGCGGCGGTCCCGGCCCCGTCGCCGAGCAGATCAAGCGTTTCGACGACGCGCTCGGCCGCCTCCGGCTCCTGATCGTGGCCGGCTGAGGAGCCGGCTCCGCCGCCGACTCGCAGACGCGGAACCGATGGCGACGGCTCGGCTGACACGGTCATTCTTCGCCCGGTCGGCCGTTGACGTGGCGCCAGACCTCCTGGGCGCGGAGCTCAGTGTCGGCCCCTGCTCGGTCGTCATCACCGAGGTCGAGGCATACACTCAGACCGACCCCGCCTCGCACTCGTTCCGAGGCCGCACGCCCCGCAACGCCGTGATGTTCGGACCGCCCGGTCGGTCGTACGTCTACCTGATCTACGGGATGCACTGGTGCATCAACGTCGTGACCGGTCAAGTTGGTGACGGTGAGGCGGTCCTGTTGCGCGGGGGACTGGCGACCCGTGGCGAGTCGCTCATGCGTGAGCGGCGTCCGAAGGCGGCCTCACGAGCATCGTTGACGAACGGGCCGGGCAAGCTGACGGCCGCGCTCGGCATCGATCGCGGCCACAGTGACGTCGACCTCTTGGGTGGGGATGCGCCGGTCAGGCTCATCGGAGCACCGATGATCAGAACGGTCGAGTGGTCGGCGACCCCGAGAATCGGGATCTCGGTCGCGCAGGATCGGTTGTGGCGATTCGTCGTGACCGACCCGACGTCGTTGGCGCCTGACCGACCGGCTCCCGGGCAGTGAATACGAACAACCCCGACGAACATGGCTGGTCCGGTATCGTGACACGCATGAGCTTCCCCGGGTTCGGCACCTCATCTTCGAACGCATTCCGCACTGGAGCTGTCGGCCTGGCCGGCGTGCTCGTCGTCGTGTTGCTGGCATCTTCCCCATCGCCGTCGGATGCGGCCACGACCACGACCAAGAAGAAGAAATCGTCGGTTACGACGACCACGAAGAAGAAGTCCTCGGTCACCACGACCACGAAGAAGAAGAGCGCCACGTCAAGCGGTTCGGCGACAGCAAAGGCGACAACGACCACCATCGAGACGTCTCCGGCGTCGGCGTCGACCACGGCCAAGCCGGGAGCCTCGACCACCACTATCGCCGGTGCGGCGGCCAAACCGCCGGCCAAGGCGACGGTGTTCATCCCCGGCGCCGGACGCGTGATCGACCTCGGCGCGGCTGAGGTGGCCAAACTCGCCGCCGGAGGCAAGGTCGAGGCCGACGTTCGCGGCGCCGTCGGTCTCGCCGCATCCGGCACCGGCACAGTCCTCCTCGACGTCACCGCGGCCAATCCGGCGCAGGCCGGAACGATCTCCGTCAACCCGGTCGCCCCGGACTACGCCCGGTCGGTCGTGGGCGCCACTGTGGGCTTCGTCGCGGGAGCCACCACGGTGTCACGCGTGGCCGTTCCTGTCGGGTCCAACGGTCTCGTGCGGGTCACGACCACCGCCGGTCCGGCCGGGCTCGCCATTTCCGTGGTCGGATGGGTGATCAGCGCACCTGGTGCAGCAACGGAACCGTCCGCCGTCGTGCTCGAGCCCTGTCGCGTCCTCGACACGGTGAGCGGTCTGGGCGGTCTGAAGGACGTGGTCACCCCTGCTCGCCCGTTCGACATCCCGACGACCGGCATCGCGAAGGTGCCACCCGCGATTGGTGGGGCCCAGACCCCGACCGGGGTCATTCTCGCCGTGGGTGCCACCCAGGTCTCCGGTCCTCTCGATCTGACCGTGCTTCCCACGGGCGGCCAGACGCCATCGCTCGCGATCAACCTGGTGGCCGGCCAGACCGGCTCGGCGCTGTACCTGGTACCGGTGGGCGCCGACGCACGTACGGCGTTCTACGTGAGCGCCAACGGCGCGCAGCTCACGGTCGACGTCGTTGGGTGGCTCGATCGCGATGGAATCGCCCGTTCCGGCGGGCCCTGCTGAGGCTTTTCCACCACGTCCCCCGGTCGCACCTGCCCGGGGTCGCCGTCAGCTCCAGATCGTGGCGTGCCACAGTTTCTTGCCGCGTCGGAGGAGGATGACGTCTCCCGGCAGCATGTCGGCGTTTGACAACTGTCGATCGGCACCGATCTTGTCGCCGTTGACCGAGATCGATCCGCTGTCGAGGAACTCACGGGCCTGACGGCGGCTCTGGGCCAGTCCGGTGGTCACGAGCAGGTCGACGATGTCGGTCGTTTGAGCATCGGCCCCTGCGAAGACCGTGGAGGGCATCCCGGGAAGTGCCTCGGAGATCGTTGCGGCGTCGAGACTGTGGACGTCACCGGTGAACAGGGCGCGCGCAATGGCCTGCGCCCGCCCGCAGGCGTCAGCGCCGTGCACGAGGGTCGTGACGTCGTCGGCAAGAGCACGCTGGGCGGCCCGTTCACCCGGGGCGGCGGCAAGGGCCTCCTCGAGCTCGGCGATCTCGTTGCGGGTTCGGAACGTGAAGATCTTCAGGAAGCGGATGACGTCGGCGTCGCTCGCATTGAGCCAGAACTGGTGGAACTGGTACGGGGATGTGCGGTCCGCGGTGAGCCACACGGCACCGCTCTCGCTCTTGCCGAACTTGGTGCCGTCGGCCTTGAGAAGCAGGGGGCACGTGAGGGCGAACGCCGTGCCACCGTGCAGGCGCCGCACGAGATCCACACCCGAGACGATGTTGCCCCATTGGTCGGACCCTCCCATCTGCAGTGTCACGCCGTGCGTTGCGTAGAGGTGGGCGAAGTCATAGGCCTGGAGCAGCACGTAGGAGAACTCGGTGTAGGTGATGCCGTCTCCCTCCATCCGATTGCGGACGGAGTCGCGTTTGACCATTTCGTTGACCGAGAAGTGCTTGCCGACGTCGCGCAGCACTTCGATAAAGCCGAGGCCGGCGAGCCAGTCGGCGTTGTTCACGACGAGTGCGTCGCCGAAGAGGCGCTTGTAGATCGACATCTGCGCGGCGATGTTGGCTTTCACCTCGGCGGTGCTGAGCAGTGGACGCTCGGCGCTCTTGCCGCCCGGATCGCCGATTAGACCGGTGCCGCCACCGGCCACGACGACGGGCTCATGGCCGGCACGGCGAAAATGGGCGAGCAGCACGAGGGTGACCAGGTTGCCGATCGTGAGACTGGGCGCACTGGGGTCGAGACCGACGTATGCTCTCCTCGCCGTTTCGCCAAGGTGCTCTCGCAGGCCTTCGAGATCGCTGGCCTGGTGCAGTAGACCACGCCACTGGAGTTCGTCGAGGAAGTCGTTCACGGTGGAAATCGTAGAACCCGAAAGATTCCCTTGACAGTCGAAATCGGTTCGTCTAACATTCTCCCTCGCTTCGCACGGCCAAACGGACCTCCCGACCTCGAGTCGGCGGGATCGAAGTAGCCAACGAAACTTGGGAAACCGGGTTCCGGACGCCGCAAGGTGTGCTAGACATGAAGCCCGCTCCGCTGAGGCCTACGTGGTCAATATGAGCGAATGCAGTTCCTTGAAAACGAGACAGAGGAAGCTAAAAGCAAGTGCGGTTAGCTCTGCTTTTGTAGAGCGCCAAACAAGTAGTGCAAATGCACAAAACGGACAAATAAACCAGTCTGCTTGTGCCAGTTGGTGAAGCACCTACTCGGGTGCACACACCGACTCTTCACACCTAGTCGATTCGCTTGGAAACGAGCGGACACGATTTCGATGGAGAGTTTGATCCTGGCTCAGGACGAACGCTGGAGGCGTGCTTAAAACATGCAAGTCGAACGGATGTCTCTCGGGTGCTTGCACCTTGGAGGCATTAGTGGCGAACGGGTGAGTAACACGTGAGAAACCTGCCCTGAAGACGGGGATAACAGTCGGAAACGACTGCTAATACCCGATGCCCTCGGATGGTCGCATGGCCGACCGAGGAAATGGATTCCGCTTTAGGAGGGTCTCGCGCGCTATCAGCTTGTTGGTGAGGTAACGGCTCACCAAGGCGACGACGGCTAGCTGGTCTGAGAGGACGACCAGCCACACTGGGACTGAGACACGGCCCAGACTCCTACGGGAGGCAGCAGTTAGGAATCTTGCGCAATGGGCGAAAGCCTGACGCAGCGACGCCTCGTGGGGGATGAAGGCTCTCGGGTTGTAAACCCCTTTCGGCAGGAACGAAATTGACGGTACCTGAAGAAGAAGCACCGGCCAACTACGTGCCAGCAGCCGCGGTAATACGTAGGGTGCAAGCGTTGTCCGGATTTATTGGGCGTAAAGAGCTCGTAGGCGGCTTCGTAAGTCGGGTGTGAAACCTCCAGGCT
>JANLRD010000102.1:0-8328 GCA_031368215.1 Acidimicrobiia bacterium | reverse complement strand
CTTGCGCAGCGACGCCTGGGCTCCGAGCAGTGGATGGTCGCTGATGTAGAGGCCGAGCATCTCCTTCTCGAAGCCGAGCTTGGTCATCTTGTCCCACTCGTGATCGGCTACCGGGACCTTGGTGTCGTCGAAGCCGACCGCGCCCCCGTCGTCGGACCCGATGTCGCCGAAGAGCGATTGCACCCCCGACTCCATCTCGCGGCGTCGGGGGACGACGCGATCGATCACAGTCTCGAAGACCTCCATCAGACCGCGACGCGTGTGTCCGAGCGACTCGAACGCCCCGCCCTTGATCAGCGATTCGATGGCTCGCTTGTTGAGGACGGGAAGCGGCACCCGCACGCAGAAATCGTGGAAGTCGACGAACGGTCCGTTCGCGGTCCGCTCCGCGACGATGTCGCCGACGATCCCCTCGCCGACGTTTCGCACCCCGGCCATCCCGAAGCGCACCGTCGGCCCATCACGGTGGTCGGTGGTGAAGTCGCTGTTCGACGCGTTCACGTCAGGCACGAGCACGGTGATGTTCGAGTTCCGGCACTCGGCGAGATAGACCGCTGCCTTGTCCTTGTCGTCCTTCACGCTGGTGAGCAGAGCAGCGAGGTACTCAGCCGGATAGTTGGCCTTCAGATAGGCAGTCTGATAACTCACGAAGCCGTAACCGAACGAGTGGCTCTTGTTGAACGCGTAGTCGGCGAACGGCTCGATGATGTCGAAGATCTTCGTGCCGAGCGCTGCGCCGTATCCCGTGTTCTCGCAGCCCTGCACGAACTTGTCGCGCTCCTTGGCCATGATCTCGCGGACCTTCTTGCCGGCGGCCTTGCGGAGGTTGTCGGCTTCGGAGAGCGAGTATCCGGCGAACTTCTGCGCCACCCGCATCATCGACTCCTGATAGATCATCAGGCCCTGCGTGTCGCCGAGGAGCGCCTCAGCGTCGGGATGGAAGTACTCGATGGGCTTGCGGTGGTTCTTCCGGTCGGCGTAGTCGTTGTGCATGTTGGCGGCCATGGGGCCGGGCCGGTAGAGCGCCACGAGCGCACACACGTCGTCGAACGCCGTAGGCGCCAAGGCACGCATGAGCGTGCGCATCGGTCCACCTTCGAGCTGGAACACGCCGATCGAGTCACCGTTGCGCAGGAGCTCGAAGGTCTTCTCGTCCTCGAGGTCGACGTTGTCGATATCGATACGCACACCGTGGGCGAGTTCGATCAGCTCGATGGCGCGGTCGATGACGCTCAAGTTCCGCAGCCCGAGGAAGTCCATCTTGAGCAGCCCGAGCTCTTCGACACCGTGCATCTCGTATTGGGTGACGATCGGCGCATCATCCATAGAGCCGCCCGGTTCGGGCTTGCGCTGGATCGGGAGGTATTCGGTGAGGGGCTCACGGGTGATCACCACGGCCGCTGCGTGGATGCCATCACCTCGACGGAGCCCTTCGAGGCCCTTGGCGACCTGCACGACCTGGCGGACGTCGGGGTCGGCCTCGACCATCGCCCGGAGCTCGGCCGCCATCTTGTAGCCGTCTTCGAACTTCGGATGAGGTTCTAAGCACGCATACAAAGGTGTATCGCGGCCCATGACGAGCGGCGGCATCGCCTTGGCCACCCGATCCCCGACGGAATACGGGAACCCGAGTACGCGGGCGGCGTCTCGTACTGCGGCGCGCGCCTTGATCGTGGAGAAGGTGACGATCTGCGCAACCTTGTCGACGCCGTACTTGTCGCTCGCGTACTTGATCATCTTCGAGCGGTGCCGCTCGTCGAAGTCCATGTCGATGTCGGGCATCTGCTTGCGGCCCGGATTGAGAAACCGCTCGAAGAGGAGGTCGTACTTGATCGGGTCGAGATCGACGATGCGGAGGCAGTAGCTCACGGCGCTGCCGGCCGCGCTGCCACGGCCGGGGCCGACCCGCCAGCCCTGGTCCTTCGCGTACTTGATCAGGTCCCACACCACGAGGAAGTACGAAGCGAAACCCATCTCGATGATGACGTTCAGTTCGAAGTCGAGCCGTTCGCGGACATCGGCCGAGAGCGGCTCCCCGTAGCGTTCATGGGCGCCCGAGGTGACCAGGTGGCGCAGATACTCCGCGTCGGACGTGAACCCGAACGGCAAGGGGAACTCGGGAAGGTCGGTGCGGCCGAATTCGATCTCGACGTTCGCCCGCTCCGCGATCCACAGCGTGTTGTCGCACGCGCTCTCCCAGTGCCGGAACAGCGTTCGCATCTCGGCGGCCGACTTCAGGTAGTGCTGGTCGCCGTGAAACTTGAAGCGCTTCGGATCGCTGAGGAGGGCACCCGTCTGCACGCAGAGCAGGGCGTCGTGGGCGAGCGAGTCGTGCTGGTGGGTGTAGTGGCTGTCGTTGGTGGCGAGCAATGGCGCCTTGAGCAGTCGGGCGATCTCGATCAGCTGCGGATTCGTCTCGTGCTGGGCCGGTATGTCGTGGTCCTGCAACTCGACGAACAGCGAATCGCGTCCGAAGATGTCCTGAAGACGTGCCGCTCGCTTCAGGGCGAGATCGAAGTCCTTCGCCAGCAGCGCCTGCAGCACGACGCCGCCGAGGCACCCCGTGGTGGCGATGATCCCCTCGTGGTGTTGCTCGAGCAACTCCCAGTCGAGACGCGGCTTGTAGTAGTACCCCTCCAAATAGGCCTTGCTGGAGAGCTTCATGAGGTTGCGGTAGCCCTGGGTGGTCTCGGCCAGCAGGGTCAGGTGGTAGTAGAGCTTCTCGCCTTCGCCTTGATCGCCATCGTCGAGTCGGCCGCGCCGCACCGGCCGCTCCGTGCGGCTCTCGGCGGCCATGTAGGCCTCGGTACCGATGATCGGCTTCATGCCAAGGGCCCGAGCCGCTTTGTAGAAGTCGAGGACTCCGTACATGTTGCCGTGGTCGGTGATGCCGATCCCGGGCTGTCCGTCGGCCCGGGCGGCCGCAACCACATCGTCGATGCGCGCCGCTCCGTCGAGCATCGAGTACTCGGTGTGGAGGTGGAGATGGACGAACGACTTGCTCAACGGGGCGACCTCCTCCCGGGCTGGACAGCGATGGACATGACCGGTGCTCGATGCGGCTTCGAATCACACGAGTGCAATTCGAGGGGATGACGATCGTACGTCAGAGATAGGTCCCGCCGCCCGGCGGGCGACCCGAGCCGGGCCCGGGACCCATGTCCCCACCGTCGCGCCCGCCCACGCCGGGTGGCAGGCCCATCTGGCCCATCTGGCCCATCTGGCGCATCTGCTGGAGTTGGGCCTGGGCGGCCATCTGCTGGGCGAAGATCGCCGCCTGGATGCCGTGGAACAGGCCTTCGAGCCACCCCACCAGCTGGGCTTGGGCGATCCGGAGCTCCGCGTCGCTCGGAGCCTCGTCGCCGAACGGCAGCGCAAGGCTCTCCAGCTCCTGGCGGAGATCGGTCGACAGGCTCGACGACAGCTCACGGATCGAGACCTCGTAGATCTCGCGGAGCCGGATCCGGGATCGCTCATCGAGCGGGGCTTGACGCACCTCCTCGAGGAGTTGCTTGATCATCGAGCCGATCCGCATGACCTTCCCCGGTTCCGACACGACCTCCTCCTCCACGTTCGGTGCCGGATCCGTTGGAGCAACGACCTCGGCCGTGAGGGAATCGACCGGGGTCTCACCGGCGATCTGTGGGGCCGGATCGGTTGGAAGGACAACTTCTGCGTCGCGGAGCGCATTTTCGTTCATCACCCCATGCTGGCACCTGCGTTTCCCGACGCTGATCACCTCCGGCGACGGACCCAGCGAACGCGGGACGGCGCAGTACATTGATTCCATGCGGGTGTCGACCAGAGGGGACTACGCATGCCGGGCCCTGCTCTCCCTCGCCCTGCATGCCGACGACCTCGGCCCACAGAGCGCACGTGACATCGCCGGACGTACGGCGCTCCCCCAGCCCTATCTCGAACAGATCCTCCTCGCTCTGAAGGGCGCCGGCCTGGTCCGCTCCAAGCGGGGCGTCGGCGGCGGCTACGTCCTCGCCCGCGATCCGTCCGACATCTCGCTGGCCGAGATCGTCAGCGCCGTCGACGGCCCGATCGGACTCGGCGACTTCGGACGCCCCCACGAGAACGGCGCCTGCGACCACGAGGGGCAGTGCGTGCTGCTCGCCGTGTGGGAGGACGCCAGCGACGTCATGCGCCGCGTGCTCGGCTCACATTCGCTCGCGAGCATGGTGCAGCGCTCCCGTGGCGTTCCCGCGGTGGCGACGGACCTCGAACCGATCGTGATGGGGGCGGTCTGACTAATGCCGATCCACTCGTGAGCAATGACAGGCCGTCGGTGGCCGCGGACCAACGACCCCTGTCAAAGGCGTATTGGAGGACCTGGACCGCCGTCGGCGTGAGCAGCCTCGGGGACGGACTCGCGTTCGCCGCGCTCCCGCTGCTGGCCGAGTCACTGAGCAATCGCGGCCTGTGGGTGACGTTGACCTACGCCGCGGCTCGTCTGCCGTGGCTGCTGTTCGGTCTGGCCGCCGGGGCGTGGGTCGATTCGCGCCCGGCCAGACTCACGATGATCCAGATGGACGGGGCCCGTTTCCTGACCATGCTGCTGCTCGGCGTCGCGGTCTACGCCGGGGTGGCGACCATCCCGATGGTGCTCGTCGTGGCATTCATCGTCGGAGTCGCCGATTGCGCACATATATCCGCTGCCTCGTCGTTTCTTCCCTCGATCGTCCGTTCCGGGGAGCTCGATCGGGGCAACAGCTACCTCGGCTCGGCGGAACTGGCCGGGGAGCAGTTCGCCGGGCCGAGTCTCGGAGCGCTGCTGTTCTCCTGGGCACCGTGGCTTCCGTTTGTCGGCGATGCATCGTCGTTCTTTGGTTCCGGCGTGCTCGTCCGCGGCGTACGAGTCGAATCGGAGGAACGCTCGTACGCCAAGCGGTTGTCGTTGCGACCCGATATTTCGGCGGGCTGGGCGTGGTTCCGCCACAACCGCGATCTCTGGGCCCTCACGCTCTTCCTCTGCGTGGGTGCCGGCGCGACCGGGATGACCAACAGCGCGTTGGTGCTGTACGGCAAGCGGCACCTCGGGTTGTCCAACTGGCAATACGGCCTGTTCATCGGCGTGCCGGCGATCGGGGGCCTGATCGGCAGCGTCCTCGCATTCCGGATCTGGCGACGCTTCGGCACACGGCTTTCTGTCGCGTCGTGCTTCGTTGCCCTGATTGGCGCGCTGATCGTCCTGGCATCGACGCGCTCGACGATCGTTGCAGCAGCGGCGTTCACGGTGGAGGGCTTCATCCCGCCAATCATCAACACGATCAACCGAACCCTGCGCCAGCAGGGAGTGCCCACAGAGCTTCTGGGGCGGGTATCGAGCGTCGGGCGGCTCATGATGATCGGTGCGGCGTTCGCGGGGGCCGCCGTCGCAGGAATCGTTACCGACATCTCGACGGTCCCGACCGTCTATGGCGTCGCTGCGGCGCTGACGTTCGGTGCGTTGCTCGTGGGCGGTCGCGGGCTCAGCCGGATTCGTCTCGAATTCGACCAGAACGCCAGCTGATCACCGACGCCGCTCACCCTCCAGAATCAGGACGCGCTTAGGCCCACGGTCCGAAGAACCGGCGTTTCGAGGCGGCGTTGGTTGTTCGTCCACCAGTCCTTCAATGCCAGCGGTTCCATCGGACGGGCGATCCAGTAGCCCTGTACCTGGTCGATACCGATGTCGCGGAAGAACGAGAACGTCTCTTCGTTCTCGACCCCCTCGACAGTCACCTTCTTCCCGAGTCGGGTCGACAGTTGGTGGATGGCGCGCACGATCGCCTCGTTTGCCTGATCACCGGGCAGGCCATGGCAGAACGTCTTGTCGATCTTGACCTCCGACGCTGGCAGGTCGCGGAGGTACGCGATTGAGGACAGTCCGACACCGAAATCGTCGACGGCGATCTCGACACCGCATTCGTCTCGTAGTGCGCGCAACGTTCGCATGGCGTGGTCGGCGTCGGCCATGAGAGCGGTCTCGGTGAGTTCGAGCGTCAGACGCCCCGGCTCGATCCCGTAGGACTCGATCATCCGCGAGATGCGTCGGGTCAGATTGGGGGCACGGAGGTTCCGGGCCGAGAGATTGACGGCGACGGTCAGGTGCGACATGCCTTCGCTCGACCACTTCCGGAGTTGCAGCAGGCTCCGCTCGACGACGTAGAAGAACATGTCGTTGAGCAGGTCATACTGCTCCGCGACCGGGATGAAGTCATCCGGGAACACCAAGCCGCGCGTCGGGTGGTTCCAGCGGACGAGGGCCTCCACTCCCGTGAGCTTGCCCCCTTGGGGAAGGTCGATCTTTGGTTGGTAGTGCAGGATGATCTCGTCGTTCTCGAGCGCCCGCCGGAGTTCCCCCATCAAGGTGACCTGGGCGTGGTCCTTGCCGTGGCGCTCGGCGCTGTAGAAGACGAATCCGTTGCGTTGCGCTTTGGCCGACTGCAGCGCCTGATCAGCCTCACGCAGAAGTTCCGACGGCTCCGTCCCGTCGGCCGGGAACGTCGTGATGCCGACGCTCGCGGTGAGCGAGAACGACATCCCGGCGAGCACCAGGGGCGGCTCGGCGACAGCAGCGAGAAGCTGACCGGCAATCTCCGACATGTGGAACTGATCGAAGCGAACCGCCGCGTCGTTGCGTTCGGCTTGCTGGCGGGCAGAGAGCGGTCGATCCTCGAGCGAGGGAACGAGAACTGCGAACTCATCGCCCCCGAGTCGGGCGACGAGTGACCCGACCGGAGCCACCTCTCGCAGTCGGGCCGCGAGAATGGCGAGCGCCTCATCGCCCTGCTGGTGCCCGACGCTGTCGTTGATCAGGGAGAAATGGTCAAGGGCGAGGAGAAGGAGCCCGCCTTTGGTCCCCGACCGGAGCACATCGTCGAAGACGTCACGGAAACGCCGACGGTTGGCGAGGTCGGTCAACGGGTCGTGGAAGGCGAGGTACTCGCGCTCGTCGACCTCGCGGCGCAGATCGTCGATCAGCGCGCTGTTGGAGAACCAGGCACCGAGCCGATCGGCGACCGTTTCTACGAGCGAATCGGTCTCGGCGTTGAACGCGGTGCCCGCCTCAGGTTCGGCGAGGATCAGCCATCCCACCCGATCGCCACCTGCTTGAAACGGTGCCCCTCGAACCATGGGGTGCTCGCTAAAACCGAGCAATTGCTCCCGTAGTCCGCCTAGGGCGTGGATGTTCAGAGTCGGCCCCGCGCCAAGATCGAGCGGTGAATCGAGAGCGGTCAACTGATTGTCGGCCCACCGATAGAACACGGAGCCGACGCACACGACGATCCGGCGAACTCGGGCGAGCGTCGCCAATTGCGAGGCAAACTCGGCAATCGACGCGTCGCCAGGCGTAGAAGCCGTGAGTTCAGCCGTGAGATGAGAGAGGGCGGCAAGCGCATCAGCTTTCCGCGATCGCTCGATCTCTCCCCGCCAGGACTTGAAGAACAGTCCGGCGAAGGGCAGAGCGGCGAATACAGCGAGATCCCAGGTTTGCCAGGCGGCCAAGAGAACCAGTCCGAGGAGAGCTGAGATCGTGGTAATCGCGACAGATATCGTCACGCTCCTGGACGCATCCGTGCGATGGATCGAGCCTCCGCTTATCCGAATGACCACGAAGATCGCAAACGAACTAACGACGTCCGTGACGGCGAAAGCCAAGAGAACATCCAACCGCCAACCGTGAAGCGGTGACCACTGCAACCACGCTGCGACACCGACGGTTTGCGCACAGTACAGACCAATGTTGAAAGGGATTCGCTCGGACGATCGCCGTAAACGCCAGCTGATGCCCGAACCAGACCCGATCAATCGAGCAAGCAACAGAAGCTGTGGGCTGACCAAGGCCAGACCAAAGATCGCCGGGAGTTCGACGAAACCATGGCTCATCTGATGATCCTTCCCGATTCGGAAGGTCATGCGCCGCGCCTCGACCAGAGCGAACCCGACGATGATCATCGCGAAGGCGATAAGGCTTGACGGTCGACCGTCAAGAAGCAAAGCGCTCAAGCCTGAAAGACCCAGCAAACCGAGCCCGATTGCAGTAGGAAGCAGACGCCTTGATCGTGCGCTCAGAACTGAGGTACCGTTCATATGTCGACCGTGACGGAGTCGACGTTCACCACACAGTGAAAGCACGGTGCAATATGCAAGGAAATGGCTGGACGTGAGTCCATAGGTTGTCCCTCGGGACAGCGTTGAAGCCGAGTGATGTGATGACCCCAACCGGTCATCACGGAGCTCGGCTTTTTCGCGTCCACGGGCTGATTGTCGGCATTGCGCCGCCGTATCTGTAGACCGGCCGCCGGTTTGCCCCGGTCATCCAAATAGCTGGACGGG
>JANLRD010000096.1:0-48089 GCA_031368215.1 Acidimicrobiia bacterium | reverse complement strand
TGTCGATCTCCGGAATCAGTTCTTGCGTGATCGCATCGCCGTACGGGCCGTTGTTGGCCGAGTTGAGGACGTAGCTGTCATCGTAAAACGGTGTCGTGTGCTGGATGAAGACGGCGATCACTTCCGGTACAGCGCCTGATGTCCACACCTTCTGGAATTCGCAGCCGGGTTCACGCGCGGTGCGCGCGAGGCGTGCAGCCTTGGCTTCAGCGGTTTCCGGTGTGTCGCAATTCTCGAACGTGAATCCGAACGGCGCGCGTTCACTGAAGTGTCCGACCGTGTACACCACCGGATACCGACGCGTGGAATTTTCGTCGTACCCCTTCGGCAGCAATACCACCGCGCCGATCGGCATTGGATGATTCCAGAATGCACTCGCCAGCTTCGATGTGAAGCCCACGCGTTTCACCCACTGCGTCTCTTCCGGCCGTGTCACGGGCGGCACCACCTTCGTCAGCGAGAGCGTCACGACGGTCTTGCGCGACGGGTCGATGTGCACCTTTTGCACCTCGCTCAGCAGCGAGCCCGGTGACGCGTTGAAGCGTTGCCCTTCGCCGGCATCCATATGCGCCCAGATCGTGTGGCCATCCGATCGCGCGAACTGCGTGTAGGGCAGGATCATCCCCTGCACGAAGTAATCGCCGGCGGGCAGACGATCGAGCGAGGCGAGCGGAAAGCCGAGTGTCGTTGCGTCGATGGTCGCCGTTTCGCCCGGCTTGAGCGCGTTCACGTCGACGCCGAAGAACGGCTCACTTTCGCGGAACGACCCCGCCTGCCGACGTGGCTCCTGTTTGTCGGTGCGTGCGACGAACAGGAACGCACGACCCGTGATAGGGCCGGCATGTACGCTGGCAGGGAACGAGAGGCGCGCAGTCTGGGCGCCGCTGCCGAGCGGCGCGAGCAGGGCAACGGAGGCGGTGACGAGGCGCAGGCGGCTGGCGTGGCGCAGTGCGCCGAACGCCGATCGATGTGTCTTCATGCAGGGAGAATAGCGCCTATCGCGATGTCGCACCGCTGGCGATGTTCTCCTCGCATGCTCGGTTCCCACATCGGCACCCTGTCGCCCTGATGCATCGTCGATGACCTCGCCGTCCCCATTCGCCCACTCGATCGCCGTCGTGATCGGCATCGATCACTACGGCAATGGTGTGCCCGAGCTGCGCACGGCCGCCAACGATGCGCAGCGCCTCGGTGAACTGCTCGGCACGAAACACGGCTACGACGTCACCGCACTGATCGACACCGACGCCACGCAGGCCAGCATCACCGCGCTGCTCACGAAGGACCTGCCGGCGCGCGTGGGACCCGATGATCGTGTGCTGTTCTACTTCGCTGGCCACGGCGTGGCGCACGACAGTGACGAGGGGCCGAACGGTTATCTGCTGCCCGTCGACGCGAAGCGCGGCGATGAAACGACGTACCTCAACATGCCGCTGGTGCACGACGCGCTGCTCGCGCTGACCTGCCGGCACATGCTGATCGTGCTCGACTCCTGCTTCTCGGGCGCGTTCCGCTGGTCGGGCACGCGCGATGTGGAAGACGTGGTGGAGGTCGTGCACCAGGAGAAGTTCGATCGCTACGTGCGCGACCCCGCATGGCAGGTCATCACCTCCGCCTCGCAGGATCAGCGCGCACTCGACCAGCTCTCGGCCGGCGCACTCGGCAGTCGCGATGGCGACGGCGCGCATTCACCGTTCGCGCTGGCACTGTTCGAAGGATTATCGGGCAAGGGCGACGTCATTCCACGCAATGGTGGCGATGGTCTCGTCACGGCGACGGAACTCTACCTCTACCTTGACGAGGCGCTGCAGAACGCCGCGCAGGCCGCCGGCAAGGAACAGACACCGCGCCTCTGGCCGCTGAAGAAACACGACAAGGGCGAGTTCGTTTTCTTCGTGCCGGATCGCGAGATGTCGCTGCCCCCGGCACCGCCGCTCACCTTCGAGAACAATCCGTGGCGCGGTCTCGCATCGTATGACGCGGCCAACGCAGCGCTGTTCTTTGGCCGCGAAGCCGAGACCGACGCATTGCGCACGAAGGTCGAGTCGACACCGCTGACGGTGGTGCTCGGCGCGTCGGGTACCGGAAAATCATCGCTCGTCAAAGCCGGCGTTGTACCGCGCCTCGTTGCCGACGGTGCTGTCGTCCTGCCGATCGTGCGACCTGGCTCTGCACCACTCGTCGCGATTGCCACGGCGCTGACGGTTGATGGCTCGGCACCGACTGAGCCCACGCCAACGGCGATCAGCGCGCGCATCGCACAGATGATCAGCGCAGATGCCGGTAAGAAGCTGGTCCTCGTGATCGATCAGTTCGAGGAGCTGATCACCCTCGTCCGCACCAGTACGGAACGTGACGTCGCACTCGGCCTGCTCGCCGCACTCACCACCACACACGCGGACGCGCTGCGTGTCATCGTCACCATCCGCACCGACTTCGAGCCGAACTTCGATCGCTCGGCGTTCGGTGACCGGTGGCGCGAGGGCCGCTACGTCGTGCCGCCGATGTCACGCGCGAATCTGCGGGCTGTGATCGAGAAGCCAGCCACGGCGCGTGTGCTCTACTTCGATCCCTCGAATCTCGTCGACACACTGCTCGACGATGTCGTCGCTACGCCCGGCGCGTTGCCGCTGCTCTCGTTCGCCCTGAGCGAGATGTACATCGCGTACGTCAAGCGCCAGAGCAGCGATCGCGCCATCACCCGCGCCGACTACGATGCGCTGGGCGGTGTGGTTGGTGCACTGCGGTCGCGCGCCGAGTCGGAGTATGCGGCGCTGGATGATGCCAACAAGGCGACCCTGCGACGCGTGATGCTGCGCCTCGTGACAAGTGAAGGGGGTGGGCTCGCGCGCCGCCGTGTGATGGACGCGGAACTCGACTTTGCGGACGCCGACGAGAAGGTGCGCGCCGCGAGTGTCGTGCAACGGCTGACGGCGGCGCGCTTGCTGGTGGAAGGCAAGGAGCCTGACGGCGAAGCGTTCGTCGAACCCGCGCATGACGCCCTCGTGCGAGGCTGGGGCCGATTGCTGGAGTGGGTGCGCGAAGAGAACGAAGCCAGGTTTCCCCTGCTGCAGCAGCAGAAGCTTGCGCGCGCGGCCGATGAATGGGATCGCGCCGACAGCGGCTCGAAGTCCGGCCTGCTGTGGAGCGACTCGTCGCGCAGTGCGCAGCTCTCGCCGCTGGTGCGTCGCAAGGCGCCGTTGCTCAATCGGCGCGAGATGGCGTTCGCCCAACGCAGTGTGCGTGGGCGATGGATCGCGATCGCGACGGCGTCCGCAGCGGTGCTCGCGATCGCGGTCGCCGGTGTCGTCGCGGTGATTGGCGGTATCCGCGCCAGCGCCCGTGCGGAACAGGTGCGCATCGGCGCCATCGTGCGCACGGCAACCGCCATGGTCAGTGATGATCCACTGGTCGCCGCGCAATTGCTCGGCAGCATCGACAGCACCACCGTCGCGAACATGGACGACGCGACTTCGCTGGCGATGCTCGGCGCCGCGCTCGAACTGCGTCGGGGGCCGCGTGTCCTGGCCACGTTCAACTCGGACGAGGAAGTCACGACCGCGGTGCTCAGTCCGGATGGTCGGTTCGTCGCAACCGGAATCCTGAACGGTGTCGTGCAACTGTTCCGCGCCGATGGCACCGGCACGCCGATCACCTTCCGCGAGAAGGACATGCCGGTGCTCGCGCTCAGGTTTTCGCCGACCAGCGATCGGATCGCCGTCGGTGACCTGAATGGCGTCGTGCGACTCTGGCGCTCGGATGGCAGTGGCACGCCGGTGGTGCTGCGCGGTGACAGCACTCAGGTCATGCGCATCCAGTTCAGCAGCGACGGCCGCAGACTGCTGGCCACATACGTCAGCGGCGCGGTCATCGTCTGGAACAGCGACGGCTCCGGAACGCCGACCGTGATCGCGTCGGACAAGGTCATGATCATGTACGTCGGTGAATCGGGCGACTCGAGCACGGCACGCCCGGTCGTGGTTGGCGCCGACGTCGCCGAGTTTGCCGACGGGGACGCGCAGGTCATCACAGTGATGAAGGACAGCACCGTGCAGTTCTGGCCAAGCGTGGGTGCGCGACCCAGGCCAACGCGTACGGTGCGGCTGCCAGGACGCGTCGATGTGACTCGACTGGCGGTCAGTCCCGACGGTCAGCGCATCGCGATCGGTGGTCGCAACGCCGTTCTCGAGGTGCTCAGTCTGTCGAGCAAAATCCGGCCGATCGTGCTCAAGGGTCACGCCGGTGACATCGCGTCGGTCGCCTGGAATCCGGCCGGAACCCAGGTCGTGAGCACCGCAACCGACACGATCATGATGGTCTTCAACGCCACCACCGGTGTCCGGGTGCGGACCTTTCGTCACTCCGGCGACGCGATGGAGTCGGCCGATTTCAGTCCCGACGGCCAGTCGATCCTGACCACCACGCCCTACGCATTCCAGGCGACGGTCTGGTCGATGGACAGCTCGATCGTCACCCTGCCCGGCCACACCAACGAACTCGTGAACGCGGAGTTCGGCCGCGACTCCCGACGGGTTCTGACTGCCTCCAAGGACGGCAGCGTGCGACTCTGGGCGCTGCCGGACCCACCCATGTATTCGGCAACCGGCGGCATCGAGGCCGCCCATCCGACAGGCGGCGACATCGTTGCCGCAGCGTTCACGCCAGACTCCAAAGCGCTGGCAATGGCCACTCGGGACGGTCTTGTGTTATTTAAGTGGCGCGACAGTGCTTCGATGATATCACTTGATTCAGCGTTGGGAACGTTCCGCGCGCTGTCCTTCTCGAGCGACGGAAGCACACTGCGAGGCGTGCTGTACGAAGGATCGCGCAGGCAGTGGTCCATGCTCGGTCGCCATGAGCGCACCGACGCCCCATCCCCGGTCGATGAGGTCGCTATCTCGATGGAGGTCGCCCGCGACGATCGGCACCTCCTCGCGATGACCGAGCTGGGCGCCACCCAGGTCTGGGACCTCGCCAGCAAGGCGCCACCAATGCGATTGCAATTGATCCCTATCGAGTCAATCTGCGCCGGGCAGGACGGTGAACCCGATTGTGCCGATCCGTCCGACACCTGCGCCGCACTCGCTGACGACGGCTCGCTGCTCGCTGTCTGTTCTCAGGATGGCCCGGCCACGCTCTACCGCGTTCTAGACACCACCGCGATCCGAACGCTCGTCAACCCGGACACCAACGCTCGCGTCTCCACAGCAACTGCGTTCAGCCACGATGCCTCCCGTCTTGCCGTCGGCTACGAAGACGGATCGATCCGGCTCTACCGACTTGACGTGCCGGACACCGGCCGAGTCTTCACCGGCCATCGGTACAAGGTGACCCGTCTCGACTTTGCGCCAGACGGCACTCGCCTCCTCTCCGCCGCCCGCGACGGCACCGTCCGCATCTGGGATCTCGTCGGCGCGTCGTCCGTGGTCACCATCCGGCCGAAGGGTCTCGTCATTCAATCCGCCCGTTTCACGCAGGACGGCAAGCGTGTCATCACCCTCGGCGCCGGCGAGTCGGACGCCCGCATCTGGAACGCCAATGGGACCGGCGGCTTCGTTGCGATTCGTATGCCGCGCGGCGAGGTATACGACCTCTTCGCCAGCCGGGACGATCGCTGGCTGCTCGTCGCCAGCACGGCGCAGACCGCCCACCTTGTGCCCCTCGATCCCAACACCGCCGTCGCGCCGTTTCGCATGACACAGAGTTGCCTGCCGATGACTGATCGCGAGCGGTACCTGTTGGAAACGCCGAAGGATGCGACCTCGCGACACGGCGCATGCGAGCGCACGCGACGCGCCGAGTTGAACGGCACGCGCCGGTGACGATGCTCTGGTTCCGTTGTTGTCCCGCTCGTATGCTTGGCGTGTGACCACGCCCAACCTCCCTGGTGATCCGACGCCGGTGAGCGGGGCGGCGCTCTCCGGCATCATCGCGAACCGGTACCGGATCGAGCGCGAGATCGGCGAAGGCGGCATGGCGACGGTGTACCTCGCCCGCGACCTGACGCGAGACGTCGATGTCGCACTCAAGGCGCCGAAGCCCGAACTGGTGATACAGCTCGGCGCCGCCCGATTCGCGCGCGAGATCCAGATCTCCACCAAACTCCAGCATCCGCACATCGTCCCGGTGCTCGATGCCGGATTCGCGGCCGGCGGCGTGCCGTTCTATGTGATGCCGTTCGTCGATGGTGAAACGCTCGAACAGCGACTCACCCGCACCGGCGCACTGCCCGTGGACGAGGCGATCACCATCGCCAGCGAAGTGCTCGATGGTCTGGTTTACGCGCACAAACTCGGCTTCGTCCATCGTGACGTGAAGCCGTCCAACGTGTTGCTGTCGAACGGGCACGCCATGCTCGCCGATTTCGGCATCGCACGCGCCGTCGAAACCACGGACAACCGCAAGCTCACCGATTCAGGCTTCGCGCTTGGCACGGCCGAGTACATGAGTCCTGAGCAGGCAGCCGGCGAGTCGCAGTTGGACGGGCGCAGTGACTTGTACAGCCTGGGATGTGTGCTGTACGAGATGCTGGTTGGCGGGCCGCCGTTCACCGCACCGACGGCGCGTGGCGTGATGGCGCGGCACTTCGTGGACCCGGTGCCGAGCATCCGCACCGTGCGTGATACGGTGCCGGTGAAACTCGAAGCGGCCGTGATGACGGCGCTGTCAAAAATTCCGGTCGATCGGTTTGCCGATGCGTCGGCATTCAAGGCCGCACTCAGGGATCCGACGCTGCGTGAAGTGACCGCAGCGATCAGGCCGCCCGGTGCGATGACGTCACGCGCGCGATGGATCGCGGCGGGCGTCGGTGTGTTGGCCGTCGCCGGTGCGGCGATGTTCTGGCGCTCACGTGGTCCCGGTGACGACGCGCTCGACATCAATCGGGTGATGGTCTATCCGTTCGTGGTGCCGGCAAGTGTGGCTGGTGCGAACACGATGGGTGAGGATGTGTCGACGATCATCGGCAATGCGCTCGATGGTGCCGATCCGCTGCGGTGGATCGACGGCTGGTCGTTGCTCGAGCCGGACGCACGCAGCGACATCCGCGTGCTCACCCATGATGCCGCGCGGCGACTCGCGCGCGGGAAACGATGCGCGACGTTTCTCACCGGCCGCCTCGTGTCGTCGGGCGATTCGGTGAAGGTGTTTCTCACGCTGCACGCGGTGAAAGGTGATTCCGTGCTGGCGCAGGGTGAGGCGACCGGGTCGGCAAAAGAGCCGTGGCGACAGGGATTGAGCGCCGTGAGTGCGGTGCTGCCGAAACTGATCGCCAACAACGTGCGCGACCTGTCGGATGAGTGGTCACATCGCGATCCGCGCGCGGTGGCGAATTTCCTGCTCGGTGAGTCGGAGTTCCGGCGCGTGCACATGAAGGACGCGCTGGTGCACTACCGGAAAGCGATCGGGTTCGATTCGACGTTTGCGTTCGCGGCACTGCGTGGTGCACAGGCGGCCACGTGGAATGACCGCAGCGACGAAGCGGCCTCGATGCTCACGGTTGCCCTCGCGCAGCCGCTGCCGCCGCGGTACCACGAATTCGCCCTCGGTTTCAGCGAATATCTCGCCAACCACGCCGACTCTTCGGCGAAACATCTGCGCGCAGCCATCGCCGCTGATCCCGAGATGACGACGGCCTGGATTCAACTGGGTGAGATGTACACGCACCTGTTGCCGCTGGGTGGGACCGCGGATTCACTTGCCGACGAGGCGTTCAGGCAGGCGCAGCGACTCGATTCCACGACATCCGGGGTGCTCGTGCACCTCATCGAAACAGCGTTGCGACGCGGCGATACCACGGCAGTTGCGCCGATGCTGCGGCAACTGATGGCGGCGCACCCCGATTCCGGACTCGTCGATCCCGTCGTGGTGGCAGCGGATTGTGTTCGTCGCGGTGCGGCGGCGACGGATTGGAGATCACACGTTGCGCACAAACCGCTCGCCTCGCTCATCGCTGCCCAGATGCTGGCTGGCGGTGGCGAACAAATCACATGTGCGCGGGCCGGATTCGCGTCGATCCTCGCCATCGACACGGCTGCGACCGAGGAGGCGCAAGGACGCCGTTACTCCGCCCTGCTCGGATTGCACGCAGTCCTGAACGCAACCGGCAACACCGACGCAGCGATCCGCGCCATCGAAGCGTTCAGTGCGCGCTGGGGTGCCGGTCGCTCGCTGTTCCTGCTCGGTGCGCCGCTCTTTCCGGGCATGCTCAGTCGCGCCCGCGATGTCGCCCGAAGCGACTCGGCCCAGTGGGGCGTCGGCTATGTCGCGTCGCCGTACAATCTCCGGCTGTGGGAGCTTGGCCGCCTGGCGCTCGTCGAGCGCCGGCTCGATCTGGCCACGTCGGTGGGTGCGCAGTTGCGGACACGGGCGGCGCAGACCGATTCGTCGTTCGTGAAGAGTCTGTCCACCTCCATGGACGCGTTCCTGCAACTCGCGAGAGGTGATTCCGCGGCGGCGGAGAAGGCGTTCACGACCATGCTCCTCGAGCGCAAGCGATGGGATGGCGACAACTGGGACGAGGTGACGACATTCGGCGCGGAGCGCCTTGCGCTCGCACGCCTCCTGCTCGCGCGACACGCTGATCAACAAGCTCTCGATGTCGCCAGTGTGTTCGATTCGCGATGGGTACTTATCTATGTGCAATACCTGCCGGCCAGTCTCGAGCTCCGCGCACAGGCCGCGACGTCGCTTGGCAATCCCGCGCTCGCGTCACATTATCTGGCACGCCTGGCCGCACTCAAACGTGCGGGTCAGGCGAGTGGAAGCTGAGTCGACCATACTCTTCATAGGACGGCATCATGGCGAAGGGACGTGAAGGTGGCGCAGGGACACCGGCTCCGGGCAAAGGCCGTGAAGGCGGCGCGGTTGCACCCGCGCCCAGCAAGGGACGTGAAGGCGGTGCCGTTGCGCCAGCGCCTGGAACAGGAACAGGCCGTGAAGGCGGCGCTGTTGCTCCAGCCCCCGGTAATGGCCGCGGTGGTGACGGTCCCGTGAAGAAGGAACCGCGCGATCGTTGAGTCGCTGATCTCGCGTTCCCACAATCGCGTGCACACATGGCGACGCCCGTGAGCTCGCCCATTGGCGTGCGCCGCGCGGTGCTGATCGGTATCGACGCCTACACCAACAAGCCGCTCGACGGTTGCGTCTCCGATGCGACGATGATGGCGACGCTGCTCACGGAGCGCTTCAGCTTCGATGCGGGCAACGTCTCGCTCCTGCTGAACGACAAGGCGCGCAAGGCCGCCGTATTGTCGGAACTCGACCAGCTCGTCGATCTCACCGAAGCGAACGACGTCGCATTCATCTTCTACGCGGGCCACGGCTCGCAGTCGGTGAACGACGACCACACCGAGGCGAGTGGGTTCGACAGCACCTTCATGGTCAGCGACGTCCCGCGCGAAGACATCCTCGACGACGACATCGCCGCGCGACTCGACGCACTCGGCGAGAAGACTCCGTACACCGTGATGATCGTGGATGCCTGCAACTCAGGCACACTCTCACGCGGCGCAGACCCTGGTGTGAAGGAACGCTGGGCGCCGGCGACCACGTCTCCAGTCAAGCGTGAGACCAGCGCCACACGCATCGCGCGCTCCGCGACGCCTGACACCTACACCCTGATCTCCGCCTGCCGCGACGACGAAATCGCGAAGGAAAGTGCGATTCCCGGTGACGAGTCCGTGCATCACGGTGCGCTCACGTTTGCACTCGTCGGCGAACTGCAGCGCGCGGAATCGGGCGCCACCTGGCGCGATGTCTTCGAACGCGCCGCACGCATCGTGATCCGCACGCAGCCCGATCAGCACCCGCAGATCGAAGGCAATGCCGATCGCGAGATCTTCGGCCTGCGCGAACTGCCACCGATGCCGTACGTCGAAGTCACGGATCGTGCGAGTACCACCGTCGTCGTCGCCGCTGGTTCGCTGCACGGTGCAACGATGGGAACGATCTACACCGTCTATCCGTCGGGCACCAAGGACACTGCCGGCGTCGAGGCACTTGGCACGGTCGAAGTGACGCTGGTGAAAGGCACGACGTCGCGCGCGCGCATCGTGTCGGAAAAACCTGAGAACAGCATCGTTCCCGGTACGCGCGCCGTCACCACGCTGCGTGTCACGACCGAGTCCGCGCTCGCGCTCGACAACACGGACCCGAAGAGTCGGATGCGCGGCATGGTCACACTCGATCTGCTCCGTCGTGATCCGGATGGCGCGTGGGGAGTCGCGACGAACGATGAGACGGCGGGAATGCCAGTGTTCGTATCCGGTGACCGCATTGCATTCCGCATCACGAACACACTCGACGCACCGGTGTTCGTGAACCTCTTCGATTTTTCGCCGAGTGGAAATGTGCAGGCGAAGACGCGCGGCTGGGCCAACATGCTGGCAGCGAAGGGTACACTCGACATCGGCACCGACACCAGAAAAATTGCGATGAAGTGGGATGGTGATGATGCCACCGAACACTTCAAGCTGTTCGCGTCCGTCAGCCAGGTGGAATTGCAATGGATCCTCGACCTCGACGAGGCCTCGCGAGATACCGATCCGGTCGCCGCGCTGAATGCCGGTGACTGGTGCACACAGGTGAAGTCGATTCGTGTCCGTGGGGCAGAATCGGCGCCCCAACCACCCGCGGCACCCACGGCATAGCGCCGCATATGCCTCGCATCCACGCCCTCCTCGTCGGTATCAACGAATACGTCGCCGTCACACCATTGCAGGGCTGTGTTGCCGACATCGTGGCGGTGGAAACGTTGCTCCGATCGCGCGTGGCGCCCGACACACTCAATCTCCTCGCGTTGCACGATGCCGCCGCAACACGCGCGGCGATCGTCGACGGATTCCGCACACATCTCAAGCAGGCCGGCGCCGGTGACATCGCGCTGTTCTACTACTGCGGCCATGGCTCGCAGGAGAACTGTCCGCCGGAATGGATGTCGCTGGAGCCGAGTGGCAAGAATCAGACGATCGTCTCGGTCGATGCGCGCGTGAACGACGTCTTTGATATCGCCGACAAGGAATTGAGCGCGCTGATTCACGACGTCGCGAGCAGCGGCGCGCAGGTGGTCACGATGTTCGACTCGTGCCATTCTGGCGGCGTGACACGTGACATCGGCGACGAGAGCGATCCGCACGCCGGCACGTCACGCATGACTGACGCCAGCAAGGCGCGCGCCCGCACACTCGACGACTACCTCGACATCGCACGCGTGTTGTACGATCCCGCCCGTATCGCCACCGACGGGCCGCCCGATCCGAGTCACCTCGCGATTGCCGCGTGTCAGGCAGATCAACTCGCGAAGGAATTTCCGAAGCAGCCACCGCGTCGCGGCGCGTTCACGCAGGCCTTCGAAGAAGCAGTGACATCGCTTGGCCCCTCGGCGACGTACATCGATCTCGTGACGGCGATCCGCACGAAGGTTCGTGGTCGCGCGACGGAGCAGTTGCCGAATCTGTCGGTGTCCGGCGCGGCGAATGCCGCGACGGTGTTCATGGCCGGCCACGTCGGGCGGCGCGACCTCACGGTGGATGCTGACGAAACTGGTGCGTGGTGGCTGTCATCCGGCACCATCACCGGTATTCCCGCACTCGACGGTGGCAACGTCACCACCATCGCCGTGTTTCCGCGCGGCGCGTTCGATGATACCACAGCCACGCCCACGCCTCTCGCCACCGCCGCACTCGACGTGGTACTCGGCGATCGCTCGCGATTGCGCTTCGCGACTGGAGCGGCCGCACTTGACGTTGCGAAGCCGTACATCGGCACGATCACGGGCATGGGCACGGCACCGCTGAACGTGATGGTGACCGGTGCGCCCGCGGAGTCGGTCGCGGCAGTGAAGACGGCGCTCGTGGCTCGCAGTGGTGTGTATGCGTTGGTCGGCTCGAAGAGCGGCACATTGCCGACGATCTCGATCGCGGTCGAATCGAGTGCAGCGCAGATCATCGGCACCGACGACGCACCGATGCTCAATCAGCGATTGGGGCTCGATTCGGCGAGCCTGCAGTCACTCGCGAATGCCTGCGTGCACCTCGCGCGCTGGCACGGCACGCGTGATCGGCGCCCACTGGCGTCGACCTTCAACGACAAGGTGATTGTCGACCTGATTCCCGTGGCAGTCGGCGAAACGAGCGTGCCTCCCGACCGCGCACCACTGCCGGTCACGAAAGGAAGCGTCGTCGTAAACTACACCGGCGACCAGCCGCCACTCGTGCAGATCCGCATGCGCAACACGAGCAGTGCACGCCTGTCGGTGGCGTTGCTCGACCTGAGCGATTCGTTCGGCTGTTCTGTGATGTTCAACGACTGGATTCCCGCCGGCGGCAGTGCGCTGGTCGATGGCGGCAAGATCAAGAAGATGACCATCGCCTCGTGGCGTGATCCGTCATTCCGCGTGGGGACAGACCTCTTCAAGATCTTCGCTGCCACCGAGCAGTTCGATACCGACGCACTCAAGCTGCCGTCGCTGCTCAAGCCGAAGGTCGATGGTGCGACTCGTGATACTGAAGACGTGGACGAACCGGATGCGTCGTTCTGGGGAACGACGATGCTGCGGGTGGAGACGCGGCGGTGAGTGACGGGTCGCTACGACGTGCGAATGTCGTGCGTGTCCGTCACACCGTGATCTCGACGCGATTGCCATCCGGATCGAGCGTTACGCTTTCGTAGTAGCCATCACCAGTGCGCCGCGGACCGTCGAGAATCGGGAATCCATCCGCACGCAGTCGCTCGGTCAACGCATCGACCGCTGACGCCGAGCCGAGCGAGACGGCGAAGTGTGTAAGCCCCATGCGTTGCGCGCCGGCGGCGGCGGGAATCGGCGCGAGTGTCGTCGAGCGCATGATCTCGAGGCGCGCACCATCAGCGAATGTCAGGAAGACTGACTCGAATCCCTTCGCCACATTCTGGTAGCGCGGGCCGGCCGTCCCATCGAAATACGTGATGTAGAACGCGGCGCACCGATCGATGTCGGTGGTCCAGAGTGCAAGATGCTCGATGCGCATGTGCGTGTGGTATCTGGTGCGGGCAGGACGGCTACTTGAGATACGTGAGCATAGCGCGCGAATCGCGCTGCGAGCGTATCGGTGAGCCAGCGTCGACCGGCACCATCACTGGCCGGCCCGACCGCTGGACGATGCTGTGTTTTATGATGGAGTGCGACGTCGGCGTTCACGCCCTCTGGTTTCACTGTGTGCGTGCGATGAGAATAAAAGGGGTGCGACTGGCCCTGCCGAATTCCGCTCGCGTCGAACCGCTGACGAACTGAATACTTTCCGACATCTCCCATGACCACACGCATCGTCGCCATCCTCGCCCTCGGACTCGTTGCCGCCTGTCGTAGCACGTCGCCAGACTCGTCGACCACCGATTCCGCCCGCGCGTTCGCAACAGCGCCAAGTCTCTCCGCCACCACACACGTCGCGCTCGACAGCGCGCTGCGCGATCTCGGCGTGACACCCTTTCCGATCGGGCAACTCGCCGTCAACGACAAGTGGCATGTCATGGTCGACAGCGCCGCGGTGCCGCGCCTCTACATCATGTATCGCGTCGCGGCCGTTCAGCTGCCGAGCGGTCCGGTCACCGTGACGCTGCCACTCACGCTGTTCCGATTCAGTCGTGGGCGCTGGAGCACTCTCGAGACCAAAATCGCCACCGAGCCACTTCCGAAGGCAGTCGTCACGGCGCTCACGCCGTCACTCAGCGACACATTGAAAACGTATGCGTTTCTCGTGCGCACGATCGCACTCTTTCCTGACGTGCCCGATCTCGAGAGCCAGATCCGGGATGATCGCGACCTGATGAGGCGACAAGGGCAGATCCTGCTCTCCAACGGCTTCCTCAGCGCAGACATGGAACCATGATGCATCGATGTCTGCGCTGAGGTCGTGCGCAATCACGGCACAGGCCTGGCGCCGGTCGCTTGTTCCAGCAGCTGCGCGGCACGACTGATCAGGTCACTTTCGCGGAGCAGCGCTGCTGCCAGCTTCGTGATCTGCTCATCGGCCACTTTCCAGTCACGCTGCTCGATCGCTTCGCGCACACCGGGCATCGTCTTCACACCGTATCCCGTGTAGTAGCCCGGCGCATACAACGCATGCTGATACCACGGACGCTTCGGCAATCCCTCGGGAATCAGCATGACCTGATCACCTTGTCGCAGCAGTGCATTGACCTGCGCCAGGGCCGCCGCCGTCGCAGCGCTGGTCGGCAGGCCGCCATACGCGCGCTCATAGCGCTCGGCGACACGTGCCAGGGAGTCGGTCGCGTTCTGGATCGGCGCAAAATTGAGATGCGGTGCGGGTCCCTGAGCCTTCGGTGCCTGCAACGGATTGCGCGGATCGTTCGTGATGCTGTAGGCGCCTTCTGCCAGACGCCGATTCAGCTCGTCGATCTCCTTCGCCGTCGTTTCGCGCAACGTCGTCACTTCACCGAGGTAGCGCTTCGCGGTCGCGGACAAGTTGCCGAATTCGGCGGGCAGCAGATCGGCATTCGCGACACGCATCACCATCATGCCCGCCACCTGCGCCAGCGCCTTGCCGTACACGAATGACGTGTCGCTGAAGCGTGTGTACCAGGCGAAGCTGTCGTAGATCGAGTGATAGATGCCGCCACCATCTTCACCACCGAACCCGATGTTGAGCGTCGGCACGCCGGCGTGCTGCAGGAACGGCGTGAAATCGGAGCCGGATCCCAATGCCTCGATGCGCAGATCACGCATCAACCGCGCATCCGCATTGCCGCCCATCACTCCCGCCATGCGCTGGCGCTGCAACACAGTCACGTTCGATTCGGGATCGTTGACTTCGCCCGCCACTTCGCCCACGAAACGCTCGAGCGCGTGTGACCCGGCGGCACCGAGTGTCCCGCGACCGTTACCATCGGTATTGAGATAGAAAACACCCTTGGCGCGCATGTCAGCCATGTGTTCTTCGACCCACTCGGTGGAACCGAGCAGTGATGGTTCCTCGCCATCCCACGCCATGTAGACAATCGTGCGCTTCGGCTGCCAGCCCTGCTTCACCAGCTGACCCAAAGCACGCGCCTCTTCCAGTTCGGCCACCAGGCCCGAGATCGGATCTTCGGCACCATTCACCCAGCCGTCGTGATGATTGCCGCGCATCACCCACTCGTCAGGAAACGTCGAGCCCTTCAGTGTTGCGATGACGTTGTAGAGCGGCGTCTGCTTCCAGTCGAACTCGAGCTTCAGATGCACCTGCGCCGAGCCGGGACCAAGGTGATAGGTGATGGGCAGTCCACCACGCCACGTCGGCGGCGCGACCGGTCCGGTGAGTGCTGCGAGCAGCGGCTGCGCATCGGCGTACGAAATCGGCAGGACAGGAATCTTCATGATCGTGATCGCGTCCTTGCGATCAAGACGCTTGGCACCCGGTGAGGCACCGACGCCCGGCGTGAGCGGATCACCGGGATACGTCGGCATGTCGAGCACACTGCCGCGCTGCACGCCGTCTTTCGGGCGGTACGGACCATTCGGGTACGTCTCGCCTTCGGCATAACCGTCATCGCGCGGATCGGAGTAGATCAGCGCGCCGATCGCACCATGTTCGTGCGCGACCTTCGGCTTGATGCCGCGCCACGAGCCACCGTAGCGCGCGATCACAATTGCGCCTTTCACCGAAATGCCGCGACGATCGAGCTCTTCGTAGTCGGCCGGCACGCCGTAGTTCACGTAGACCAGCGGCGCCGTCACATCGCCGTCGCCCGAGTAGGCGTTGTACGTCGGCAGCTGTTCGGCGCGCTGATTGGTGGTCGGATCTTCCTTCAGGATCGGTTCTTCGAGCTTCGCCGTGAATCGCGTCGGTGCGACGAGTTCCAGCACGCGCACTTTCGGTGTCGGAAACAGCACGTCGAAGCGTTCGATGCGCGCGTCCCACCCGTACGATTGGAACTGCGCCCTGAGCCACTCGGCGTTGTCCTTCCCGTAGGGTGAGCCAAGGTGGTGCGGTCGCGCGGAGAGACGTCGCATCGCTTCACGCATCCGCGCCGGTTCGGGCATCGCGCGGAACTTCGCCTCCCAGTCGCGCTGAATCTTCGCCGAGGCGGTGGTGAAGCCACGCATCGGCGGATCGTCGACGCGTGACGAGAAGCCCGGGAACAGCAGGAGCGCTGCGGCGGGGAGAGTCAGTGCGCGGCTCAGACGGGGCATGGACCGAAGGCTGGTGAGGTGGACGGACAGACCGTTCAAGGGGTCAGAGCACTTGAAACCGTTCAAGGGGTCAGAGCACTTGAAACCAACATCGCTACCGCAGAAACAGCGTCACCGCCGGGTGCTCGTGCTCGATCGTGTACGGATACGCCAGTCGCGCCAGCGCCGCATGAAAGTGAGGCAGCGAGGCGTCGGCCACCTGAATGCCTGCCAGCACCCGACCCACCGCGGCGCCGTGATTCCGATAATGAAAGAGCGAGATGTTCCATCCCGGATCGAGCGCGTTCAGAAACTCGCGCAGCGCACCGGGACGCTCGGGAAACTCGAACCGGACGAGGCGCTCGTCAATCGCACTGCTCGCCCGACCGCCCACGAGATGGCGCAGGTGCAGTTTCGAGAGTTCGTCGTGGCTCAGATCCGTGACAGGATATCCCGCAGTCATCCACGCGTCGCGCAGCGTTTCCCGGTCGGTCGTCATCGCCGCCACACGCACGCCGACCAGCACCGCCGCTCGGTCGCGATCACCAAGCCGATAGTTGAACTCCGTGATGTTGCGGTCACCAACCAGCGCACAGAACGCGCGAAACGCACCCGCGCGCTCGGGCAGCACCACCGCAAACAGCGCTTCGGTGCCGGCGCCAAGCTCTGTGCGCTCGGCCACATGCTGCAAGCGCCCGAAGTTGAGATTCGCGCCGCTGATGATTGCGGCCAGTGGTGTCGTCCCGGGATTCGCTGCGGCCCACTTGAGCAACCCCGCGACACCCAGCGCGCCGGCCGGTTCAGCGATCGCGCGCAGATCCTCGAAGATCATGCGCATCGCGAAGCAGATCTCATCGGTCGTCGCGGTCACCGCGTCGTCGACCAGCGATTGTGTGATCGCCCAGGGTAACGCGCCGACCTGCTTCACCGCGGCGCCATCGGCGAACAGCCCGACATGTGACAGCATCACCCGCTCACCCGCAGCGCGCGCCGCTGCGTAACACGCCGCGTCTTCGGCCTCGCACGCGATGACTTGTGTGTCCGGCTGCAGAAACTTCGTGTACGCCGCCACACCCGCCAGCAGTCCGCCGCCGCCGACACACACGAATGTCGCGGCGATTGGTATCGACTGCTGCTGCAGCATCTCGACCGCCACCGTACCCTGCCCGGCAATCACGTCGAGATCATCGTAGGGATGGACGAACACCAGTCCTTCCGCAATTGCGCGCGCGCGCGCGTGGGCATGCGCGTCGTCGTACGTGTCGCCGGCCAGATCCACCTCGGCACCCAACGCGCGCACCGCCTCGACCTTGATGCCCGGCGTCGTACGCGGCATCACGATTACCGCACGGCAACCGAGTGTCCGCGCGGCAAGCGCCACACCCTGCGCATGATTACCGGCCGAGGCACACAACACTCCACGCGCGCGTTCGGCCGCACTCAATCCAACGATCTTGTTGAACGCGCCACGCAGCTTGAACGAGAACACCGGCTGCAGGTCTTCGCGTTTGGCGTACACGGGCCGACCGAGCTGCGCCGACAACCGCGGCATATGGTCGAGCGGTGTTCGCACCGCGACGTCGTACACACGCGCCGCGAGAATGCGGCGGATCAGATCCGGAGGTTGTGACATATCTGCATCATCGGCAGACATGTCGCGCGCGGCAATGGCTACGCCTCGTTCAAGTGCTCTGACCCCTTGAAACCGTTCAAGTGCTCTGACCCCTTGAAACCCGTCATCGGCTCAGCGCCGCGCGCCGCCAGCACCCCGAACCGCCACTTGAGCGCTGGCGGCGTGGCCAGCGTCGTCAGCATCACCGTCACCACGATCGCAGAATACGTCGCCGCATCCACCAGCCGCTCGCCGCGCACGACCAGCCCAAGCCCGATGTTCGCGAAAATCAGTCCCACTTCGCCGCGCGGAACCATACCGAGTCCGATGATCACGCGATCGAGCCCCGGCCCCCATGCACCACAGGCGCAGGCTTGTTTGCCAACGATCGCCATCACCGTCAGCACCGCCGCCAGCGCCAGGACGCGAACATCGGTCATCACCGACAGATCCACGCGCATTCCCATCAGCACGAAGAACACGGGTACCAGAAACGTCGAGATCGGGTGGATCAGCGACTCCAGATGCCGTTCGCCATGCACCGCCGGATCACGATAGTGCTGCTCTTCGAGCAGCAAGCCGGCGGCATAGGCACCGACGATCGCTGCCAGCCCGATCACCGCCGCCAGTGACGACAGCGTGAAACAGAACGCCAGCGCGGTCGTGAGCAGCACGCCCTTGCCTCGCAGCTGTGCGGTGCCGGCGAAGACACGTGGCGACAATCGCCCACCGATCACCAACGCGCCGACGAGGAAGATCGTCGCCTTGGCGCAGACCACGAGGATGCCACCGGCAGACATCGCTGTGCCAAGATTCGCCGCCGTCACGAAACTCGTGATCACCGCCAGAATCACGAGCCCGATCACATCATCAATCACCGCTGCGCCAAGAATGATGCGCGCTTCCTGCGTCGCACTCTTGCCCAGGTCCGACAGCACGCGCGCCGTGATCCCGACGCTCGTTGCCGTCAACGTTGCACCGATGAACGCGTGCACGTACACACTGCGATCGGGGAGTAGAATCGCACTCGCGGCCCAGCCCAGCGCCCACGGACAGACGACACCGAGCACCGCCACCACCATCGATCGCGCACCGACCGTCAGCATGTCGCCGACGGTCGATTCGAGTCCGACTTCGAACAGCAGAATCACGACGCCCAACTGCGCGAGGCCATCGATGAGCGGATTGGCGGCCACGTCGCCGAACCAGCTGAAGCCGACATGTGTGAGGTTGCCGAGGACCATGCCGACCAGCAACTCGCCGAGCACCGCGGGCTGCCCGAAACGCTCGACGACATGACCCGCGAGCTTGGCGCCGCCGAGCATCACAGCGAGGGCGAGCAGTACCATCGCCATCTGATCCGTGGGCCCGGCGGCAACAGCCTGCATCTCAGAAAATGTAGGTCGCGCCGAAACCGACCGTGAACTGGCTCTTCTTCGAGTTGAAGACAGTGAAGTTCGACTTGTCGAAGCGCACTTCCGGTCGCAGCAACACGTTCGGAATGCCCTTGATGTTGAGCGTCACCGTGGCCGACGAGAGCGTGTGCTTCGGCGCACCCTCGATGCCGAAAGCCGCGCCGGTCCGGAACGCATTTGCATCGTTGAAGTAGTCGCCGCGCAATGCGACGCCGACCGTTGGCGCTGCGTCGAACACCAGCCACGCACCCGCCGCCGACCATTTCGCCGCCTTCGTGTCGTCGGGCAGTGCGCTGTTGCGCGCTTCCTGCCCAATGTCACCCTGCACGAACACCGTCACCTTGCCGACCTTCTGGCTCGCGAGCACTTCGAACCCGGTGCGCTTCGCACGATTGTTGTCCGGTTCTTCAGCGCCGGTGTAGCCCGCCAGCGCGATCGATGATGTTGCTGTCGGCGCGAGTCCGAGGCGTGCCATGTACGACATCGATCCGTTCAGGTCCGTCACCTGATCCCAGCCGTTCAACACGCGAAACTGCGCATCGACGTACCTGTTGAAACGGTGCTCGATGCTCACGCCGGTCTGCGTGAAATTCTCGGCGTAGATGAACTGATTTGCGATCGAGAGGTTCGGATTGAGCGGCGTCTCGATCAGTTCGAGGCCGAGAAACGTCGCCATGCGCCCGAACTTGAACTGCACACCGTTGCCGTCTTTCGTCGGCACGTTGAGCGTGCCGTAGAGCTGATACGCATCGCCATTTGGTCCGAGGCTGAACCCGGACGACTGCAGGACCGGCGCATTCTGTCCGAAGATCAGATCGGCGTGAAATCCTGCGTCGAGTTTCGTCGCGTCGTACGGCTTGTCGAGAGAGATCTTGAGCGCGTTGAGCGAGAACTGGCTGGTGGTGCGCTCATACAGCCGGCCTGTGATCGCGCGTCCATTCGGATTGTTCGAATAGTTGTAGGCGCTCTCGACGTAGCCGGAGAGTTTGATGCCCAGGATCCCGGTTTCGATGTGTTCGGGGGCCGGTGGCGGCTCGGGCTTCCTCGCGGCGGAGTCTTGCGTCGTGGCGGGGGCCGGTGAGCCAGGAACCGCTGCGGGTGCGGTCTGAGCGGCCGCGGAGCGGGCGGCGGCGGCGAGGGCGGCCAGAAGCGCGAGCAGGCGGAGCGGACGGTCGAGGCGCATGATGAGCGGACTCCAGCAGGGGTGGGAGGGCGTGCGACGGAGGCAAAAGCCTCTGGCACGCGTGCTGAGCGGTCGTCCCGGGTCGCGGCGCGGACGCGCGCTGGCGTCCGATACGGGTCGCACTCGGGGGAGGTCGACCGCCTTGCGCATCGAGGGGCGGCTGCATCGCAGCTCCACCAAGCGCCAAGCGAGTGTCGGGGAGTCTCGCGCCGACCTCGTGGGTCGAAGTCCTCGACACCGGTCAGTGCGACCGCATGCTGGTGGGGGTGCCCACTGCCATGTCAGGATCGATCTGGGGGGAGTCCGGTAGTCGAAGCTTCGAATCGAGGGTACCGGGCACTTTCTGATATGTCAAGCAAACCGTGCCATTCGTGCAACTTTCGGAACACATTTCGTGATATAGTTCGATGTTTTAGAGAATATGTGTGCTGAAATGTGCTGATTCTGCACGAATTTGTTGACACTCGGTCGAGGTCTCCCTATACTCGACGAGCGCCCCGGTCTCGCCGAGTACGCCACTCGGCGCCGCAGCCGATGCCGCTCGACCCGGCCACGCGCCGACGCCACAGCTTGCGCCGACAGCCCGCGATGGAGCGGCTGTGCGTGAGTGATCGCGGTGCCACGCGCCCACCGCTCCCCCGGTGGGTCAGACAGACGCTCGACGAATCGCCGCAACGCACGCGCCGCCACACGGATCGCCGATCAGCGGTCTACCGCTCCACGGGTCGCCGCCGACCGGATCGCCGCCGAAGGGATCGCCGTAACACGCCGTCGTTTCACCCACCCAACGCACCCTGGTCACGGGGTCGGGAGAATTCACCAATGAGACGTTTGTTCCGGTTCGCGCCACTCCTGCTACTCGCAGCACCGCTCCTGCTCGCCGCTCAGGCCCCGGCGGTCGCCCCGAAAATCGAAGATGTCGCCGCCGCCACTGCGACCAACGCGACATCGATCAACTATGTCTGGGTGCTGCTCTGCGGCTTCCTCGTGATGTTCATGCAGGCCGGCTTCGCGATGGTCGAAACCGGCTTCACGCGCGCCAAGAATGCCAGCCACACCATCACCATGAACTTCATGGTGTACGGCATCGCGATGCTCGCCTACTGGGCGGTCGGCTTTGCCATCCAGGCCGGCGGCGTCGGCGCGCTTGGCACACTCGGTGGCTACGACAAGCTCGCCAGTGAGTTCGTCGTCACGATCGCCGGCAAGGATTACGGCCTTTTCGGACACACCGGCTTCTTCCTCTCCGGCGTGGCCTACAGTGCCCCGGTCTTCACGTACTTCCTGTTCCAGATGGTGTTCATGGACACCACCGCGACGATCCCCACCGGGACCCTCGCCGAACGCTGGAAGTTCAGCAACTTCGTGATCTTCACGATCTTCATCGGCGGCTTCATCTATCCGCTGTACGCCAACTGGGTCTGGGGCGGCGGCTGGCTCTCGGCACTCGGCAAAAACCTTGGCCTCGGCCATGGGCACGTCGACTTCGCTGGCTCATCGGTCGTGCACATGACCGGCGGCGTGATGGCGATCGTCACGGGCAAACTGCTTGGCGCGCGCCGCGGTAAGTACAACGCGGACGGCTCTGCGAATGTCATTCAGGGCCATAACATCCCGATGGCACTCATCGGCACGTTCATCCTCTGCTTCGGCTGGTTCGGCTTCAACGCCGGCTCGACGCTCGCTGGCGGTGACTCACGCATCGGTGTGATCGCGGCCAACACGATGCTCGCCGGCGCCGCCGGCAGTGTCACGGCGATGATCTACATGCTCATGAAGACCGGCAAGCCTGATCCGTCGATGCTCGCCAACGGCGCGCTCGCCGGATTGGTCGCGATCACGGCTCCGTGCGCATTTGTGACGGCGCCGTCTGCGGTCCTGATCGGTGGCATCGCCGGTGGTCTGGTCTGCTGGGCCGTGTTCTTCGTCGATCTCAAGGTGAAGATCGATGATCCCGTCGGTGCGATCTCGGTGCACGGCGTGAACGGATTCTGGGGCATCATCGCACTTGGCCTGTTCGCTGACGGTACCTACGGCGGCGGCACGAATGGCGTCGATGGTGGCGTGACCGGATTGTTCTACGGCGATGCGGGTCAGCTCTTCGCGCAGCTGATCGGTGGCGCGGCCAACATCGTGGCCGTGTCGGCCATGACGTACGTGGCTTGGAAGGTGTCGGCGATGGTCACCAAAGGCGCGCGCGTTTCGACCGCCGTCGAAGAAATGGGCCTCGACATTCCAGAGATGGGCGCACTCGCCTATCCCGACACAACGAACATCGGCTCGAGCGTGGTGCTGGACAGCAAGCCGAAGGCGGCCCCGGTCATCAAAGGCGTGATCACGCCAGAAGTCAGTCCGGCGTGAGCGCGAGTCGCGCGTTCCGCCCTCTCTTTCCAGGCACCCGATGAAACTGATCACCACCATCATCCGGCCCGACCGACTGGCGGCCGTCAAGGAAGCACTCTTCACCGCCGGCGTGACCGGCATCACGATCAGTCGCGTGAGCGGACACGGCGGGGAATCCGACTTCGTCGAGAGTTATCGCGGCTCCTCGATGGTGCTCGAATTCCACGACAAGGTGAAGATCGAGATGGCCTGCTCCGAGCCGTATGTCGAAGCGACCATCGCCGCGATCGTCTCGTCGGCGCGCACCGGCGAGGTCGGCGATGGCAAGATCTTCGTCCAGGCGCTGGAGCGTGTCGTGCGCATCCGGACCGGGGAGGCGGATGTCGCCGCCCTGACGCCGGTGACGGCGGCCGAAACCCAGCGGAAGTCGCAGATCAAAGCGGCGGTCTGAGCCGTATTTCGATCATGGGGACGGAGTTTCAAGGGGTCAGAGCACTTGAACGGTTTCAAGTGCTCTGACCCCTTGAAACCGCGGCCCCCTTGAAAACGGCACCCCAACCCGTATCCGAAGGGAACCGCCGGTCGTCGTGACGATACTTATATATTCGTAGGCTTCTCGTGACGAACCGTCGTCCCCAGCCCCGCCGAGTATGGCCAGCTACCGCCCCCTGATCGCCGTCACGACCCAGACGCTGCAGTCCATCGACGGGATTCCCGCCGGGCTGCCGCAGTCGGTGGTGATGAACCAGCGCTACTACGTGGCGATCTCGATGGTCGGGGCCGTCCCCTGTCTGGTGCCCCTGCTCGACGACGACGAGGACACCCTCCGCGAACTCTACGAGCGCGTGGACGGCGTCCTTGTGCCGGGCGGCGTGGACATGGACCCGGGCACGTACGGCGAAACCCCGCACCCGCGACTCGGCAACATCGATCCCGCGCGCGATCGCACGGAGATTCTGATGGCGAAGTGGGCCGTCGAAGACCGCAAGCCGTTTCTCGGACTCTGCCGTGGCGCTCAGGTGCTGAACGTCGCGCAGGGCGGTTCGCTGTGGCAGGATCTGGACGCCCAGTACGGCGGCGCCATCAAGCACGACTACTTCCCGAACAGTGGCTTCGAGCGCGATCACCTCGCCCATGAGGTGAGCATCGCGCCAGGATCACGCCTTCGTCACGCCATGGAGATCGATAAGTTCTCCGTCAACTCGATGCACCATCAGGGCCTCAAGGAGATCGGACGCGGATTGTCTGCCACCGCAGTTGCGCCTGACGGCCTGGTCGAAGCCGTCGAACTGGAAGAGGACGGCGCGTTCATCGTCGGCGTGCAGTGGCACCCGGAAGTCTTCGAGATGACGGACCCACACACCCGACATCTCTTCCGCGAGTTCGTGGACGCGTCGGTGGAATTCAAGCGCGCGAACGGCTGAGCTGCTGCGCTCAGTCAGGCTGAAGCGTCAGAGCTCCCGACGCTTCAGTTGCTCCACCGCGTAGTGACACGCCCGCGCCGTCATCGCCATGTACGTCAGAGACGGATTCTGGCACCCGCTCGACGTCATGAATGCCCCATCGGTGACAAACAGATTCGGCGCGTCCCACGTCTGATTCCAGCCGTTGAGGACCGACGTCTTCGGGTCTCGACCCATGCGTGCGGCGCCCATCTCATGATTCGCATTTCCCGGCGTGCTTGGCCCATGTGTGTGTGCGCGAACGCGACGCGCGCCGGCGGCATCGAGCAGCTCTGACGCCGTGACACCCATGTCGCGATGGATCGCCAGTTCGTTGTCGCTCCACTGCGCCTCGATGTGCAGCGCCGGAATGCCCCAGCGGTCCTTGAGCGACGGATCGATGGTGGCCCGATTCGTTTCGCGCGGCAGCATCTCTCCGAATCCGGCGAACGACATGCTCCATGGTCCAGGGGCGGTGAGGCGCTGCTTGAACGCCGCCCCGAGACCTGGTGCGCGCACCGCTGCTTCCCATCCACCGCGTCCGGCGCCGCCCTGAAATCCGTAGCCGCGGAGGAAGTCTGCATGCGCTGTGCTCACGTTGCGGAACCGCGGCACGTAGATGCCATTCGGACGTTCCCCGATCACACGACGATCGTCAAAGCCGTCGATCTGTCCGGTCGCGCCGCCCCACTTGATGTGGTCCATGATGTTGCGCCCGACCTGATCACTCGAATTCGCGAGCCCGTTCGGAAACCGCGGACTGGCAGAATTGAGCAGCAGCCGTGCACTCTCGATCGCTGACGCGCAGAGGAATACGATCCGTGCCGAGTACGCGTGTTCGACGCCGGTGCGCGCATCGATCACCCGCACGCCGCTGACCCGTTGGCGCGTTGCATCATAGACGAGTGACCGCACGACGCTGTGCGGTCGGAGTGTCATGCGACCGGTCGCCTGCGCCACCGGCAGCGTGGCGTTCACGCTGCTGAAATACGACCGTGTGCTGCATCCGCGATGACAGGGTCCGCAGTAGTGACACGGCGCGCGCCCGTTTGTGGCCGTTGTGAGCACTGCCGCACGTCCAATGGTGAGCACCCGTTCGCGACCGTACTTTGCCGCGATGCGTGACTGCACATGCTGCTCCACGCAGTTGAGCGCCATTGGTGGCAGGAACTGGCCGTCGGGCAACTGCGACAGCTGCTCCTTCTGTCCTGAGACTCCGATGAATCGCTCGACCACGTCGTACCACGGCGCGATGTCGGCGTAACGAATCGGCCAATCCACCGCGACGCTGTCGCGCGCGTTCGCGCCGAAGTCGAGGTCACTCATGCGATACGCCTGACGGCCCCAGATGATCGACTTGCCACCGACCTGCCGCGAGCGGAACCAGTCGAAACGACGCCCATCGCTGGTGCTGTACGGATTGTCGATGTCATCGGTCCAGAACTGCTGACTCATCTCGTCGAAGGTCACCGATTTCTGCTGCACGGCCTGCCGCGCATCGATGTGTTTGCGGTCACCGAGTCCGCGGAACGGCATCTGGAACGGTGGCACATGTTCGCGAGCATCGAGCTCCGGCGAAATCGGACGACCCGCTTCGAGCACAAGCGTGCGGAGACCGAGGGCGGTCAGTTCCTTCGCGGCCCATCCGCCGGTCATTCCGGAACCGATCACGATCGCGTCGTACGTGGTCACTTCGCGGCTCACGCGCCGACCTTCGCACTGCCGTCATAACGCATCGGCATCGGCCAGGTGTGCAGCAACTCGCGCATCCCGACTTCGGACGTGCAGTAGCCCCACACGGTGAGGTACTTGAGCATCGCGAACCAATGCGCGTTCGCCGTCGCATCCTGCGCGGTGCGCAGCGTCGTCACGTCCGCGTCGTATTTCTCGAGCAGCGCAACCTGCTGGCTCGGATCGCAAGTGACAAACGATCGCGTGAACAATTCACGGGCGCGCGTTTCGAGTTCGCCAATTCCGGCCACGAATCGATCGCGATCCGCCGGTGCATACCAGCCGCTCAGCATCGTCTCGATGAACGCGGTGACATTCGCCTGCGTCGCTCCTGGCGTGTCGGTGGCGGGAATGATGCGTTCCGCTGCGGCGGTCACGATGGCGGCGGAGCGTGCATCGAGCGCGGGCACCGTCGCCGCTGATGCCACGATGTCTGCGTGTACGCGCGCATGTGCGTGCGCCTCACGCCCCATCGCCATCAGGTCCGAGGCGGACAGCCGATTGAGCGCGGTCAGTCCCCCGGTCGCCACCATCCACTCCAGCAACCGCCGACGCTCCACGCGCTACGCCTCGTTCTTCGGATAGACCGTGCGACCACCCGTCACGGTCCGCACAACCTTGATGTCCTTTATCGTATCGAGTGGCACGTCATGCGGGTCCTTCTCGAGGATCACGAAGTCGGCCAGCTTGCCGGCGGTGATCGACCCCTTGATGCGCTCTTCGTACGATGCGTAGGCGCCGTTCTGCGTGGCGATGGTGAGCGCCTGATCCATCGTCACGCGCTGGTTCGCGCCCCACACGTGCCCGCGATAGTCGGTCCGCGTGACCATCGACTGCAGCGCCATCAGCGGCTCGAACGGCCCGGGGCCGTAGTCGCTCGCGCCCGGCACCTTGATACCGGCGTCGAGAAATGACTTGTGCGCGAACATCGACTGCATCTTCACATCGCCGTAACGCTCCCACTTCTCACCGTGATAGTAGATGTAGGTCCAGAACGGCGTCGGGATGGAGCCGGTCTTCACGATGCGCGCGATCAGCGACGGATTGACGAGTGAACAGTGCTCGATGCGATGCCGCCGATCGGGGTGCGGCCATTTCGCAAGCGCCCGCTCGTATGCGGTCAGCACCATGTCGATCGTCACGTCACCGTTCGCGTGAATACCCACCTGCCACCCTTTGCTGTGGGCATCATCCACCGCATCGTGAATCTCGGCCTGCGACATGGTGAGGATGCCGTAGTCGTTCGTGCCCTGAAACGGGGTGCTCATGCGCATCGTGCGTTCGGAGGCCGATCCGTCGGCGGCGTATTTCACACCACCGACACGCACCCACTCGTCACCGAAGCCCGTGTAGACGCCGGCGTCACGCAGCAGCGGAAATGCCTTGCCGCGGATCATCATGTAGGCGCGGTGCCGCAGCTCTCCTCGCGCACGGATTTCTTCGTAGGCACGAATGTTTTCCGGGGACGTACTCAGGTCATGCACCGTCGTGAGGCCAGCGGCAGTGTACAGCGATGACATGTGCGCCATACCGTTGCGACTGCGTTCCTGTTCCTGCGCTGGTGTGAATGTTTCGCGCAGACCGACAGCGTCGAAGACATCTGTCGCCAGCTCCGCCACCCATCCGTTCGGCGTGCCATCCGCATCACGGAAAAAGCGACCACCGGTGGGATCGGGCGTGTCCTTCGTGACTTTCGCCAGCTCGAACGCCTTCGAGTTATACCATCCCGTGTGGCCGCCGCGATGATGCACACCGACCGGATGATTCGGCGCCACTTCATCGAGATCTCGGCGATGCAGCGGCCTGCCATCGGCGAGCTTCGTGTCGTCGAACATGTACGCGTCGACCCAATATCCGGGCGGCGTCTTTGCGACGCGTTCAGCGATCGCGGCCTTGAGCGCGCCGATGCTGCGCAGGTTCGCGTTCACGTCGTACAACTCCGTCACCCCGCCCGGATGATTGTGCGCGTCGATGAAGCCAGGCACCACGGTCATGCGCGCCGCATCGATCACACGGGTGCGTGACGACGCGAGATTGCGGATGTCGGCCGAGCTGCCGACCGCGAGAAACCGGCCCTCGCGCACAGCGAAGGCCTGCGCGCGCGGCATCGTCGGATCACTGGTCAGGACACGCGCGTTGACGACGATCAGATCCGCGTCGATCGCGCCGCCTTTCGCCGGCATGTGCGGGAACGCGGGCACGCTGCGTGGCGCGCCCGCGGCACGCGCCGACGCCGGGAGTGCTGCGGCGCCTGCCATCAGCGCACTCAGTCGGAGGAATTCCTTTCGCGTGATGTCGGACATGGTCGTTTCTGGAGGGGTAGGCGGAACTCACATCATACGGTTGGTGCAGACCGTCAGTCAGGTTGCGCGCTGCGCCACGCCTCCAGCATCGCATCCACCGACACGCCATCGATCGTCATGCCGGTGACCGTGCACGTCTCCAGCGCGACGTTGGTCAGGTTGACCCGACGGAAGACGCTGTCGGGGAACATACAGTCCTCGAACGTGACCGCCTTCGGACGTCGCGGCGCACCATCCGGACCAGGCAGCTCACCGAGGAACTGGAACGTCGCGCCGCCGAACTGCGCGGCCGAGACGTGTGATCCGCGGAAGTCGATCGCATGCATCACGGCGCCGCTCAAATTCACATCCTCGAACTTGGCGCCTGCGAGGCGGATGTTCGTGAAGCGGGTGTCGGACATGTTCACGTCGTTGAATTCCGAGCCCGCGATGTTCGCGTGTTGGACGACCATGGTGCCTCCGGGTGGATTTGAATTTTGACAATGTAGTCACATAAAACTACATTTTGCCACATGAAAACCATCGGCGTGCGAGACCTCAAGGCCCGTCTGAGTCAGATCCTGCGCGAAGTGCAGGGCGGAGAGACCGTACTCGTCACCGATCGCGGCCGCGTCGTTGCCGAGCTCCGCAAGCCGGACGGTGGCACCTTCGCGGAATCGAAAATCGATCGGGCGCTCGCCCGCATGGCGGCAGCTGGCGGTCTGCGACTGGCAGAGCGTCCGATGTTCAGATATCCGGAGAGCCCTATCTCACCGATGCCTGATGGCACAGCGCAGGCGCTGATCGATGCCGGGCGCGAAGAGCGGTTCTGAAGGATGGTGATCTACGCTGAGTCGAGCGCTGTGGTCGCGTGGTTGTTGAATGAGCCGCGCGGACCGTCAGTCCTCCGTGCGATGCATGCGGCCGAACGCGTGGTATCAGCTTCGCTCACGTCGCTCGAGTGCGCGCGCGCTCTTGCGCGCGCCCGAACCGACGGTCGCGTGACACACACGCAGGAGCTGGCCGCCTTGCAACTCTTTGACGAGGCAGAATCATCGTGGATCATTCAGGAACTCGACGCGCGCGTGCTGGCACGGGCGCGCGAACCGATGCCAGGCGATCCGGTTCGACCGCTGGATGCTCTGCACATTGCAGCGGCGTGTGTGCTGCGCGATGGTCTCGGCCCCATCACGATGCTGTCACTCGATGACCGCGTGCGGTTGTGTGCGAGTGGTCTGGGGTTCACAGTTGTACCGTAATGCCTGACGCCCCGCGCGACTTTCTCAACCCCGAACTCAGCCTCCTCGCCTTCCAGCGCCGTGTGCTCGCGCTGGCCGAGGACCCGGCCACGCCGCTGCTGGAACGGCTGCGCTTCCTCGGCATCGTCACGAGCAACATCGACGAGTTGTACATGGTGCGGATGGCGGAGCTGCGACAAGCGGCCCTCGATCCGCACGAAGCGTCACGCGAGACGCATGCCGATGGCGAGAGCGCACGGTCGCTGCTCGAGAAAGTCGACGCCGACATCGTCGACTTTCTCGCCGCGCAATCGCGATGTGCTGCAGCATGCCTGAGTGACGCGGCGGCACACGGTGTGTTGCTGCTGAAGTGGTCGGAGCTGACGGTTGACGAAAGTGCGGCGCTCGAGACCCGATATCTCGAGGAGATCCAGCCCGACCTGCTGCCGATGGCGATCACACGCAGTGCCGGTGTGCCGCTGCCGCATCTGCCGCACCTCGGCCTCTTCATCGCGGTTGAATATCGCGCGAAAGAGGGCACGCGCATTCACGTCAGCGAACACGAACTGCCCGCCGATATTCCGCGGCTGTTGCAGGTGCCGGGGCGCGATGGCGCGCTGATCGCGGTCGAGGATGTGCTGCGTGCGAACGCGCATCTGCTGTATCCGAATGCCGTGGTCGAAGGCACGTATCTGTTTCGCGTCACACGCGGCGGTGATCTGCATCTGCACGAGGATCATGCGAGCGACCTGCTCGGTGCCGTGGCGTCAGCGACGGCTCGGCGTCCGCATAATCCTGCCGTGCGCGTCGAGGTGGAATCGCGCATGCCGGCGAGTGTCGGCGCGCTGATCCTCGACAACCTCGGTCGCGACGCATTGGGCCGCGAGATGGAGCTCACCGTCAATGCGGTGCAGGAGATCGACGGATTGCTCGACCTTCGGTGCCTGCAGGCGTTGCCGCTGCCGCGCGATCCGGCGCTCGAGTATCCGCCGCTCGAATCGCGCGCGGTCGTGGCGCACGACGAGACGATGTTCAGCGCGATGCAGCGTGGCGATCTGCTGGTGCATCATCCGTTCGAATCCTTCGACGACACGGTGGTGCGCTTCTTTCAGGAGGCCGCGGCCGATCCCGACGTCACATCGATCAAGGCAACGTTGTATCGCGTCGGCAATCCGTCGCCGATCGTGGAAGCATTGCTGGCAGCGGCGCAGAGCGGCAAGCAGGTGTTCACGCTCGTGGAGCTGCAGGCCCGTTTCGATGAAGAACACAACGTGCAGTGGGCACGCGCGCTCGAGCGCGCTGGCGGCAAGGTGGTGTACGGTCTGGCGGGCCTCAAGGTGCACGCCAAGGCCGCGCTGGTCGAGCGCCGCGAAGATGGTCGCACGGCGCGCTACGCACATGTCGGCAGCGGCAACTACAATCCGCGTTCCGGCCGGCAGTACACGGACCTCAGTATTTTTTCGGCGTCCGATGCGCTGACGTCGGATGTCGCGGAGCTGTTCGAGGCACTCGCCCTCGCGACCTTTCCGCCGCACGGACTGCGTCACGGTGCTCTCGTTGCGCCGTCGCAGTTGCTGCCGGCGCTGCTGACGCTGATCGACCGCGAAACCCTGCACGCGATGAACGGCAGGCCGGCACACATCACGATCAAGGCGAATGGGCTTGCCGATCGCGAAGTGGTGCAGTCGCTCTATCGCGCGGCGCAGGCAGGCGTGGTGATCGACCTCGTGATCCGTGGCATCTGCACACTGCGTCCGGGTGTACCGGGGCTCTCCGAGACGGTGCGCATCGTCTCGATCGTCGGTCGCTTTCTCGAGCATTCGCGCATCTATCGTTTCGGGAATGCCGGTGCGCCGGAGTACTTCGTTGGCTCGTCGGATCTGCGACCGCGCAACCTGCGGCGGCGGGTGGAGCTGCTGGCACCTGTCCCTGGCGCGGCGCATCGCGAGCAACTCGACGACGTCCTGACCCGGTATCTCGACGATCCGACGGCGTGGGTGCTGCAACCCTCTGGCGACTACCAGAGGCGGCAGGGAGACGGGTCCGGCGCACAGGCGTCACTGGCGGAACACTTCCGCCGTCGCTGACCGCCTCAGAAGTTTCGGTTGTGCCTCTCCCCGACGCGCCGACCTCCCGCTGGACGCTGCTCCGCCACGCCCTCCTCTACGGCGGGCTGGGCGGCGTCCTGATCGTCTCCCTCCAGCTGATCGAATACCGCTATCTCGTCGTCACCCACTCCTTCGAGATCTATGGCGGGTTGATCGCGATCATCTTCGCCTCGCTGGGTATCTGGCTCGGGCTGACCTTGACGGGCCGGCCGGAGCGGATCGTGGTGCAGGAGATCGAGGTGCGCGTGCCGGCCGAGCCGGTGGTGTTCTCCCCCGATCCAGCCCGACGTGACGCGATGGGCGTGACGAAGCGGGAGCTCGAGATCCTTGGGCTGATGGCCGATGGGCTGTCAAACAAAGAGATCGCAGACCGCATCTTCGTCAGCGAGAACACGGTCAAGACGCACTCCAGCCGGCTCTTCGACAAACTCGGCGCGCGCCGCCGCACGCAGGCGATTCACGTCGGAAAAGCGTCCGGCCTGATCCCCTGAAAGCATGATTTTCAGCGTCAGGCTGCGAATTCATACGAACGGGTGACACCGCGGGTCCGCCAGGCGACGTAGCGTGGCGCTCACATCTCAACATGGAGCGCACATGAGACAGACGGTCGTACGATACGGGTTCAAAGCTGGCGCCATACTGTCAGCACTGATGGTCGCCACGCTCGGCATCGGCAAACTCATCGGATGGGAGAACCACGGCTACGGCGGCATGGCCGTCGGCTACACGACGATGGTGCTCAGCTTCATGCTGATCCACTTCGGGGTGCGGTCGTATCGCGATACGGTGACGGGCGGCGAGGTCCGGTTCTGGCCTGCCCTGCGGGTGGGGCTGTTGATCGCGCTGATCGGATCGGCCTGCTACTCCGCCACCTGGCTGGTGGCTGGTGAGCTGCTGATGCCGGATTTTGCCGCGAAATACGGGGCGGAAGCGGTCAGGCAGGCCGAGACCCGTGGTGAACCGCCAGCCGCGGTGGAGAAGATTCGCACCGACATGGCGAACTTCGCGACGATGTACAAGAACCCGTTCTACAAGTTCGGGATGACGATTCTCGAGCCGTTGCCGGTGGGCATCCTGATCTCGCTGATCAGTGCCAGCGTACTGTCGCGACGGCGGAAGGGCGCGCTGCCGGCGATGGGCGGCGTGGCTTAACGCGCCTCCAACCGTTTCGCGTCTGCCGCTGTCTTCCAGTCGCAGATGACGACACCGATGCCCGACACCACCGCCGCCATGGCGCGTACCGATCCCGCCGCACGCTTTCCGCGTGAATCGGATCTGATCCGCGCGATCCTGGCGGGCGATCGTACCGCCGAACGGCAGTTCTACGACCGGCACGTGGATCGGGTGTACGCGCTGGTGCTTCGCATGAGCGGACAGACCGATCTGGCGCAGGACTGGACGCAGGAGACGTTCGTGCGCGCCTTTGCGCGCATCGGACAGTTCCGTGGTGACGCATTGCTCTCGACGTGGCTGCATTCGATCGCCGTGTCGGTGGCAATGAATGGCCTGCGCACGATCAACCGGCGTGCGACGTGGCAACTGGACTTCAGTCATGCCGATGGTGTCGCTGCGCCGCATGCAACCGCGGATCCGGATCTGCGGGAGCGCATGACAGAGGCGATCGGCGAACTGCCGGAAGGATGCCGGGCCGTCTTCGTGCTCTACGACGTCGAGGGCTACACCCATCCCGAAATCGGTGCGCTGCTCGGCATCACGGTCGGCACGAGCAAATCACAACTCTTCACCGCGCGACGCAAGCTGCGAACGGCATTGGCGCCATTCGTACACCTGGAGGACTCGCAATGACCGACGACATGAACGACGATACGCCGCAACATCCGAACGACCGCGTGGACGACGCGATTCAGCGACTGGCGCGCAACGCGTTTCCGCGTCCTGCCGCGCCGCGTGAGGCGATGTGGGCGCAGATCGAACGTCGACGGGAAGAGGCCGCGCAGGAGACAGCACCGGTGATTCCGATGCTGGTCGTGCATCGCACGTCCTATCGTCGGCGGTATCTCTCCGTCGCTGCCGGCATGGCGGCGACACTCATCGTCGGTGTGGGCCTCGGTCGACTGTCTCGCGGGACAGCGCCTGCGGCAGCGACCGTCGCTTCCGCCACGGCGGACGACGCGTCGTACTCGACACCCGACACACCGCGCCGCCTGACGATGGACACACATCTGGCGCGCACCGAAGTGCTGCTCACCACACTCCGCTCCACGCGCGATCGCAACGAATCGACGGCCGAACTGGCGAACGCGGCGCAGGCGCTGCTCGGTACCACGCGGCAACTGCTCGATGATCCGGCACTCACCGATGGTACCACGCGTGCGCTGCTGCTCGATCTCGAACTCGTGCTCGCGCAGGTCGTGCAGGACGCGGCGACGCGTCAGCCCGACGCACGCCGCGCATCACGAGACGCCGTGATCCGCATGAATCTCCTGCCGCGACTGCGCGCTTCCGGGTCGACGGCGCAAGAGCCGGCGATGTCCGAGCCAACGCGGAGCATCTCCGAATGACACCGACATCGATCGCTGCTTCACGCATCACCATCATACACGCGACTCACATGCGACACGCTTTCACCACACTCCTCGCCAGCACCGCCACCGTATTGACACTCTCGGCACAGCAACCGCTATACGTGCCGGTTTTGCCACCACTCGTTGTAACGCCGCTGACACCGCTCGCGGTGTCACCAGCGGCACCCGTCGCACCATTGGCGCCACTGACGCCAATGCTGTATGTCGCGCGAACCGATTTCACACCGCACACGGTGCTGCTCGATCGCGCGGCTGTGCAGGCCGATGATCCGGCGGATTCTCTCTATCGCGCCGGTCGCGATGCGCTCAACAACACGTCGAACCGGCGTGCGGCCGACTTGTTTCGCGAAGTCCGCGTGAAGTATCCGCGCAGTCGTCCAGCCGAAGATGCGCCGTACTGGGAAGCGTTCGCGCTGCTGCGCCTTGGCACGGATGCCGATCTGCGTCAGGCGCGCGAAGCACTCGATTGGCAGCAGGCTCACTTTCCGAATGCCGCGACGCACGGTGATGCGAGTGCGCTGGCGACGCGCATCGAAGGACGCCTCGCGCGCAATGGTGATACGAAGGCGGTGAAGTTCATCGAGGGACGCTCAGCCGCCGGCGGGTGTCCGAAAGAAGACGAGGACGAGCGCATTGACGCGCTGAATGCGCTGATCCAGATGGATTCCGACCGCGCGATGCCGATCCTGCGTACAGTGCTGGCGCGTCGTGACGCCTGCAGCGCGGGTCTGCGGAAGAAGGCGGTGTGGCTGGTGGCGACACGCAAGACACCGGATGTCACGGAGATCCTGTTGAATGCGGTGAACACGGATCCCGATGCCGAGGTGCGCGAGCAGGCCGTGTTCTGGCTCGGGAGTGTGCCGAGTGATGCGGCGACGGATGTGCTGATCCGCCTGGCCCGAACGGGGACGTATTCGGATCTGCGCAGCAAGGCCATCTTCGCGCTGTCGCGGTCAAAGTCGCCGCGTGCAGGTCAGGCGCTGCGTGAGATCGCGCTCGATGAGTCGGCACCTGCCGAAGCCCGCGCGGATGCGGTGCAGTGGCTGCTATCGTCACGAGGTCGCGGTGAGAATGCCGATGCGATGTCGTTCCTGCTCGCGATGTATCCGAAGGTCTCCGACCAGTCACTGCGCGAGCGACTGTTGTTCGCGGCTGGCCAGATGCACACGACGGAAGCGACCGACTTCCTGTTGCGCGTGGCGCGTGATACGAAGGAGAACGAAGAGACGCGCAAGCAGGCGGTGTTCAACGCCAATCGCGCCGGCGCCTCGGCGGCGCAACTGATTCAACTGTACGATCAGACCAGCGGAACCGACGTGCGACAGCATCTGCTCTGGGTGCTCTCGAGTTCGAAGGATCCTGCAGGCATGGACAAGCTGATCGAGGTGGCGCGCAACGATCGCGATCCAGCGCTGCGGAAGCAGGCGATCTTCTGGCTGTCGCGCTCGAAGGATCCGCGCGCCGCGAAGTTCCTGATGGAGATCATCGAACGATGAATACTCCGATGCATGCTCCGGTGAACGCATCGACACACGCGTCGAAGAACGCCAGGCTCGCGGCGACTGCGATGCTGCTGCTCTGTGGCGCTGTTGTGCCAGTCCTCGCGCAAACATCGGTCGGCGCGCTCGAGGAACGGATTGCGTCGGTGCGTGACGGCATCGTTCGTCTCGAATATCCGGCGAAGGCCGGCGTGTGTGGCGACGGGCAGAACTGGTTCCGAACGCGTGATGGCTCGGGATACGGGCGCGGCACCGATGTGAAATACGTGGAGTCGGAATGCGTGACTGGACCGGTGCGTGTTGTCATCGAACGCGCCAACGGCGTGACGCGCGACGTGCGCACATTCGTGGGCGGCAAGTGGACCAGCATCGCTGGTGCGTCCGACCCGCTCGTCGTGAGCGCGGCTGTCGCGAGCGGGGCGCTCCTGGGAATCGTCGAACGCGACACGAGCAAGGCGGCGCAGCACGCCGTCATCGCACTGACGATTGCCGATGGCGTACAGCCGTGGGAACGATTGCTGAAGGTGGCGAAAAACGAGTCGCGTCCACGCGAGGTGCGCCAGCAGGCGGTGTTCTGGCTCGGTGACGCGGCCGGCGACAAGGTGACGCAGTCGCTCGAGTCGATTGCCTACGATCCGGGCGACCGCGAGGTGCGCGAGCAGGCGATCTTCGCGATGTCGCGGCGACCCGACGAGGAAGCGACGACGAGCCTGCTGCGGATGGCGGAAACGCTGCCGGATCGCGAACTACGGAAGCGGGCGATTTTCTGGCTGTCCCGTTCGAAGGATCCACGGGCGCTGGCCTGGCTGGAACGGACGCTGAGCGGGCGGCAGTAGGTGACGCCTACCCGCCTGCCGGGCTGAGGGTTGGCGGCAGGCGGGGTGTCCATTGTGGGCAGCGGACTGTCCACCGGGCGGGATTCCGGCAGCCGGCGGACGGAGCCAAGTCGTTACAGGGCAACGCGATCACCGCCGGTATGGGTTATGCTTTCATGACCTGCGACAGGACCGTTCCTGTCTCTACCGGGAGTGGCACCATGATCCGCCAATCGTTCACGTTGTTCGCCGTCGCCGCGCTGGTGGCGGGTGTGCAGCCCTCCGTCGCCACCGCGCAGGAGAGCCGGCCGCAAACATCGTATCCAGACGATTTCGAGCGGTACTCCGCGGACCAGCTCGACAACCTCGTCGGCTCGATTGCGCTCTATCCGGACGCGCTGCTGGCTCAGGTGCTGGTGGCCGCGACCTTCCCTGACCAGATCGAGGAAGCCGCGCGGTTCGTCCGCGCCAACGGCACGTCCGACATCGACGACCAGTCGTGGGATGTCAGCGTGAAGTCGGTGGCGCACTATCCGTCGGCGCTCAACATGATGGCGGACAAGAACGACTGGACCACCACGCTCGGTCGCGCGTACGCCAGCCAGTCGAGTGACGTGATGGCGGCGGTGCAGCGCATGCGCACTATGGCCGACAGGCAGGGTAACCTGCAGTCGACGCCGCAGCAGAACGTCGTGCATGACGATGACTACTACGTGATCGCGCCGATGAATCCGCGCGTGATCTACGTGCCGGTGTATGACCCGTACGTCGTGTATACGCGCCCGATCTACAGCTTCGGCTACGCCAGCAACTTCTGGTCGTTCGGCGTCGGCTTTCCAATCGGTGGTTGGCTGTCCTACGACTGCAACTGGCGTTCGCGGTCGGTCTACTACAACGGCTGGGATCGCGCGTACTACGGGTACGCCGGTGGCTGGCGTGGACGGTCGGCGCCGTACATCCACGTTACCAACGTGTATGTGAATCCGCGCTATCGGAACGTCTACATCAATCGTGATGTGATCAATCGCCACGTCGAATACCGTAACGTCGATCGGTATCAGGGTGTACATCGCGAGACCCGTTTCGGTGGCCGCGATATCGACTATCGCGACGGCCGCGACCGGGTGCGCAACACGACGGACCGCGCACGCTCGGATGACCGTTCACGCTCGGATGATCCCTCGCGTGGTGGCTCGGGCGCGTACGGGACCTACGGCCGCACGAATGATCGCGGCACCTGGAACAGCTCCGAGGTCCGTGGTGGCAACGTCGGTGGCGGCAATGTCGGCGGTCGCTATGACAACCGCGACTACCGCGACTACCGCGACAACCGCGACAACCGCAGCAACAGCGGTGGCATGCCGGTCACGTACAACGGCGGCAATCGCGACCCGCGCCAGCCGGCCGACAATGGCGGCCGTACCGTGGGCGACGGTCGTGGCGGGAGCGTCGGTGGGTATTCGTCGGACAATGGCGGGCGGACCGTCGGCGACGGTCGTGGCGGCAGCTTCGGTGGTCCGGACAACAATCGCGGACGCACCATCGGTGATGGCCGAGGCGGCAGCATCGGTGGGAGCGGCGACAACAACCGCGGCGGCGAGGGTCGGGATCGGCAGCGCGATGACGCCGGCAACCGCGATCGCGGCGCCGCGTCGGGATCGACGCGTGGACCGTGGCAGCGGAACGAACAGCCGATGGTGAACCCGCGCCGCGCGGAAGCGCAGCCGGCACCGTCGGGCACCGGTGGCCAGAGTGGCGGGCAAGCTGGTGGTGATCGCGGTGGCGATCGTGGTGGCGATCGTGGTGGCTCGCGCGGTGGTGATCGCGGCGGTCGCGAACGCCCGAAGTTCTGATCGCAGTCGATGTTCATCCGGCGGGGCCGTCGCACTGTCGTGTGGCGGCCCCGTTCGCATCGCGGGACCCCTCCCAAACGCTTGTCGCACAATGGCGGTCACATCCCGCCGGGGTGACATTCCACGCATGATCAGCACCCACTCTCTGAGCAGTGCGCGCAGTCTCGCGCCTGCGGCGTACAGACGATGGGTGCTCGGCGGCACAGCGCTCGCCGTGTTGGGCTACCTGGTCGTGACGCTGCTGGAGATCCGCGAAGTCGGTGTGCTGGGCGCGCTGACAGGGCGCAACGGCATGCTCACGCTCGTGTGTGTCATCGCGTTCGTGATCGCGGCGCGTGTGAACGAAGTGGCCGGCTGTTCGCTGGCCCTGTTCGCGTCGTGGATCGAGATCGAGACGGCGTTCATCGGTTCGGCAGACTTTCCCTCGGGTGCCTTGCTGATCCTGCCTGTGCTGGTGCTTGCCGCCGGTCTGCTGCTCGGCGCGCGCCTCGCACTCTGGCTGGGCATCGCGACGATCTTCACCACGATCCTCACCTGTTCCACGGCGCCGCAGTTGCAGACCGGTTTCACCACCGTCAGCCTGTACTGGCTCGCGATGCACACCATCGCGGTGATCGCCGTCTGGACGCTGCTCGCGCTCTGCCTCTCGGCGTTCGGTCGGGTGTTTGATGCGATGAAAGCGCATGAACATGATCTGGCTGACACGATCCGCTTCGCACCGGACGGCATCCTGGTGGCGACGCGCGGTGGCACGGTGGTCCTCGCCAATGCAATGGCCGAAACGATTCTCCGGCGCGGCCAGCCGGACATCGTGGGTCGCACGGTGCAGGAGATCCTGACAGCAGTCTGCGGGCATCCGGTGCAGCTCGACGCCATGAAGGGTGACGCAAGCGATACGCCGATGGAGCTGCGGATCACCAGCAGTGGCAGCGCGCCGATGCACATCGAAGTGACCTGGCGGCGGATGGAACGAGACCGCGATCAGTTTCTGTTGCGCGACGTGACGCCACGAGTGCACGCCGACCGCCGCCGCCGAGACATGGAACTGCAGCTCGCGCATGCCCAGCGGATGGACGCGGTGGGGCGACTCGCCGGCGGCTTGTCGCACGACTTCAACAACATTCTCACCGCAGTCAGCGGATCGGCCGAGATGCTGCGCGTGGAGAAGAATGCCGTCGAACGCTCGCAGTTGCTGGACGAGATCATTGCCGCGCGCGACCGCGGGGCGGCGCTGACACGACAGCTGCTGTCGTTTGCACGACGCGAGGTGACGCAGCCGCGCGTGATCGATCTCAGCGATCATGTACGCGGACTGGAGCGACTGCTGCAGCGCGTGGCCGGCGATCGCAATCGGCTGCGGCTCGAACTGGCACCGGAGTGTCGCGTGCGGGTTGATCCCGGCCAGCTCGAGCAGGCACTGGTGAACCTGGTGTCGAATGCACGTGATGCGATGCCGGATGGCGGACATTGCCGGATCATCGTCGAGCGCGTCGCTGGTCCGGCGGCGATGGCGCGCGTGCAGCTGCACGTGATCGACAACGGTGCGGGCATGAGCCACGAGATTGCGCAGCGCGCGTTCGAGCCGTTTTTCACCACCAAGCCGCGCGGCCAGGGCACGGGGCTGGGGCTGGCGTCGGTACATGGCATGGCGGAACAGAGCGACGGCACGGCGCGCATCAGTTCACGCGCCGGCGATGGCACACGCGTCACCATCGATCTGCCATGGATCGATGAACCGACCACGCGCGTCACACCAACGGTCATCACACCGACACAACGCAGCGGGCCGCAATCGATTCTGGTCGCGGAAGACGACAGCGGTACGCGTCGGGTGGTGGAGCGGATCCTGCGACACGCCGGCTATGTGGTGCAGACGGCGCCGGACGGCAACAGCGCGATGGCGATGGTCGACGATCTGTCGCTGTCGTTCGATCTCGTGCTGAGCGACGTGATGATGCCCGGACACACCGGACCGGAGATCGCGGATCGCATGCAGCTGGTGCGTCCGGGCACGCCGGTGCTGCTGATGACCGGCTACGCCGAAGAACAGTTGAGCGAATTGATGGCGCATCGCGCCGGCCGCGAGATCATCACGAAGCCGTTCTCCGCCGATGCGCTGCTGGTTCGTATTGCGGGCTTGCTGCAGGCGGCGGGCAGCCCGCTGCCGCGCTGATGTGCGCCGTCGGGCAGGCAGTCGGCCAGCGTCCGTTCAGCCGAGTTTTCGCGCCCGTGTGAGCGCCCGATCGAGTGCATTGGCGAAGGCCTGCTTGTCCTTCGCGCTGTAGCTGGCGTGGCCGCCGGTTTCGACGCCTGCGCTGCGCAATCCTTCCATGAAGTTCCGCACCGAGAGCCGTTCACCGATCGTCTCGGGCGTGTATTCCTCACCGCGCGGATCGATCACGATCACGCCGTTCGGCACCAGCAGCGCCGCCAGCGGAATGTCGGCCGTGACGGCGACATCGCCGCGAACGGCATGTTCCGCGATATAGCGGTCGGCGACGTCCGGGCCACCCTCCACGCGCACCGCGTGCAGCAACGCATGCCCGACCGGCAGCTGCAGGCGCATGTTCGCGACCAGAATTGTTTCGAGCGACAGACGTTCTGACGCGCGGTAGCAGACCTCTTTCACATCGCGCGGTGCCGCGTCGGCGTCGAGCCAGAGTTTCATGACTGCAGGATAAGGCATCGCAGCGCGCCATCCGATCGCCACGACATATGCGACGATCGGATGGCGTGAGGCACTGCGGAATGATCACAACCCCATCGGAACCCAATCAGAACCGGATCAGAACCCGCTGACGTTCAACCGTCCACCAGTGACGGTCTTGCCGGCGAGCGACGCCGTCGGCGTGGCACTGGAGAGTATGGCGGCCTTGATCTGCGCCGCAGTGGACCCTGGATGTGTCGCCGCGTAGAGTGCCGCGGCGCCGGTGACGTGTGGCGTGGCCATCGACGTACCGCTGTAGCTGGCGTAGCCCGACGTGATGTTGCGGCGCGAACCCGCCGGCACCGACGAGTAGATGCCGCTGCCCGGCGCGCCGATGTCGATCGTGGTGGCGCCGTAGTTCGAGAACGAGCTGATATCACCGGTGCTGGTGATGGACGCAACGGAAATGATGTTCGCGTTCGGATATCCGGCAGGATAACAGGCCGAGGTTTCGCAGTTCAGCGTGCTGTTGCCTGCTGCCACCACAAACAGAATCCCGGCGGCGTTGGCGCGCTCGATCGCATCCTGCAACCCCTGCGAGAATCCGCCACCGCCCCACGAATTGTTGGTGGCGACGATGTTCACGCCCTTCAGCTTGAGGTTCGTGAAGTAGTCGACCGCCTTGATCGCGTTGGCGGTCGTGCCGCCATTCGTGCCAAGAAATTTCGCGTCGAGCAGCTTGACGCTCCAGCACATGCCGGCCACGCCCTGCCCGTTGCCACCCACGCCGCCGATTGTGCCCGCGACGTGTGTGCCGTGATCGTCATTCAGGCCGTCGAACACGCTGGCGTTATTGCCGACGAAATCCCAGCCGTAGACATCATCAGTCAGGCCATTGCCATCATCGTCGATGCCATTGCCAGCGATTTCTCCGGGATTGACGCCGGCATTCGCTGCCAGGTCGGCGTGCGTGTACATGTAGCCTTCATCGATGATGCCGACGTATACGCTGCTGCAGTTGGTGTGGTTGTTGGCCCACGCAGTGACGGCCTGCGTACCGAACCCGGTACCCATGCCCCACAACGAGCCATTAGTCACATACGGATCATTCGACACGGCCTCGTGGTGATAAACCCAGTTCGGTTCCGCGTATTCCACGTCGGGATCATTCTGCATCGTTGCCACAGCCGCCGTCACGTCCATGTCCGTCTGCAGCACCTGCACGCCGTCAGTGTCGCCGCGACGGCGCATCGAGGCGGTAAGGATGCGTTCGCGGAGCGTTGCCCGCGCCCCACGCATGGCACGAGTACGCGCCACAGTCGAGGCGCCGGAGCGGAACTTCACGATCATTTCGCCAGCGACGAACTCCGGTGGCCCGGATCGCACACTCGCCGCGACCTGCGGCAACGGTGCGTCGGTGTCAGCGGGTGAGGGAGCGGCCGGCTCCGATGCGCAGCCGGCCAGCCCTGCGAATATGGCAGCGGAGAGGCTGCGAGCCACAACTGCGTGAGACCAGCGCAAGCGGTGTGTCGACATACAAGTTCCCTGTGTCTGGGTAGCACGAGAAGAGACGCAACAACGTCCGCGTTGTCTCACCGTCCGTCAAGAGACAGCGACGCTCATGGCTGCACCACACCCAGCAGTGAGACGTCGGCATCGAAGCGCACGCTCCGCGGCGCGGTCGTGAGCACAATCGGTACATCGAGTGTCGAAGTCGCCGTAGCCGGCACGGTGATACGCACGCGTTTCGTACCGCCGGCGGCGTCCGTGACGTCGACCGCGAGCGAGACGCGATACGGAGCAAATCGGCTGCCCTGCGCGATCGTCACGACCAGCTTCCGCCGCGTCGCATCCCAGCGCCAGGTCGGCTTCAGTTCGGCGTAGCCCGGGCGCCGCATCCACTGCGCGAAGAACCAGTCGAGTGGTCGACCCGCCGCGCGTTCCATGGCCTGCTGGAAATCGCTGGTCAGCGCGTTGCCGTGACGATGTGCCGCGTAGTACGAGCGAACGCCGCCGAAGAATGCCGAATCACCGACTTCCAGCCGGAGCATGTGCAATACGAATCCGGCCTTCTGATAGACATTCGAGTTCAGCACCTTCTCGAGATCGTCCAGCGTGGTGTCGACAATCGCTTTCTCGACGGTGATCGGCGCCTTGATGACACGCGCCAGCATGGCCATGCGATCGGCCTGGAAGGCACTGTCGCCGTGGGCGTGTTCCGTCCAGAGTGCGGCGAAGTAGGTCGCAAATCCTTCCGACAGCCAGATGTGCGGCCACTCTTTCACGGTCACCGCATCGCCGAACCACTGATGCGCGGTTTCATGCGCGATCAACGACTCGTTCGGACTGCCCGGCCTGAACAGGCTGCCGGCATAGAAGATCGCGGCAGCGTTTTCCATGCCACCGTATCGCGTCGAGGATGCGACGTGCGCAAGTTTCTCGTACGGGTACGGACCGGCCAGTCGCGAGAACAGCGCCACGATCTCACCCGCACGCGCAAAGCTGCCGGGGATCACCGTTCGCTGCGCCGGCGATGTCCACACCGACTGCTGGACGCAGCCCGGCAATTCCGCCAGTCCGCACGCCGTTGCCCCCAGTTCCAGCACCGCAAACGGCGCAACGCCGATCACCATCACGGCCGTGTAAATCGGTCGGCGGGTGCGCCACCGTGTGCGCATCAGACGCGGCTCTGTCGCCGGCGTCAGCACACTCTCTTCGAGCAGCTCACCGTTCGCAATGACGCGATGTGTGGCGGGTGCGATCACATCCCACTCCACCAGCGCCTTGTCACTCGGATGATCGATCACGGCCAGCCACTTGCGCGCGCGATTCGGAAAATTGTCGGCAAACGCGGTCCAGCCGAGCACCGAGTCACGGTGGACTTCGAACGCATCGGTCGGATGACCGTGGTAGAAGACCGCGACGAGCAATGAATCGCCATCACCATCAGGCAATGTCACACCGACGCTGTCACCTGAACGGGTGAAGCGCGCATCCTGCGCATTGACGTGCACCGAGTCCACACGCAGCGTCGCCACCAGATCGAGTGAGAGCGCGCGGACGCCGTTGCTGCGGCGCAGCGTGGTCGTCGAGACGAAGCGAATGGTATCCGGCACGCCACTCGCCGGGAATTCGACCCGGAACGTGTACTGCAGCACGTCGATGCCGGGACGACTGCCACCCGTCCGACTGACCGCTGGCTGGGCGTGGGCGGATGGTGCGGCCACGAGCACGCTGGTGAGCAGCGCGCCAGCGAGCAGGATGATCGGGCGGAGTCGGGTTGGATACATGCCGGAAACGTGGGCGAGGGGGACAACCGCGCAACCGGGCGGTGTCCATTGGCGTACGTCGCGCATCTCCCAGCCGTGCGTCCTCCGCGCTGTCCTGCGGTTGTCGGCCCCTGCGTCATCCTGTACGATCCGCTCCACCTACTTTCACCCCTCCCATGTCCCTCGCACGCTCGGTGGCCGCCACGCTGGTTGCCTGCACCATTTCGGTCGCGTCGTCACCGCTCGCGGCGCAGCTGTCCGATGCCCCGCTGCTGCCCCTCGGCCGCACGCTCGACGGCGCCCTGTCGCGCACCGACCCGACGCTGAACGAGCGTGGTCGCTTTCGCATCTTCCGCCTCGACGTCAAGGCCGGCCAGCGCTACTCCATCGTGATGCGGGCCGATGACTTCGACTCGTATCTGTCGATCGCGCGCCAGGTGAACGGCCTGACCGATTATCTCGCCTCGGATGACGACGGCGCAGGCAATTCCAATGCGCGCCTCAAGTGGACGCCCAGGGTCAGCGGCACCTACTACGTCGTGACGCAGTCGCTGAAGGACGACGGAATCGGCAACTTCACCGTGCGCCTCGATACGCTGCCGGCGGTGGTGATCACGCCGCCGAAGACTGTCACGCTCGGCGAAAGTGTCACCGGCGAACTGACCGATACCGATCCGACGGTGGACGACAAGGGTGCGTACTACAAGCTCTATCGCATCACCGCCCGCAAGGGCCAGCGCCTCGTCATCGAGATGAAGGGTGACGGTGATCTGGATGCGTACGTCGGCATCGGCACGATGGTGGGTGACTCCTTGCACATCGACGAGACCGATGATGATGGCGGCGGTGAGAAGAATGCCCGCCTGCGCTACACCGTGAAGGAGGACGGGACGTACATCATCCGCGCGCAGGCGCTCGATGCGAACGCAACCGGCACCTTCACGCTCAAGGTCACCGAGCGTGTCGCCCGCGCGGCGACGATCGTAAACCTGCCGTCCAATACACCGACCACGGGCGACCTCACCGACAGCGACCAGGAAGCGGATGACGGATCGTACTTCGATCTCTATCGCGTGACGGTACGCGCCGGCGAGAAGGTGACGATCACGATGCGGTCATCGGCCGTCGACAGCTACGTCGTACTCGGTCAGATGGTGGACGGCGAGTGGAACCAGATCGCGTACGATGACGACACCGGCGGCGGCAAGAACGCCCGCCTCGAACACACGTTCGCTACCGCGGGTGAATACCTGATTCGCGCCAACACTGTCGGTGCCGGTTCGACGGGCACCTACACCATCCGCATCGATCGCGGCGCCAGCACCGGTGGTGCGGCCCGTCCCGCGCGCCGACCGTAACTTCGAGCTCACATGCCGCCAGAGACATCCACGTACGACGCAATCGTCATCGGATCCGGAATCTCTGGCGGCTGGGCAGCAAAGGAGTTGTGCGAGAAGGGCTTGAAAACCCTCGTGCTCGAACGCGGACGCAGCGTGCAGCACATCAAGGACTATCCCACGATGAATCTGAAGCCGTGGGAACTGCCGCATCGCGGCGAGCGGCCGCATGCGCTGCTCGATCCGAATCCGCTGATCGCGCGCGCGTCAGGATATGGTGAAGACACGGCGCACTTCTTCGTGAAGGACGCCGATCATCCGTACGAGCAGGAAAAACCGTTCGACTGGATTCGGGGCTATCAGGTCGGCGGCAAGTCACTGATCTGGGGACGCGCCTGCCAGCGCTGGAGTCAGCACGAATTCGTAGCGCCGGAAAAACTCGGCTACGGCATGAACTGGCCGATCGGCTACGACGACGTGAAGGACTGGTACACACACGTCGAACAGTTCATCGGTGTGTGCGGTACCGCTGATGGACTCGAGGCGATGCCCGACGGCGACTATCTGCCGCCGTTCGATTTCAACTGCGCCGAACAGCACTTGAAGGACGCGCTGAACGCGAAGTACACTGATCGGCATGTGGTGCAGGGTCGCTGGGCGCATCTCTCGCAGCCGAAGCCGATTCATACCGAACAGGGTCGCGGCACCTGTCAGGCGCGCAACCTGTGCATGCGTGGCTGCCCATACGGCGGCTACTTCAGCTCCAATTCGAGCACGTTGCCGTGGGCGCAGAAGACGGGCAACCTGACGATCAGGCCCGACTCGGTGGTGCACTCGATCATCTACGACGAAGCGACCGGCAAGGCGAAGTCGGTGCGCGTGATCGACGCCAACACGCACGCCATCACCGAGTACTCCGCGCGCATCATTTTCCTCAATGCGTCGGCGCTCAACTCGAACCTGATCCTGCTCAACTCGACGTCGACCCGCTTCCCGCATGGACTCGGCAACGACAACGGCATCCTCGGCCGCTACATCGCGCACCACAATTACCGCGCGAAGGCGAACGGGAAACTGCCGGGCTTCGAGGACCAGTATTTCTACGGCAAGAATCCGACGGAATGCATCCTCGTGAATTTCCGCAACATCGGGAAGCAGGATACCGATTTCGTCGGCGGCTACACGACATTCACGGGCGGCTATCGCACGCGCGGTGTGCCGAGTGCCTCGCGGATTGGTGGTGATTTCAAGGACGCCGAAGCGCAGCCTGGGCCGTGGCACATCTACATGTACATGCAGGGCGAGACGATTCCGAAGGTCACGAATCATGTGCGCCTGCACGAGACGCTCAAGGATCAGTGGGGCATTCCACGCCTTGTGACATCGGTCGGCTACGATGACAACGACGATCGCATGATCAAGGACTGGCGCGCGCAGGCTGAAGCGATGCTTGGCGTGGCGGGCTGCACCGAGATCACGAGCCACGACAATCATCAGGCGCCGGGCCTCGACATTCACGAGATGGGTGGCTGCCGGATGGGTACCGATCCGAAAACGTCGATGCTCAACGAATGGAATCAGCTGCACGCAGTGAAGAATGTCTTCGTGACCGACGGCGCGTGCATGACCTCGACGGGCAATCAGAGTCCATCGATTCTGTACATGGCGCTGACGGCGCGTGCGGTGAATTATGCGGTGGACGAGATGGCCAAGCAGAACCTGTGATCCACACCCTCGTGACGAGGCGCGGCCAATGACCGACATGAATCGGCGTGACGCCGTGAAAGCCGCCGGCATTTTGCTGGGCAGCGCAGCACTCGTTTCGACCGGGCTACTGACGGCATGCAGCAAGGAACCGCGCGCACCTGCGACGGTGCCTGGCGCGATGACGCTGTCCGCGGAGGACGAGGCATTGATGGCCGCCGTTGCGGACACGATTCTCCCTGACACACCGTCGTCACCCGGCGCGAGAGCCGCAGGCGCCGGCCCGGCCATCAACCTGCTGCTGACAGATGTCTACGACACGAACGCGCGCGCACGCATCGGCGCCGGGCTGCTCGCGCTGCGGCAGAAGAGCGTCAACTTCGCGACGCTGCCCGCTGCAGATCGCGAGACTGTTCTGCGCGGCATCGACGCCGAAGCCAATGCCGAGGGCCCGTCGCACTGGTTTCATCTGATGCATGAGTTGTCGATGAAGGCCTACTTCGCCTCCGAGATCGGCCACACCAAAGCCCTCCGCTACATCCACGAACCCCACCGCTTCACCGGCTGCGTTCCGCTCGCAAAGGGCCAGCCGGCGTGGGCGTGAGCTCTGCGTTTCTCGAAACTGCTGGGCTCACGCAGAGCAGCGGAGCAACAGAGATCTCTGGCTGCTACATCGGTTTACGAAACAGTTTTCACGCGGGGCCCGCGGGGGGAGCGGGGAAAAGCCAAAGCCATTGAAACTGCGCTCGCGAGACGCTGTTATCAAAACATTTTGCTGTTGGGGTGGGGGGGGGGGGGGGGGGGGGGGGGGGGGGGGGGGGGGGGGGGGGGGGGGGGGGGGGGGGGGGGGGGGGGGGGGGGGGGGGGGGGGGGGGGGGGGGGGGGGGGGGGGGGGGGGGGGGGGGGGGGGGGGGGGGGGGG
>JANLRD010000061.1:0-26988 GCA_031368215.1 Acidimicrobiia bacterium | reverse complement strand
CCGTCGAGAAACGCGGCTCACCGCCACCCGTAACGGCTGTCGTCGCCAACCCGGCGAGGGCGGCAAAGAAGCTCCCGAGGGCGTACGACGCGACCTTTGTCCGACGAAGATTCACGCCGGACAAGAACGCTGCGTTGGCGTTGGAGCCGGTCGCATAAATCGAGAGAACCGTTCGCCTTCGGCGCATCGGGAGCCACACCGCGGCGAACGGCACAACGAGACAAAGGATCGCCGGCCAATACACTTCGCCTGTCTCGGAACCGGTCACGAGGTGCGCGAACGCGGGGCTGGTGCCGCCGCCGGGTGAGGGCAGGATGAACAGCGCGAGACCGAAGAGCGTGAACGAGGTTGCGAGCGTGACGATGATGTCGGGAACACCGCTGCGGTGGATCACCCATCCAATCATTCCGCCGAGCATGACGGCCGCGACAGTCACCAGCACGGCAATGAGGAGGCAGAGCCCAAAGCCGTGGCCAACCATGTACTTCGCCGATACGCAGTTGACCAGGATGACCATCGACCCGAGCCCGAGGTCGATGCCGCCTCCAAGGATCACCACGCCCTGTCCCATGGCGACGAAGACCGCTGCAACGGCGGTCGTGAGGATCGACGTACGTTCGTAGGGTCCGAACGAATCGAGTCGGCTTGCGTACCAGGCGAGTAGGGCGGCGAAGAGCAGCCAGACCCCCACGGTCCAGCCATGGCGCTGCACGATCTGAGCGCGACGCGTTCGTCTATGGGAAGTGTCGACCATTGTCATTCCCGAGTGCCCGGCTCCCAACTCGCTCATGGGCAGACCGGGTCCGCACGCGCGCCCACAAGACCATGCGCGGCGTTCAGAAGCCGTTCTTCGGTCGCTTCGGCAGCGGTGATCTCCTCGGTGATCTTTCCTTCGTAGATAACTACGGCCCGATCGCAGCATTGCGCGATCTCCCGTAGTTCACTCGTGAAAAAGATCACCGTCTTGCCGGCTCCGGCCAGTTCTCGAACAAGGTCATAGATCTGATGCTTCGTTCCCACATCGATGCCCCGGGTCGGATCGAAACACAGCAGAACGTCGAAGCCGGTTGCGAGCCATCGCCCGATGGTCACCTTTTGCTGGTTGCCGCCGGAGAGACGTTTCACCTGCGACTGTGCGCGCGTGTCGATTGACAGTCGGGTGATCGCGCCGTCAACGGCCTCCGTCTCGCGCCGGCGGCGGACGGGCCCCCATGATCGAACCCTTCGAAAGAACGGCAACGCCAGGTTCTCGCGAACAGACCGCTGGGGGAGTAGGGCCTGAAGCCGGTCCGACGGAATGAGCACCACACCACGGCGGATCGCATCGGCGGGGTGGCGGGCGACGAGACGCTGGCGATGAATGCGCAGCTCTCCCGAGGTCGGTCGACGATCGCCGGAGAGGACCGCGAAGAGAAGATCCTGCCCCTGTCCTTCAAGTGCGGCCACCCCGAGTACCTCGCCGCGGCGGGCAACGAACGAGATCCCGTCGAGTTTGCCGACGCGAAGATCGGACACTGCGAGAACTTCGTCCGCCAGCATCGATTCGTCAAGCAGAGCTGGTGTTGTCGTCTTGCCGGGGACCGAGCGCGTCACGTTTCGCACAATCGCCGCAGCATCGCCGAGCATGGCTCGAACCATCCTCGCTTCGCCTCCGTCGTCAGTGCGGAAGCGGTCGACGTCGCAACCGTCGCGCAAGACGGTGGCGACATCGCAGACATCGCGGACCTCGGCCAGTCGGTGACTGATGAACAGCACCGACCGGTTCGTCGCCTTCCACCGACGCATGACGTCGATGACTCGCGCGGCGAGGTCGATTGGGAGGGCGGCGGTGATTTCGTCGAGTAGCAAAACCGCCGGCTCGCGCGACGCGGCCCGGGCCAGGTCAAGCATGCGAAGCAGGGGAAGTGGAATGTCACGAACGAAATCGGTGAGATCGATCGAGCCGAGACCCATCTCGCCGAGCCAATGGCGAACCGCTTCCGGGTTTGCGCCGGTGAGACGAAGGTTGTCGACGACGCTGAGGTCGGGAACGAGTGCCGGGTCTTGAAAAACCGGTGCCAGGCCACGGCGTTGGGCGTCGACCGGGTCTCGCAACACGACGGCTTCGCCGTTCACGCGAACCTCACCCTCAGTTGGCCGAATCACACCGGTGAGGACCTTTACGAGGGTGGACTTTCCTGCCCCGTTTGCACCGAGCAGCGCATGGATCTCTCCGGGACCGACAGTCAGGTTCGCCGAACGCAGAGCGACGACCGATCCATAGCGTTTGGCGACGGCAACGGTCTCGAGGAGTGGAGGGGTCACAAAGAAGTTCCAGGGTCCGCAAAGAGGCGATTCGTGAGGAATCATCAAGTTGCGCGGAAACGAGGCGCGCCGCTAAGGGGACTTTCGGCGCGCCTCGCTCCGCGAAACGTTTCCCTACTTCTCGCCCGGGCCCTTGCAGGCGAACAGATCCGCAGGCGCGTAGGTGGTGTACGGCTTCACGCTGACCGCGGCGCTGAACGTGGCATCTCGGTCCGGAAAGTAGTTGGCTTTGATCTTCGCCGATGAGGTCTTCATGTCCCACACTTCGGGGTTGAGAAGTGTCGTCTGGGCGACCTTCTTGCCGGACAACACGTCAAGTGCGAGCGCCGCTCCCACGCCGCCGATGACTGCCGGATTCGTGACCGCAGCCCCCGGCGATCCCTTGATGAGCTGGTTGAGGAATTCGTTGGTATCGGCACCGACGACGGGGACCGGCTTCTTCTTGGTCGTGGCGAACGCATTGACCACTGTGTAGTCGATGCCGGAAGTCCACACGCCGTCATAGTTGTTGGCGCCGATTTCCTCCGTCGCGACCTGGCCGCCCTTGGCGAAGTCCCAACCCGAGAAGACCTCCTTGATCTTGATGTTCGGGTACTTCTTCATGGTGTCTTTGAAACCCTTGTCGCGGTCGGCATCAGCGGGAACACCGTCGATACCGCGCATGTACAGCACGCTGCCCTTGCCGCTGAGTTGTTTGGCAAGCCAGTCGGCTCCGTTCGCGCCGTATTTCACCTGGTCGTTCGTGGCGACATAGGCACCTTTCGCCGTCACGGCCTGATCAACAGCCACGACAACGATGCCCTTGGCCATCGCCTGCTCGAGCACCGGGTTGAGCTTCTCCCGGTCACTCGGATTCAAGATGATGGCGTTGACGCCCTGGGAGATCAGGCTCTTGAGATCGGCGATCTGCTCGGTTGGGCCGCCGTTGCGGTTGGCGACGATGACCTTGGAGACCTTGCCCGAAGCCTTGGCCTGCGCCTTCACTGCGCAGATCATCTCCTCCCGCCAGCCGTTTCCGACGAGTGTGTTCGATACGCCGATCTTCCAGGGCGCCGGTGGCGTTTTCGTGGCCGCCGTCGATGGACCTGCGGCGACGATGCCACCGACCATCAGCGTGGCAACCCCGAGACTGGTGAGCGGCTTTCGAATGCGTGGATTCATCATGTCCTCCGTTGCCCGAGAGTGGGCAGTCTCCGCCGTGGTACCTCCAAGGCGGCTTCTGCCGTCGTCGACCAACCCGGGACCAGAATCCCCGAGAGACCAGCAGCGGCAAGAACGTGTTCCATCAGCCGAAGCCGACGGTGTGGTTGTCTAGATCGGTTTCATCCAGGTTGTCTAGACAACCGCAACCTATCGATCCAGAATCGTGCACGCAACTTCCACCTGCGATCAGAAGGATCTCCATGAAGCTCGGACTGCTCACCGCCCCTTTTCCCGACACGCCGCTGCTCGAAGTTGCCGACTGGGCCGCGTCGAACGGGTACTCGATGCTCGAAGTCGCATGCTGGCCCCGGGGAGGGGGCGAGTCCCGCCGATACGCCGGGACCTCGCACATCAATGTCGCAAGGATCACGAGGGCCCAAGCGGCCGAGCTCATTGGCGACCTCGCCTCCCGGGGCATCGTCGTCTCGGGACTCGGCTACTACCCGAACAACCTGCATCCCGACGCTTCGCATCGAGAGGCTGTCAACGATCATCTGAAGAAGGTCATCAGGGCGGCCGCGTTCATGGGTGTGCCAGTCGTCAACACGTTCATCGGGGCTGATCAGCGAAAGAGCCAGTCGGAAAATATGATCCGAGCCCTGAAGGTTTGGGAACCAATCATGCGGTACGCCGAGGACCAAGGCGTGAAGGTGGCGATCGAGAACTGCCCAATGATCTTCTCGAAGGACGAGTGGCCCGGTGGGCACAATCTCGCATACTCACCGAAGGCTTGGCGGGAACTGTTCGACAAGTTGGGTCCCAACCTCGGTTTGAACCTTGATCCTTCGCACCTGATCTGGCAGATGATCGACATCGAACGGGTGGTTCGCGAGTTCGCTCCGCGGCTGTTCCACGTGCACGGCAAGGATCTCGAAATCGACCGGGAGGGGCTCTACGAAAACGGAATCCTCTCCCTCGGCATGGGTTGGCAGATCCCACGCATGCCCGGCCTCGGCGAGGTACCGTGGCCACGTTTCATGAGCGCGCTGTACAAAGCAGGGTACGACTACGTCGTGTGCGTGGAGCACGAGGACCGGAACTTCGAGGGTTCCGACGAGCTGGTGAAGCGCGGATTCCAACTTGCCCGAGAGACGCTGGCGCCACTGATCGTGTGATCCTCTCCGGTGACACCAATTCGCATTCGTCGCGGGGTCGTGCCCTCACGCCGTTGGGCGGTGGCCCATCGTGCCATTTATCGTCAGGCCGCCGTCCACGAGGAGTTCCTGCCCGGTGACGTAGCACGAGGCATCGGTGAGGAAGAAGAGGGCGGCATCGGCCACCTCTGCCGCACTCGCAATCCGGCCAAGCGGTATGCGCGCGTGGTACGCGGCGCGGACCTCTTCGTCGTACGCGTCCGCGTTCAACGGCGTGTCCGTTGCCCCCGGGGCAATGGCGTTCACCGTGATCCCACGGATCGCCAGTTCCACCGCGAGTTCTTTGGTGAGCGCCACAATCGCGCCCTTCGCTGCGATGTACGCGCTCAGTTCAGCGACCACCAGCACATCGGCAGCCGAAGTGACGTTGAGAATGCGTCCTGCCGCCGCCGCGCTCATGACCCGGGCAGCACTGCGGCAGCCGTAGAAGTACCCGTGCAGGTTCGCTTGAAGCAGACCATGCCAATCGCCGTCGGTCATCTCGAGAAACGGCTTCACGAGCAAGCGGGCAGCATTGTTCACCCAAGCGTCGAGGCGACCCCAGCGGTCGAGTACATCGGCCGCGAGCGCGTCGTGACTCGTTGCTATGCCAGCGTCAGCGGCTCGGATCAGGTGTTGGACCCCGATGCTTTCGAGGGCGCTGCGGAGAGTCTCAGCCTGGTTACGGTCAGCGTCGTCGTTCCCGAGATGGATACCAGCGACGTTCGCCCCCGCGCCCGCCGCGGCGAGAGCGATGGCCCGGCCGATGCCCTGGGAGACGCCGGTGACGACGATGCATCGCCCACGCAGATCGAACGGGTTCACGGTCACGAGGCCCTCCTGGTCAATTGGTAGATGACATTAGTCATCTAGATGTCTAGACTGCCAGAAGTGGTTTCCTCGGAAACGTTTGATCCATGACCGATTCCTACACACCGCGTTACGTCCAGATCGAGCAGGCGCTGCGCGCCCGTCTGCCCGACATGGCACCGGGCGCGGCACTCCCGTCCGACGCCGAACTCTGCGAAGAGTTCGGTGTGAGCCGAATGACGGCGCGCCAGGCGGTGCACCAACTTGTCCTCGATGGGTTGGTCCACCGGGCGGCCGGCCGGGGCACGTTCGTGGCCGAAGTTACCGCGCATCGACAGGCGACGAACCTGATCACGTTCACCTCCGAGATGAAACGACAGGGTCGTAAGCCGTCGTCGATGCTTCTCCACTCCGGGATGAGGGTCGCCACCGAGGTCCAGGGACGGGAGCTCGATCTCGCCCGGGGGAGTCGGATCGTGTTCCTGAAGCGACTCCGAATGGCCGACGGCGAACCGATCGCCGTGGAGCTGGTGTGTCTTCGATCGGACGTGAGCGCAGTGCTCGACGCCGATCTTTCCAGCGGCTCCTTGCATCGCGCACTCGTCGCGCTCGGCATCGTGCCGACCTCGGGTCGGGCGACGATTCGGGCCGAGTCGGCGCGGCGCGACGACGCAAAAGTCCTCGGCGTTCGAACCGGTGAACCACTTCTCGTTGAACGGCGGACCATCACCGATCAGCACGGGGTGCCACTCGAGTTCACCACGAGCCGATACGCGGGCGAGCGCTACTCACTCGACGTTGCGTTCTCCGTCGAACAGGACTGAGCCGGTGAGACCGCTCTCCATGTCGAAGCTGGTGGCGAAGCAGCTCACCACACTCATCCCGCCGGGCCGCCCACGATGATCGATCTGGCGGTGCTTCCCCGGTTGCGAAATTCGACGCTTGGCCAGCTTGCCTCGTCCGTCCGCCGGCCGCTGTACGACCGGTCGAAGCTGTCGATCGGACTCGTACATATCGGCGTCGGCGCCTTCCACCGCTGCCACCAGCAGGAGTTTCTCGATGATCTCCTCAACCTGCCTGGCAATGAGACATGGGGTGAGTGCGGAATCAACCTCCGAACGCCCGAACTCGAGAATATGCTCGGCCCTCAGGACGGACTTTACGGACGCATCCTTCGAGGTGGTGACCACCGAGATGTGCGCGTCCTCGGTGGGATCGTGGCGACGATCGATGCGGCGCCCGGTCGACCGGCCGACCACGTCGTCAGTGCGCTCAGCGATCCGGACGTGAAAGTGATTTCGCTCACGATCACCGAGAAAGGATATTGCCACCACCCCTCAACGAACCGTCTTGATCGCAACCACATTGATCTGCGCGCTGACGTTCTCGCACTCCGTGACGATCCTTTGGCCCAACGCGTCGTGCTTCGTACGGCACCGGCCTACCTGCTCGCATCATTGGCCCGACGGCGTGCTCTCCACAGTGCGACCCCCACGTTCATGAGTTGCGACAACGTGCCGGACAACGGATTGTTGCTCGGCGGTGTACTCGCCGATCTGGCCGACGAGGTCGATCCGTCCCTGGGGGAGTGGGTTCGTGCGACCATCGTCGTTCCGAACACGATGGTCGATCGCATCGTTCCCGCCACGCAGGAAGCGGATCTCTGCACATTTGCCGAGCTGACTGGCCTGCATGACGCCGCAGTGGTTACGGGGGAACCCTTTCGCGATTGGGTGATCGAAGACCGGTTCGCCATCGACCGCCCGCCATGGGAAGAGGTCGGTGTACGGATCGTGGATGACGTCCGTCCGTTCGAGGAAATGAAGTTCCGGGTTGTCAACGCCACACAGTCGCTGCTGTGTTACCTCGGCTATCTCTCCGGCCATGAATTCATGTCGGACGTTGTCGCCGAGCAACGGTTTGGCGACGTCGCGGACCGGATGTTCCAACGAGAGATAGCATCGACGCTCCGAGTGCCGAGTTCCGTGGACACCACGGCGTATCAGCAGGCGATGATGCGCCGATTGGCTAACCCGGCAGTTCGGCACCGGACACAGCAGATCGCCACCGATGGCACCGGCAAGATCGCGCAGCGGTTCCTTTCACCTCTGCGTGAACGATTCGCCCGTGGTGAGCGGTCGCCGGTCCTGACGCTTGGGGTTGCCGCCTGGATGCGTTATGTCAGCGGCACCGACGAGACCGGTGCGGCGATTCCGGTCAGCGACCCCATGGCCGCGCAACTTCGCGCCATTGCCACGCGAGCGGAGGGTCGAGTTGACGAGCTCGTGCACGGCTATCTTGCCCTGCGCTCAGTCTTCACCGCCGACCTCGCCGAGAACCCGCTGTTCGTCGAATCGCTACGGGACACGTTGCGCCGACTCCTCGATTTTGGTGTCCGAAGCACCACCGATCACCTCCTCAACAACGCAACGGAGACCGGCCGATGACAAAGACCGGTGGTGAACGGAGTGATGCGACGAACCGTTCGGAGCCTCCGGCCGCGCTTGCCCCGTTGAAGGTGATGACCCAGACGACCCCCACGCGCTTCTTCAACGATTCATGCGCCCAATCTGAACTCGACTATGCCGTGGCCCGGGGCGCAACGGGTGCCACGAGCAACCCGGTCATCTGTCTGAATGTGTTGAAGCTCGAGGCGCAGCGCTGGCTTCCGCGCATCGCCGACCTGCTGGCGGCGCAGCCGGGCGTCCACGAGCGAGACCTCGCGTGGCAGCTCTACACCGAGATCGGTGCATCGGCAGCCCGAACCCTCCTGCCGGTGTTCTCGGCGAACGATCTGACGTGGGGAAGGCTGTCGGTTCAGACTGATCCGACGCTTCATAACGATGCTTCGGCGATGCTCCGCCAATGCGTTGAACTCGCTGCACTGGGAACGAACATGCAGGTGAAGATGCCCGCCACCGCGGCGGGGCTGTCCATGGTCGAGGAGGCCACGTTTCTCGGCGTGAATGTCAACGTGACGGTGAGCTTCTCGGTACCTCAGGTCATCGCAATTGCGGAGGCTGTCGAACGGGGGCTGGTCCGACGCGACCGCGCCGGGCTCCGCACGGATCGCATGGCGCCTGTCACCACGATGATGGTCGGGCGCCTCGACGACTGGATGAAAGTCGTGGCCCATCGTGACCGTGTTGCCGTCGATCCCGCCGCACTCGACTGGGCGGGACTTGCCTGCGCGAAGCGGGCACTTGACATCTTCGCCGAGCGGGGGTTCCGCACGACGTTGCTCGCTGCGGCCTACCGACACCTCGGGCACTGGACGGAACTCGTCGGAGGCGACATCGTGCTGACGATGCCGTGGGAGTGGCAGGTCAAGGCGAACGGCTCCGGGCTTCGTCCGGCGCCGCGCTCGCACCTTGCGGTCGATTCGGCGATCATGTCGGAGCTTGCGCGGCTACCCGACTTCGTTCGGGCCTACGAGCCGAACGGAATGCTGATGAAAGAGTTCGATTCGTTCGGCCCGACGCTGCGTACGCTTCGCTCGTTCATCGTCGCGTGGTACGAGTTCATCGCGCTGGTGCGCGACGTCATGCTTCCGGATCCTGATCGATGACGGACGAGCTGGCGACCCGACGATGAAAAGACGCCTGCCGGCAGGACGGTCCCCGCTCGCCAGCGAGAGGCCCCCCGTCAGGACTTCAAAGGAGCGTCGGGCAGAGTTCCACCGAGGGGCGCGATCAGCTCCCGAAGGTTCGATTCCCGGGCCTTGAGCATCCGCTTGAAATCTGCACGGTCGGTGTCGGCGATCTCGTAGCGCAGGTCACGGATCGTTCGGTCGAGCACTTCACGGAGCAGTTCCGCCTGTTCGTCGGTGATGGAGATGTCCATGAGGTGAATCGCTTTCGTCGCAGGTAACCGGTCGGAGCCGGTCACGGTTCGGTTCGTGGCGCGCGTCGCCGTTGCGTCTCGAACGTAGCGCACCCGACTTCGAAGGGGCGAGACGAGCCCGCCGCTTCCGCTGCGTCAGCGACCTTGGGTGATCTCGCGACGGTGTCCCTCGGCGAGCCGCGCGAGCCGCGCGGTGTCGATGTCATTGGCCGGCACGGCGGCCACCTTGCACTCGGTTACGGCGCGCAGTGTCGCCGTTCGGTGTCCACCTTCCAGGAGGCCACGTTCGCCCAAGACAGCACCCGGACCCAACTCGGCAATCTTCTCGCCGTCGACCTCGACAACGAGGACGCCGTTGAGAAGCAGGAAGAGTTCGTCGCTGAGCGAACCCTGCTCGACGAGGACCCCGCCTGCTCTGACACGGCGAATCTCGGGTCGCTGGCTTCCCCGCATGATCGCGCTCTGGAGCTCTCGCTCGAGGGCGGATTCGACCGCGGTGACCAACGTCGGCGAGTCCTCGTCGCCCCAAGGCGTGCGGTGACCGAACGACTCACTCATCCATTTCTTGTATTCCGCGACGCTGCTCTTCGCCACCAGCGAACCCGAGTCGTCAAACAGCCAATGACGCGGAAAGCCCGACGCCCCGACAAATGTCGCCTCATGGGTACCGTCGGTTCGGATGATGAGCTCGAGCGTCGTCCACACGATTGGTGCGTGGTACTGGACGAACGGCGGATGCTTGACTGCCCGGGGCATCGGCGCTCCGGTTCGGCCGCCGACGGTCTGCGTGAAGCGGACGTGGTCAGTCGTGATCTCCGGTTCGCTTCGTCGATCTTCGAGTCTGATGGCCGGAACGGTGATCGACCCGACGGCGAGGCCTACCGTCGTCGCTCCCATGACGCCGCCACCGCTGTAACCGGCGTTAACGATCCGATGAGTTGCGTCCACCTCGATGAAAGCGCTCAGATGGTTGGCGAAGCGGAATCCATCGGCGATGCGGAGCTCCTCGAGGGTCGCCCGAATGTCGGTGCCCAGCGAGATCGGCGGCGGCGGGTCGTGATGGGCCATCTTCATGCGAGTCGCGATCTTCCCCATTCCTTCGAGGAGGTCCGACGGGATCCACGAGACGGTGGTGACGCTGCGTTCGTAACGAGTGGAGGTAGTGGACATGGCTTATCGTGAGCCGATGAAGAGGGCAGGGAGAAGGGCGGAGCCCGGCGCTTCCCCGGTGTGGCTGGCACACCCCGGACCGGTGTGGCGCACGCCCTCGTACGAAGCGCCGCCGCCGCGGTTCAATGAATGCGTGAACACCGGTCGGTTGCTCCTCATACGCGGCCCGGGCACGCACGGTCGGACAACGTGAGAGCGGTCGTCTACCGGTACCGGTCGACGCTCCGATCCAATTGGCGTTCCTGGGCGGTCCTCTCCCTAGCGGTCGGTCTTGCATTGAGCTTCGCTCTGGCAGCCGCGGCGGATGCCCGGCGAACCGACACCGCATTGCCCCGGGCTCTCGCTTCCGGGCGTTCAGCAGATGTGTTGGTGAGCGGTGACCAGATGGCGATGGGCCGCTCGGCAGCTCTCACGTACCTCGACGAGATCGAGCACCTTCCCGGTGTGGAGCGATCGACGCGGATCAGCGGCGTGTATCTCGATGAGCTCAACGAAGACGGCAGTGAGGGTTCGCGCCTGTCTTTCGGCTCTGCCGTCGGGAAGCTGATCTCCCCGCCGGGACCTGAGGGCGTGGAGACGCTTCGGCTGCTGAAGGGCCGGTTGCCCGCGACCGATCGACCGGAGGAAGTGATCGTGAATCCGGAACTGCAGCGCGTCACCGGCTGGAAGGTCGGTGACCGGGTGACATCGTTGCGGTTGGTTCGCCTGGAGGGCTTCGGCAAAGACGGCAACGCCGATCCGAAGACGGGTGAGCCGCTCGAACTCACGATCGTCGGCGTGGGACGCCTCCCGAACGAGCTGCTCGACTCAGCGTCAAGCCGCAAGCCGCAGGTGTACCTGTTCCCTGCGTTTGCCGCCGCCCACCGCGACTCGACCTTCTACGTCTCGTCGGCGTTGAAGGTCTCCGGCGACGACTCGAAGATCGTGGAGCTCCGCTCGCAGGTCGAGAAGGTCGTCGACCGCTATCCCGGTTCTCAGGTCCTCTTCTCGGTGACGAGCGATGCTCGGGTGGCTGTCCAGAACGCGTTGCGACCGCAGGTCACGACCATCTGGCTACTGGGTACCGTCCTGCTTCTCGCTGGTCTGTTGTTGGGCGCGCAGGCGATCGGCCGCCAGATCCTCTCCCACAATCGTGATGCGCCTGCCCTTCGGGCCCTCGGCATGGCACCTCGCGATCTCAGCGCTCTCGCGATGCTGCACGGAATCACGATCGCCGTCGCCGCGTCGATCATCGCCCTCGTGGTCGCGTGGTCTTCGAGTGCCTTCACACCGTTCGGTTCGACGCGAGCTGTCGAGCCGTCACCCGGACTCAGGTTCGAGGTCGCAGTGCTCGGACTTGGAGTGCTCGTGATCACTGCGACACTCGCCGTCGCCTCGTGGTTCTCGACGTTGCGCGTCACCAGGTTCTCCGTTCCCTCACCCCGTGGGGCACGGGCTTTCGGCGGGCAACGTCGGCCATCGCGTTTCGTGAGCCTGTTGGCGTGGGCCGGCCTGCCGCCGACCGCAGTGACAGGTTCACGTTTCGCACTTCAGCCAGGAATCGGACGGGACGCAACACCGGCTCGCAGCGTCCTTTCCAGCATCGCGCTTGCGGTCGCCGTTGTCGCGGCCGCGGTCTCGTTTGCATCAAGCCTGAACCACCTCCTCGGCACGCCGAGCAACTACGGCTGGGACTGGGACGTCGGCGTCGGGAACGCCTTTGGGCCGATCCCCGACGACGCGGTGGAGGCAATTCGCGCCCGACCCGAGGTCGCGGCGATCGCCGCGTTCACTTACGGCAACGTCCGCATCGAGGGAAGGTCGATCGCTGCTGTCGGGTTCGATCAGCTCGATGGAACCGTCTTCCCGACGATGATCGACGGCAGAATACCGCAGGGGGATCGCGACATCGTCCTCGGCGCTCTCAGCATGAAGAAGCTCGGCCGCTCCATCGGCGACCGGGTCGACGTGGAAACCGGTCACGGGATGCGCACGATGACGATCGTGGGCACAGCGACCTTTCCGGCCATCGGGAACACCCGTGCGAGCAACACCGGTCTCGGCACCGGTGCCGCGACCGTCGCTTCGGTGTTTCCGCCCTCCGCGGATCCCTCCGAGGGCCGGTTCAACGGCGTGTTCCTCCGGATCGATCCGATACTCGATCGGGCAATGGCGACGGAATCACTTCGGAAGTTCTTCATCGGGCAGGGTTGCACCGATTCGGGCTGTTTCCTCACCGACGGCAAGCCCGCGGCCCTGAACGGGTACGAATCGCTCGGAGCGGTGTGGCTGCCGTTCGCCGCTGCACTTGGCGTGTTGTTCACGATTTCTCTCGCCCACGGCATCGCCACGACGACGAACGCCAGACGGCGCGATCTGGCGATCATGGCCGCACTTGGTCTGACGCGGCGTCAGGCCGGTCGCGTTGTGGTCTGGCAGGCGGCGACGATCATCGGGGCTGCGTTGACCGTCGGTGTACCGTTCGGCATCTTCAGCGCAAACGTCCTGTGGGGAATCTTCTGCGGGCGTCTCGGTCTACGACCCAGTCCGAGCATCCCTCTTCTGCGGTTGATGGTCCTTTCGTCGTTGGCCATCGTGAGCGCGGTTGCGGTTGGCCTTGTATTCGTCCCTTCGACCCGCAAGGCCACCGCAGCCGGTCTTTCCGTGACCGTCGAGTGACGGGTGTGCTGGCACCACCGAAGGACACGGGCTCACGCCCTGTGCGTGACTCCGATCGAGGAGTTGAATCAACCACATGGGAGCAATCACGGTGTTCATCGCCGACGACAGCGTCTTCATCCGTGAGGGAGTGAAGGCCATGTTGTCTCGACAGGCCGATATCGAGATCGTCGGGATCGCGGAGGACTTCGACGGACTCATCAGCGGAGCGGAGGCCACTGCCCCGAACGTCGTGGTCAGCGATATCCGGATGCCGCCCAACTTCCATCGGGAAGGAATCGAGGCCTGCAAGATCATCCGCAAGGCGCACCCCGGTACCGGCGTTGTCATCCTCAGTCAGTATGACGATCCCGACTACGCGATCGCGTTGCTTTCCGAAGGTGCCAGCGGTTACGGCTATCTGCTGAAGGATCGCATCGCCGAGGGCGACCAGTTGGCCCGCGCTATTCGGGAGGTTGCCTCTGGAGGTTCGATGCTCGATCCCGTCATCGTCAGCGCGCTGATGAGTCCGGTTCGGCGAACCGGCGGGTTGGACGCCAGCGACGACGCGCTGCTCGAGATGGTGGCAGAAGGTAAGCCGATCAAGGCGATCGCGATCGCCACGAAATCGACGCCGGGCGCAGTGGAGACGAGAGTCGAAACCTTGTTCCTCCGGCTCGCAGAAGGTGTGTCGGCCGGGACCGCGGGTTCGCTCGACCGTTTGAAGCGGCTGCACATGGCGATTGTGTCGCGCGAAGAGCAGGGCGAGTCGCTTTCGCGTCTCCTGCCGACGGGGGTCGCCGATCGTATTCGTGCCCGAGGTGCGCACGCCGGTGACACCGAGGAGCTCAACGTGACCGTGCTGATGAGCGACATCCGCGGATACACGACCATCAGTGAACACACTGATCCGTCGAACCTCGCCCAACAGCTCAACCGGCACCGCTCGGAGATGAACAAAGCGATTCTTTCGGCCGGCGGAACGGTCATGCAATACGTCGGCGATGCGGTGATGGCCGTCTTCGGCGCCCCGGAGCCGTGCACCGATCACGCCGATCGCGCGCTGGTTGCCGCACACGCGATGCACGCCGCCCAGGACGCAGTGAACAAGAGCTGGATTTCCCAGGGTCTCGAACCCTTCCCCCTTGGCATCGGGCTTTCGACAGGCGACGTTGCCGCCGCACTGTTGGGCTCGGAAGAACGGCTCGAGTACACCGTCGTCGGCGACGCCGTGAACCTCTGCCAGCGGCTCCAGCAGTTCGCTATCGACGGCGAGACCGTCGTCAGCGATCCGACCTGGGAGCAATTCACCCAGAAGCCGGAGGCAGAGGATCTCGGTCCGCAACTGGTGAAGGGACGCTCCACGCCGGTGCGACCACGCAAGATCGCGTCACGCAACCAACCCCGCCAGGAACTGCCGGAGAGTACCTCCGAATCGTCCGATCCGGCCGGCCGGCCGGCGCCGCGCCCAATCGACAAGAATGCGGAACGTCCGCTCGTTTCCCAGGAGGCAACGCCGTGAGCATCGACACGCTTTCCGATCAGAGCGTCACCCGCATGGGAGACGAGGCCGCGACCGCGGGACTCGATCTCGTGGTCGATGTCCGGCAGGTGTTTCGAACGTTCGAGGCCGACATGGCACCGGTCCGAGCCCTGCGCGGCGCCGACCTGTCCGTCTCGCGTGGCGAGTTCGTCGCCGTCATGGGTCCGTCGGGGTGCGGAAAGTCGACGATGCTCAACATCATCGCCGGGCTCGATATGTCCGACGACGGGGAGGTGAGCGTCGCCGGACAACGACTCGACGGCAAGACCGAGAGCGAGCTCGCGATCATGCGCCGTCGACACATCGGCATCGTGTTCCAGTTCTTCAACCTCCTCGAAGGAATGACGGCGCTGGAGAACGTGCTCATGCCGGCACTCATCGCCGGGCGCAAGCGAAAGGCGGCCGAGACCAGGGCCCGCGACCTTCTCGACCTCCTGGGCATCGGCGACAAGGCCAAGCAGGCGCCCGCCTCCCTGTCCGGCGGTCAGCGTCAGCGGTTGGCCATTGCGCGCGCTCTTGCCAACGAGCCGACGCTCCTGCTGGCCGACGAGCCCACGGGCGCTCTTGACTCCGCGGGAGGCGACGAGGTTCTCGAACTCTTCACCCGTTTGCATCGCAACGGCCAGACGATTCTCCTGGTCACCCACGACCAACCGGTCGCCGACGCAGCCCAACGGATTGTCCGAATGAAAGATGGTCGCGTCATCGATGACGGGCGCGGCGCGCCGGTGGCGTGACGCACCGCTCGAAGGCACAACGAACGAACGAGGGCACGTGAGCTCCCAATCGTGGGCGGGACGAGTGGTACTTCCAGCAGGCGACGGAGACACCATCCGTCGACGTTCCACCGCACTCCTCGCCTGGGTCGCGGCACTGCTGATGAGCGTATGGGCCCTCGGTCTGTCACTTCGGACGGCAGCGATATCGCCCACGGTGGTCATCGTCGGTGCTGTCGGACTGATGTGGTCCCTCGGAGCCGGGATGGCGGTTCGACGAAGCCCAACCCGGTGGAATGCAACGACGCTGGTCCTTGCCGCGGTCGTCGCGACCGGCGCGCTCTCATGGTCGGCGAACAGGTCGACCGGCCTTTCCGGAACGGCATCCCTGTTGGCGGACGCAGGCGAGCGCTTTGCGCTGTCTCTGACACCCGTTCTCGTCCTCCATCTACTCCTGACCCTTCCCGACGGCCGACTGGCCGGCACCGGGTCGCGCCGCGTTCTTCTCGGCGCCTACACCATCGCCGTTGTGCTCGGTCTAGCGCTGCTGGGCGATCGCGACACGGTGAGCGCTTGGCCGATCGTGGCGCTGTGGGTCTTGACGGTTGGCGCTCTCCCCATCGCTCATGCGAGTTACCGATCGGCGAGTGTTCTGACGCAGCGTCGTATGCAGTGGACCGGATGGGGAGCCGTTGTCGCGATCGAGATCGCGTTGGTCGCAGGGGCTTTGACGCTCGCCCTCGGCTGGCCGGACCACGCCGCCGACGTGGCGCTGGTCGCGTCGGGGCTGTTGCCGATGTCGATCGCGGCAGGCACGGTTCCCCGGCTCCTGTCCCGAATCGACAGGCTGCTCACGCACACGGTGTCGGTGACCGGGCTGACCGTGCTCATCGCGGCCGCATACCTCTTGGCGTTGGCCGCGTTCGGGCGGCGACCGTCGGGCAGCGAGCGCTCGCTGCTCGTGCTCTCCATGGCCGCAGCCGCTGGCGCGGCGCTTTGCTATCAACCGGCTCGGGCCTGGCTCGGGGATCGCGCCAACCGGGTTGTCTACGGAGAACGGGTGTCTCCCGATGAAGCACTGCGGACCTGGAGCTCGCGTCTTTCCCGGGCAATCCCGCTTGACGAGCTTCTTCTGCAACTTGCGGAGACCCTGCGGAAGTCCCTGCAACTGCGAAGTGCGCAGATCTGGACCGGCAGCCACGGGCATTACGAGGTCGCCGCGATGGTTCCCAATCGGCCGACCTCCCCGCTCACCGTTGGCGAGAAGGAGCGTGCCGTGGTCAGTCGGGCCGGCGTCTCGGGCGGAACGTGGCTCGACATCTGGCTGTCGGGCATCGTCCCGGCCGACGTCACGGCATCGACGAGGGTGGCCCCGATCGCGCACAGTGGTGAGTTGCTCGGCCTGATCGTATGCGAACGAAGTAGTGATGCCGCTTCGTTCACAGAGGACGACGACAGAGTGCTGACCGAGTTGGCGCGACAGGTTGGGCTCGCCCTTCACAACGTGCAACTCGACACGGCGTTGCAGGCGTCGCTCGATGAGCTCCGTCGGACGAACGAGGAGTTGCGGGCGTCCCGTATCCGCATCGTCGCGGCCGGAGACACGGAACGGCGAAAGCTGGAGCGGAATCTTCACGACGGTGCACAGCAGCATCTCGTCGCGCTTGCAGTGAAGCTCCGGCTCGCGAAAGACGCCGTCGTCGACGACCCGGCCGACGCCGAGTCGATGATCGACGAGATCCGAGGCAACCTCCAGGAGGCGATCACCGAGCTGCGTTCTCTCGCCCATGGCATCTTCCCGCCGCTGCTCGTGTCCGGTGGATTGGGTGAAGCCCTGCCGGCGGCCGCGTCCCGAGCGGCTCTGCCGACCATGGCCGAGGTGAACGTCGGCCGCCATTCACAAGAAGTCGAGGCGGCGATCTACTTCTGCTGCATGGAGGCACTGCAGAACGCCGGCAAGCACGCCGGCGAGAAGGCCAGCGCCTTCGTGCGGGTCTGGGAGGACGGTCAGACCCTGCACTGGGAGGTTTCCGATGATGGTCTCGGGTTCGACCAGACCAATGGCCGCGGCGACGGACACGGTTTCGTGAACATGCGCGACCGCATGGGCGCGTTCGGTGGAACGGTTGCTGTCGTGAGTGCGTCGGGCCAGGGCACCTCGATACACGGATCGGTACCGCTGGCTTGAAACGTTCCCTGTTCAGCGAGCGGCCGGCGTCAGCCCCTGCGCAACAACCGCTGCCTCGGACTCAGCGGCCGTGCGTGATGTAGTCGCCCAGCGCCGTCGCCTCATCTTGGATCTCGGCCACCCGGCGCTTCACGACGTCGCCGATGCTGACGATACCGACCAGGGCGCCGTCTCTGAGAACGGGAAGATGACGAATGTGCTGCTCGGTCATGGCGCTCATCAACTGCTCCATGGTGTCCGTGGGCGAGCACGTGATCACGTTGGCCGTCATCACGTCACGGACCGCCCGTTCGAGCACCGCTGCTCCTTCCCGTGAGATCGCCGCCACGATGTCACGTTCACTGAGAATCCCGGCAACGGAGCCGTCGGGGGCAACCACTACGAGAGCCCCGATGCGTCGCCTCCCGAGTTCGGCCACAGCGGAGAGCAACGTCTGATCGGGGCCGATCGTCGCGACCTCGGAACCTTTTCCCTGCAAGACACCGTCGACGCGCATTGCTGCCTCCTTGGTGCGATGCGGACCGGTTTGCGCCGCATCTCGTTGACTGATCGTAGGCCGACCCCGACCAACGTGCACGGCCCGTTGAAGCGGGGCCGGTTGTTTGACGATCGTCCCTCCGGTAACGGTCTACGAGCTAGCGGACCCGAAGGCGGCCGCCGCCCAGAACGATCACGAGGGATCGCGGCGCCATGTGGGATCGCCGCCGGCGTCCCAGAGGCGACGCACGACGCGGGGAGAGAGCTCGTCCTTGTTCACGTACGCCGCGGCGCCGCACGAGCGGGCGCCGGGAGGGAGGTCGTCGACGGGGTACGTCGACACCAGGATGACGAAGGTTTCGGGGAAGGTCATCGTGATGAGGCGGGTCGCCTCGACGCCATCGATCGCCCCCATATTGATGTCCATCAGCACCACCGCGGGACGCAATTCCTCGACGAGGACAACCGCTTCCTCCCCCGAAGTGGCTTCGCCGATGAGTTCGAAGCCCGGTACACGAGCGATGACAGCGCGGGCGGCATCGCGGAACGGAGCCTGGTCGTCAACGACGAGAACCCCAATGCTGTCGACATCGGACCTGCTCGAATCTGTCGGTAGGTTCATAAGCACACATTCCATGACACGTACAGCTTGCCCGTTCAGCGAGGAGGTGAGAACCGTGCTGTTACCTCGGTCGGGGTGGTGCCAGCATCACCACTGGACAGGAACATCAACACCGCGCTCACCCGTCGATTGACGTCGGGTTCCTCGTTGAGGTGCAGCTTCGAGAAGATCGCATTGATGTGCTTCTCCACTGCCCGCTCGGAGAGAACAAGGGCAGCGGCGATCGCAGCGTTGGACTTCCCCTGTGCCATGGTGCCCAAGACTTCTCGCTCGCGTGGCGTGAGAAATTCGAGTGGCGTCTTGGTCGACCGGCGTGATGAGGCGACGAGTTGCTCGACAACCTGCGGGTCGATGACTGCGCCGCCTGCCGCGACGACTCGCACCGCTTCGAGGAGATCGTCAACGGCGGCAACGCGGTCCTTGAGCAGGTACCCACGGCGCGCCGACCCTCCGGCCAGAAGGGTGACCGCATACGCCGGCGAGACGTACTGGCTGAGCACGATGACTCCGATCTCCGGGTTGGACTCGCTCAGTACGGCCGCCGCTCGGATTCCCTCATCCGTTCCGGTCGGGGGCATACGGATGTCGGTGATGACGACGTCAGGCCGGGACTCGTCGACCACGGCGAGAAGCGTGTCGTAGTCGACAGCCGTGCCGACGAGCTCGAATCCTGCGCTCGACAAGAACAGCCGAGCCAGGCCGTCGCGCAACAGTGCGTTGTCTTCGGCGACAACGACTCGAATAGTCATGGCTGCAATGTAGCGGTGCGGGGTAGAAGACGGCATGGAGTGCTGCTCGGGCCGATGACGATACGAACGCCACGCCGGTGCCAGAAGGGTGCAGACCTTCGTGTCGGGGGAGGGCTGGCATCACCTCGTGTCCGCGTGCCCGTGCCCTTGGCCGGGCTCGGTAGTTCGCCGAAGCTGTTCTCCCCGTAGAGTCGGGGTCAAGGAGTTTGATGTGAGCGCGACAACCATCGATGCTGTCGTCGTCGGATCGGGGCCGAACGGGCTCGTTGCCGCCGTCACGCTGGCGATGGCCGGACGCTCGGTTGTCGTCCTGGAAGCGGAGCCGACGATCGGCGGAGGAACCCGCAGCAGCGAGCTCACCCTCCCGGGATTCGTGCACGACATCTGCTCCGCGATCCATCCACTCGGCGCCGGGTCGCCGGTGATGACGTCACTGCCACTGGCCGATCACGGCCTGCGGTGGCTGCATCCGCCTGTGGCCCTGGCCCATCCGCTCGATGACGGACGTGCCGGGCTGGTGACCCGGGACGCATCGGAGACTGCGGATGCTCTCGGGAACGACGGCCGCGCGTGGCGTCGGCACATCGCATCGCTCTCCGAACACTGGGAGACGCTCCTGCCGATGCTGATGCGACCGCTCCCACAGATTCCGCGTCACCCCATCACGCTCGCCCGTTTCGGCCTCCCCGCGCTCGCCCCGGCAACACGCCTGGGGAACCACTGGTTCGAGGGCGACGAGGCCCGAGCATTGTTCGCCGGCTCGGCCGCCCACGCATTCCTTCCCCTGTCGCGTCCGATGACGGCAAGCTTCGGGCTCGTCCTGTTGGCCTCAGCGCACGCGGTCGGGTGGCCGGTCGCCGCCGGCGGCTCGCAGACCATCGCCGACGCGCTGGTGTCGCTGCTCCGCCAACACGGTGGAACCGTGGAGACGGGCCGACTCGTAACGTCGTTCGCCGACATCCCCGAGGCGCGTGCTGTGCTCTTCGATCTCTCGCCAGCACAGGTTGCCCGTATCGCCGGCGACCGCCTCCCTCCGCATTACCGGCGCCGGCTCGAGGCGTTCCGGCACGGACCGGCTGCTTTCAAGATCGACTACGCCCTCACCGGTCCGGTTCCGTGGACCAACGAAGGTTGCCGTCGGGCGGGCACGGTCCACGTGGGTGGAACGGCAGAAGAAGTCGCGAGGGCCGAGGCGGAGGTTGCAGCGGGTCGCCACCCCGATCGACCGTTCGTGCTGGTCGCCCAGCAGTCGATTGTCGACCCTTCCCGCGCTCCGGAGGGAAGGCACACGCTGTGGGCCTACTGCCACGTCCCCAACGGATCGACCGTGGACATGACGGACGCGCTCGAGCGTCAGATCGAACGGTTCGCGCCAGGGTTCCGTGATCTGGTGCTGTCCCGGCACATCGCCAACCCGGCGTGGTTCGAAGCCCATGACCACGCGTATGTCGGAGGTGACATCGGTGGGGGCGCGAACGACGGCATGCAGCTCCTCTTCCGGCCGTTGGTCGGACGGCCGTACCGAACGCCGAACCCGAGCATCCTCCTATGCTCCGCTTCGACACCCCCAGGCGGGGGAGTGCACGGGATGTGCGGGTTCAACGCGGCGCAGGTGGCCCTGCAAGGTCCTCTCGCGTAGGGAGCAAAGTCGCCTGGGCCTTTCGACCCACTCGCTTCCCGAACCGTCCCGGTCCGATCCCGACGGGACCCGACTCCGCTCAAGGCGGAAGTTCCATCCGCCGATCGACAAGGCCATGGCATTGGGTGAGCACGGACGCTCCGAGGTCGAGACAGCGGCGACTCCGCGATCTCCCGCGTCGAGTCCCGCAACCAAAGGCGCGAGGCGTGTGGCGCTGCTCACGCTCGGTCTTTGGGCCGTTTCTGCGATCGCCATCCGCGCGCTCACCCGATCCGAACACTGGACTGAGCGAGCCCGCTGGCCCTGGTGGTTTGCCGTGCCAACACTGGCCTTGATGTTCGCCGCAGCCGAGATCTTCGTCGTCCATCTCCATGTCCGGGGTGAGGCCCACACCTTCGCCCTCCGTGAACTCCCGGTGGCGCTCGGGCTGTTCTTCGTCTCCCCCTTCCTGGTCATCGGCACCCAGGTACTCGGCGGAGCGCTCGCGCTGCGGCTTCACCGGAAGCAGGGACCGCTCAAGCTGTTGTTCAACACGGCGGCCTTCGTGACCGCTGACGTCCTCTCGATCGGGCTGTTCCGCTCTCTCGCCGCTGATCGTGGCCAGATCCACGAGATGGTCGTGATCAAAGGCTCGGTTGCCCTGCTCGCCGGTTCGATCCTTTCTGTCTTCCTCGTTTTCCTCGCGATCTCACTCGCCACCGGCACATGGCGGCTCTCCGAACTCAACGCCGGAGTCCGCTTCGCGCTCGTGACGAACATCTTCACCGTCAGCCTCGGGGCCATCGCCGTGATCGTGGTTGACGCCCAGCCCTGGCTCTCCGTGCTGCTCCTCGTGCCGACGGGTGGTATCTACCTGGCGAACTGGGCCTACACCACGCAACGACGACGCCACGAGGGCCTCGAATTCCTCTACAGCTCGACGAAGTTGTTGCACGAGTCATCAGATCTGGAATCGGGGATGACCGAGCTTCTCGGTCATGTCCGCGGGTCGTTCCAAGCCGAGGCGGCCGAGCTCATCTACCTGTCCGAAGCCACCGATTCGCCCGTGTGTGTTCGAGTCGGTCCGGGGGACTTGGTGCAGGCGTTCGGCACGCTGGACGACACCCATCATCTGCTCATCGGCCTCCTCGAATCCCGACACTCGGCGATTCTCGACGCCACCGTGGCGGGGGAGACGGGTCAGGGCGGTGAGTTCCTCCGACAGCGTGGTTACAAAGACGCCATGATCATCCCGCTCATCGGCGAGTCACGACTCATCGGTGGCCTCGTCGTTGCCAATCACCTGAGCGACGTCGTCGGGTTCGACGTCAACGATGTCCGCCTGGCCGAGACGCTGGCCAACCACACGGCGATCGCACTGGAGAACGGCCGTCTCGAGCAATCACTCGCCCAGTTGCGGGTGATGGAAGGCCGATTGACCTTCCAAGCCACGCATGATCCTCTGACAAACCTCGCCAACCGCTCGCTGTTCAGCACCGAAGTAGAACAGGCCGTCCAGCGCTGCGAACCGGCGCGGGGCGCTGCGCTCTTTGTCGATCTCGATGATTTCAAGACCGTGAATGACAGCTTCGGCCATGCCACCGGCGATTCTCTCCTCATCGAAGTCGCGGGCCGATTGAAGCGGTGCGTCGACACGACCGACGTCGTCGCCCGCCTCGGAGGTGACGAGTTCGCCATCCTTCTCCCGGACTCCGAGCATCGCGATGCGGTCGACGCCGTGGCCCAGCGGATACTCGACGCGCTCGATGATCCCGTCCGTGTCGGCGACCTTCGCCTCCAGGTTCGCGCCAGTGTCGGCGTCGCACTCATGGAAGCGGGAACCGACGCGATGGCCCTGATGCGAAACGCCGATACCGCCATGTACATCGCCAAGGCGAAAGGCAAGGGCCGCTCGGTCACGTTCGCGGCGGCCATGCATGAATCGACGCTGCATCGCTACAACCTTCGAACCGAACTCGAGCAGGCGCTTCTTGACGGCGGTCTCTCGGCCGTCTACCAGCCGATTGTCATGCTCGATACCCACGAGTTGGTCGGCGCCGAAGCGCTGGTTCGGTGGAACCATCCTTCGCTCGGCCGTCTCGAGCCGGAGGTGTTCTTGGGCGTTGCGCACGAATCGGGACTGATCGCCGCGCTCGACATGGCCGTGCTCGACCTCGCATGCGAATGGGTCGCCCGAAGCGACGGCGCCGGCTCCGGTGTTCCGTGGGTCTCAGTGAACATGTCGCCTCGAAGTTTCCGGGAACCGGGCCTTGTCGAGCGGATCACCGCAGTACTCGGCCGAACCGGTCTGGCGGGATCACGCCTTGTCGTCGAGATCACCGAAGACCTTGTTGCCGAGGATCTCGATCACGCGATCGAAGTTCTCCATCAGCTCAGGATGATCGGCGTGGGCTTGGCCCTCGACGACTTCGGGACGGGGTACTCATCGCTCAGTCACCTCCGCATGATGCCCGTCGACACCATCAAGATCGCCAAGCCCTTCGTTGACGACCTCGAGACGTCCATCGATGAGCGAGCGTTCGCGACCGCCATCGTCACCCTGGCCGACAACCTGGGAAAGTTCACCATCGCCGAGGGAATCGAGCGTCCCGAACAACTCGACGCGCTTGTCGCCATGGGGTGCGACGCCGGTCAGGGGTACCTCTTTGCCCGGCCCATGGACGAGGCAACGTTTGCCTCTTGGATGCGTCAGTCGTCTATCCGGATGGGCGGAGAGACGTCTTCGCCGTTGCTCCGCACAACGCACTGACGCCGCGGCGCTACCGGCGCCTGTGGGTAGTGCTGAGCGGCTGACGGATGATTCAGTCGTGAGAGGTGGTGCAGAGTCTCCTGACCCATTCATCCGACCACGGAGAGTGGCGACAATGGGAGCGTGGTCACGGACGACCACCGAATCCACGGAGCAGCACATGCGTCACTTCCCGAAGCCTTCCAACGCACCATCGGGAGCCACCTGGCTCCGACACTCGTTGCGTGGACGCCCGACGACACGCCTCGTGTTCGGCACACTGCTCGCCGGCGCGAGCCTTCTCCCGGCCCTCGGTACCCAGCCCGCATCCGCTGCGGGCTACGACCCCACGGCGGACCCGTACTCCATGGCCGCGGTCACCTCGCAGACGGGGGCCACGACGTGGTGGAACGCCGGCTTCACCGGGCGGGGCGTCGACGTCGCCGTGATCGACACCGGAGTGTCACCGGTCCCCGGCCTCGATGCCCCCGGCAAGATCATCAACGGCCCCGACCTCTCACTGGAGTCCCAGGCCCCGAACCTCACCCGTCTCGACACCAACGGCCACGGCACCTTCATGGCCGGCCTCATCGCCGGCAAAGACGCCACCCTCACCGCCCCCTACGCCAACGCGCCCGCCACCTCCTACCGCGGCATGGCCCCCGACGCCCGCATCGTCAGCGTCAAAGTCGGCACCGCCGATGGCGGGGTCGACGTCTCCCAGGTGATCGCCGCCATCAACTGGGTGGTCCAGAACAAGAACAGCAACGGCATGAACATCCGGGTACTGAACCTGGCCTACGGCACCAACTCCACCCAGGACCCCGCCATCGACCCGCTGTCCTACGCAGTCGAGCGGGCCTGGAACAGCGGTATCGTCGTCGTTGTAGCTGCCGGCAATCCGGGTTACACCGGGAGCAACGCGTCATTGAGCCTGACCAATCCCGCTTCCAACCCCAAGGTGATCGGAGTTGGTGGATACGACACGATGGGCACAGCCTCCGGGAGCGACGATCGGATCGGCACCTACTCGGTCTCTTCTGGTGGGAACAAGAAACCCAATTTCGTGGCTGTCGGATCCCACACACAAGGCCTCCGGGTCCCGAACGGGTACCTTGACGTCAAGTATCCCGAAGGCCGAATCAACGACCGGTACTTCCGTGGGAGCGGCACGTCCCAAGCGACCGCGATCACCGCCGGAGCGGCGGCGCTGATTCTCCAGAAATTCCCCAGCGCTACCCCCGAAGACGTGAAGAAGCTGCTCGCGTACACCGCGGTGACGATCCCGAGCGGCGACCCGCAAGCGCAAGGCGCTGGTGCGATCAACCTCACGCTGGCTGCCACCAAGACGCCCGCTGACTACGCTGCCGTCAACCAGACGTACCCGACCGCAACAGGAACCGGGAGTCTTGAAGCTGCACGTGGCACCGATCACCTCGCCCGCGACGGTGTCGTGCTCAGTGGAGAGAAGGACATCTTCAACAAGCCGTTCAACTCCGCCGCCATGGCCGCGGCTAGCGCCGCTGGGACCAGCTGGTCGGGCGGCACCTGGAACGGATCCACCTGGACCGGGTCGTCCTGGTCCGGTAGCTCCTGGTCCGGCTCGTCGTGGTCAGGCAGCTCGTGGTCGGGTAGCTCGTGGTCCGGATCTTCGTGGTCCGGATCTTCGTGGTCCGGCAGCAGCTGGTCAGGCTCGTCGTGGTCCGGTTCGTCGTGGTCCGGGTCCAGCTGGTCAGGCAGCTCCTGGTCCGGCGGCAGCTGGAACTGACCAACTCGGTCGACCCAATCGAACACGAAGGAGCCGGCCAAGTGGTCGGCTCCTTCGCCGTTCAGACACGCGTTCAGGTGCCGACTCGCAAGGTCATTTCGATCGTGCTCAGCGGCCGGATTCAGGAGCGGAAGTGTACGTTCGCGGCCCATGGATCCGTCAGAACGAGTCGCCTGGATCGACACCATCGCCGAAGACGCCGCGAAAGGTCTCCTTGGTGAGCTCTACGCTGCGGAACGCGACAAGACGACTGGCGCGGTCGACAACATCTTGAAGGTGCACGCACTGCACCCCGAGACCATGCGTGCCCATATCGATCTCTACCGGACGGTGATGTACGGGCGTTCCGGTGTGACCCGTATCGAGCGGGAGATGATCGGTGTGGTGGTCTCCAAGATCAACAGTTGCCACTACTGACTTGCTCATCATGCGGCCGGTCTGGTCCGCCTCTGCAAGAACGTGCCGCTCGTACGCGCACTTATTGATAATCACGATGGGGTCGAGGTCACGGACCGTCAACGCGCCATCCTCGCCTACGCCGTTCGCCTGACGGTCGCGCCGGGGGCGATGACCGAAGACTCACTCGCCGCTCTGCGGGCGAATGGCCTGTCGGACCGTGACATCCTCGACGTCAATCAGGTGACTGCGTACTTCGCTTACGTGAACCGGGTCGCCGATGGCCTCGGCGTCGTGACCGATGCCTACGCCGAAGACGCCTACCGGGCCATCGTCGGACCAGACTGAGCAGGCCCGTTCAGTCGACAGTGCCGCTCAGAGGTCAGGATGGCGGGTGGAGAACCCGTTGGCCGCCTCGTAGCCCGCTCCGGCGGACAGCAGCGCCGCTTCGGACAACGCCGGCCCGATCAGCTGAAACCCGAGCGGTGCACCCCCGGCGGTGCGTCCCATTGGGAGCGTGAGCGTCGGAACCCCGGCAAGGTTGAAGGGGATGGTGTAGCGCATGAAGCCGGCCGAGTCGACGGGCGACGAACCCACTGACGCCCTCATCTGCGACGCCAGCAGGGGAGCGATCGGAATGACCGGCGCGACGATCATCTCGACCTCCGCGAACGTCCGATGGAGTGCCCCACGGAACTCGCGACGCCAGATGGCCACTGCGGCGTAGTCCACCGCAGTGGCACCGATGCCGAGACCCAGGAGGTCGCGATACGGCTGGCCGTAGCTCGCACGCTCCGACGGGTAGCTGGCCGCGTGCGAGATGGCCGCTTCGGCCGCCGCCGCCATCACGGCACGCGCCAGGATCGCATCGACCGCGGGCACCCGCACGTCGACGATGACGGCCCCCTGATCTTTCAACAGGGCGATGGCCGCCGTGAGCGCCAAGAACGTCGGACCGTCGACGTTCTCCAAGGCATACGACTGATCGACACCGATCCGAACACCGCGAAGCCGCGCCGTCCGGGCAGCCGACGCGCAGTCGCCCACGGGTTCCGTCAGCGA
>JANLRD010000179.1:0-7667 GCA_031368215.1 Acidimicrobiia bacterium | reverse complement strand
CACTCGCTGTTCGGTCGCAAGGGCAAGGACCTCACGCTCACTACGTCCATCACCTTCGCTGAGGCGGTGCTCGGCGCGACCATCACCGTGCCGACGCTCGACGGCAAGGTGTCGCTGCGGGTGCCGCCCGGCTCGAAGTCAGGTCGGGTCCTTCGCGCCAAAGGCAAGGGTGCCGCCGCCGCCGGCGGCGCCGGCGATCTGCTCGTCACGCTCGAAATCGACGTTCCCGGCACTCCGACCCCCGAGCAACAGGCGGCAATCGAATCCTTCGGGGCCGCCACCCCCAATCCCCGAGCCCACCTGGGCGTGTGACGCGATGGAGCCGCTGGGAGAGAGGTTGCCCCCATATATTGGGGCGAAACACCTCCCAACGTCGCTGGGAGGTGTTTTACCGCAAAGCCGTGCCAGCACCGCCTGCAGGCCATTGGCAGCGCCGACCACGAGAGTCCCACCGAACGCGAAACGAGGTGCCCGATGACGTCCCCTATCGACCCGACTAGCGAGTTCTCGCACGGCGCCACGCGAGCCGTGTACGTGATCTCCGTCGCCGCCGAATTGGCGGGCATGCATCCACAGACGCTCAGGATCTACGAGCGCAAAGGGTTGCTCGAACCTTCACGGACGCCCGGCCGGAGCCGTCGCTACAGTCAGCGCGACATCGCCATGCTCCACCGCATCGCCCAGCTGACGAATGCCGGACTCAACCTCGAAGGGGTTCGCCAGGTACTCGAGCTGGAAGCGGAGAACGAACGCCTCCGCAACGAACTGGCGGCGGCGCGCCAGGCCCTCGCCGATGCGGTGGAAGCCACGCATCGGCAGTATCGACGGGACCTTGTGCCGCTCAATCGTCTTCCGGAGCCGCGATACCCGCCCCCGCAATGATGGTCGGACGCCCAGGCTCGGCACGTCCGGCAATGACGGTCCGCGTATGACCCGACGGATGTGCCATCGGCGTCAACCGCCCGTAGGATCCGGCGATGCCCTCACCTCGTTTGCGCGTTGTGCTCGACTGCGATCCTGGCCACGACGATGCGCTGGCCATCGCGTTGGCATGCGCGCATACGGATCTGCTCGGTGTCACGACCGTCGGCGGCAACGTCGGTCTCGATCGCACAACGAAGAACGCGTTGCAGGTCCTCGACCTGATCGGACGACCCGACGTCTCAGTGCACGCCGGCGCTCCGCACCCGCTGGTCAACGAGTTGCGTGAGGCGACAAACATCCATGGCCAGAGCGGCCTTGCCGGTGCTGAGCTCCCGCCCCCGAGTCGGCCGCCGACATCGGATGACGCCGTAGGTTTTCTTACGGGGACGATCGATCGCGAACATGCGAACGGCGCGAACGACGAACGTGGTGTGTGGCTGATCGTCACAGGGCCGATGACGAACGTCGCCCTCGCCTTCGAACGTGATCGCGGCCTTGCCGCCAAGGTCGCCGGCGTGTCGTTCATGGGTGGCAGCACCCACGTCGGCAACTGGTCCGCCACGGCGGAGTTCAACATCTGGGCCGATCCCGAGGCGGCGGACATCGTGGTGCGCTCCGGCGCACCGCTGGTGATGGCCGGACTCAACATCTCCCACCAGTTCCAGGCGACGCCGGAGAGGATCGCGGCGTTGCGCGAGACGGGCGGCACGACCGCACTGCTCTTCGCCGATCTTCTCGATGAGTTCAGCGATCGGTACCGGGCACGCCAGTTCGACGTCGTGGGCGCGCCGATGCACGATCCGCTCGCCGTCTTGGCGCTGACCCATCCGGAGCTGTTCGCCGCGTACGACGCGCGCCTCGACATCGAGGTCGCCGGTATGCACACCAGGGGTATGACCGTGGTGGACCAACGCTCGTTCCGGGAGATGCCGCCGCCCAATTGCCGAGTGCTCGAGTCGGTCGATGCCGACGCCGCCTTCGCGCTCATCGTCGATGCGCTGCACTAGCTCCGTCGGTATCCCGAGGAGGCGCCGGAGGACCGGCCCGCGAACCCTTCGTCGTGCCCCTTGCCACACCACCGCGTTTGGTGGATCGGATCGCTGAAGTGCGAGGCTCTCCGCTGCTCCGAGGAGACCAGACGAGATGACCACGACGACGACCACCACCACAACAACCCCAGCCGGCGCCCACCAGACTGAGCACTTCGATGTGGTGATCGTCGGGGCCGGGATCTCCGGTGTCGGGGGCGCACATCACCTCAAGGAGCAGTGCCCCGGCAAGACGTTCGTCGTCCTCGAAGCCCTTGATGGCTTCGGTGGCACGTGGCGTACGCACCGGTACCCGGGCATCCGTTCGGACAGCGATCTCTATACCTTCGGCTACCGCTTCAAGCCGTGGACGGGCGCGCCGATCGCCACCGCGGGCGAGATCATGACGTACATGGGCGAGGTGATCGCCGACGACAACCTCGACGAGCACATCCGCTACAACCACAAGATCTCCTCGGCCGAATGGTCGGCGACAGACAAGCGCTGGACGGTCGTCGCAACCAAGACGGATACGGATGAGGTTCGCACGTTCACCGCCTCGTTCCTGTGGATGTGCCAGGGCTACTACCGCCACGCCGAGGGGTATACCCCGAAGTGGCCCGGCATGGACCGCTTCGGCGGTCAGATCGTGCATCCGCAGACCTGGCCCGAGGACCTCGACTACGCGGGCAAGAAGGTGATCTGCATCGGATCGGGCGCCACCGCGGCGACGCTGGTGCCGGCGATCGCGCCGAAGTGCGAGCACGTCACGATGCTGCAGCGCTCGCCGACGTACTTTGTGACCGGACGCAACGCCAATGAACTCGCTGACCTTTTACGCGAGATCGACACGCCGGAGGAGTGGATCCACGCCATCGTGCGCAAGAAGATCCTCCACGATCAGGCGAACGTCACCCGCCGCTCATTCGAAGAGCCCGATGCTCTCGCCGCCGATCTGCTGATGGGCGTGCGGGCCTTTCTTCCCGAGGAGACGGTCGCGAAGCACTTCACCCCGAGCTATCGACCGTGGAGGCAGCGGCTCGCGTTCATCCCCGACGCCGATCTTTTCTTGGGCATCAAATCGGGCAAGGCATCGGTCGTCACCGACGAGATCGATACCTTCACCGAGAAGGGCATCCTTCTGAAGTCGGGCGTCGAGCTCGAGGCGGACATCATCGTCACGGCGACGGGTTTCAACCTCAACGTCCTCGGTGACATTGCCTTCACCATCGATGGCGAGCCGCTTGCCCTGCACGATGTGGTGACCTACCGCGGGATGATGTTCACCGGAGTACCCAACCTGCTCTGGGTGTTCGGTTACTTCCGGGCGAGCTGGACGCTTCGGGCAGATCTCCTCGCCGACTTCGTCTGCCGCCTGCTTCGTCACCTCGACGAGATCGGCGCGTCGATGGTCACCCCGCAGTTGCGCGACCACGAAGCCGACAGCCCGAGGCTTCCGTGGATCGACCCGGAGAACTTCAACCCGGGCTACATTCAGCGCGGCATGCACCTCATGCCCAAGCAACTGGGTCATGCTCCGTGGCAGATGAGCCAGGACTACGAGCGTGACAAGGTCGAGCTCCCCGCGGTCGATCTCGACGACGGCACGCTCATCTACAGCTGACGGGACGCTCTGACGGGACGCTCGTACGGGCCCCTCCGTCGTCCAGAAACGCGGCGTGCTCCATCTCGCTCTTCTCCTTCTCGCTCTCCGCCATGTCGGCCATCAGCCTTCGCCACGCGACACTCAGACGATCCGCGCGCGTATGAAGTTCGTGGCGAGGGTCGAGATCCACCGTTCGTGATCGGTACCGTTCGAGGATCGCCAGGTCTTCGCGCAATACGGTGTCTTCCTCGGCGACGAGCCTGTCCCATTCGCCGGGTCGATCGTGGAAGTCGTTTCGCGCCATCGCCTTGAAGATCCGCGTGCTGCCATCACGCTCCGGTTGACACGAATAGAGGATCGCGAAGACCGCCCCGGTCACGGGGAACGTGAGCCGGAGCCCCACGGTGAGCGACGCCATGCCGATCTTCTCGACGTGGTGTGACTGCACGAGATCGTGCTCCCCGGTGGCGACGAGCGGGTCGTCGAAGTTCCGATACGGGGCCTCGAACACCGAACGAACGCTCGTCGCTGTTCGCTCGACGCCGGAGTCGTGTACCTCGGCGCTCTCGGGAACCCCGAACGTCTCGGCGTGGACGAACGGGAAATGGGCGGCGTCCATGAAGTTGTCGACCAGTTGACCGGCGCCGACCTCGGTGCGGAAAGTGGTGGCGAAGACGCGCTCGAACCCGGGATCGTCGAGTTCGGGAAGCTCTGGCAACGGTGCGATCGGCTCGTCGGGCGCGAGCCAGATGAGTCCGTATCGCTCCAGGACGGCGAACGGCGCGTCGAGGTGGGCCCGAGTCGGAATCGACGCGTCGGTGTCGAGGGCCGGAATGGCTGTGCACGCGCCGTCACCGTCGAAACGCCAGCCGTGATAAGCGCACTGCAACCCGCCGTCGACGATGGAGCCGGCGCTCAGCGGAAGGCTCCGATGCGGGCACCGATCCCGGAAGGCCCGGACGCCGCCGGAGAGCCGGACCAGTACCCAAGGCTCACCGAGCACCCAAACGGCCAACGGCGAGCCATCGTCGAGTTCGTCGCTATGGAGTACCGCATGCCAGGCCCGACGGAGCCACGTCGACTGGTTGGTGAGGAGCATCGGAGTCAGGGTACGAATCGCCAGGACGGTGAAGCGAGATCCGAACGACTCGTTCACGCATCGTTCACGGGCTGGGCATGATCCGGCCGGGTGGCCTGGAGTCGGCGGGGCGCTGCGTGCGGTGTATGCGGGTCCGCTGTCATCGATGAAAATGACCGGGTGACCTCGACTCCCAACGCCGGGCGAGCGGTTGTCGGCAACGTGGCGACGCACGCACGCACGCCGATCACCGTTGCCATCGATGCGCACGTGGCCAATGCCGACGCCGATGCCACGGCGCTGCGGGTCCGCGCCCAGCAGGTCTCGCGAGGTGCAGCACGCGCCGCTGTGCTCGGCGTCAACGACGGGCTGGTCTCCAACCTCTGCCTGATCCTCGGTGTGGCCGGAGCGAACGCCAGCCAAAGCGCGGTGCGGATTGCCGGTTTCGCCAGCCTGATCGCCGGTGCGTTGTCGATGGCGGCCGGCGAGTGGGTGAGCGTCCGCAGCCAAGTGGAACTCTTGCACGGCGTCCTCGCCGAACTTCGCCGTCTCATCGTCCGAAACCCGAAGCTCGTGCTCGATCAGTTGGTCGACAAGCTCGTCGAGGTCGGGTTCGACGAATCCACGGCGCGTCGGGCCAGCACCGAACTTCCGCTCGACGGGGAGAAGTTCATGGTGTTCACGGCCCGAACCGTGTTCGGCATCGACCCCGAGGAGCTCGGTTCACCGGTGACTGCCGCAGTGAGCTCGCTGGCGCTGTTCTCCGGTGGTGCGTTGGTGCCTCTGCTTCCGTGGTTTTTCGCGAAAGGAACCCCGGCGGTTCTGCTGTCCGCCGTGTCGACCGGTGTCGCCAGCCTCGCCGTCGGCGCAGCAATTGCCCGGTCGAGCGGGAACAACGTGGCCCGGAGTGCAGCGCGTCAGTTCGCCATCGTCGTGGCGGCTTCGGCGATCACTTACGGGATCGGCAAGGCCTTCGGCACGGCGATCAGCTAGTGGCCGGACGTTTGTCGTCAGCCGCGGAGAGCGTCCAGGTCGGCCAGTACGAGGGCGGCGTGTCGAGCAACGTCGTCGACGTCGTACGAACGGCGGACGACGCCGTCCGGATCGATGAGGAACGAATACCGGTGCGGGTAGTCGACATAGGGACCGGCCGTCCGGACCACGCCGTATGCCGAACCGACCGAGCGGTCGACATCGGACAGCAGGGTGAAGGGGAATCCCTGGGCGTCGCGGAACGACCGGTTCTCCTCGCAGGTGTCGAACGATGCGCCGAGAATGGCGCAGTTCCGTTCGGCGAACGCTTCGGCACTGTCACGCAATGCCTGGCCCTGCAATGTTCAACCGGGTGTGGCGGCCTTCGGGTACCACCACAGGAGCAGCCAACCGCCCCGGTAGTCGAGCAGCGAAACTGGGTTCCCGTCCTGATCGGGCAGCGAGAACAACGGCGCCGTGGTTCCCGGGGTCAGCATCAATGCAACGTAGCGCGGACCCCGGGTCCGACCATCTCCGGACCGGAGCGACCCGGAGGACGCCTACCGTCATTCCCATGAGCACCTGGTTCAGGGTCCGGCTGCAGCTCAGCGTCGCGCTGGGCCTGTCGATGACCACAAGCTTCGGCCTGCTCGCCGTGCGCTACGCCGCCACGGGGCGATTCGGCTTCCGATTCCTCGTCTGGAACCTCTTCCTCGCGGCGATCCCGTTTCCCCTGGCGCTGCTGGCCGATTGGTTACTGCGGGTCCGACATGAGGTCGCTGCCCTGCCCATCCTTGCCGGTTGGATCCTGTTCCTGCCCAACGCGCCCTATCTGGTGACCGACATCCTCCATGTGGAGAGATCGGATGCCCCGCTCTGGTACGACGCGCTGCTCTACGGCTCGTTTGCCGTGAGCGGGATGCTCCTGTGCTTCGGGTCCGTCGCGCTCGTTCACGTCGCCGTGCGGGCCCGTCTGGGAACCGTCGCCGGCTGGATCGCCGCGCTCATCAGCCTTCTGCTCTCGGGGTTTGGCGTCTACCTCGGCCGAGTCGAACGCTGGAACTCGTGGAACTTCTGGCAGACACCCCGCTCCCTCGCCAGGAGCATTCTCGAGCCGGTGCAGAACCCGCTCAGCAACGCACGGACCATCGGCTTCACGGTCCTCTACGGCGCGTTCCTATGCGTGAGCTACATCTCCCTCGCAGCAATCGGCGCCGTTCTGCGGGAGCTCGCGTCGATCTCGGAGCCGGACGTATCGCTCGGTCCGTGAGCCCCCGTCACGCCTCGTCTCCCGGCAACCCAGGTAAGCCGCCGTGGTCGCCGGCGTCGATGCCAGCTACGGTGACGCACAGCCCACTCGAGAGGAGGCAGTTCTGTGACACACCCGCACGAGACCCCGCCGCAGCCGATCAAGCATCCGGCCGAAGATGAAGTCGAACTCTACGAGGAGACCGAGGACGTCCCCGGTGAGCTGAGCTCGCAAGACTTGATGGACCTTCTGGCCGACGTCGGCCTCGCCGAAGAGCTCAACGAGCCCTTGGATACGCTCGACGACCCCGAAAGCCGGGAAGAAGCATCGTTCTGATCACCCCCAGGTGAATCGTCCTGCCGCGGTGCGCCTCTCCGCTGAGCTGCGGAAACCTTGGTGCCCTCGGCAGGATTCGAACCTGCGCCACCGCCTCCGGAGGGCAAAATGAGCCGTCCGTCGACGTCGGTTGAGTGCCCTCTGGCCCGCAGTTATGCGGTTTTCGGTCCGGGTGATGCCGTCTCGTGTTGCCTTGTACCGGTGCTCTGATTGCCAACGTGATTGCCAGAAACGGTATCCATTTTGGTGAAGACAGCGCAAGGCCCATGCTCCTGACTCGCACCAGGGACCAGCCATCCGGACCAAAGCTGACCTTCATCACGATTGCAGCACTGCGGATAACTCCGGCGACACCACTCGACAACGACCGGTGTGCAGTCGGGCGACTTCGGCCGGTGGCTCGCCGCCTCGTATCCGGTCGGCGACGGGAATGCGAGATGGGGGCCACTGCAACAAGAAGTAGCGGAATCGAGG
>JANLRD010000035.1:0-10164 GCA_031368215.1 Acidimicrobiia bacterium | reverse complement strand
CGCACGGCGACTGCCCGTACGTCGGCCGGTAGAGCGAGACGCGCGGCCAGTTTTTTCCGGTCTCGTGCTGTCAGCTCGAATACTGCGGTTCCGTTCATGCATCGATTGTGAACGATAAACGCCACAAGTGCAACTGAGTTTTGAGCGGTCGACCGAGGCAGTGTTCTCCGAGTCCTGGACGTGCGAGAGCGGGACGGACCCAACTTCGTTCGAGGCAACGCAGCGTCCAATTAGTAAGCGCGCGTACGTAGACCACTCTACGAACTGCCTGGACAGGGGCGTATTTGGTGGACAAAACGTGGACGCAGGAGCACGTAACCGCAGGTCATGGGCGTGGTGGACAGTCATCCTCACGTTGCCAAGGTGAGGGTCGCGGGTTCGAATCCCGTCTTCCGCTCCAACGGAACCCCCTGCTGAGCAGGGGGTTTTTGCTTTTCTGGTGGCGCAAGCCGGCGATCGGTTGCTCGTCATGGCAGTTTGCCCGTTTGCCCATGCCGTGCCCATGGGTTGGGGCTCAAGTGCGTCCGGGGTTTGCGTTGTGACTGGGCTTGGGAGCGGGGCGGAATCTCGGCCTCGCTGCCGGCTATTGACGGGTGGGACGCGTTGTGAGGTCGCGGTGATTGAGTTCCGGCGGCGCGCCGTCGGAATCCTCACGCCTTGCCGCAACCGCTCGATAATGCTACTGTTATTGTCGTGCCTCCTCGGGAATGGTCGGTTGAGTTCCATCCGTCCTGTCATGTGTGGGCGGACTTGCTCGATCAGCTCGATGCCGAGGCACTGCTCGCTGCCGTCCGGGTCCTCCGGTCCGAAGGTCCGATGTTGGGTCGACCGCTGGTCGACACGGTCACGTCGAATCGTCATCCGAACATGAAGGAATTGCGACCCGGATCGACCGGACGCACCGAAATACGAGTGTTGTTCGCGTTCGATCGTCAACGAAAAGCAATCCTGCTGCTTGGTGGAGATAAGAGCCGTGATTGGCGTGGCTGGTACCGGGCCAATATTCCGATCGCCGATGACTTGTTCGACGAACACCAACATGCAATCAAAGCCGCTACCGAGAAGTCGACAAGAAAGGGAAAGCGATCATGAGTTTGAAAAATTGGGAGGAAAGGGTCCTCAGTGTCGATGGCGCAGCAAAGCGTGTTACCGAGATCGAGGATGAACTTCGTCTTGCTGCAGGTCTCACGGCGTTGCGTGAACGTGCCGGTGTAACGCAACGGGAGCTTGCCGATCACATGGGCGTGTCGCAACCACGGATCGTTGCAATCGAGAAGTCCAGAAACGTGACGATCGAAGTGCTCGACGCGTATGTAAGCGCGCTTGGTGGTCGGCTCGAAGTATCGGTCGTGCGAGCAGGACGTCGCACTCGGTTGCTCGGTGAGTCGACCACATCGCGGGATGACTCTGCGAAACCTGCTTCGTTTAACGCGTTAAACCATCGTTCCAGGAAACGGACTGACTCTGCGGAATCAGCGGAAAAGCCGACGGGAAAGACCCTGCTCAGCGGAACCAAAGGACGCAAACCTACCGATGTCATAGCCTTGCCAAGGTGAGGGTCGCGGGTTCGAATCCCGTCTTCCGCTCCAATGGAACCCCCTGCTGAGCAGGGGGTTTCTGCATCTGCGAGGGTGGGGGCCAGTTGGACGGCTGCCCATCATGCCCATGATCCTGCTCACCAAGACGACGGGTCGTTGTGTCGAACACCGTGTTGTGGACGGATCGATCGACAGCGTGGCGTGTCCTCGTGGGAATTGCGCGTGTATGCCGGGACGAATCCCGACACCGGGAAGCCTCGCTACAGAACCGCCACTGTGGTCGGGAACCGCGGTGACGCAGAACGCGGGTTGGCCGAGTTGGTGTCGTCGGTCCGGTCCGAACGGTCGATCGGCTCCGGCTCGACGGTGTCGGAGCTTCTGGAAGCGTGGTTTGTCGTGGCGAGCGGATCGTGGGCTCCGACGACGATTCGTAAAACCCGCTCCGTGGTTGATCGGTATCTTCACCCGCAGCTCGGGTCGATGCGGGTCGGGGAACTCATGTCGGCGTTCGCGTCGGGCGACGCGCACGCCGCAGACGTCATGCGGTCGATCATCAACAAAGCCCGAGGGGCCGCATGACGTGCGGTCGCTTGCAAAATTCTGGATGTCAGGCTATCCTGACGTCGTGAGTGTTCTTCTAGATCGTTTGCCATCCGACCCGTTGGAGGCGTTGCGTGAGCTGACGCGCGCTGAGGCTGAGCTGGGTGAGCTTCGCCGTCAGGTTGTCGCTAACGCCCGCACGGCTGGGGTGTCGTGGGATCAGATCGGGGAGTCGCTGGGGATGACGCGTCAGTCGGCGTGGGAGTACTTCTCTCGGCCCGTACGTGAATCAATGGCTTCCCGCGGTGCGACGTCTTTGAACGATGACGACGCGATGCGCTTGGCGGTCGAGGAGACACGGGAAGTGCGACGTCGGCGTGCCCGCTGAGCCGGTCCGCGTCGTCCTCGACGCGAACGTGTTCGTTTCGGCCGCGATCGGGCGCGGTCCGTCAACGCGATTGGTCGACCAGTGGATGTCGGGCGAGGGGTCGTTCGAAGTCATCGTGTGTCCGAGGTTGATCGGCGAGATCAGTGATGTGCTCGATCGTCCGCGTCTGCGTAAACGAATCAGCGCTGAGGACGCTTGCGAGTTCGTCGGAACGATCTCGGCTCTGCCGAGCCAAGTACCGGACCCGTCGGAGATTGCTGTTGTGACTCGTGATGCCGACGATGACTACTTGGTTGCGTTGGCGAGAGAACACGACGCTGTGTGGATCGTCACCGGCGACGACGATCTTCTCGATTGGGTGGAGCAGAAACCTCGGACAATCGCGCCAGCAGCGTTTGAGCAATGGCTGATCGAACGGCCTTGAAATTCGCTGAGGTCGGTCGGCTCCCAACTGGACGCGATAGTAAGCGCGCGTACGTAGACCACTCTAGGAACTGCCTGGACGGGGGCGTATTTGGTGGACAAAATGTGGACGCAGGAGCACGTAACCGCAGGTGGTGGACTGGCTGGACAGTCATCCTCACGTTGCCAAGGTGAGGGTCGCGGGTTCGAATCCCGTCTTCCGCTCCAAGCAAAAACCGCAGTTCAGACACCCTTTTGAGGGTGCCCGCTTGCTTTCTGGGGACCCGTTCCGCCCATCATTTCAGTGTTCTGTTGACATCCGTTGACAGTGTGTCTTTCGTGCCGTTGTGCTGCACTTGGGGAATTTGGCGGCTCCGCGAAGACCGGATAGACGTGGACGCAGAAATGCGAAACCACAGGCCATGGTGCCCAACAGGGGTCAAGCAACTGTCATTTCTCACTGTTTGATTTGATTGTCGGATCGGTTGTTGTGATGTCAGTCATGAAGATTGCTGTTGTCTTTGGGTCAAGCAGTCGCTTCGCTTGTCGGGCGAGATCGGTTGCACTGTTTGGCTCGTCATCGCGTTGTGCCAACCAGGCGTCGACTGTGTTGTTGATGAGTTTGTCGGTGACGTTGCGGTGAGCGATGAACCGCTGGAACATCACCGGGCCGCACAGCTGAGCGAAATCAGACTCGGAAATGCGCCGGCCGCTGGGTGCGAGTAGGACATTCAGCGCCTTGCGGCGATCGTCGGTGATGGCGGTGAGTGCCGCTGCGCTGGTCGGGTCGCGATGCGCTTGACCGGCGAGCGCCATGAGCGCGGCACCGGTTGGTCCGTCGTTCATCCCGGCGCGCAGGCTGTGGAGGAACTCGATGACCACGGTACCGGCATTGGCTCCCGGGCTCGGGTAGGCGACGTCGGGGCCGGTGAGGACGATGTCGGTGAGGAGCGTCTCGCGGGTGGGCCAGTGCCGGTACACGGTTTGTCGTGTCACGTTTGATCGCTTCGCAACTGCGGTGTACGTGAGCTCGGCCGGCCCGATCTCGAGGAGGAGCTCACGGGCGGCTTGGAGCACGGCCGCCTTCGTTCGCTGAACCTGGGTGTTCTCGCTCATCAACATTCCGGCGAAGTCATACGCTCACGATCATACACTGTGTATGATCGCGGCAAACCGAGACCCACCGAAACAGGAGCCGCAATGTTGTCCAAACGAGCCACGTACGAAAACTACGGCGGACCAGAGGTGCTGAGCATCGTCAACGATGAGGCGCCCCTGCCCGGCGATGGGGAGGTGCGGATCGTGGTGCACATGGCCGGCGTCAATCCGACGGACGCGAAGATCCGTCGCGGCGACCTTCAGGACGTGTTTCCCGTGACCTTTCCGGCGACGCCTGGTAGCGATGTCGCCGGGGTCATCGACGCAGTCGGCACGAGCGTCGAGTGGAGCGTTGGCGACCGGGTGTTCGGCTTGGCGACATCGGGCGGGTACGCGCAGCATGCGATCCTCGCCGATCCCGTCGCAGTTCCGGCGGGGGTCACCATGGAGCAGGCAGCAGCGCTGCCGACGCCGGGCGAGGCGGCCGCTCGGGCGTATCGCCGTCTCGCGATGATGCCCGGCGAGACCCTCCTCGTTCATGGCGCGGGCGGCGCTATCGGGTCGATCGTCGCGCAGCTGGCAGTGCGAGACGGTGCCTCGGTGATCGGAACTGTCGGGCCGGACGACGACGACGCACTTCGTTGCCTCGGTGGGCGCCCGGTTCGCTACGGCGACGGTTGGGAGCAGCGAGTGCGTAACGAGGCCGGCGGGACACGGGTCGATGCGGTGCTCGACACGTCTGGTCACGGCGTGCTTGTCGGCTCGGTCGCCTTGGCCGGAGGTCCCGAACGCGTCGTCACCCTCGCTGACATGAGCGCCCTGCAACTCGGAGTGGGGTTCAGTGGACTCGATCCGGCCGACCGCGCCGAGAGCGGCGCGCTCGCCAAACTCGCTGAAATGGTCGAGTCCGGTGAGCTTCAGGTGAAGCTGTGGCGGACCTATCCCCTCGAGATGGCACGTCACGCGCATGAAGACCTGGAAGCCGGCCGCAACGATGGCAAAATCCTGCTGTCGCCGATGGCACCGTGATCACAGGATCGCAGGAGTCGGAGTTACCCGAAACGGGGCGGGTCGAAGCTTTCAGCGACGGCGTGATGGCGATCGCCATCACGCTGCTCGTTCTCGAATTGCGCGCTCCGACTGAGCGCGGGCGGTTTCTGCATGAACTCGCGCATGAGTGGGGCGCATACATCGCGTACCTCGCCGCGTTCGCGATCATCGGCGTCGTCTGGCTGACCCACCACGCCATGTTCCGGCGCCTCAAGAGCGTCAACTCGGCACTGATATCGCTCAACCTGCTGCACCTGCTGCTGACCAGCGCGCTGCCCTGGCCGACGTCGGTGATCTCGTCGGCCATGCGGACCGGTGACCACAATGATCAAGTGGTTGCATTGGTCCTCTTCTCGGGAATCTCACTCGCGTTGTCGGTCAGCTGGTTGGGACTGTGCTTCTACGTGGAACGAAACCCGCATCTGCTGAAGGATCCGGCGGCGGCCGCTACCGTCCGCAGCGAACGACAGCTACAGCTGGCGGCCTTCGCACCTGCGATCGTGGCGATTCCGGTCGCGTTCGCCTCACCCGTTGTCGCGCTGCTCACTCACGCCGTCACGCCGCTCATCTACCTCGCCACCCTGTTCCGAGCAGAGGAGTCGCCGCGCCAGGTTGGGAGACTGGTGCAATGACCGGAGGACTTCGCTGAGCGGAGCACTTCGTGTCACGAGCAGCAACGAGTTGCACGTTTGGAATCGACCGCGAACGATGTGTCAGGTCCGGTGGATAGAAATAGTGCGCGCGCTTACGTAGACCGCTCTACGAACTGCGTGCACTCGGGCGTATTTGGTGGACAACGTGGTGTCGGGTTTGGACGCGAACGAACACGGGTAGTGAGAACAGATGCGTAGTGATGCGTGCCTTGGTTACGTGGCCGTTGCGGGTGCCTTTTGAGGCGCCGAATGATCGCTTTCGATTTAGACGGCACGTTGGCTGTGACGAAGTCACCGGTTTCCGATTCGATGGCTGGCCTGCTGCGTGACCTCCTGTCGCCGTATGAGGTGTGTGTGATCTCTGGGGGTGCGTTCGAGCAGTTCAAATTGCAACTCATTGAGCGGCTCGATGCCAGCCCGGAGCAACTCTCTCGGCTGCATATCATGCCGACATCCGGCACGAAATACTTTCGATTCGACACGCAGAGCTGTGAGTGGGCGTCGCAGTACTCGGAGGATCTGGCACCCGAGACCCGTACCCGGATCGTGGACGTGCTCACTGCTGGGGCCAAGACGCTCGGCTATTGGGAGCCCAAGCCGTGCGGTCCGATCATTGAGGATCGAGGCACCCAGATCACGTTCTCTGCGCTGGGCCAGGAAGCACCAGCGGCCAGGAAGTACGCATGGGATCCGGATGGGGCAAAGAAGCGATCATTATGCGACTTCGCCGCTCAACGATTGCCCGACCTCGAAGTACATGTTGGCGGGACGACGTCGGTCGATGTGACCAATACCGGCACCGACAAGGCGTACGGTATCCGCAAATTGATGGCCGCCGTAGGTTTAACCAGTGACGAAATCCTATTTTTCGGTGACCAACTCGGCGAGGGCGGCAACGACTATCCCGTGAAGTCCGTCGGGATCGACACCATTTCCGTGCGTGGTTGGGAAGAGACCGCTCTCGCTATACAAGCAATTATCGAGGTGTCCTAGTGACCGTAGTTCGGATGTCCGAAGATTCGATGTCGGATGATGCGCCGGTCGCGCTCGAGGCAGAGGCCGTCGCGTCGGTCGGAATCGAAAGAATTGATGTCGAGCTCCGCCCCGATTCCCGGCGCGTCATTGTCAGACCTTTCCTGCCGGACGAGCAGATCCTTCCGGACGACGGTCTCCTGGCCCGAATCCTCGCTCTGCCGGAGAGCGACGTCGCAGGAATACTGAACGCCGCCCGGGCGAAGTTCGAGGAACGACACGTGAACCTTGAAGCGGTGCTCGACAGCCACTTTCGGTACGTGACCCGAAACACCTCCGGATGCGCAGAACTGTCGAATGAACGCCAGCTTCTCATCGGCGCCTATTACACCCAAGAATTCTCGATCGAAACCGCCGCGCTCACGAATCCATCTATGGTCGCCCATCCCGATCAGACGGGCCTCAATCCGAGGGAGTTCCGGTTCATCTTGAGCCTCCGATCGGTCGGTGAGGGCCACCTGTCGTCGATCGAATTCCGCAGCGCCATCATTGACGCCACCGGTGCGATCATCGTGGACCCGCCGTCACGGTTCGCCGTCACCGGGACCCATTGTCCGTCGGTCTTCGACAAGGCATCGTTCCGCGAGAAGTTGGTGGAGATGGACGCCTTCGACAGCACTACCGGGCTGGTCACCGACCTGTTGGCAGACTCGTTCGAGTTGCACGAGCTCGACGCTGCAATCGCAACGGTGGAGGGCAAGCGTGCACCGTGCCGCCTGACGGAAATGGCCACGAAGGCAATGCATTGGCTGGCTACGTCCAACTATCGGGTGACGTTCGAACCAGAATCGAAACTCTCGGAACGAGTAATCTTCCCGTGGTCGCCGATCGAGAGCCACGGCTTGGAAGATGCCCGTTTCGTCCGCTTCACAGAAGATGACGGATCGGTCATCTACTATGCGACCTGTACGGCCTACGATGGATTCCGAGTCTTACCGCTCATGATTGCCACAGTCGACTTTGCGACGTTTGACGTATCGACTCTCAGTGGAGCATGTGCGATGAACAAAGGAGCAGCATTGTTCCCGCGACGAATCGGTGGGAAGTACGCGGCCTTGTCCCGATACGACGGGGAATCAAACTATGTGATGCGCTCCGACAATCTTCGGATCTGGGACTCGGCCTGCAAGATCGAATCTCCTGGACTACCCTGGGATCTGGCGAGAGCAGGCAACTGCGGATCACCACTCGAGACCGAGGCCGGATGGTTGGTAATAACCCACGGCGTCGGACCATTCCGGGTATATAGCCTCGGTGCCCTCCTGCTCGACATCGACGATCCCATTCGGGTCATCGGACGGCTCGACCAACCACTGCTAACCGTGACCGAGACAGAACGGGAAGGCTATGTTCCCAACGTTGTCTACTCGTGCGGGAGCATGATTCACGGCGACGACCTGCTCCTCCCGCACGGACTGACAGACACCACCAGTCGATTCGCACGGGTTCCCGTCAAGTCTCTTCTCGCCAGGCTCGTTGGATAACGCGCCTCCGTGGGTCCGGGTGCCCGGTGTCATTGCCGCCGGTATCGCAGGAACAGATAGCCGTCGGACTCGAGGACATGCTCCAGTTCAAGCCGTGCCGGTGGTCGCAGCAGGCCGCCATCGAGAATCCGTTTGGCGTCTCCGCCAGCGAGAAGGGGTGACACGGTGAGGCACAATTCGTCGATGAGGTCTGCCCCCGCCAGTTGCGCGGCGATGCCGGGGCCGCCTTCGGCCAGAACGTTTTCGTGACCACGCTCGGCCAGTTCGCGCAGCGCCTGGGCGAGGTCGACGCCCTTGTCGCCGGCCACGATCACGTCGGCCACCTCGGCCGCGCGGGCTCGGTCGTCGAGCGCGGCCGAGGCGGCGGTGATGATGATCGGGCGTTGTTCGGCGTCAGCGAAGAACGGGACGTGCCAATCCAGTCGACAGGCACGCGTGACCACGGCTATGGGCGGCACCGCGGTCATCGCCCAACGCCGTCGCAGGCCGCGGGTGTTGTCGTCGAGACGAGCCGGGCCGTAGTTTTCGGTCCGCATGGTTGCGGCCCCGACGAGGATCACGTCGGCCAGGGCACGCAGGGTTGCGAACAGAGCCTTGTCGGCCGGTCCGCCCAGGGCTGCGGACTGTCCGTCGACGGATCCGGCACCGTCGACACTGGCGATCATGTTCAGCCGCACTCGCGGACGGTGACCGTTCCGGCTGAGTCGCCCGTAGGCGTCGATGGGATCGACGTCACCCGGGTCGGGGAACAGTCGGCGCATCTCAGTTGGCCGCGAGCAGCACGCTAGAGGCTGGGCTGTCGACGAGAGAAGCGGCGTCGGCCACGATTTGGGTCTGCAACCCGTGGTCGAGGCCGAGGAGCCCGGGTCGCCTCTCGAGAATCTCGATCGAATTCGGCCTGGCCTGATTCGACTGCATGTCAGCGCGCCGTCAGGTGGCGGGCTTTGGTGGTGAGCGTTTCGAGGACATGGGCGAACGAGTCGTGGAAGCCGGCCACGCCTTGGTCCTCGAGGGTGCGGCCGACGTCGGCTAGGTCGATACCGACGCGGGAGAGCCCGGCGAGCACTGCCGATGCGTCGTCGATGCCGCGGTCGATAGTGCGGGCTACGGCGCCGTGGTCCTCGAATGTTGTGATGGTGGTTTCGGGGAGGGTGTTGACCGTGTCGGGGCCGATGAGATTGTCGACGTACAGGGTGTCGGGATATGCCGGGTTCTTTGTTGACGTCGACGCCCACAACGGGCGTTGCCGATGGGCGCCGCGGGCCTCGAGTGCGGCCCACCGCTGGTCGGAGAAGCGGTCCCGGAACAGTTGGTAGGCAAGTTTCGCTTGGGCGACCGCGGCACGTCCACGCAGGGCCAGGGCTTCGGGTGTGGCGATCGTCTCGAGGCGACGGTCTACTTCGGAGTCGACCCGGCTCACGAAGAACGAAGCGACGCTGTGCACACCGGCGAGGTCGCCGCCGGCACGGGCATATTGCTCGAGGCCCGACAGGTAGGCGTCGATCACGGCGGCGTAACGCTGCAACGAGAAGATCAACGTGATGTTGATGCTCCGACCTTCCGCAGTCATGGCCTGAATGGCCGGGATGCCTTCGGGCGTCGCAGGGATCTTCACCAACACGTTGGGTCGGTCTATTCGGGTGTGGAGATCGCGGGCGGCGCTGATGGTGCCGTCGGTGTCGCGAGCCAACTCGGGCGCGACTTCGATCGACACGAACCCGTCGAGACCGCCGCTGGCATCGAACACCGGTCGCAATAGGGCAAGGGCGTGACGCACATCGTCGATGACGAGATCCCAATATGCGTCGACGACCGATCTGCCGCGAGCAGTCAAGGCAGCGAACTGGTCGTCGTAGGCGTCGGACCCTTCGATGGCCTTGGCGAAAATGGTCGGGTTGGCCGTGACGCCGCGGATGCCATCTTCGACGAAATGGGCGAGGGTGCCATCGTGGAGAGACGTGCGAGTCAGGTTGTCGAGC
>JANLRD010000252.1:0-4852 GCA_031368215.1 Acidimicrobiia bacterium | reverse complement strand
GGTTCGACCAATGCTGTTCAGGGCATCGCTGCTTGGTGAGCGTCGAACTTCGAGCGTGCCGGATCGGCGTAGTCGACGGTGTCCCAGGTCGTGATGACTGTCCAGGTGCCGTCGTTGCTACGTAGTGTGGTTCGGCGTTCGAGGCCGGGCTGTGCATAGAAGAACCCTGTTTGCAGAACTGTATTGGCGGCGTCGAACGCTGCGTCGTCGGCGTCGTGTCGCATCGTGAAAGTCTCGATCTCCACCATGGAGTCACCGTACCGAGCGATGGCACGTGCCGCAACCGCGGCAGGTTGACCGTGCGGCCGACTACACGCTGGAATCCGTGTCTGGCCGATCCATCGACCTCGGCGAGCTAGATCACGCCGGCGGTTTCTTGAAGCGTCCTCAGAAGCTGATCGACGCGACGCAGGCGTGGTTCTGGAATTCGACCTGGCAGGCCGGCGAACGCGGGGCAGACGCTGATCGGGCAGCGGGCCTGGTGGAGTCGTTCGAGTCCGGCGAGGCGTTGCTCTCCGGTCGAGGCCGATAGCCAAGCCGGTCAGGTCTCGCCGGTGGGTATTGAGTTCGTCGAGAGCGCCTTCGAGTTCGCAACGTTGCGAGTAGGTCACGGCCAGGTTCTCGGCGCTCACATTTGCGGGATCGACGATCGTGGTGAAGAGCCGGTACGTGTCGTTAAATCGCCCTGGATTCTGCGAAGTCAGGTTCGTGGTCGCCGGAGCCGAGGCCGCCGTGGGCGTTGTGCGATCGGCGGCACGCTCCTGACTGTCGTCATGGAGTCCTGATTGGGTTGCGGTGTTGGTTTCGCGCTGCTGTGACGGATTGGGCAGAGGTGCCGTGGAGGTAGGCGGGTACGTCGTCGGCGGGTAGTGGTCGGGCGAAGAGGAAGCCTTGGGCGTGGTCGCATCCAAGAGCCTCAAGTGTCTTGAGGACGTCGTAGGTCTCGACGCCTTCGGCTACCACGTTGAGGCCGAGTTGATGGCCAAGCTCGATCACGGATGCCACGATGGCGTGGTCTTTTGGACTGGTGTGCAGCGCAGTGATGAAGCCGCGGTCGATCTTCAACTCTCGGACGCGTAGGTGTGCGAGTTGGCTGAGCGAGGTGTATCCCTGTCCGAAGTCGTCAAGGCTGACGCGCACACCGGCGGCTTGAAGTTCCGCGATCTGGATCGCGGCGCGGGTCTGATCGGTCGTGAAGGCAGTCTCGGTAATCTCAAGGACGACTCGCGATGGATGGATCCGGTGGAAGAAGAGCCGTTCCAGGATCCAGGCCGAAAACTGGGGATCGCGGAGGTTGCGGGCGGAGATGTTAACGGCCATCGATAGCGGTGTGGCCTGTATTCCCCACGCGGCGAGCTGTCCGACGGCGTGATCGAAGACCCTTCGTGTGAGCGGGCCGATGAGGCCGGTCGATTCCGCGATGTGAATGAACTCGTCGGGCTTCACCAGCCCACGGGTCGGGTGATGCCAACGCACTAATGCTTCGAACCCGACTGGCCGCTGGGATCCGATCTCCACCTTGGGCTGATAGTGAAGTTCTAGCTCGCCGGCACCGAGCGCCCTGCGCAGTTCCGCGACTAACCCCAAACGACCCGGGTTGACACGTGAAAACGCAGATTCGTAGCGCACGACGTCGGTCTTGGCGTCCTTCGCCACGTACAGAGCGGTGTCTGCGCAACGCAGAAGAGTTGCGGTTTCCTGCGCGTGGACCGGCCATTCCGCCCATCCGATGCTGGCTTCGACGGCGACGGGCAGCCCGTCGAGCTCCACGTCCTCACCGACGGCTGAGGCCACGCGGCGCAGCACTTCGCGGACCTGCTCGCCGCCGACTTCGGGAAGGATGATGCCGAACTCGTCGCCTCCGAGGCGCGCCACGGTGTCGCCGGGACGGAGTTCGCGTTGGAGCGAAGCGGCGACGTATCGGAGCAAGGCGTCGCCGTTCGCGTGGCCAAGGGTGTCGTTGACTTCTTTGAAACGGTCGAGGTCGACGATAGCGACTGATACCGGCAGTCCAGTTCGGGCGGCCGATGCCAAGGCGTGCGTGATCCGGTCTGCGAACAAAGCCCGATTCGGAAGTCCCGTCAGGACGTCATGAAGGGCGAGATACCGATTGGTCTCGTTTTGCCGGTGGATGCGCCGCGTGACTGACCAGACGATCCCGGCGAGAACAAGCCACACCAGGCCCAAGCCAGCGACGAGGACCAGCCATGTACGACGAAGCGAAGCGTCACGCGCGACTGCGATCGGGTCGTACGGGACGTACAGCTCGAGCACACCCACCGTCCGCGAGACACCGGCACGATGAACTCGCACGGCCAGGTACACCTCGACCGCACGTGCACCATTTATGTGGGCACCGTCGGCTTGGTCTGCGCCCAGCCTCGTGCGCAACGCCACGACCACACCCCGTGCCGCGTCCTCCACCTCGTCATCAACTAATTCGCGTCCGGGAGGAAGGTCGGGTTTCGCTGCGTCAAACATGATCCGCCCGACAACGTCGCGAAGTCTCAACCGCAACACCGTGCCAGAAGTCAAGAGCGGGCCGGTGGTCAAACGCACAGCGGATCGCTCCCGTTGCCGTAGGCCCTCCCCGACAAGGTGCCCGTCGAGCTGCGACTCCACCGCCGACTCGTTGATGCTCTGCGCCTGAAGCACCGCTGTGGCCAAAGCTGTCCGGTCGGCTTCACGGATAATCGTGTGTGTCAACACGCCACCCAAGGCCGCAACCGGGATCAGCACCAAGAACGCATACGAGACGAAGCGTCGGGTACCGTGCCAGCTGTCCTTCACAGGACAGAGCCATCGACACCGTTCGCACCACACTTGAGGTCAAGACGACAACGCCAAGGACCTGCGGTTGAGTCGTACGCTGACGGAGCGCGGCGTCGCGGAACTCATGACTCGGCACCACGCACCCCAAACTGTGGCGTCCACCACTCGATATGCGGCGATATGCGGATGACCGGCCGGCGAGTGCCATGGCGGGGAGTGTGCTCATCGTGGCCGAGGTGCGAGGTCCGCGACGGGTCGGAACTCCCGCGACAACTTTGCCGACGATCGGGCCGTCGGGCTTTCGTCGCGAAAGGCGTAGGGACCGCTCGTATGGGCCGTTACGAGCGAGCTCCGCCAGCCAGTCGCCGGGCTACGGGCACCGTCATCGGGCGTCCCTGTCGGCACCTTGGGGACACCGCATTCTCATCACATGCTCGCCGATGGGGAACCCGAAACTGCGGCTCCATTTAGCCGCCGTTGGCAGACCCTATGCACAGCGAAATCCCGGACTGGCGACATTGAGGCCGCTAGCATCGATCGCTAAATATCTGACGAGACGTTGAGGAGTTCCAGTGAAGCAGATCACCATCTTTGCGCGTATGGGCCTCAAGCCGAGAACCTCGAACAGGTCAAGGCGCTGGCGGCGGAGGGATGCAGGGTTGCTGCCGACGAACCGGGCACTCTCAGCTACGACTGGCACTACTCGCCGGAGCAGGGAAGTCTGGTGCTGCTGGAGTCCTACGCCGACTCCGATGCTCACCTCGCCCACATGCAGGCGGACGGTCATGGTGAGTTCATGGGCGGTCTGATGGCGCTGATCGACTCAGTCGAGTTCGTCGTTCTTGGAGAACCAACTCCGGAGCACGCCGCAGCCCTGTCAAGCGTCCCCGGAGTTCAGTTTTGCTCAGAAGTCGCAAGCACTTGACCCACCGATCACGGACCGTGTGAGCCTCGCCTCGCCACTCCGCTTGTTGAACCTGAAGCACCCTCGCCAGCACCAAGTCTTCGGGTCGAGCGCGGCACCAACAGTAGAGATGCCAGACGAGGCCTCCCCGCTGTGACGGCGCCCTGTATTTCTCTATCGCCGGTTCGAGGGCGCACACTTCGCTCAGCCCATCGCCCTCTGTGAGTCACGCGTACCCGGCGTTATACGGGTGATCTCGGGCCGAGTCGCGCTCCGAGCGTTCGATCGTGGAGAGGTGCGAGGTCCGCGATGGGTCGAAACTCTCGCGACAACGTTGCCGACGATGGGAGGCCCAACGGCGACGCCTGCCACGAACGCGAGCACAGCACGCAAGATCTACTGGGCGCGCACAGATGGTTCGGGGCGCTCATCCGCGCCGAGGTAGCTCGAAGGTGGTGGCGTCCAACTTCCCGCGTTGCCTCCGCCGGGATGGCGCGGGTGCCTGTTAGCGCCTGATGTCGTGGACGCCGCGTGCGAAGACGATTTGGCTATCGGGCGCGATCTTGACGATCACGCGTTCCGAGTGGATCCATTCGTCGGGGTAGTCAGCTTCGAGGTACTCCTGGGCAACGGCGTTGCTGTTCGTGCCCGCCTCGGGACCAGTCGTGCGACCTTCAGCACGACGATGCGGGTCGTTGGATGGCGGCTGGAGCTGACAGAACGTGATCGGTCAGGCATGGCAGGGCTCGGCGAAGCGAAGGCGTCTGTTGCGCGTAGGGTGCCGCCGAGCACTCCGACGACGCGTTCGCTCAGGTCGTGGCTGCCGGCCGCTCTCCGATAGAACTCTTCGTGTTTTGTGGACAGTGGAGCCAGGCGGGCTGTGCTCAGTGCGAGTTGCAGTCCGTCGGGACTCCCGCGACAACTTTGCTGACGATCCACCGCCTCGACAGCGCCATCGGGCCCCGTTGAGCCCGCTCATCACTGCCGTTCCCTTTCGCCCATTCCGCGCTGCGGTTCGCGTACGAGATTTAGCTTTTCTCGTGTCACTCGAAGTTACTTCATAGCCGTGCTGGCCAATGCCTCGATCACTGCGACGAGGGTTGCGGGGAGCGGCATTGATGCGATTTCGTTCTGGATGTGCTGTGCATTCGTTCGGAATCGTTCGTCGCCGATGAG
>JANLRD010000202.1:0-2223 GCA_031368215.1 Acidimicrobiia bacterium | reverse complement strand
CGAAGTTGCGGCAAAAAAACTCCCATGGCGAATTCCGGAGGGCTGAGATCGCCAGAAAACAGATGAATTTGATAGCATTGCCGGACCATGCCGAGGACGCGCAGACACTCACGCGGGCCCAGCGGGTGCGCGTGTTCGAGGAGGTGCCTCGAGGGCAGCGTTAGCTTGCCACCATGCTCCGCCTCCTCCGCCTCACCACCGCCGGCGAATCTCACGGCCCGGCCCTCCTCTGCACGCTCGAAGGCATGCCCGCCGGCATTCCGCTGCGCGCCGAAGACATCAACGCCGACCTGTTCCGCCGCCAGCAGGGCTACGGGCGCGGACGGCGCATGCAGATCGAACGTGACGAGATCGAGTTCCTCAGTGGCGTACGCGCCGGCGAGACACTCGGCTCACCCATCGCGATGCTGATCCGCAACAAGGATTGGAAGAACTGGGTCGAGATCATGGACCCGGCGCCGCGCGACGAGGATGCGGATGGCCTGCGCAAACGCTCCGTCACGCGCCCACGGCCTGGCCATGCGGACCTGACGGGCATCCTCAAGTACGATCGCGATGATGCGCGTGACATCCTCGAACGTGCGTCAGCGCGTGAGACGACGGCGCGTGTGGCCGGTGCCGCCATCGCACGTGCACTGCTGAAGGCGTTCGACGTCACCATCGGCAGCCATCTGGTGCACCTCGGTGGCATCGATGCGGCAGCAGTGAAATTGCCGAATGACATCAACGCCGCAGCCGACGCAAGCCCGGTCCGCACGCTGGACCGCGACGCCGAGGCGCGCATCATCGCACTCATCGATGCCGCGAAAGCCGATGGCAACACACTCGGCGGGATCTGCGAAGTGGTCGCGCGTGGGCTGCCGGTGGGTCTTGGCTCGCATGTGAGCTGGGATCGCAAACTGGACGGCCGCGTCGGTCAGGCGATGCTGTCGATTCCTGCAGTGAAGGGCGTCGAGATCGGCATCGGGTTCGACTCCGCGCGGAAGACCGGCGCAGAAGTGCACGACGAGATTGCGATGGCGCCAGGTCGTGCGATCGCGGGCAATGTGCAGCGCACCACCAATCGCGCCGGCGGCCTCGATGGTGGCATGACGAATGGTGAACCGGTCGTGGTGCGCGTCGCCATGAAGCCGATCTCGACGCTCATGAAGCCGCTGCAGACCATCGACACCACCACGTCGGAGACCGCCCAGGCGGTCGTGGAACGCAGCGACGTGACCGCAGTGCCGGCGATGGGTGTGATTGCCGAGGCGATGTTGGCGCTGGTGCTGGCGGACGCGATGCTGGAGAAGTTCGGCGGCGACTCGCTGGGCGAGATGCGGCGGAACTACGACGCGTACCTGGCGCACATCGCGCAGCGGCTGCGGTGAGCAGCGACGCCCCGTCACGACCGGCGCACCTGATCCTGATCGGTCTGCCGGGTGCCGGGAAAACGACCCACGGCCGTCGCGCCGCCAAGCAGCTGGGCTGCCCCTTCATTGACCTCGATCGCCGAGTGGCGCACCTCGGCGGACGATCAGTGACGCAGATTTTTCGGGAGGACGGTGAAGAAGGTTTTCGCCAGCTCGAGCGCAAGGCGACCGCTGCGCTTGTCATCGAACCGCCGAGCATCGTCTCGCCGGGCGGTGGATGGATGATGGACCCTGCGAATGTCGAGCTCGTCAAACCGGGCGCGACCATAATCTGGCTGCAGGTCACGCCTCGGGCGGCCGTGGAACGCATGGGGACGCGCGTACGGCAGCGCCCGCTGCTCGCGACCGGCAATCCCGTCGAAAAGCTCAGCCAACTCCTGCTTCGACGCGCCGATCGGTATGCCATGGCGGATGCCCAGATCGACACAGAAGTCCTTGATTGGCAAGGAGTTGTGGACGCGATCGCAGCGCTTGCTCCGGCTCCGGCCGACGGGTAGGTTCGCCCTCCCCGGCACTGCGGGGTAGAGGGAGAGCTGAAAAACACGTCGCAGGTCGGACGGGGTGTCCCCGGGGAATGACGTTATAGTATGCCGACCGGCAGCCCCGAAGGCGGGGACGGCCGATACTCACGGGGCGCGACCCTCAGGAGGAGCAGTATGAGTTTCCGTGTCCTGGGCCCGCATGAGCGCGGACGTTTTTCGACCGAAGCGTGGGGGCATCTGCTGTCGCTCACCGGCGCGGGCTTTCTCAGTCCCGCGGAGCTGGAGCAGGTGATCGATCGGGCGATGGCCCATATCGATGGGCGGATTGC
>JANLRD010000200.1:0-3924 GCA_031368215.1 Acidimicrobiia bacterium | reverse complement strand
TGAGCGCGATCCTGATCGCCATGAATCACTGGCGTCGCACGCGGAGTTTCCGACCGCTCGCGTATGGTGCGAACGTCGTGATCCTGACCGCGGGATTTGTACTCGTCGGCTTTCAGCTTGCGGGCTACTTCATCATGCGACCCACCACATGACCACTCCTGTCTCGGCGCCCGAGACGCCAACCGCCAGCTCGCTGCTGCGGTCGACAATCATCGCACTAATCGTCGCAGGCGTGCTGTTGGTCACGTGCGTGCTGCCAGCAGAATACGGGAAGGATCTCACGGGAATCGGTCGAGTGCTCGGCCTGACGCAGATGGGCGAAGTCAAGATGGCGCTGGCCGAGGAGGCGGCGGGCAACGCGGCCGCAGAAGCATCGGCAGATTCGGTCATCGCGGCGTCGGAGGCCTCAGGCGCTTCGCCGACGTCAGGCGCGGAGAGCGATGCGGCCGGGCTCACGTCGCACCTCGACACCACGCTCGTGACGCTGGCGCCGAACAAGGGCGGTGAGATCAAGCTGGTGATGCCGAACGGGACGCGTGTCGCATATCAGTGGGCCGTGACCGGCGGCGTTGTGAATTTCGACATGCACGGAGACTCGACCAACGCGCCGAAGGACTGGTTCGTCAGCTACAAGAAGGCGCAGGGTGCCGCTGCCGATTCCGGCGAACTGGTGGCCGGCTTCAAGGGGAATCACGGTTGGTACTGGCGCAATCGCGGGAGCCGCGAGGTGCTGATCCGGTTGATCACGTCAGGCGTGTATGAGCGGATCGACAAGCATCTCTGAGGCAACGGAAGAAACACGCCGCACGCAACACTTCGCGATATCGGGCTGACCACGAGTGATGGCTCCATCGCGCATCACCGTCGTCGGAACACCGCGAATGTGAAGTGCTGCTCTGCGCCCCACGGCGTCGCATGCACATCCGCCACGGTGTAGTCGAGCGCGAAGTCCAACGCGAACTGCGCGGCCAGCAGGTCTGGACTGTAGCGTGCTACTTCCAGACCACTGCAGCGCGTTGGTCCATCGAGAGCAAATGTGCCGACGATGAGCGCGCCACCGGAACGAACGGACGCCGCGGCCCGTGTGACGTATCGTGCGCGATCCTCATCCTCCGTGAGAAAATGAAACACGGCCCGATCGTGCCACACGTCGAAGGCGTTGGCAGGCAGGACGGCCTGCGTGATGTCCGCTTCGATCCAGCTGACGGATGATGCTCGTGTGCCGAGTCGCGTGCGCGCACGCGTCAGCGCCGCACCGGAGAGGTCGAGCACTGTGATCCGCTCGTGTCCGCGATCCAGCAATGCATCGACGAGCGTGGCATCACCGCCACCAATGTCGATGATCGCGGACGTCGGGCCGGCTCCCGCCGCAGCGATCAATGCCAGCGAGCGCTCGGGCAGCGGCTGAAACCAGCTGACATCGGACGGCTGTTTCGTTTCGTACACCGTTTCCCAGTGTTGCTTTCGATCCATCGATTTGCTCACAGCAAGTGTTCAGCCACAGTGCGTTCTTTCGCATTCCTCATGCATCGCACACGCCCGTGGTCCCCTGGCAGCTTCAAGGTGTACAGTATCTGTCATGAGCGCCTCTTGCTGCCCCCCGTCCGCACCTTCGACGCCGCCAAGCGGTCGGTACCGTCGTGTCCTGCAGGCGGCCCTCGTCATCAATCTGGTCATGTTCGTAGTTGAAGTTGTCAGCGGCGCCGGTGCTTCGTCGTCGTCTTTGCAGGCCGACGCGCTCGATTTTCTCGGTGATGCAGCGAACTACGGCATCAGCCTTGTGGTACTCGCGGCCGCGCTTCGCACGCGGGCGTGGGCCGCTATGGCGAAGGGCGTCTCAATGGGATTGTTCGGGCTGTGGGTGGTCTGGAGAGCGATTGTCATCGCCCGGACCGGAATACTGCCGGCCGCCCCGGTCATGGGCATCGTTGGAAGCATCGCGTTGGCGGCAAATCTCTCAGTCGCAGCGCTGCTGTATCGTCATCGAGACGGTGACGCCAACATGCAATCGGTGTGGCTGTGTACGCGCAACGACGTACTCGGGAACCTGGCCGTCGTTGCGGCCGCCGCCGGTGTTATTGCGACGGGGCGCGGCTGGCCGGATGTCGCCGTGGCGCTCGCGATGGCAGCGCTGGCGTTGCAGGGGGCGTGGCGGGTGCTGCGTCGGGCTCGCATCGAACTACGGAGCGTCTCTTCTGCGGAGCCAGCGCGGTCCACATAACTTGTTCGACGCGTGGGTGCGCTGTGGTCGCGGATCATTCATGCAGTCCAAAGTCGAGGCCAGACGCGTCTCAATTTCCACCGCTGAGCAAAAACGCGGTCAACTCCTCAGGCAAACTCGCGTGAATGCCCGATATGAGCGCGCAACGCATGTGGAGCTCAGAGAGTGGTGTCGGTAGTGGATGTCACGGGCGATCGATCGATGATCCGTTGGCCGACATCGAGTGCATCTTGAAGTGAGAGCGGTGCGTTGCTGGCGTACGCCTGATCGACCACGTTCACGAACGCAGTGATCGCATCGCGAAGCGTGTTCCGTACGCTGCGAAATGCCTGCAGTTGCGCGGCGTGATCACCGGCCACCGCGGCAGGATCTGCAAGGCCCCAGTGCGCCGTGAGCCCAGGGGTCGGCATGTATGGACACGCATTACGTGCGGCGTCGCACACGGTGATCACCGCATCCCACGGAGCATTCTCCACGGCTGGAATGCCTTGTGCCGTTCTGCCCTGCCAGTCGATCCCGACTTCCGCCAGTGCTTCCACCGCCAGCGGGTGTACGCCAGCGCCCGGATCAGAGCCGGCGCTCGCCGCGATCACACGATCGGCACCAATCGTTGCGAACAGCGCTTCCGCCATCTGACTGCGCGCTGAATTTCGTGTGCAGAGCACCAGCACGCGAATGGCCACCGCATGCGAAAGTCGAGTGTCGTACGTCATGCGCGCCTCCGCACCGGCGTCGCCGTCGACGCGGTCGGGAAATACCTGCCGCGCGCCCAGAGCGACGCGTAGACAAGGCCGACCAAAGCTGGCACCTCGATCAGCGGACCGACGACCGCCGCGAGCGCCTCTCCCGACCTTATGCCGAACGTCGCCACGGCGACCGCAATCGCGAGTTCGAAGTTGTTGCCGGCCGCAGTGAACGACAGCGAGGCGGTGGTTTCGTAGTCGAAGCCGAGTGCGCGCGACAGCCAGAACGCGAGACCGAACATGACGCCGAAGTAGACCAGCATCGGAATCGCGATACGCACGACGTCGAGCGGAAGCGACAGGATGCGATTGCCCTGCATCGCGAACATCAGCACGATGGTGTAGAGTAGCCCGAGCAGCGCCGTTGGCGCGAATTTCGGCATGAACACGGTGTCATACCACGTGAGGCCTCGCGCTTTCACGAGCGCGGTCCGCGTCAGGTAGCCCGCGATCAGCGGAAGTCCAAGAAAAATCGCAACACTCGTCGCGATCTGCGTCATCGAAATATTCAGCGCGGCGGTGTCAGCCCCGAACCATCCGGGAATCACCGTCAGGAACAGGTAGCCGAGCACCGAATACGTCAGGATCTGAAAGACGGAATTGAGCGCGACCAGCACGGCCGCGAGTTCACCTGACCCGCACGCGAGTGAGTTCCAGATCAATACCATGGCGATGCAGCGCGCCAGTCCGATCAGCACAAGACCGTTGCGATACGCAGGCAAATCGGGCAGAAAGATCCAGGCCAACGCGAGCATCAGCAGTGGTCCGATCACCCAGTTCAGCAGCAACGACGTGCCGAGCAGCTTCGTATCGCGAACGTGCGCTCCGATGGTTTCGTACTTCACCTTGGCGAGCACGGGATACATCATCCACAACAGTCCGATCGCGATGGGCACGGAGACGCCGGCCAGCTGGACGCGGTCGAGCGTCGCCCCGAGTGCCCAGCCGATCACGCGACGG
>JANLRD010000154.1:0-28081 GCA_031368215.1 Acidimicrobiia bacterium | reverse complement strand
TGCTCCACGCCCCCGGGGAGATGAACCTCGGACGCACCACCCGCCTCGCATCCCGGGCACAACGACGCGCCCTCCGAGCGCTCTACCCGACATGTGCCGTGCCCGGCTGCTGTGTGGCGTTCGAGTTCACCAAACCACACCGCGTCCACTACTGGGAACACGGCGGACCCACGGACCTCGCCAACTTGCTCCCGGTTTGCAGCAAACACCACCACGCAATCCACGAAGGCGGCTGGAAACTCACCCTCCAACCCAACCGCCACCTCACCATCACCCTCCCCGACGGCACCATCCTCACCACCGACCACCCATCAGACGCCAAGCCGCCTAAACGGCGGCTCGCCGACCCGACGTCCTCACCTCAGCTCGTCGCTCGCAAACCGACTTTTCGACGAGCGGTCACCCGTTTCTAGACAACCGAACCCCGGTCGAGTCCGAGTCCCGGGTCAGAACAGGCGCAAGACGTTCGACGGCCGGTCGCGGAGCTCGTCGTAGTCGACCTCGACCCAGGCGATGCCGCGGTCGGTGGCGAGGACCTTCGCCTGGGGCTTGATCTCCTGGGCCACGAACATGCCGCGCACCGGAGCGAGCATCGGATCGCGGTTGAGGAAGTCCACGTAGCGGGTGAGCTGCTCCACGCCGTCGATCTCACCACGGCGCTTGATCTCCACGGCCACCGTTCGCCCTTCGGCGTCCTTGCACAACAGGTCAACGGGGCCGACCTCGGTCGGGTACTCGCGTCTCACGAGCGTGAGGCCCGGCGCGAGCATGTCCGTACGTTCACTTAGGAGTTCCTGCAGCTCGGCTTCAACACCCTCCTTCTGCAGACCGGGATCGATGCCGAGATCGTGAGCGGAGTCGGAGTGGATCTCGTGGAGCGTGATCCGCAGGGTCTCGGCCTTCGGATTGGTCACGACCCACTCCCCCGAACGTCCGTCAGCGGCCATCGTCTCGCGCACGGTGTTCGGCGCCGTCATCCAGTTGAGCGGTTTGTAGGCGCCGCCGTCGGAATGGATAGCGACACAGCCGTCGGCCTTGACCATCAGCAGACGGGTGTGCTCGGGCAGCGTGGCCACGAGCCGGCCCTCATAGACCACGGTGCACCGGGCCACGACGATGCGCATACGTCAGCTCCAGCCCTGCGGTCCGCTGGTCTGGGCCACATCGCCGCCGAAGAGCACATGCACGCGATCGCGAGGCGCATCGATGAACGCGTTGGCGTTCGGCATGAGCTGGCCATGGGGATAGCGCGGATACTCGGTTCGTCCCGTCGGGCAGCGCACACCGTTGCCGTATCCCATCAGGTCGACGTGCCACGGTGTCACCTCACCCCACGTCTCGGCACCGGAATACACCTCCATGAACAGCGCCGCCCGCGGTTCGATGCGCGCCGGCACACCGCTCATGCGGCGGGGGAAGCGCATCGCGCCGATCCAAGTCACTTCGCCCGTCGCCTCCGGTCGAGCGGTATCGACGGGGGCCTTCGGCCCGATCGGCACGATGGTGAGATCGAACCAATCCAGTTCGTGACCGTCGACCACGTCGACGTCGGCGCGCGTGATGGCCACCCGGTAGTCACCGACCGTCCAATCGAACGTCCGGCGCACCCCGACGAAACGGCCCTCGTGGGTGCCGAGCTGATGGAAGCCCGCCTCGGCCACGCGGATGTCGGCGGCATCGAAGGACCACCACGTGGAGAAGATGAGTCCTTTCCCCACACCCTCCATGGTCTCGGGATGCTGGATGTCCGTCTGCAGGCCGAAGTAGAACTGCGAGCCGTCGATGTACCCCGAATACGGGGCGAGGTACTCACCGACATCGGTCCCCGGGTCGTTGTGGATCGTGATGTCGAACTCGAGCACGTCGAGCGGCGCCGGGAACTCCCAGTGCACGTAGACGGCGTGGCACGGCATCTTGATCCGACCGAGCAACGGATCGCCGGCGGCGAACAACGACGAGATTCGGTCACGTAGTCCCACGTCAGGCCTCCCGGTGCAACACGATTCCTGATGCCGCACGAGACGCAGCCACACCCTCGGCCACGGTGAAGCGACGTTCGTAGATCGCCTTTCCGGCGATCGCCCCGGCCAGGCGACGGCCATCACGAGCCGACGCCAGACCGCCGAGCACAGCCAGATCATCGAGCGAGGACACCCCACCACTGGCGATGATGTCGATCCTGGATGCATCGAGCGCCCGAGCCAGACCATCGACATCCGGCCCGGTGAGCATCCCGTCGCGGCCGATCTCGGTAATCACCGCGGCGGCCACGCCCACGTCGTCAAAGCGGGCCAGCAGGCTGAACAGCTCCACCCCGGTGCCCGCCGTCCAACCGTGCGCGGCCACCTCGTAGGACCCGTCGTCCAGCGCCCGGGCGTCGAGGCCGACACCGACCTGTCCGGGGAAGCGCGGCGCCACCGACGCGATGAAGTCGGGATCCTGCACGGCGCGGGTCCCCACGATCACCCGCGCCACACCGAGACCGAGGAGCTCCTCGATGTCGCCCTGGGAGCGAACACCTCCACCCGTCTGCACGCGTACATTCAGCGCGCGTACTTCATGGGCGATTGCCGCCACGACCGACCGGTTCGCGCCCGAGCCGGTCCTCGCCGCGTCGAGATCGACGGTGTGGATCCACAGCGCACCGGCCTCGGCGAAGCCGCGGGCTACCGAGACCGGATCGTCCCCGTAGACGGTCTCGTCGGCGTAGTCGCCCTGGCGGAGGCGGACGCACTTGCCCCCACGGATGTCGATGGCGGGATAGAGCTCCACCGCTCAGCCGTTCGCGTCGACGAGCGACGCCCGCCGAACGAAGTTGGCGAGCAGCCGCAGTCCTGATGCCGACGACTTCTCGGGGTGGAACTGCGTCCCCATCACCGAGCCACGTTCGACGATCGCCCCGACGGGACCGCCGTAGTCGCAGATCCCGACCACGTCGTCGTGGAGTTCCGGCGCGAACGAATGCACGAAGTACATCCAGGGACCTTCGAGCTCGCCCAGGAGCACCGACGGCCGAGCCTCATACGACGTCACGATGTTCCACTGCATCTGGGGCAGCTTCACGTCGCCGGTCACTCGACGCACCGTGCCGGGAATGAGTCCGAGGCCGGCCACACCGCCGTTCTCGTCGGACCCGTCGTGGAGCATCTGCATGCCGACGCAGATCCCGAGGAACGGTCGTCCCGAGGCGGCGAAGTCGTGAACGGTGGACCGCAGGCCATAGGAATCGAGCGACTCCATGCAGCGGCCCATGGCACCGACACCGGGGAGCAGCACCGCATCGGCGGCGGCGATCACCGATGGGTCACTCGACACCTCGACGCGGGCGCCCGCTCGTTCGAGTGCCTTCGATGCCGAGTGCAGGTTGCCGATGCCGTAGTCGATGACGACGACGTTCGGTACGGTCACAGCACGCCCTTCGTCGACGGCACACCACCGGGCGACTCGATGCGCACGGCGTCGCGAAATGCCCGAGCCACTGCCTTGAACGACGCCTCGATGATGTGATGGGTGTTCTTGCCGCTGATCATCCGTACGTGCAGGGTGATCATCGCGGCAGTCCCCAGCGCCCGCCAGAACTCCTCGGCCAGCTGCGGGTCGAAGCCGGGTTCGCCGAGCAGGAAGTTCTCCCCACGACCGCCCGACGGGTCGACCTCGTAGACGAGGAACGGTCGACCCGAGAGATCGAGGGCAACGTCGATCAGCGCTTCGTCGAGCGGCACGGCAATCGAGGCGAAGCGCCGAACGCCGGCTTTGTCGCCGAGGGCCTCCCGGATCGTTTCGCCGAGGGCGATGCCGACATCTTCGATGGTGTGATGGGTGTCGATCTCGAGGTCACCGGTGCAGTGCACGGTCAGATCCCAACCGCCGTGCTTGCCCAATTGGGCGAGCATGTGGTCGAAGAACGGAATGCCCGTGGACACATCGACAACACCGGTTCCGTCGATGTCGACGGCCACGACGATCTTGGTTTCCTTCGTCTCCCGACGGCGCTCGGCGAATCGTCGACGCAGGGCGTCTGTGGAGCTCATGCAATCACCTCTGCCAGCGCGGCGAGAAACCGATCATCCTCTTCCGGCGTGCCGACGGTGACCCGGAGGCACCCATCGAGTCCGGGCCACGACGCGCAGTTGCGGATCAGCACACTTCGCTCGACGAGGCCGCTCCACACGGTAGTTGCATCGCTGGACCGAGGCCGGAACAACACGAAGTTCGACGACGACGGCCAGAGCTCCACGTCGAACATCGCCAGCGCGCGTACCAACCGCTCGCGCTCGCGCACGAGCTCCTCCACGCGGGCGCGCATCTGCGTTTCGAAGCGCAGCGCCAAACGGCCAGCGGCCTGCTTCATCGAATCGAGGTGATATGGCAGCACTACTTTGTCGAGCTCGGCGACGACCCACGACGGCGCGATGCAGTAGCCGAGCCGGGCGGCGGCCATCGACCAGGTCTTCGAGAACGTTCGCGTGATGATCAACGGCGACTCTTCGGAGAACAGCTCCTGGGCCGACCACGGGGCGAACTGCCCGTAGGCCTCATCGACCACCAGCAGGCCCGGCAGCTCGGCGACAGCACCAAGTGCGCGCTCGATGACTTCCCTCGACTCGAGGACACCGGTCGGATTGTTCGGTGAGCACAGGAAGGTCACCGCCGGCCGGTGCGATGCGATCGCGGCAACCACTTCGTCGGACGCAAGACCTCCAAGCGATCGGCGCTTCTCTTCCACCACAGTGGCGCCCACGACCCGGGCGATCTGGCCGTGCATGGCGTAGGTGGGTTCGAAGGTCAGCACCCGCCGGCCGGCGCCGCTGTAGGTGAGCAGGATCGTCTGGAGCACTTCGTTCGATCCGTTCGCGACGAAGACTTGACCCGGACGCACTCGGTGCAGCTCGGCAATGTCCTGGCGCAATGCGGTGGCCCCACGGTCGGGGTAGCGGTGGAAGTCGATCGAACCGACCTCGTCGGCCAGGAGTTCCTGCCACTGCGCCGGAGGCGGGAACGGACTCTCGTTGGTGTTGAGCCGGACATCAACGTGCACTTGCGGCGAGTGATACCCCTCGAGTGTCGTCAGGTCCTCGCGAGCGGCCAACCGACCGGGAAGTACAAGCGCCATAAGGCGGACAACGCTAGCGGCCGTGCGCCGAGTCTGGACCGCCGGTTCTCCATCGGATCGACACGGGGCCCCGACGGGCGCGGTTCGGCAAGACTCGACCCACCATGACGACCACGTCGATCAAAGCCGAGCTCTCCTCGATCGAGTCAGCGCTCGGCGACCTGACCAGGCGACTCGACGATCTTGGCCGCAACCAGCAGAAGGAGAAGGGTGGCGAGGTGCTCGGCGCCGAACTGCTCTCCGTCGAGTCGACGCTCCGCAACGGCCAGAGGCGGCTCGCGAAGATCGTCGACCGGATCCGCTGAGCCCCTGTCCGGCTCGGGGTCGGCCTGTTAAAGGCCGAACGACCTCGCCATGAGGTTGCGAACTCGGTCCTCCCGTGACCGGGAACGGAAGACCAGCATCGAGCTGACCGCGGCCGCGGTGGCCACGATGACCAGGGCCATCGAGCCCACAAACTGCACGAGTGAGGATCGCTGCCGGGGGGTCACGACCGGGGCGAGCTGAGAGCGAAGCGAATCGACCCCGACGACAGCCTGCTGGAACGAACCCGCAAGCGCGCCGCGTGGTCCGTCGGCGACGAAGAGCAACGATGCCTGGTCGGTGGTTCCCGGGCGGACGTCCGTTGTGGTCCCGTCGACGCTGATCGTCGGCGTGCCGGGCACCGTGAACGCGGCGCTCACGCCGGTTCCGTCCACCGTTCGCTCGCGCCCGTTCACCCGGATCAGCGAACGTTTCCCCGGTGCGCGGAGATCAACCACTCGAAGAGCACGGGCGGCCGCAGCGTCGGCCGGCGCGTCGACGACGATGCTGCGCGGCGCCGTCGGCGTGCCGAGCACGAAGACGGTCTTGCGCGCGCCCGCGGGGACATCAACGGCGATCGATCCGGTCACGGCGGAGACTGCTGCTGTTCGCGTCGACTGACCGGTATCGGCGCTGGCGACCCGGATCAGCTGGCGTCCACCGGGCACGACGATGGGCGAGGTCGCCGCAAGTGACGGCACCCCGCGGGCCCGCACCTTGTTCCCGATCCACAGCGTCATCGGAACGTCACCGGAAAGCGCATTCACGATCTGCACTGAGGCCATGGTCACCGGCCCGGGCGTCACCACGGCAACCGGGTCCGGCGTCGATGCAGCGGCAACGGGCGCGACCGACGCGGCGAACGGCACCAGCACGCAGAGCGCCGCCGTGAGGGATCGACGATCGAGACGGCACCGCATCGGGGTTTCTATCGGCTTCGCCGTGCCCGAACTTGATGCAGCGGCCGGTACGGGGAACACGGCCGATGTTCCTCCCCTCGCACGCCGCCCTACGCTGACCGGCCGATGGCACGACCGAGAACTCCCAAAGGCCGGGCCACGGCCGTCCGAACCCGACTCGCCGAGCTCTACCCCGAAGCCGTCTGCGAGCTCGACCACGAGAGCGCGTATCAGCTGGTCGTCGCCACGATCCTGTCCGCACAGTCGACCGATCAGCGGGTCAACCTGGTCACACCGCCGCTGTTCCGCCGCTTCCCCCAGCCCGTCGACCTCGCCAATGCGGACCTCGAGGAGCTCGAGACGCTGATCCACTCGACGGGCTTCTTCCGGGCCAAGGCGGCGAGCCTGAAGAAGATGGCGACTCGTCTCGTCGAGGTCTACGGCTCGGTAGTGCCCGGGGACATGGACGACCTCACGTCCCTTGCCGGCGTCGGCCGCAAGACCGCCAACGTCGTGCGCAGCGTCGCCCTCGGCCTTCCCGGCCTTCCGGTCGACACCCACGTGATACGTCTGATGGGCCGCCTCGGCATCACCGACGAGGAGGACCCCGTGAAGATCGAACAGTTCCTCAACGGGCTCATCCCGGCCGGCGAGCGCGGCCCGTTCAGTCTGCGGACCATCCTCCACGGACGGCGGGTCTGCGGCGCCCGCAGACCGAACTGTGCCGATTGTGGCTTGGCCGACATCTGTCCAAGCGCCTTCAAAGCCTGAACCTGTCGCCGAGAACGTAGGCTCACGGCGTGGATCTCACGGTGCTGCGCACGCTGAACGACGGCGACCGCCGATCGATACAGGTCCTCCTCGACCGGGCCGCGGCAGCCGACGGCCACTACGGGCTCAACGACGAGGCGTGGCTCGACTACGTCGACGGTGCCCGGCCGGGTTTCGCCGCGGTGGTGATCAACGATACCGGCCACGACCACCTCGTCGCCTACGGCCAGGTGACCAGGACCGGCGACGGTGCCTGGGCCGTGCACACCGTCATCGATCCGCATCACCGCTTCGGTGCCGTCGGCGAGGTGAGCGCACTGCTCGACGCTTCGCTCGAGGTGATCGACCATGACGGCGGCGGCGACGTCCACTACTGGGTCTCGCACCCGACGCCGGCCAACGACGAGCTGGCCGAGCGACACGGCTTGCACCGGGGCCGCGACCTCCTGGAGATGCGGGTCGACCTTCCCCTGGCCGAACGCACCGACATCGTCACGCGACCCTTCGAGCTGGGACGAGACGAGCAAGCGTGGGTGAGGGTCAACAACCGTGCCTTTGCGTCGCATCCGGAGCAGGGAGGGTGGACCCTCGAGGCACTTCGCCGACGCGAGACCGAGGAGTGGTTCTATCCGCCCGGCTTCCTTCTCCACGAGATCGACGGCGAAATCGCCGGCTTCTGCTGGACGAAAGTCCACACCGACCCGGTAGCGATGGGCGAGATCTACGTGATCGCCGTCGATCCCGACCACGCCGGCAAGGGGCTCGGTCGTCAGCTCACGATTGCCGGCCTGCAGTCGCTCTCCGACCGCGAGCAGCGCGTCGGCATGCTGTTCGTCGATTCCGACAACACGACCGCCGTGCGTCTCTACGAGAAGCTCGGCTTTCGGATCGACCACGTAACCCGCGCCTACGGCGCCACCCGGCCGAGCGCCCTCTGACCGCGCATGGCGCCGCGTAACGTGGTGTCATGACGTTCCTCGCCGTTGTGCTCGTCGCCTCCGCTGTGATCGTCGCGCTCGCGTTCGTGAACCGCAACCGATGAGCGAGCCCACCGCCGTCACCTTCGGCCGGGTGCCGCGTCCGCCGGCACCGCGGTTTCGCTTCGATCTCGGTCCCGACGATCTCGCCGCCTTGCTGCCCGGCGAGCCCGCATTCCGGGCGCGCCAGATCTGGGATGGGCTCTACGCGCAGGGACGCGAGCTCGACGAGCTCACGAACGTCTCGAAAGCATTGCGGGCCCGTCTCGCCGACGAACCAATGCTCGCCAGCGCGCTGTCGTGTGTGCACGAGTCGGCCGACGAAGGCGCGACCACCGTGAAGTGGCTCTGGCAACTCCACGGCGGCGCTCAGATCGAGACCGTGCTGATGCACTACGACGACCGGTCAACCGTGTGCATCTCCTCCCAGGCCGGCTGTGCCATGGCCTGCGGCTTCTGCGCCACCGGCCAGGGCGGCTTCGAACGCCACCTCTCCGTCGGCGAGATCGTGGAGCAGGTCGTCCGCGCCCGGCGCCGCGCCGCCGACGACGGCCGACGACTGTCGAACGTCGTCTTCATGGGCATGGGCGAACCGATGGCCAACTACAACGCCGTCTGGGGGGCAGTCGAACGTCTCCACGCAGACTTGGGTCTTTCGGCACGTCACCTCACGATCTCGACGGTCGGGATCGTTCCCGGGATCAAACGCCTCACCGCAGAGAGCCTGCCGGTCAACCTCGCCGTCTCGCTGCACGCGGCGAACGACGAACTGCGCAACGAACTCGTGCCGATCAACCGCACCTATCCGCTCGATGTCCTCGCGGAAGCGTGCGAGGACTATGTGGATGTCACCGGTCGTCGTCTGTCGTTCGAATGGGCGTTGATCGCGGACACCAATGACCGCCGCCAAGACGCCATCGAGCTCGCCGACTACGCACGGTCACTTCGGGCGCACGTGAACCTGATACCGCTCAACCCGACGCCGGGCTACCCGACGATCGGGACCGAACGCGCCGGGGTCGTCGCGTTCCGCGACGAGCTCCTCGGGCGCGGCGTGAACGCCACGATCAGACAGAACCGCGGCACGGGCATCGACGCGGCGTGCGGACAGCTCCGCGCCACGCACCGACCATGAACACCGTCCGGTTGGGAATGAGCAGAGCGTCGGCTCTACGGTTGGGCGATGGCAAAGATTGCGTTTGATTCCATTGCAAACCACGTCGGCGAGCACCTCGGGTATTCCGCCTGGCACAACGTCACCCAAGAGCAGGTGAACAAGTTCGCCGATGCAACGGGGGACCACCAGTGGATCCACATCGATGTCGAGCGCGCCAAGGCCGGACCGTTCGGCGGACCGATTGCCCACGGCTACCTGACCCTCTCGCTCGCACCGATCCTGCTCTCCCAGGTCCTCCAGGTGGAGGGCGTGAAGATGGGCGTGAACTACGGCACGAACAAGGTGCGGTTCCCGTCACCCGTGCCGGTCGGCTCGAACCTCCGGCTCGGGGCCAAGCTCGCGAGCGTCGAGGACGTTCCCGGCGGCAAGCAGGTCACCGTCGAGGCCACCTTCGAAGTCGAAGGCGCGACCAAGCCGAGCTGTGTCGCCGAGCTGGTGTTCCGCTACTTCGGCTGACCGGCCCGGGGTCGGAGCTAACGACCGTCGTTGACGGCGTCGCGAGCGACGTCGGCGAAGAAGCCGACGTAGCCGGGATTGAGACGGATGGCATCTTGTGCCTTCTTGCCGGATCCGAGTTTTGCGCTCTTTCCGGCGAGCACGACGTTCTGCATGTTCGAGGGATCAATGCTGCGGGCGATCTGGGCGAGCGTGAGCATGTCGGTCGGCTTCAGGTTCGTGTCGGTGTTGGCCTGGAGGATGCGGATCCATTTCACCAACCCGGGCGCGTCGCTCACTTCTTCACGCAGCTTGGCGAGCGAGTAGAGCAGCAGTGAACCCTGGTTGAACGAGCGGGTGAAGTCTCCGTTGACTACGCCTTTGCGATTGCGAGAGAATGCCAGGGCGGCCTGGCCGTTCATGGCGAACCAGCCCTTCTGGAAGGTGGCGCCAGACGCCGTGTCACTCATTGCGGGATCGACGAGCACGTTGACGCCGCCGATCTGGTCGACCATCTTCACGAAGCCGCCGAACCCGGTGATCACATAGTCCTGGATCTTCAGCCCGGACAGTCGATTGACAGCGTCGAGCAGCAACTCGGGTCCGCCGGTGGAGAGGGTCTCGGTGAGCTTGCGCTCGCCCGTTTTGGTCGGGACAATTGAATCCCGCGGAAAGCCGACGAGGATGCCTTTGTTGAACGCCGGGTTCCACAGCAGCAGGTGGATCGAGTCGGCACGGGTTCGGCTGACCGGCTGACCTTCCCGCGCGTCGGACCCGACGATGAGAAGCTTCAGGATCTTGTTGTTCGGAACGATCTTCGTGGTCGCTGCTTCGAAACTCTTTTCGCCGACCAGGCTGGTATCACCAGAGGGCACGTCCCAGAAGAACGGTGCCGCCGGCTTCGGAGGTCGGCCGTTCGGGGCCCGGAGCACTTTGTTGGGCGTCGTCTTCTTCGTCGTCTTCTTCGTGGTCTTCGTTGCAGCGAGCACCGGTCCAACAGTGAGCGCGCCGGTGAGGGATGCGGCTAGCAGCGCAAAGCCGAGACGACGTGATGTGGTGAGAGGTCGTGTCATGAGGATTCTCCTAAGGAGCCGATCGCGATCGAGTTTGCCGATCGTGGGTATCGGACATGCACCGGCGCGGACATATGCCCCGGTGTCGGAACCATCAAACCCTAGGCGTGTGAAGATCCCGTGACGGGGACCTGAGGGCCTTGGACACCCTGGCGGGAGGATCGGCGTTCTCATGAGAACGCCAGCGGACAGGGAACGTTCGCACGATCGCAATGCTGCTGCCGCGCCCCCCACTCATCGAGCGTTTACCATGCCGGTTGTGAGCGCAGCCTTCCACGCCAACGGCCTCGACGCATGGCGGATCCTTCCCGAGCAACCATTCAAGCTTGCGGCCATCGACCCCGCATCGACCCCGGAGGCGCCGGGAGACCGCTCCAAGACGGACGCAGCGTCCAACGAACTGCGCAAACGACTCCGCGTCGTGCAGGACCGATTCATGGCCGAGAAGGAGCGCAGCATCCTCCTCGTTCTCCAGGCCATGGACGGCGGGGGCAAGGACGGCACGGTGAAGAGCCTGTACCTCGGCATGCATCCGGTCGGCGCTGAAGTGACGAGTTGGAGTGTTCCGAGCGAACACGAGCTGTCCCAGGACTTCCTCTGGCGAATCCATCAACGGATGCCCGCCAAGGGAAAGATCGGCATCTTCAACCGCTCCCACTACGAAGACGTCCTCGCCGTGCGCGTCCGCAAGCTCAAGCCGCCGAGCGTCTGGCAGCACCGCTACAGCATCATCAACAACTTCGAGGCCGGACTCGTCGCCGAGGGCACCACGGTTGTCAAGGTGATGCTGCACATCTCCCGCGAGGAACAAGCGAACCGTCTTCAGGCGCGCGTCGATCGTCTCGACAAACGCTGGAAGTTCCGCCTCGGTGACCTCGAGGACCGTCAGCTGTGGCCGAGTTATCAGCGCGCGTACGATGACGCGATCGAGAAGACCTCGACGACACATGCGCCGTGGTTCGTCGTGCCCGCCGACAAGAAGTGGTACCGCGACTTCGCAGTACTGACCATCCTCACGTCGGTGCTCGACACGCTCAAGCCGGCCTATCCGCCGCGCCACGACCTCGACGGTGTCGTCGTTCCGGGTGCGGTTCGCGCAGCAGTGAGCCAGAAACTACCCAAGACGCCGAAGGCACCCAAGCCGGTCACTTCCTGGGTCGAACCGAACGACACGAACGGAGGAGACACGGATTGAACGCCGCAGAGCTCGCGCACGCCACGGCAGCGCCGATCAATGCGATCGGCGCGAAGTTCATGCTGATACCGGAGACAAACGAGATCGGAGCCGAACTCGGTTTCTCTCACCCGTTCGCCTTCTACACGGCGGGGCGGGGCGGGGTCCTGGGCGACGTCGACGCCGATGTCATCATCTCCGCGTTCGGGTTCTTCGCCCCGAGTCTGATCCGCAAGTTCTGGGATTCATCGAAGGCTGTGATGTCGCCGCGTCAGGCCGGCTCCGCGTTCGCGGGCGCCGCCCAGACGTGGGGTCGGCATCATCTCAACGGTGTCGACGGTCTCGAGCGGCTCTGCGAACTGGGTGAGAAGGTCATCGAGGCGGCGGATTGTTCAGGCCTCGCACTGTTCGCCGGGTGGCGTTCCGAACCGCTGGCCGCCGATGCCCCCGCTCGCGCGTATCAAGTCCTCCACGTACTGCGCGAGCACCGCGGCAGCGCACACATCGTCGCGGTCCTGGCGACCGGGCTCACGCCCTTCCAGGCGCATTTCGGCAAGCTCGGCGAATCGGGGCTGAAGAACTTCGGCTGGCGCGATTGGCGCAACGACCTGCTCGACGTAGCCGGCATGGAGAATCGGCTCGCACAGGCGGAGAAGTTGACGACCGAGCTCATCGCCCCGGCGTTCAGCGTGCTGTCCGCAGCCGAAGCGACCCAGTTCGCCGGTCTGGTCGCCTCGGTGCACGCCCACACGTCGCCCGCCTGAGGGAACGCCGAACGCGAGACGTTCGTCGTCGCGGTCAGCCGGCCGCTCGTTTGCGCGGATCGGCCGGTGCCGCCCGGGCGTCGAGCACCGCCCCACTGATGCGCGAGAGCGAGGCGACGAGATCGTCCAGACCGGCTCCGATCGCCTCGACGAGTCCCACCTGACCGAGGTCGGTCGCCGATTCGATGGCATCGCGCGCCGTTTGTCCCGTCGGCGTCAGCACGCCGCCGTCGGACATCCAACCCCGCGCAGTCAGACGATCGACCGCAGACGCGAGAGCCGCTGCGTCGAAGCCGCGAGTGGACGAGTACTCGCCCACCGGATAGCCCAGCCAGACCTCGGTGAGCACGTTCATCTCGGCCATGTCGAGGCCAGCCGCGACACAGGCCGCCAGGTGGGAGTCGCCGCGATGCTCGCGGACGAGCTCAGCGGCCCGCCAGAGCCGACCGTACGGGTCGGCCGGCACGGCAAGCGCCTGGAGAGCACCGAAGAGGTGCCGCGGCCCGGGCTCGATGGTCGACACCGCAGCCATGAGCGCTGCGCCGGCCGTCACGATCGCGTTCTCATCGACCCCTGAGGTGGCGCGACGTAGGCCAGCCGCTGCACCGGACGAGCGGCTGGCTAGAACGTCAGCGCGAGAGGACAGGCTCCGACCGTGCTCGTAGACGGGGCCGAGCAGCGCGCCGTTGAAGACACCGAAGGCGGAGACGACAACCGACGGGGCGACGTCGGCACCGAGCGCTGCCGCCCGTCCCCAGACGTAGCCGTCGAAGAAGTCGTGGCCCAGCGCCAGCGCCGCCTCGGCGGCCTCGCGCGACCACCAGCCAATCGTGGCGATTGCTTCGACGGAGTCGCGCAGCCGTCGCGCCGGTGAGGTGGAAGGTACGACGGAGGGCGGCTCCTTCCCGGTCGGGGTGAGGAAGATCCCGGCGATCATGTCGTAGTCCATCCGCCCATCTTGACCTTTCGTCGTGGGCACGGGGGAATGAACGCAAGCTGACTACGCCGGTTCCTCCGCATTCGTCGGTAGCGAAGGCAGCGTTGTCGCGGTTGGCGCGGGCGATCGGCGGAAGAACCACCAGCAGAAGGCTCCGATGAGCGCAGCGCCGATGTGCTGTACGTCGTATGCCTGCCGATTGACGACCAACGACGCAAGGAGGAACCCGGCGAGGAGGGCCACCGCGGCGCGGCGCAACCGCACACTCGACATGCTCAGCGCAGCGCAGGCCATCGCCGAGAACATCGCGGACGACGAGCCACCATCTCGTTCGATGATGAACCGACGAGCGGACTCGTGTCCTTCCGCGGCGAGGAGTCGGGCTCCGATCAGAAACGGCAGGCTCGAACAGATGTCGCCGAGGAAGAACGCGATCGCGGTCCGCCTGGAGCGGAGGACGAACTCCGAGACGGCGAGAAGCACGATCATCGACAGAATCGCCGCCCGCAGACCGGGCTGGCCCTGTACGAACAACGCCGTGAAGATCCGATGGACTTGCCAATGGACGACGAGGTCATTCCAGTTGTAGCGGGTGTTGCGGGCAATCACGGGGTACGCCGACCGATCGATCGTCGTGGCGATCTGGTTCGCCAACATCACCACGGCAACAATGACAGTGAACGGGAGGCGGCGCCCGATCGCCACCGCAGCGCGCGCCACCGCACCCAAGCGGCTCACGGTGGCCTCGAGACGGCTGCTGTCGGCATTCGGCAGTTCACCGGCGCGACTCACGGCGAACGCCACGCTCAACAACTCGGTGTCGACCCTATAGACGAGATACCGCGGTTCCCACCGGGGTTGCCACTTCGCCTTGAAATCACGGAGCCCGGCGAAATGAAACACCCGGTTCCCACGCTCGTACAGGACACGAAGCCCCCGGTCGGGGATCGAGTCGCCGCTGATATTGGCGAAGGGCGCGAGTCCCAGGTTCATCCCGGCCCTACCGGCCTTACGCCAGCGCTCGATCATGGCGACGAAGAGGAAGTCCATCACCGGAAGACGGGTGGAAGGGTCCCGCCGCATGATGTCGAAATTGCCGTCGTTGGAACGAAACGACGGGAGGAGGTTGACGAATGCGCGTACCGCCCGATCGGGATCGCGGGCGACGAGGACAGCGGTGTCTCGAAGATACGCCGGATCGAACTGCCCAACCGTGAACGTTCGTTCTCGATGCTCACCGTCGCCGAGCCAGAGATCCGACACTCGCCGCAGCTCGGCGATCGTGGCGTCATCGATCGGGTGAGCGACCTCTTCCACCGTCCACCCCTCCCGTGTCATCCTCCCGGTCTTGGAGCGCAGTGATTTGAAGTGGCTTCCCGTCAACGAGAACGACTGCACGTCGAGGATTGCGTCTTCGCCGATCTTGAGCGAACGGAGTCCGAAGTGTGCAAGCTCGTTCACGGTCTCCTCCGAGACCTGGTGAAAGACCGGGAGCCAACCGTTGCGCTCGCACATCTCGAGGAAGTCTTGCGTTACGGAGCGACGCCCCTCCTCGTCACCGATCGCACCGCCCAGACTCACAGCAACTGAACCGATGACCTTGTAGCCGATGACTGCTTCGCCCTTCGTCGCAAAGAGGTGGTGCTTATCGGGGAGCAGGTGAAAGTAGGCGAGCGGAGTTTCGGCGAATCGTTCGAGAATGCTGCGCACGCGAGCGAGATCGAGGGATCGTCGCTGCCCGGCGACGACCGGCCGAAGAAGTTGCGTGATCCCGAACACGAGGACCATGACCATGAGCACGCGGACGCTCTCGACGAACCACCGGCCGTGGCGAGTTTCTGGCTCGATCGTCGACACTGGCAGCAAGAAGAGCAATCGACCGGCCGAGCGCATGGACTCGCCGAGCGAGGTCGACTCCCGGAACTCGGCATCGAGGAGATACAGGCCGGCCACTCCATACACATAGGTGGCAATCGAACCAAGGGCAAGGGACGCGACACCTGTCCGGACCAGTGCGGGCTCTGGTTGTGCTCGGAAGAGGCCGACATTGAGTATGAGCACGGCGATGACCGAGACCGATACGACCAGACCCACGAGGTCGGCCTTGACCACGTGATGCCCCACGAGCGAGGCGACGGCAGCGGCGACACTGAGCAGCCATGCGACACGCTTTCCCCGTAACAGCCCGCGGGCGCTCCAGAACAGGGTGACGGCGGCGAGGAGCAAGACGTAGCGGAAGAGCTGCGTCGTCGACCCTCCGAGGTCCAGAGCGATCCACCGAAGTCGGACCACGGGGTCGTTCAACACGGCCTGCAACACGTCGGCGAACCCGAGGGCAACGCACGCGAGAACGGTGGCGAGGCGGCTGCGCCGCCGCTTCACGAGTCTTCCTTTCGGAAGACCAGGCGAGACGCCGCCAGCCCGACGAGAAGCGGGAACCAGAGCTCGAGCAGGCGGAACAACACGACTGCCGCGACCGCCTGGGATCCCGGGATCCCCCGAGAGACGAGCAGAGCACCCAGCCCGGCCTCCACCGATCCCAGGCCACCAGGAAGGATGCCGACGATCGTGAACAGCACCGAAATCGCATAGGCAAGGACGGGAACACTCAGCGCTGGATGTTCTCCGATGGCGCGCAGAACGCAATAGAGCTGAGCGATGCCGATGAGCTCGACAACCAGCGCATGGCCGAATGCCGGTCGCGCCGAGCGGAGGTTCGCCCGCAAGAGGGTGACGGCTCCGAAGAGCTCGTCGGCGGACTCGGTGCTTTCCGCGTTCGCGGTCGTCGGTTCGGCACCGCGCACTCGCCGAAGCATTCTTCGGGGAAGTGCGTGGAGCCGACGGACGGCGGCCTGACTCCTCGTTGCGGCGTACACGAGTGCGAGTTGGCCGGCGCTCAGGACGAAGAACGTCAGGACGGCCACGGCATCCACCCGCCCGAACCTTCCCTCCGCGACGAGGACGGCGATGCTTCCGACCAGGAGACAGGCGAACGCCAAGTGTCCGAGCAGATTCACCAGCACATATCCCGCCAGGGTCGCCCCGGGGGAACGTCCCCGGCGCCGCGCATGTCGAAGCATCGGGGCCAGGCCAGCCATTGCGCCCGACTTCACCACGACATTGAGGAAGCCCGCGGCGGCGACAGGACCAACCAGTTCGCGCACGCCCACATCGACGCCGGCAGCGCGTTGCGATTCCGCGTGAAAGCCCGCAAGATTCAACAACGACAAGCCCGCCAACGCAAGGCCGACGATCATGAACGCAGGCGAGGCAGTCCGGATCGCTCGAACAGCGTCACGGACGTCACCACGATTGGCAAGACCGAAGGCCACGGCGCTGGCTGCGACGAGCACCACCGCCCCGAACCGCGCAACCGAGGCAACGCGCGACGCCATGGGCCGACTCTATGGCTCCGTCGCTGAACGAATCATGAGAAGGAGTATCACGACCCGCCCCCGGTCCGTCGAAGCAAAGTCGGGATACCCAACCCGTTCAGTCCACGAACCGCTCGTCGCGAACTGATGCGGAGGCGGATTCCTCGACGACGAGTCGTCATCGGTTGAGGTGAATGGTCCGCGTCCAAGTCGCCGAGGTGTCGACTTCGCGGGCAGGATCGAGCACATGAAGATCACATCGGTCGAGACGTTCGTCGTTGGCAATCCGCCGCCGCGCTTCGGCGGCCGCTATTGGATCTTCCTGAAGCTGACCACCGACGGCGGAGTGACGGGGGTCGGCGAGGTGTACGCCGCGACGTTCTCCCCCGCCATCGTCGCCGACATGATCATCGACGTCGCCGAGCGTCATCTGATCGGCCACGACCCGTTCCGCATCGAGACGATGTGGCGAAGCGTCTACGGGCGCGGCTACACGATGCGGCCCGACATCGGCTTGGTGAGCGTGCTCAGCGGGTTGGAGATGGCGTGTTGGGACATCGTCGGCTAGGAATGCAACAAGCCGGTCTACGAATTGCTCGGCGGACGCGTCCACGAGAAGCTTCGTACGTATACCTACCTTTACCCACCGCCCGGCGTCGACGCCCATCATGACGACCCGGTGTACTCCGACCCAGACGTGTGCGCCGCGGCCGCCGTCCGCGCCATGGAACAGGGATTCACGGCGGTGAAGTTCGACCCGGTCGGGGGCTACGGCGTGTTCGATCCACGCCAGCCGTCCCTCGAATCCATGGACCGGTCCGAGGCCATGGTGCGCGCCGTCCGACGCGCCGTCGGACCAAAGGTCGACATCCTCTTCGGTACCCACGGTCAGTTCACTGCTGCCGGCGCGATCCGCCTGGCCCGACGCCTCGAGCCCTACGACCCGCTCTGGTTCGAGGAACCGACACCGCCCGAGATGCCGGAGGAGATGGCCAAGGTCGCCCGGCAGACCACCATCCCCATCTCGACCGGCGAGCGGCTCACCACCAAGTACGAGTTCGCCCGCGTGTTGCAGACCGGAGCCGCGTCGATCCTCCAGCTCAACCTCGCCCGGTGTGGCGGGCTGCTCGAAGGGAAGAAGATCGCGTCGATGGCCGAAGCCCACTACGCCCAGATCGCCCCGCATCTCTACAACGGGCCCATCGGCGGCGCAGCAAACATCGCGCTGAGCGCATGCTCACCGAACTTCTTGATCCTCGAAGGCATCCAGGACTGGACGGGGTTCCATGCCTCGATCCTGCGCACACCGGTGCAGTGGGAGAACGGCCACGTGATCCCGTCGACCGAGCCAGGCCTCGGAGTGGATCTCGACGAGGACGTGGCCAGAGCGAACCCCTACCTCGGCCACGAGCTCATGCTCGAGCCCTCACCGACACCGTTGGGCTGAGCACCGACCGAAAACGAGGCGGGAGTTGTCGCGCGGAGTCGCTCCTGGAGCGACCCGGCGCGACAAGTCGAAGGCGACCATCGGCTAGCGGAGTTCGATCAGGTCGAGCATCTTCTCGTCGTAGTGGAGCAGGGCGCCCTCGGGCATCATCAGCACGCCGTTCGGGGCGAGCTGGGTGACGAACTCCGTGTCGTGGCTGACGAGGATCACCGTCCCCGTGTAGTTCTGCAGGGCTGCCAGCACGGCCTCACGTGATGGCGGGTCGAGGTTGTTCGTCGGCTCATCGAGGAGGAGCACGTTGCTGCGTCCGATCATCAGGCGGGCGAGCGACAGCTTGGTCTTCTCGCCTCCTGACAGCGTCTCGGCATCCTGGTCGGCCACGTCGCCGACGAGACCGAAGTGTCCGAGCAGGGCGCGCAGGATCGGGTCGGGAACGGTCGGCCCCGCCTCGCGCAACAGCGCAAGAACGCTCCGGCCGCCGCGCAGGTCTTCGTGTTCCTGGGCGTAGAAGCCGAGCTTGACGTTGGCTCCGAGGACGATCTCGCCGGCATCTTTCTCGTAGACCCCGGCGATCGTTCGGAGCAGCGTGGTCTTGCCGGCGCCGTTGAGCCCGAGGACGAGGAAGCGATCGCCCCGCGAGACCGTGAAGTTGACCTTGGCGAAGATGACCGTTTCGTCGAACGCCTTCGCCAGGTCCTCCACCCGAAGGGCCATGTCGCCCGCGCGCACCGGCTCGGGGAAGCGCACCTTCATCTTGCGGCGTTTCACGACCATCGCGTCGGACGGGCGACCCTTGTTCATCTGCTCGATCCGCTTGAGCAGCGCGTTGCGCTTCTGCACGTGCGTGGCGTTGGCGCCGCGGAACTTGTCAATCGTCTTCTCGAGGCGCGTCACTTCCTTGTCGAAGTTCGCCTGCTCCCGATCGCGCTGCGACTCCCGTTCTTCGCGCTGGGCGAGAAACTGTGTGTACGTACCTTTGTACTCATCGATGCGGGCGTTCTCGAGAGCGATCACGCGGTCGATCGCGGAGTCCATCAGCTCGATGTCGTGGCTGACGACCAGGATCGTCGACTTGGAGCTCTTCAGGAACTCCATGACCCAGTTCTTGGCATCGACGTCGAGGTGGTTCGTCGGTTCGTCGAGGACCAGCAGATCGCCACCCGCCAACAGCAGGCGGGCCAATTCGAGTCGCCGCCGCTGACCGCCCGACAGCATCCCGACTTCACGCAGGAGCGCGTCTTCGTCGAGACCGACGCCGGCGGCCATGCGTTCGGCATCGGATTCGAGCTGGTAGCCGCCGAGCGTGCGAAACCGCTCCTCGAGGTTGGTGAACTTGCGAACGGCTTTGTCGAGGACCTCGTCAGCGCCATCGATTCCGGCACCCATGTCGATGCCGGCCTTCTCGATCCGCTGCTGCCAATCCTCCATCTGCACCTGCATCTGGCGCAGCGGCGAGCCGTCGAGCAGGTGGTCGAACACCAACTTGCCGGCGTCCTCGGGACGGGCCGACACGTCCTGTCGGAGCCATCCACGGTGCTCGGGAAGGGTGACAGTGCCGCCGTTGGGCTTGCGCTCACCGGCGATCGTGCGGAGCATCGTGGTTTTGCCGGCGCCGTTCGGCCCGACCAGCGCGACCTTCTCCCCCGCGCCGAGGCGGAACGACGCTCCGTTGAGCAGGACGCGGTGGCCGAGGTCGATGCGAAGGTTGGTGACCTCAAGCATGTTGACGACCGCCTCGCAGTGCGCCAGGAGCGGAGATGGTGGCGACCGGAAGCAGATCGACGGCGAGTCGGTCGACCGGGAGGGCGGAGATGGTGGCGACCGGATGCACAGCCCGTCAAGGTTACGGGGTCGGAACCGTACGGCCGCGCACAGCGGCCACCGTGTGCCCGACGTCGCTCGCCGCACCGCAACGCACCAGACTGGAGACCATGGCTCCCTCGTTCGTGCTGCGTATCCGGTGATGCGACGGGCAACGCTGTTCAACGTCGACGCGCTCTTCGAGTTGGTCGTCGGATTCGTCCTGGTGTTCAACCCGCTGCTCGGCCCCGTGCTCCCCGCACCGGGCTGGCTGGTGGCGCTGGTGGGCGTCGGTCTGCTCGTCGCCGCGTGCATCATCGGACGGGCCGGCATGGGAAAGGGCGGACTCGTCGCCCGCATACGTCCGTTCGGCGCGGCGAACGTCGCCACCGGACTTCTCGCGGCGGCGTGGGCAGTGGCAGCGTGCGATGCAGGCGGGCGCATCCTCGTCCTCATCATCTCTACCGGACTCGTCGCCCTCGGCGCCGCCCAGTTCGCCGCCGGGGGCCGGGCCGAGGCACCCGGAGGCATCGGGCGAACCAACACGACCCGCGCATCAGCCGAAGAACTCTCGCGAGCGCTCCACCACAAGTCAACCGAGTGAGCCGGTTCCGAGGCTTTACGACACCCCACGTGCCGCGGATCACAGCAGAGCTTCGAACCGAGCAGGGTTCTAGGCACTGACCGGCCCTAGCCTGGTCGTTCGTGCCTTCCGGTCCGCCACCCAGCCCCACCATCGACCTCTCTGAGGGTCTGCCGACGGGTGACGCCAAGACCAAGGCCGTTCGCGACATGTTCGACACGATCAGCCCGCGTTACGACCTGGTGAACCGGGTGATGACGTTCCGGCTCGACGTGGCGTGGCGCCGGCGCACCATCGACTCGCTCGGTCTTCCCGCGGGTTCGCGCATCCTCGATCTGGCCGCCGGCACCGGCGACTTCTGCCGGGATCTCTCCGCCCGTGGATTCGAGGCCATTGGCATGGACCTGTCGTTCGGCATGCTCAGCCACGCCCGCACGACGAGCCCGCTCGTGCAGTGTGATGCCGTACACCTCCCTATCCCCTCGGGAGCCGTCGACGGGGTCACGTGCGGGTTCGCGCTTCGGAACTTCACCGATCTGGGAGCCTTCTTCGATGAGACGGCGCGCGTCATCCGACCGGGCGGGCGAATCGCGTTCCTCGACGCCGCGTCGCCGGAGAACCCTCTCCTCCGCTTCGGTCACGGGATCTACTTCGGTCGTATCGTGCCGTTGATCGGCAGCGCGCTGAGCGACAGCACCGCGTACCGCTACCTCCCGAAGTCGCTCGCCTATCTGCCCGACCCGCCCGTCATGCTCGACCGTCTTCGCTCCGCCGGTTTCTCCGGCGTTCAGCGTCGGCTTCTGCTCGGCGGCGCCGCGCAGCTCATCGTGGGGACCCGACAAGGATGAACACCGAGAACCGGGCCACCACGGCGTCCACCGCGGCACAAGACGCGTTGGTCGTACGCACACCTACGGTTGCCGACCCACGCGATGCGCCGCGGTGGACCGCAGTGACGCGTCCTCTGCCCGAGGAGATGGCCAAGGAGCTCGATCTTCTTGCCTTTGCCGGCGACGACGGGATGCTGTTCATGCGCGACGGTGTCGGTCTGGCGGCGCGCGGCACCGCGTTTCGTATCCCGGTCCCGGGCGGCACCGCCGCGGTCGACCACGTTCGCAACATCCTCAGCGCGATCGTCGCCGATGACCCGATGCACCGCGCGGCCTCGGGACCCGTGGCCATCGGCGCGCTCGAGTTCCTCCCCCATGACCCTGGCCACCTCACGGTGCCGGAACTCCTGGTGGCGAAGTCGAGCGACGGCACCGCGTGGGTCACCCGGGTGCACGCCAACGAGGTCGACTCATCCTCGCCCGTCGTCGATCGAAGCGCGTTACTCGATCCGTCGGAGATGGTCGGCCCGACCAGCACGGGATGGTCACCCCACGGCTTCGACCTGCACTCGACGGTCACCCACCAGCAATGGTGCGAGCGCATCGCCACCGCAGTCGCCGCCATCAACGACGGACCGCTCGAAAAGGTTGTGCTCGCCCGGGCCGTCGACGTCGAGGCCACCGAACCGCTCATCATTGGTGAAATCCTCGGCCGACTGCGGGCGCTGTTCCCGAGCTGCATGGTCTTCCATGTCGAGGGGTTCCTCGGCGCGAGTCCGGAGCTGCTCGTGAGCCGCAAGGGATCTGCCGTGCGGGCCCACCCGCTGGCCGGCACGATCGCCCGTTCGGGCGACCCGGAGACCGACGCCCGGCTGGCGGCGAGCCTGCTCGCGTCGTCCAAAGACCGCTGGGAGCACTCGCTCGTCATCGATGCCATGGCCGCGCTGCTCCGGCCTCTCTGCGACGAGCTCGACGTGCCCCGCACGCCGACCGTGCTCTCGCTACGCAACGTGTCCCATCTCGCCACACTCATCACGGGCTCGCTGCGGGCTGATCAGGTCCACGACCGCACCTCGCCAACAGCTCTCGAGCTCGCCGGTCTCCTGCACCCCACGCCGGCCGTCGGCGGCGTCCCGGTCGAACTCGCGCTGGACACGATAAGCGAGCTCGAGCCGGTGCCGCGCGGCCGCTATGCCGGGCCGGTCGGCTGGGTTGATGCTGCCGGCAACGGTGAGTGGGCCGTCGGACTGCGTTCCGCGCAGGTGAGCGGCAATCGGGCCCGAATGCACGCGGGCGGTGGCATCGTGGCCGACTCCGATCCCCTGGCCGAGCTCACCGAGACCCAGCTCAAGCTGCAGGCGCTGCTCGCCGCCGTCGTGCGTCCCTAGAGCATGCCGTGACCGAGCAGCCGTCGACGCCCGCTCCGCTCGCCGATTCGCTGCGGTCGTACGCCGAGGGTGAACTGGCCTCGTTCCACATGCCCGGGCACAAGCAGCGTTCACCGTCGACTCTGGCCGAATCGACACTCGGCCGCGAGGTCTGGCGCAACGACGTGAGCGAGATGGGCGGCTTCGACTATCTGCATGCACCGTCGGCGGCGGTGGCCGCGGCCCAGGACGCGGCCGCTGCGACCTTCGGCGCCGGACGCACGTTCTTCCTCGTCGGCGGATCGACGGTGGGCAACCTCGCGGCGTTCATCGCCCATGCCGGCGACGGCGACCACGTCGCCGTCCTGCGCGGCTCACACCGCAGCGTCTATAGCGGGATCGTGCTCAGCGGCGCCCTCCCGCACTACCTCCCGGCTGCCCACGATGCCGACGAGGACGGGTGGTTTCTCGCAGGTCCCGCCGCCGCGGCAGCCGAGCTCCCGGACCGCCTCGCCATCGTGCACGTCACCCGTCCCAACTACTACGGCATGGCGTGCGACCTCGGCCCCTATCGGAGGCTCGCCGATCGCACCGGCGCCGTGCTCGTCGTCGACGAAGCACACGGTTCACACTTCGGCTTCCACCCCGCATTCCCCGCGTCGGCATTGGCCGAAGGCGCCGACGTCGTCGTCCAGTCGACCCACAAGACACTGCGTGCACTCACTCAGGCTTCCATGCTCCACGTTCGTGACGGCTTCGATGCCACGCGGCTGGAACGTGCCCTGCCGATGCTCCAGTCGTCTTCCCCTTCGTCGTTGCTCACCGTGTCGCTCGATCTCGCGCGGGCCGAGATCGACGAGTCGGCCGGCGCGCTCTTCGATGCGCTCAACGCGCTTGCGGTATCGGCACGAGCGGCCATCCACACGCTCGATGGGTTCCGGGTCGTCGACCTCCGACGCAATGGGGTCACGGTTGACCCGGCCAAGTTGGTCATCGACGTCTCGGGCCGCGGATGGAGCGGCTTCGCAGCATCGAAGTGGCTCCGGGAGAACGCCCGGGTCTGGATCGAGCTCGCCGATTTCCGACGCGTCGTATGTTCACTTACCTTTGGCGACTCCGATGCTTCACTTGATGTGCTCCTGTCGGCGCTCGGCCGGCTTCATGCGGCGCGACCGCCCGAGCTGGTATCGGACACGCCACTCAGCTCGTTGCCGATCCCGCCCCAGAGCGTCGCTCCTCGCATTGCGCTCAACGCGGAGGTCGAGACCGTTCCCCTTGACGCGGCACGGGATCGTACGTGCGCGGAGTATCTGATCCCGTACCCGCCGGGCATTCCCCTGGTGGTGCCGGGAGAGCAGCTCACCCGCGAGGTGCTCGACGCGCTCCATTCTTTCCGGTCCGCCGGGTCGACCATCGTCGGTCCCAACGATCGAACAGGCTCGACACTTCGGGTCACGACCCGCTGACCGTCCGTCGGATAGAAGGGCGCTATGCGCGCTGGCGATTCCAGGTGCGAAGCACGCGGCGACCCTTGTGGCCTTCGACCAGAGCAACCGACGCCGTGCCGTTGTCGAGTCCTTCAGCGGTGTCAACCGGCCAACCGACGGCCCGGCTCACCAGCGCTCGGCTGAGATGCCCGTGACAGACGACGACCGCAGCACGATCGTCCGCCAGGGCATTCCGTTCCGCCTCGGCATCGAGGTCGCCGAGGAACGCATCGCACCGAAAAGCGACATCGGCCGGCGACTCGCCGCCCGGACACCCGTCGCGCCACAGCTTCCAGGAAGGGTTCCGGGCGAGTATCTCCTCGGTGAGGAGCCCCTCGTACGCGCCGTAGTCGAACTCGGCCAGCCGATCATCGATCACCGGGGTGATGCCGAATGCCGACAGCGCAAGTTCGGCCGTCGCCAGCGCTCGCCGGCGGGGACTCGAGAAGAGCAAACCGACAGTGCGGCCGTCGAGGACCTCGACGATGACACCAGCCGCGCGACGGGCCTGCTCGCGCCCCAGATCGGTGAGGTCCAGGTCCGTACGGCCAGTGTGGCGGCCGAGCCGTGACCACTCGGTCTCTCCGTGTCGAACGACGATCAAGGGACCGAGAAAGGTGGACACGAGGGGATCACCGTACCGGCAGTGCGGCAGTCAGCTCGCCGGTGAACCCAGAGCACTGCCGCGATACCGCGGTGTCAGAGCAACCACTGCACCAGTTGGACGACCCGCCAGCCGAGGTAGATCGCCACACAGACCACGGCCACCTTGAAATGCCACGGGGCCTTTGGGGCCTCCCCCTCCGTCTCACCTGGCGCTGGTATACCGAGCGACCGCGCCTCCATCCGTAGTGCCCCCCTCGTCGCCAGGACGGTCTTGCACTGCGGGCACGCGCCGTTCTTCTCCATGGCGTTCGGCGCCCAGTACTTCGCACACGTGTCGCACCAGGGCATGACTCATCCCTCCGGCAGTCGGGGGCCGGCGGCGGCGACCCGGGACGGCACGACCCGGCCGACGATCGACGCCGTGAGCCTCGACGCGATGAGCAGGCGACCGAGGTCGATTCCGGTGGTCACGCCAAGATCGTCGCACAGGTAAACGAGGTCCTCGGTCGCCAGGTTCCCCGCCGCCCCTGCAGCAAACGGCGAGCCGCCGAGCCCACCGACGGACGTGTCGAAGCGAAGCACCCCCAGTTGCATCGCCGCATAAGCGTTGACGAGGGCGGTTCCGCGCGTCTCGTGCAGGTGCATGCCCACTCCCGTGCGCGCCGAATCACTCAGCGCGCATACAACCTCGTCAACACGCCGCGGCGTCGCCATGCCCGTCGTGTCCGCAAGCGTCACGCAGGTGGCGCCGCCAGCCAGCACCCGGTCCGCCAGGCGGGCCACGTCGTCGACGCCGATCTCGCCTTCGTAGGGGGACCCGAAGGAGCACGACAGCACGACGTCGATGGGCACCGCACCGGCGACGAAGGACGCGATCGACTCGAGTGACGAAACGGCTTCGTCGATCGTCATCTTCGTGTTCTTCTCCGAATACACCGAGCTCGCCGAAATCGTCACGGACAACTCGTCGACGCCAGCATCCATCGCCATCTGCGCGCCGCGGAGATTGGGCACCAATGCGGTACGCCGGACGCCATCGCGCACGCCAACCCCGGTGACGACCTCGGCCGCCCCGGCCATCGACGGCACCGCCTTGGGCGAGACGAACGAGCACAGTTCGATGCGCGTGACTCCGGCGTCGATGAGCGCGTCGATGAGCCGCACTCGATCAGCGACGTCGACGGGAGCCTCGGCCTGCAGACCGTCACGCGGGCCGACGTCACGGATGAAGACCGACTCCGGAAGCAATACCGGGGTCATCGCTCAGACCGGTGGGACGCCATGGCGCTTCTCGACCGTGATTCTCGGCTTGTTCACGGCCCGCGAAAGACGTGCCCGAAGGTCGGCGCGCAACGCTTCGGGCTCGACGATGGCATCGATGACCAGTTCAGACGCCAGCCGCAAGAGATCAACATCCTCTTCGTACTCGGCCCGCTTCGCCATCACGAACGCTTCACGCTCAGCTGAGTCCTCGATCTCGGCGATCTTGTTCGCATAGACCGCATTCACCGCCGGCTCCGGGCCCATCACGGCGATCTTGGCCATCGGGAGGGCGATGGTCGCCTCCGGCTCGAATGCCGGACCGCACATCGCGTAGAGCCCGGCACCGTAGGCCTTGCGCACGATCACGCACACCTTCGGGACCGTTGCCTCGGAGATCGCGGTGATCATCTTCGCCCCGTGACGGATGATCCCGACACGTTCGACCGCAGTGCCGACCATGAAGCCGGGAACATCGGACAGGAACACGAGCGGGATGTTGAATGCATCGCACAGCCACACGAAGCGGGCCGCCTTGTCGGCCGAGTCGTGGAAGAGCACACCGCCCTTCTGCATCGGGTTGTTCGCGACGAACCCGGTGACGGCGCCGCCGAGCCGTCCGAACCCGACCACCAACTCCTTCGCGAACAGCGGCTTGGCCTCCATCCACGACGCCTCATCGACGAGCGCGCGTATCACCTTGCGCATGTCGTAGGCCTTGCGGTCCTCGAGCGGGATCATCGACGCCGTGAGCGGAGTGAGCGGCTCGACGTTGGGGACCGACGCCGGACGCGTCCGCCAGTTGTCGGGCATGTAGGAGAACCACTGCTTGGCGATGGCGATGGCCTCGGCATCGTCCTTGGCGAGGAAGTCACCGCAACCGCTGGTCGTCACGTGCATACGCGCGCCCCCCATCTCTTCGAGGGTGGTGATCTCACCCGTCACCATCTCGACCATCCGGGGCGACCCGAGGTACATCGAGGCGTTGCCCTCGACCATCACGACGATGTCGCAAAACGCCGGGATGTACGCGCCACCGGCGGCCGAAGGGCCGAAGAGACAGCAGATCTGCGGGACCTTTCCCGACAGCATCACTTCGTTGTAGAAGATGCGGCCGGCGCCGCGGCGACCGGGAAAGAGCTCGACCTGATCGGTGATGCGGGCGCCGGCCGAGTCGACCAGATAGAAGATGGGCAGTTCGTTGGCAAGCGCGTGCTCGGTGAGCCGGATCATCTTCTCGACGGTTCGAGCGCCCCACGAGCCGGCCTTCACGGTCGGGTCGTTCGCCAGGACGCAGACGACCCGACCGTCGATGGTTGCCGTTCCGGTCACGACTCCGTCGGCGGGGAGGTCTCCGGTGGGCGCGCTGGCGTTCGCGAGAAGGCCGTCCTCCACGAACGAGCCTTCGTCGACGAGAAGCGCGATGCGGTCCCGGACGAAGAGCTTGTTCTGGCGGGCGAGTTTGGGTCCCTCTTTGGCGAGGTTGCCTTGGAGAGCGCGGGCCGAAGCGGCAGCGAGATCAGTCACCGCTTCAGTTTCGCATCAGTCCTTCTTGTCGACCGCGTCCTTGGCGTCGGCAGCCGCCGACTTGGCCTTGTCACCGATCTGGCCGGCCATGCCCGACATCTGCGCCTTGAGCTCGTCCATCTTGCCGCCGCCCTCGATGAACTTCAGGTAGCCGCCGAAGGCCACACCGGCACCGGC
>JANLRD010000148.1:0-19774 GCA_031368215.1 Acidimicrobiia bacterium | reverse complement strand
CATGCTCGACGAGGCACGACGCCGGAAGGGGCGAGGGGCAACGGTCGTGGTCGGGCCGATCGAAACGCACGGCCGCCCGGCAACGGAGGAACAACTCGAACTTCTCGACGCTCGGCCGACCGACCGCGGCAACGAGTTGCCAGTAGACGAATGGCTGGCCGTTCAACCCGATCTGGCAGTCATCGACAAGCTCGCCAAACAGAATGCAATGACGTCGGTGCGATCGTTTCGATGGCAGGACGCCGCGGTACTGCTCGACGCCGGCATCGATGTCCTCGCGACCCTGAACATCTCCGAGGTCGAGTCGCAATGCGACGTTGCCGCCAGGATCACCGGTGTCCCCGCCAGCGGTACCGTGCCGGACTCGTTCCTCCGAGCGTTCGCTGAGGTCGATCTTGTCGACATGAGCCCGACCGCTCTCCGTAGACGGCTCGCTCACGGCAATGTCTTTGCGCCGGATGAAGTCGATGTGCGGGTAGCGGAGCAGTTCAGCATCGAGACGTTGACCTCGCTACGCGAAATGTCATTGCTGTGGGTGGCCGAAAGACTCTGGATCGGTGCTCCATCGAGCACCGCGGTCGATTCGACCGGTACCGTCGGGGCCGGTCCCCGCGACACACGCGAGCGGGTGGTCGTGGCGATAAGCGGATCGCCCGGAGGTGACGCGGTCATCCGCCGGGCCGCCCGTATCGCGCAACGCGCTCGCTGCCAGCTCGTCGGTGTCCATGTCGCACGTGCGACGGAGGTCTCCGAAAACGGGGCTGAGGTCGAGCGCCAACAGCAGTTGGTTTCACGGCTCGGAGGCGTGGCTCACACAGTGCTCGGGACCGATGTCGTCGACACGCTCCTCGTCTTCAGTCGAAGCGTTCGAGGCACGCAGCTCGTCGTTGGCGCAAGCGGGCACGGGCGGCTACGACAACTCCTTCGAGGTTCGATCATCACCGAACTCGTCCGTCGCAGCAACGACATCGACGTGCAGGTCGTCTCACACGTCGAACGCGACGAGAACCCTGATCCTGTCGATCGAACGACCCACGGGCCGACATCGACGCGACGACTTGGTCGGTTCCGTCCGTCCCCCGTCCCCCGACGGCTGCGTCAGGTTGCTCTCATACAGATGATCGTCGGTTTGCCGTTCCTCACGTTCTTTCTCGAGCGACTCGATCGACACATGAGCCTCGCGAGCCAGATGCTTCTCTTCCTCGCTTTGGTTGTGATCGTGGCCGCGACTGGCGGCGCGGAAGTCGGAGTCACGGCGATGATCTGCGCGCTTGCAATCCTGAACTGGTTCTTCACCGCACCCAAGCGCACGCTCTTCGTGAGCCAGACCGAAGACGTCGTTGCGCTTCTTGTATTCGGATTGGTCACCGTGGTGGTAGCGACGCTCGTCAGCGAGGCGCGCCGACGCACCGAACAGGCACGCCGCTCCCATCATGAAGCCGAGGTCCTTGTCCGATCCAGCGCCACTGCGATCGGCGCGGCTGATCCGATCGGCGCGTTGGTCGAGCAACTCCGCTCCTCCTTGGACCTCACCTATGCCGGAATCGAGGGCCGAGAGATGTCCGGCAACGGACCATCGACCACCGCACTCCGCACGGTCGTCGACATCGACGACGACCGTGCGCTGGTGCTGGTCGGCCGGTCGCTTTCCGTTGACGATCGAAGACTTGTGTCCGCCTTCGTCAATCAACTCCGGGTTGCGATGCGCAACCGTGACCTCGAGTCGGCCGCATCGAGGGTGCGTCAGCTCGGCGATGCGAACGAGTTTCGGACCGCGTTGCTCCGCGCTGTCTCCCATGACCTCCGCACTCCGCTGGCCAGTGTGAAGGCCGCGTCGAGCAGTCTGCTCTCGACCGAAGTCCGCTGGGACGAAGCCCAGCAGCGTGAGTTCCTCGAGACCATCGACGATTCCGCCGATAGCCTTACCCGACTGATCGACGAGCTATTGGAGATGAGTCGGCTTGAGTCGGGAGTGATAACGGCCAACGTGGTCGAGTCAGACCTCACCGAGATCGCACAGCGAGCCCTCACGACGTTGAGTGCCGAGGCACGACGCCGAGTTCAGGTAGTCGTGAAACCGGCCGCGCAGTGTCTGAACACGGATCCCGCCTTGCTGGAACGGGTGATCGCCAACCTCTCAGCAAACGCGCTTCACGCCAGCCGCGACTCGAAAAACAACATCGTTCGCATAGAAGGCGAACGACTGCCCGATGCCATCGTCGTGCGCGTTGTCGATCAGGGAATCGGCATCCCCCGATCGCAACGCGCTGCCGTACGCCTTCCATTCCAACGCTTCGACGACGCGTCCTCGCGATCGGGGCTCGGACTCGGCCTCGCCATTGCTGACGGACTCACGCGAACACTCGGCGCAACGCTGGATCTCGACGACACTCCCGGAGGGGGGCTGACGGTCACGATACGTCTCCCGCAGTCGAGCGTGACGGCGGTGCCGCGAGGGTTCGATTCGGAGTCGACTGATCAGTCACTGGAGGAGTCGATCGATGAGTGATGCCCTGCGCATCCTCGTGGTCGAGGACGACCCGCAACTCCGCCGCACCCTACGCGTCAACCTCGTCGCCCGTGGTTATGACGTCGAGGAGGCGACCGACGGTGAGGAGGCTCTCGCTCGTGCGGCGATCCTCAAGCCCGACCTGATGCTCCTCGACCTGGGACTGCCGAAGCTCGACGGGCTCGACGTGATCGGCGCGTTCCGTCTGTGGAGCCACGCCCCGGTCCTGGTGCTCACGGCACGCGGGTCCGAAACCGACAAGGTCGCCGCATTGGATCTCGGGGCCGACGACTACCTGACCAAGCCGTTCGGGATGGACGAACTGTTCGCGCGCATCCGCGCGCTCACGCGACGCTTCGCCGACACCGGAATCGAAGCCACGATCGTGGAGACAGCCTCCTTCCGGGTGGATCTCGTCGACGCGTCAGTCACGCTTGGCGATGGCACCCGCCCGCACCTCACGCCGATCGAATGGCGACTCCTCGAATACATGGCCCGAAACGCCGGTCGGCTCATCGCCCAGCGGGAGTTGCTCCAGGCCGTGTGGGGGCCCGAGTACGGATCCGAGGCCGGCTACCTCCGAGTCCACCTCGGCCACCTTCGCCGCAAGGTGGAGCCGGACCCCGCCACCCCCGTGCACATCGTGACCGAACCGGGCCTCGGGTACCGATTCTTCGTCTGAACGGGTCACTTCCGCTCGGCCCAGCACATCTCTACACGGTCTCTACGCCTTCTCTACGCCCGGCGCCTTCCCCATCGCGCGGCCGTACGGTTCCATGGAGGATGTGACTTCCACCATCGCTCCCCCCACGATCACGGACGCTGCGTTCACCCGGGCACCGGACGCGTTCGACCTGCCGGAGTCCGCCGGCTACCGGCTGAAGAAGCGAACGCTCGGTCAGCCCCTGCACACCGAACAACTGCAGCACGAACGCCTTGGCAAGCCGACCGCCCTCGCCGTCTTCGCCTCCGACAACCTCTCGTCGTGTGCATACGCAACCGAAGAGATCCTGCGAGTACTGGTGCCGGTCATCGGTCTTGCCGCGTTCCGGCTGGTCACCCCGATCACCCTCGCCCTACTCATCGTTCTCGGATTTCTGATCCTTTCGTACCGCCAAACGATCAAGGCCTATCCGTCGGCCGGCGGCGCATACATCGTGACGCGTGACAACTTCGGCATCATGCCCGCCCAGGTCGCCGGTGTTGCCCTGCTCACCGATTACATCCTCACCGTGGCCGTCTCGGTGGCGGCCGGTTCCGACGCACTGGCATCGGCGTTTCCCGTGCTGGAGCCCGTCAAGCTCGCAATCGCCATCGGATTCGTCATGCTGATTGCAATCGGCAACCTTCGCGGCGTGAAGGAGAGCGGAAAGCTTTTCGCCGTGCCGACGTACTTCTTCGTCGTCAATATGTTCGTCCTCCTCGGTGTCGGTTTCTATCGGATGGCGTTCGCGTCGTTGCCCAAGCTCGGAGCTACCACGAACGGCCTGGTCGACGTGGGCAGCAAGCCCAACGTCGGCCTCCTGCTCGGCGCCTCGGTCTTCGTGGCCCTGAAGGCGTTCGGATCCGGCGGTGCTGCCGTCACCGGTGTTGAGGCCATCTCCAACGGAGTGCCGGCTTTTCAGGAGCCGGCCTGGCGCAACGCCCGCGACACCCTGGTGATCATGGGTGGCCTCCTCGGGGTGATGTTCCTCGGCCTGTCGATTCTTGCCGCCAGAGTGCACGCCATTCCCTACGTCACCGGGACACCGACGGTGATCTCACTCGTCGGTGAGACCGTGTACGGCAAGGGGGCTGCGGGACACGCGCTCTATCTTTCGCTACAGGCCGGCACCATGCTGATCCTCGTCCTCGCCGCCAACACCAGCTTCGCCGACTTCCCTCGCCTCGCCAGCTTCCATGCCGGCGACAACTTCATGCCCCGCCAATTCATGAACCGCGGCCATCGACTGGTGTTCTCGAACGGCATCTTGTTCCTCGCCGGCGTGGGCATCGTCACCCTGCTCGCCACTGACGGAAAGGTGTCGCGCCTCATTCCTCTCTACGCGATCGGCGTCTTCACCAGCTTCACCCTCTCGCAGGCGGGCATGGCCAAGCACCACACGACCCACAAAGAGCAGGGTTGGAAGGTCGGCTTCTTCATCAATGCCGCCGGCGCGGCCCTCTCCGCTCTTGTGCTGGCCATCGTCGCGACGGTGAAGTTCACCGAAGGCGCCTGGGTCATCATGTTGCTGATCCCGATCATGGTCGCCGGTCTCGTTCGGCTCAACAAGACCTACGAGGCCGAAGCCGAAGAACTGGCCAGCAATGCCAACGTGCTCGCCGCAGCGCCCGCGTTGCGGCGACATGTGGTCATCACGCTCATCGACCGTCTTGACGTCGCCGCCGCTCGCGCCATTCAGTATGGCCGCGGCCTTCGACCTTCCAGCTTCCGGGTCATCCATTTCGATCTCGATCCGTGGAAGACCCACATGTTGACCGAGGATTGGAAGCAACTCGGATTCGAGGCGATCGCACTCGACGTCATCGAGTGCACTGACCGGCGCGTGGCCAGGGCCGCGGTCGACGCGGTGCTCGGCGAACTCGCTCTCGGCGGGACCGAAGTGAGCGTGCTGGTGCCGAAGCGTGAGTACCCGGCAATGTGGCATCGCATCCTCCACGATCGCTCGGCCGAGGCCATCACCAAGGCGCTGTCGGCCATTCCCCATTGCAACGTCACGATCGTGCCCTACCACCTCGGCAGCAAGCTCAACCTCCCGGAATCACCGCAGCCCGGCGTCATCCAGATCGGGACGACGCCCTTGCAGCCGAGCCGGAGTTCCGCCCTGCTCGTCGACACCAGCGAACTCCCCGAGAGTCGTCAGCTCATCGCCTCCGCTTCGATACGTACTCGTGTGAAGGTCGCCGGCCGTGTCCGAGCGCTTCGGGTGCAGCCGTTCGGCGGGAATCCGAGCCTTGAAGCGACGATCGCCGACGAAAGCGGCGAGGTCGTCCTCGTGTTCAGCGGCCGGCGCACCGTCGCCGGCATCGCGCTGGGCACCGTGCTGCTGGCTGAGGGGACCCTGGCGAACCGCAACGGCTTGCGCACGCTGCTCAATCCGCGCATTGAACTCATCCGTCTCGCGGAAGCCCCGCACGCGCCAAAGCATTAACCCCAGCGGTTGCCGCAGACCTGCGGGCCTCCAACCTCGGTCCGGGGGTGGGCCGCTGCGCACCGGCGCGCATCACGGCCCGGGTAACGACAACGTCGTGTTCTGGAAGTCTCCCGTGCCGATCGACTGACGATCGAGTCGCAGCGCCTGTCGTCGGCGCCTCGTCGCCACGACCAACACTGCGACGACGAGGTGAGCGACCGCGACGATCCAGAACATCGCGTCGTTGCCCAGCCATCGGAACGCGACACCCACGGCAACCGACCCGATGATCGCCCCGATACCGGTGAGCAGGATGAGGTGCCCGCTCGCGCTCGGCATCTCCTCCTCCGTCAGTTGGTCGTTCGTCTCCGCACCGAAGAGCGAGTACTGGGTGTACGAAAGGCCTCCGAGGACCAGCACCCCAACGAGGGGCACGGCGCCGGTGGTCGGGCCGAACATCCCGCCGATGGCCGCAGCGGCGGCGAGCAGTGTCACCGCGAACATGACCCGGGGACGCGACGAACGGTCGGACCACCGGGTGATCGGCGCCTGGAGAAGCACCGGTCCGAGACTCCCCAGCGTGGAAAACAGCGATGTGCGCGCCTCGGAGTAGCCCACCCGGGTGGCCCATACCGCAAGTGAGCTGACAAACGCGGCGTTGGCGATCGAGGTGACCACTGCGCTCGACGTGCCGAGAGGGACCCGCCGCACCAGGCTGCGGAACGAGATCGACTGGGACCGGGCGATGGCGCCGCCCGGCTCCGGCAGGCCACGAACGAGTAGCGCTCCCCCGCACGCCAACGCTCCGGCCACCCCGAACGGCAGCACGCCGTGTGTCCCGGTGGCGACGACGATCAAGGTGCCAGCGGCGAATGACGCCATCATCGTCGAGAGGTACTGTCCGAGGACGCGGGCCCGTTCCTCATTCGGGGTGGCGCGATTGAGCCAACTCTCGGCCACCACGTAGACCGCGGCGAACGCAAACCCCTGCAGGGCGCGAAGGAACAGCCAGAACGGCGCCCACACCAGCAGCGGCGCGCTGATCGAGACCGTGGCTACCGAGAGCGAGAGGGCGACGAACGTCCGAGACGTCGAGCTTCGCCGGACGAAGCCGGACGCGAGCACGGAGGCGGCGAGGAATCCCCCGTAGTAGCCGCCGATGATCAGCGCGGTCACCGTGGAACCGAATCCCGCACGTGTCGCCCGCACGCTGAACAGCATGAGCAGAAGGCCGTTGGCCGCCATGACCAGCGCGATCGCCGCGAGGAGCCGCAAACGGGCGCGCAGCAACGGGTCGTCGCGTCGCGGCTGGGTCACGCTGCAATCCTGGCACCAGTCCCACTCAGGTTGGTGGCTTGCTTGGACGAGAATGTTGGTGTGAATTCGGGTGGTTTGGGATCGTCGGTCGGGCACAGCACCGCCGGCGCTGGCGCGTCCCGGCGGCTGCACCTCGGGATCGACACGGGAGGAACGTTCACCGACGCCGCCCTGCTCGACGCCCAGACGCATGAGGTCATCGCCACTGCGAAGTCGCTCACGACCAAGCACGACCTCGCTCTCGGGGTGATCCGGTCGATCAACACCGCGGTGGCGTCCCTGCCTCCCGGATTCGGGGTCGCCGACGTCGCCATGGTGTCGGTATCCACGACACTGGCAACAAACGCCATCGTCGAGGGGCATGGCGACCCCATTGCCGCCTTCTTCATCGGCTTCGACGACGCCATGGTGGCGCGGACCGGCGTCGCCGCCGGCTTCTCCGACGTCACGATCATCCGAATCGGCGGTGGACACGATCACGCCGGCCGGGAGCGTGAACCGCTCGACCTCGACGCGCTCAGGGCTGCTGCGGCCGAGCTCGACCCATCGATACGCGCGCTTGCGATCTGCTCGGCGTTCGCCACCCGCAATCCTGATCACGAACGCCGGGCGGCTGAGGCACTGGCCGAGATCGACGCTCGCCCGGTGACCATCTCCGGCGAACTGTCGAGCGGTCTCGACGCCCCACGCCGTGCGCTGACCACCGTGCTCAACGCCAGGCTCATCGGACGGACCCATGCACTCATCGGCTCGGTTCGCCAGGCCATGTCGCACCTGGGTCTTGACGTCGCGCTCATGTTGGTCAAGGGTGACGGCACGCGTGCTCGCGCCGACGCCGTTGCCCGTCGACCTATCGAGACGGTGCTCTCGGGTCCCGCAGCGAGCATGGTCGGGGCCGCGTGGCTCTGCGGTCGTCGCGACTTCATCGGTTCCGACATCGGCGGCACCACAACCGATGTCGGCGTGGTGCTCGATGGACGAATGGTCGTGTCCGATGGCGGTGCGTCCGTCGGCGGTTGGCGCACCATGGTTCGCGCCGCCGACCTGCGTACCGTCGGGCTCGGCGGCGATTCCGACATCCGTCTCGACGGCCACCACGTCCTGGTGGGTCCTCAACGCGTGGTTCCACTGTCGCTGCTGGCCGATCGAGTCCCGGCTCTCCTCGATCTGCTGGCGATCGATGAAGGCGACGAGCGCAACGGCGGCGCTTCGCATGGGCGTTTCGTCCTCTCCCCAACGGTGCTGGACCCCAGCGCTCTCGACCCGCGGGGAACCGATCCTCGGCCCTCGGCGAATGACGAGGGCCTGAGCGATCCCGAGCGACTGCTCCTCGACCGCATCGGATGCGATGTGCGGCCCTATCGAACAGCCGTCACCTCGGCCCGCGAGGCCCGAGTGCTCGACGGACTCCGGCGACGTGGCCTCATCCAGATCGCCGCGTTCACTCCGACCGATGCGGCGCACGTGCTCGGATTGCAGGAAACGTTCTCCGTTGAAGCGGCTCGGCGGGGCGCACGCCTGCTGACCCGACTCCGGGACATGGCCGTGCCGAACGAGCAGCGAACCAGGCAACTGGCGCACGACGTGTGGTCGGAGACGGTCCGACGTTCGGCCCATGCCATCGTCGATGTCGGCCTCCACATCGACGACGCGTGCGGTGCCCGTCTGCCGTTCGTCGAGAACCCCGGCGACAGCGTGCTCATCGACCGCATCTGCCGGGGCATCGGCAGCGCCGGGTTGCTCCGCTTACAGATCACCTCGACGCTCCCGATCGTCGCGGTTGGCGGGCCGGCGAAGGTGTTCTACGACGAGGTCGGCAAACGCCTCGGCACCGAGGTGATCTTCCCGACGAACTACTCGGTCGCCAACGCCGTGGGTGCCGCGACCGGCGTGGTGAGTCGAACCATCGACGTGACGATCGAAACGACGGGCGACGGCACCTGGCGCGTCCACTCCAATGCCGGGGTCGAGCACGAGACGAACCCCACCCTCGCGCTCGCGACGGCTGAAGCGACCGCCCGCTCCCTTGCCCTGCGAGAGATCGGCGACCTCGGCGGCGACACGCCGCAGGTAACACTTCGAGTCGCCAAGACGCTCCTGCCCGGCTTCGACCCGGATGGTGATCTCGGTTTGCTCAGCGCGCGTATCACCGCGGTCGCGGTGGCCGCGCCTCGGTCGAACGTGCAAGAGTAGCCACGGCGTTCCGAACGCCGCCGTTCACCGATCCCATGTCCGCTCAACGCATCCTCGTCGTCGCCTGTGCGGCGCTGGTGCGCGAAGTTCGCGTCGTCTTGGACCAGCTGTCCGCAGATGACGTCGAGTACGAGACCGAGTTCCTCCCCGCGCCGCTCCATAACCGACCTCAGCTCATCCCGGCCGCAGTGCGCGAGGTGATCGACCGGCGATCGGCCTCGTTCGACCGGGTTCTCGTCGGCTACGCCGACTGCGGCACCGGCGGTCTCCTCGACGCGGCCCTCGAAGGCACCGGCGCCGTCCGGCTTCCCGGAGCACACTGCTACGAGTTCTTCGCCGGTACCGACGTGTTCAACAACTGGCAGGAGGCGGAGCTCGGCACGTTCTATCTCACCGATTTCCTCGCCCGGCACTTCGAGGCGCTCGTCATCGGCGGCCTCGGCATCGATCGCCATCCCCAACTGCGCGACATGTACTTCGGCCACTACACCCGCGTCTTGCTCCTCAGCCAGAGCGACGACCCCGCCGTGGTCGAGGCGGGCCGCGCCGCCGCCGAACGACTCGGCCTCACCTTCGAACACCACCACGTTGGCCTCGGCCCGTTCGCGCGGGTGGTGGACGACTCGCTCGACAGCTGAGCCGGGCCACCCCTTCTGCCGCACATTCACCTCCGTCCTGCCGCACATCACCTCCGTCCTGCCGCACATCGGTCCGTTTCAACGCCAATCGGGGCTGATTTCGACGATCTGCGGCGTGAGCAGGGTGATCTGCGGCGTGAGGAGGGTGATGTGCGGCGTGAGGAGGGTGATCTGCGGCGTCAGACGTGGGCCGGTGCATGCCATCTGGCCGAGTCGCGACTGCCGATCTACGGTCATTGCGTGATTTCTCGACCGGACCTCGACGCTCTGCACGGCATACGGCGTCGACGCCTCGCGACCAACGGCGTCGAGCTCGACGTGCTCGAGTCAGGCCCCGAGGACGGGCCCTTGGTGATCCTCGCCCACGGCTTCCCCGATTGTCCCTGGTCCTGGCGCCACCAGCTCCGAGTGCTCGGCGAGGTCGGGTGGCATGTGATCGCCCCCTACCAGCGCGGCTACGGCCGATCATCGCATCCGACCGAGGTCGAGGCCTATTCCAGTGATCAGCTCGGCAACGACCTGCTCGGCATCGTCGATCAAGTCACCGGTCCCGGATCTTCCGCCGTCTTCGTCGGCCACGACTGGGGAGCGATGGTGGTCTGGGACCTCGCCCGGGAGCAGCCGGACCGGGTGCGCGCCGTGATCAACCTCAGCGTGCCCTTCCTTGACTGGCCCGCCAAACCAACCGACATCTTCAAGATGCTCCACGGCGACAACTTCTTCTACATCCTGTACTTCCAAGAGGTCGGTGTTGCCGAAGCCGAGCTCGACGGCCAGGTCGAGGCCTGTGTGCGTGGGATTCTCTGGGCGGCCTCGGGCGACGGCTACCCGACCGAACTGCCGGCGCCCCGACCCGCGGCGACCACAGGATTCCTGACCGGCATGGCGTCGCTCACACCGGGCCACATGGCGTGGTGCACGGAGGACGACATCGCTCAGTACATCGACGCATTCGAGGCCAGCGGCTACTTCGGCCCCGTGAGCTGGTATCGCAACCTCGACCGGAACTACGCGCGCGTAGCTTCCTCACCGATTTCCGCGATGACCATGCCGTGCTGGTTCATCGGCGGAAGCAAGGACCTCGTCATCTCGCGTACTCCCAACTTCGAGGACCGCAACCGCCTCGTGCCCGGGTACCGGTCGATGACCATGATCGAAGGCGCCGGCCACTGGACGCAGCAGGAGCGTCCAGACGAAGTCAACGCCGCACTCCTCGCCTACCTCGCCGAGCTGTAGTTTCTCAGCTGTCGTGACGGCGGCCGCGGGACCGGGTGCTGGTCGCGGCGCCGGGTAGCGCGTTGACCATCGGGCCGATGGTCTCGATGATCTCCTCGGCCGTCGGACATGGTTGGCTCGTGTAGGTGTCGATAGCCGCCCGCATGGCCGCCAAGTGCTCAGGCGAGGTGCCGCAACAACCACCGATGATGGTCGCCCCCGCAGCAATCGCGAGGCGTGCGTAGTCCGCCATGAGCTCCGGCGTGCCGGAGTACACCGCTTCGGTGCCGACGAACTTCGGTATTCCGCAGTTCCCCTTGAGGATGAACGTCGGGCTCTCGTCCCGGCCGTGCTTCGACATGTACAGCAACGACACGAGGATGTCGGACGCCCCGACGCCGCAGTTGGAACCCATCCCGAGCGGCGGCACGGCGAGGCCGTCGAAGACGCTGACCAGGTCGGTCGGGAGCAGACCCATCATCGTTCGGCCGGCGGTGTCGAACGAGACCGTGGCGGTATAGGGCATCCCGGCATTGATCGCCGCCTGCGCCGCGGCGCGCACTTCGTCGATCGACGACATCGTTTCGATCCAGACCACATCGGCTCCACCATCACGAAGTCCCTCGATCTGCTCCTGAAACGAGGCGATGGCGATCTCGGGCGTCAACGCGCCGAGCGGATCGAACAACTCGCCCGTCGGACCCACCGAGCCGGCGACGACGACCGGCCGATCCGCTGCATCGGCGACCTCGCGGGCAAGCCTGGCGGCCAACATGGCCAGTTCACGGACCCGGTCCTGGGCCTTGTGCAGCTTGAGGCGCTGGGCGGTGCCGCCGAAGCTATTGGTGAGGATGATGTCGGACCCGGCCTCGATGAAGCTGCGGTATAGACCCTGCACCCGCTCGGGATGATCGATGTTCCAGAACTCCGGCGGCTCACCTGAAGAGAGCCCCATCTGGAAGTAGTTCGTGCCTGTTGCACCATCGGCGAGAAGCGGCGTACCGAGGGCAAGGAGGTCAGCGAGAGAAGAACGCACGCTCCCATTGTCGCCGATCCGAAGCGGCGCCGGGTGACCAACAGCGCGACCGCGCAAAACGTTGTGTGGAGAGTTGGCGCCGCAATCGAGACAGTGGGGTTACCGGGTCAGTTCCCAGCATGCGATCGCGGTAGCCGCGGCGACATTGAGCGAGTCGATGGCGCGAGCCATCGGGATTCGGGCACGCACGTCCGCCGTGGCCAAGGTGGTCGGCCCGAGGCCCATGCCCTCGGTGCCGACGAGCAGTGCGACCCTCTCGTGACGCACCAGCCCGATCGTGCGCAGGTCGGCTGCCGCGGGATCCGGGGTCAGCGCAACGGTGAGAAAGCCTTGACCCCCCAGCGCTTCCGTGGCCGATGCGATGCGAACCCACGGCAGGTGCAGCGTTGCCCCTCGCGACGCGGTCACGGCGCGTCGGTAGAGCGGATCGGCCGAGGTCGAGTCGACCAGGAGCGCATCGAAGCCGAGCCCCGCCACGCTGCGGGCGATCAAGCCGACGTTGACGGGGTTCTCGACTCCTTCGAGCACGACGACCCGACGAGCGTCCACAAGCGTCTCCTCGAGGGTCCGCGGCCGAGGTCGGCGGACGAGTGCCAGAACCCCGCGGTGAACGCCCAGGCCGGTGATCTCGCCGATCAGCTTCGGGGAAGCTGCCGATACGGTGCAGGTCGACGGAAGGCCGCTCGGTGTCGGATGGCGGCCGTCGACAAGCGCGCTGACGATCTCGAGACCGAGGGCGATCGCCTGGCCCAGCACATCAGGACCTTCGGCGACGAAACACCCGAGTTCGTTGCGTACGACGGGATCGCGAAGTGACACGAATGCCGCGATCGCCGGATCGTCGCGGTCGGCGACGTCGCGCCGCTCACCCTGTGGGGTCACGAGAAACTCCCAGGGCACAGCCCGGCGAGCACCGGCTAGCCGACGTCGGGAAGGACCCGGTCGACACGGGTGTCGCGCCGTGCGGTCGTCCATCTGCGGCAGCCCGCCGTGTGGAACCAGCGTTCCACCGACGGGCCCTCGACGTTGTCGTAGAACCACACATAGTCGACGTTGCGGGCGTCGGGGTCGGTGACGTCGTCGGGCACCGTGGGAAGCTCGCCACCGAAGGCGTACTCCTCCACCGACCGGCTGCCACAGTTCGTGCACGTGATGAACAGCATCAGCACGCCTCCTTCGGTCCCTGGTCGGTCTTCAGAACCACAGTGAACAGCATCAGCGGGTCCCCGTCGATCCTTGATCGGCCATCGGATGATCTGCGGCGAAGCGGTCGAGTGAGAACGGCGCGATCATCTCCGGCACCGAGCCCGTCGCGATGTACTCCGCCATTTTTTCCCCGCCCGCAGGAATCGACTTGAAGCCCCACGTCCCCCAACCGGTGCTGACGCAGAGTCCTTCGACACCGGTCGGGCCCATGATCGGGGAGAAGTCGACGCTGACGTCACAACGCCCGGCCCACTGTCGGAGAATGCGGAGGTTCTTCACGAACGGGAGGAGATAGGCGATCTTGGTGGCCACGCTGCCCATGGATTGAAACGTGGTCTCGCGGGCATACGTCGGTTGTGTCTCGAACTCGGCACCCATGAGCAGCTGCCCACGTGCGGTCTGGCTCACGTAGCCGAGGAGCTCGATCGACGAAACGATCGCACTCAACTCCTGCGCGTACGCGTTGGTGACGAAGGCCTGCAGTGGATGGGTCTTCACGGGGAGGCGGACCTTGGCCATGTTCATGATCGACGTAACGTCGCCGCCCACCGCGCTCATGACCATCCCGGCCGAGATCGGTCCGCCCGGAGTCTCGACGCCCACGACGCGATCGCCGTCCATGGTGAGGCCGGTGACCGGGGTGTGCTGGAGCACATGAACTCCAGCTCGCATTGCGCCTTGCGCGTATGCCCAGACCACCCGGTCATGACGAGCGGTTGCCCCTCCGGGCTGATACGACCCGCCTTTGATCGGATACCGGCCGCCGCCGCTGAGGTCGAGCTGCGGGCAGATCTCCTTCGCCTCGTCTGGCGTGACCATCACCGTGTTGGCACCGCACGCCTGGTTCATCATCACGCGTGAGCGTTCCTGACGCATGCTGTTCTGCGAGTGGGCCAGCCACATCAGGCCCTTCGTGTTGTGCATGATCCAGCAGCCGGTCTCGGCTTCCAGGCGCGAGTAGAGCTCGAGGCTGTGCTGATAGAAGCGGATCGATTCCGGGATGCCGTAGTTCGACCGGATGATCGTGGTGTTTCGACCCGAGTTGCCCGAGCCGATGTAGCTGGCGTCGAGCACCGCGACGTTGGTGATGCCGTGACGGGCAGCAAGGTGGTATGCAGTGGACAGACCGTGACCGCCACCGCCGATGATGACAACGTCGTACGCGCGCTTTGGTTCGTGCCATTGGAGATCGAGCAGGGTTTCGACGAACTCGTTCATCCGAGACGCTCCTCAAGTTCGTGCACGACCGCGGTGGGGCAGAACAACAGCAGGAGGTGACGATGGCGAACCAGCTTGACCGGCACCGCGAGCAGCAGTCCCTGACCGTCCGGCGTCGTGGGCGGCCACTGCCACTCGAGCGCCCTGGCGAGTTCGTCCTCGGAACGGACCACGGCAACGCTGTAGGAGTGATCCGAGGCGGTGATCGCGTGGGGATCGTCGATCGGACCGAGTTCGTGGCCCGACGGGTCGATCAGGATCTCGTCGGGCGCAACGCGTATACAGACCCGGTCACCGGATCCGACCGCGAGGGCATCGATGGCCGCAGGAGTTGCGACAACGCGCGTGAGCGCCATTGGAGAGAATGCACTACGCGCGAGCACGGCGGCCCTCCTTGTCGTAGAACGGCGTTTCGGTACGTGTGGCCGTTCGCCCATCGACGATCACGCTGTCCGGGATCCAGTCAGGCGACCACTGTCGTTTCAGGAAGCCGAGCATCACGGCGTGACCGAGCAATGGCGAATCGAACGACGTGGTCACATGGCCGGCGACCACGCCGTCGATGAAGATCGGGGCGCCTTCCGTCGGTGCCGGGCTCGGCATCTCGAACGCGAACAACCGGCGATGATCCACCAGCGTCTCGGTGCGACGCAGCGCCTCCTGGCCGAGGAAGAACGGCTTGTTCATCTTCACGGCCCAGTCGTGATCGATACGTCGAGGCGTGGTGTCGAGCTCGGTGTCCATGCCGACGATCACGTGTCCCTTCTCCAGACGCAGGCCGAACAGCGCCTGCAGTCCGTGCGGCTTGATCCCGAGGTCACGACCGCCCTCCATCAGCGCCCGCCAGAGCTTCACCGAATCCGTAACCGAGTGGTGCAACTCCCACGACGCCTCGCCGGTGAACGACAGCCGCATCACATGGCACGCGACCCCGGCCACGTCGAGATGGGCGTGCTGCAGGAACTTCGGTGGCTCCGCAACACCGAGTCGCTGCAGAAGCTCCCCACCGCGGGGCCCGGTCACGTTGATTGCGCCGAGCGCCATCGTGCGATCCATCAGCCGAATGTCGAGCTTCCAGGTCTCGGCCCAGTCGCGCATCCACATCTCGGCGTTGGTGGCCCCACCGGAGGTGAACGACAGGACGAAGCGGGTGTCGCTCTCGCGGACGATCATGCCGTCGTCGATGAGGTGACCACGCTCGTTCAGCAACAGCACGTAGCGCGAGCGGCCCGGCTTGATGTCGGCCACTGTGGTCGGATAGAGCCGCTCGAGGAACTCCACCGAGTCGGGACCGGTGAGGATCATCTTGCCGAGGGTGCCCACGTCACCGATCGACACGGCCTCACGGACCGCCCAGTACTCGGCCACGTGATCGCCATAGTTCCACGGCCGCCACCAGGAACCGAAGCGATCCATGTTCGCGCCCAACGCGAGATGCTCGTGATGCAACGCGGTGCGGCGCCACGGATCGAGGTGGATGCCGGCCATCGCCTCGGCCATCGAGATCTGCTTCGCCGCCGGGCGGGCAGTGAACGGGAGCGCAGGCTGACCCGACCGCTCGGCCACGAATGCCCGCACATGCGGAAGGCAGACGGAGCCCTGACAGGTGCCGGTGCCCGCGAGCGCTGAACGCTTGATCAGCTCGACCTCGTGAAACCCCCGGTTCCAGACACCCCACAGATCCTCGACGGTGGTCTTGGAGCACGGACAGACGACACCGCTCGTGGGGCAGACCGGGAGCGGGTGCGCCTCCGCCGCCGAGCCGACCACGGAGACCGCGGGGTCTTCGTTGCTGCGGGAAAGAACATCTCGGGGCGATGATCCGAGTCCGACGACCACTGAATCGCATTCGTACGTGCGCTGACTATCTTCGTGCCGCCGAACGGTGACGGAGGTGACACGACCATCATGCCCGTCAAATCGGACGAGCTCGCCGTCGACCCTTTCGCCGATGGAGGCTGCGCCGACAGAGATGACGCGCCCGAGTTCCACTCCGCGTTCGATGAGCTGTGCTGCTGCCTTCGGGGTGAGGATGCCGCGCAGGGTGCTTCCGTCGCAGACCGGGTGCACCTCTGCTGAGCCGGTGGCGATCACGACCTCATGGGCGTGGACATGGCGCATTCCCTGGGCGGTTCGCACCACGACGAGCGGTCCCGGGTAGATGGCGACGACCTCGTTGCCGTCGACCGAGTCGAACACCAGGACGTCATGACCATCTGCGCGCGTAGCGATCGCAGTCGCCGACCCACTTCGACCACCACCGACGATCACCACTTCGGCGTGCTCGTGGGAGACCGGCACAGTAACATCGCCGACCGGCGTGAGCATCGATGGCGCGCCTCCGGCGGGATGGCGTTCGACGACCATGCCAGGCCGTGCCTGGGTCTGGCATGAGCGCACCCACGCCGTCCCGTCGATCCGTCCTACACAGTTCCCGCAGTCACCACCCAGACAGAGGGTGCCGCCGTGTGCGGGCGATTGACCGGCGCGCAGCAACGCCACCGCGACCGAGTCGCCGTCGACGTACTCCAGCGGTTGTCCTTCAACAATGAGTCGCGGCACCGTTTCCCCCATCACTTGCTAGCGCATCTTCTCGGTGCGCTATGAACGCATGCGACTGCCGGCGGGGTCGAGCAACGGCTCGTGCTGCAGGTGCGCCTTTCGGCGCTCGCCGATGATCTCGATCTCGAAGCCCTCGTTTCCCTTCTCCGCCAGCGCCGCCGGGATGTACCCGAGGGCGACCGACTTGCCGACGTAGTGGGTGTAGCCCCCGGAGGTGATCCAGCCGACAACCTTCGCGTTGCCATCGGCATCGGTGTGCCACACGGGTTCGTCGCCGATCACATCGGCGGCATCGTCGCCCTCGGCCACATCGACGACGAACGTGACGAGGCGGCGCTCGGGACCACGCGCAAGCTCGGCCTCGTGGGCAGCTCGACCGATGAAGTCGTGGTCGAGCTTCACGTAGCTCAAGATGCCGGCTTCGAGCGGTGTGTAGATCGGTCGGTACTCACGGAACCAGGTACCGAAGCTCTTCTCCAGGCGCATCGACAGCAGTGCCCGAAGTCCGAAGAGCCTGATGCCGAACTCCTCGCCCGCCTCCATGATCCGGTCGAACAAGGCGAGCTGGTACTGCGGTTCAACCCAGAGTTCGTAACCGAGATCGCCCGAATAGGTGAGACGTCCGACCAGGGCCGGAACCATGCCGCACTCCAGCTTGCGGAACGACATGAACGGGAACGCGGCGTTCGACACATCGGCATCCGTCACCCTGGCGAGCACGTCACGCGCCCGTGGGCCGGCGATGGACAGACCGGTGAGGCCGAGGCCACGAACTTTGAATTCGACGCTGCCGTCGGTCGGCAGGTGATGGAGGAACCAGCGCGAGTGGTGGACCTCGGCCGGCAGCGAACCGAAGAGGAAGAAGTGGTTCTCGGCGAGGCGAGCGACGGTGAATTCCCCTTCGATACGACCTCGATGGTTGAGCATCGCCGTGAGCGCAACCTTGCCAACCTTGGGCATGCGCTGGGTGAGCAGGGTCGACAACCATGCCTCGGCGCCCGACCCGGTGACTTCGTACTTGGCGAAGTTCGACACCTCGGTGAGGCCGACCGCCTCGCGGACGTTTCGGCATTCGGCGGCCACGACCGAGAAGGCGTTCGATCGCTTGAAGGTGACGTTCTCGACCGGCTCCTTGCCGGCCTCTTGAAACCACAATGGCGATTCGAGGCCGAAAGACGCGCCCCACACCGCGTTGGCGTCGCACTGGCGCTGATAGATCGGTGTGGTCAGCAGCGGACGACCCGCAGGCAGTTCCTCATTCGGGAATTGGATACGGAAGCGGCGCTGGTAGTTCTCCTTCGCCTTCAGCGCGGTGTAGCCCAGCGTGGCGTAGTCGCCGTAGCGGGCGACGTCCATGCCCCAGATGTCCATCCCCGGATCACCTTCAGTCATCCAGGCCGCAAGCGCGAGACCGACACCCCCACCCTGCGACAGACCGGCCATCACGCCGCATGCCGTCCAGAAGTTCCGGAGACCACGGACGGGACCGACCAAGGGATTGCCATCGGGCGCGAAGGTGAACGGACCGTTGATGACGCGCTTGATGCCGATTTCTTGCAGCCGCGGGTAGTGCTCGAAGGCGATGCTGAGCGGCTTCTCCAAACGGTCGAGATCAGGCGTGAGCAGCTGGGCGCCGAACTCCCACGGGGTCTGCTTCGGCGACCACGCAACACAGTCGTACTCGTAGCTGCCGAGCAGCATCGAGTCACCCTCCTGACGGAAATAGGACTCACCGGCGAAGTCGACCGACATCGGCAGTTCCTTGCCGTGCTTCTCGCGGTATTCGACGATCTCGGGCATGTCGTCGGTGAGCAGGTACATGTGCTCGAAGGCGAGGACCGGAAGCTCGATGCCCACCATGCGCCCGACCTCGCGAGCCCACAGTCCGCCGGCGTTCACGACGTGCTCGGCGTGGATGTCGCCCTTGTTCGTACGCACCGTCCACGTGCCGTCAGTCCGCTGCTCGAGCGCCTCGACCATGGTGTGGCGATACACCTCCGCTCCGGCGTTACGCGCGCATATTGCATAGGCGTGGGTAACACCCGACGGGTCGACGTGGCCTTCGTCGGGATCGTAGAGACACCCCAAAAAGTGCTTCGGATCGAGCAGCGGATGGATCTCCGCCGCCTCCGCCATGGAGATCATCTCCAGACCCATGCCGAGGTAGCGGCCCCGGGCCTGGGCCATCTTCAGCCAGTCGAGCCGTTCCGGGGTGTCGGCAAGCATGATGCCACCGGGAAGGTGGATCGAGCAGTTCTGGCCCGACTCCGCCTCGATCGTCTTGTAGAGGTTGACCGTGTACTGCTGGAGCTTGGCCACGTTCGGATCGCCGTTGAGCGTGTGCATGCCGCCTGCGGCATGCCAGGTCGAGCCGTGGGTGAGCTCCTTGCGCTCCAGGAGCACGACGTCGGTCCAGCCGGCCTTCGTCAGGTGATAGAGGACGCTGGCGCCGACGACACCACCGCCGATCACCACCACGCGGGCGCTGGTGCGCATGCCGGACTCGGCGCGACCGGAGAGATCGTGGAGGACTGGTGCTTCTTGAACGGGCATTGTGCGTTGATCCTGTGCGTAAGGGAGAAGTGGTAGGTGTACTTAGTAATCCGTAGGGACGCCGCCCTCGGCGTGACGCCGGGCGACATATGCGGCGAGCTCGTCTTGACGGGCCGAATCGAGAGTTGTCGGTGGTTCGTAGGCCGCGAGCATGTTCTTCCACATCGCGTTCGCCCGGTCATAGGTGGTCGGC
>JANLRD010000143.1:0-24992 GCA_031368215.1 Acidimicrobiia bacterium | reverse complement strand
CGCTCCAGGCACTGTTGCAGCTTGTTGCTCTCAGCCGGCCACGCGTCAAGGTCGTTCGTCCTCGCACGCTCGCTGCAAGTCAATCCAGAGGGTCCCAGACCATGCCCACGTTCTACGACCCCGTCCGCCGAAATCGGTCGTTCCGAGTTCGTCGTCGCTCCGGCCCTCGAGCCTTCGCTCCGCTCCGACCCGACTGGCAGCCATCGTCGTTGGCACGTTGGTTGCAGCCCTTGAATCGCCCGTCAACAATCGCAAGGAAGTTCTACAGTTGGAGGTAGCGCGCTACCTCCGAAAAAGTCCACCCCGTGCTGCGCCGTCGGCCGATGGCAACCAGGTCCGCCAGCGGGCGGACCATTGCAATGTTGCCGACCAACCGGCCCCTCAAGGCCAAGCCCTCCGGGCGCATCGGCTTCGCCGCTGCGGCCTTGACCGACCAACCACCGCCACAACAGATCCGAGTTCAGACTTTTCTCAGGAAGATCTGTCCGCAGCCGGACACTCGCGAGCGGATACGTAAGCATGCAGATAATCCATCGCAGCTCCCGCCGTCCGACCCACACGACTACGAAGGTCCTCACCGTGACCGAAGCAGCGAACCTGCTCCGCATCGGTCGCTCCACTGCGTACGAGGCCGCCAACCGCTACCTCGCCGGTGATCCCCACGGCCTACCTGTCATCCGCATCGGCCGATGCCTTCGCGTACCCGTGAAGCTCATTGCCGAGCTGATCGAGGTCGCCGACGCATTCGTCGAGACAGACCGTACGGAGCTGCAACCTATCGACGACCCGGCTGCAACCTATTCGGAGTTCTTCGACGACGATGCGCTCCGCCTTCCCGGGTTCGACTGAGGGGCAAGAATGGAAACTCGCTTGCTCGGTGTTCATCGGACACAGCAAGCTGTGAGCGCCGCCGGTCAGCATCGGTGGAAGTGGACCCGGTTGCCAGCCCGTTGGTTGGGGAGCCGGGTTCTGCGCATTCTGGCGGCAAACTGGCGCTCAGCTCGCCGAGGCGTAGCCAGGACGCAGCCGGGCGCGGTTCTCGTCGGTCCCCAGGAGTACTCGCAACAACACGTGCCGCACTCATCGATCGAGACAACCTCGGCCACCGCCTGGTCGGCCTCCTCGTTTCCGACGACGATGAACATGCCTGGCACGAGTACGAGTCCGCCCTCGGCGTCCTTCACGCTCGCGTGAGTCAGCCCCTGACCGTCTCCGCGGTGATCAGTAGTCGATCCAGAGGTCCCAACGCATGATCAAAGGTTACCGGTGCCGTGCCGGATTGGGACCGGGCGAATCAAAGCCCACGTCGAACCGGGCGAGCGCCGCCGCTTCCAGATCGGAAGCTTCGAGGTGCGTGGCCTTCACGGTCGGGAGCAGTTCGAAGCTGGATGTGCGCTGAATAGGTGCAAAGTCGTTTGCCTGATCCTGGTCGGGCAGGGCAGGCGCTCCGTGCCTCCGGTCAGCATCGGCGGAAGTGGACCCGGTGGTCTGCCCGTTGGCACGGGTGCCGGGTCTGCGCATTTCTGGACCGGGCTCGGCCTATCCAGGAAATCGTTGCCCATTGTCACTGGGGCAGGGCATACTTGACATGCCTCCGGTCAGCATCGGAGGAAGTGGACCCGGTTGCCAACCCTTTGGTTGGGGAGCCGGGTTCTGCGCTTTCTAGGCCTCCTCGACGCCGATCAGGACCGAGTCGAGGCGCTTGGCCCACTTCGCACCGGCCCCGCATGCCCAAGTCACCCCGTCGGCCAGCCACAGCATCGGCTCAGCGTGCGCACGGCGGTGCTCGAACACAAGATGAGGCTCCCTCGCTCGCACTGCGCGAATCGTCCGCTCGTCATCGCGATCGTCTTGTCGGCTCTCGACGACAAAGCGTTCGAGATCGTTCTCCTGCGCAATGGCAACGAGCCGTTCAAGGCAACGCCGACGTGCCTCAAACTGAGAAACGCCGTTCTGGCTCTGCACGACCACGACGACGGCGCGGATCGGAAGGGTCGCGAACGTATCGAGCAGGACAGCGCGCCGTGAAGCAAGCTCCGCATTGAAGTGAAGGCGTCGGCTCTTCGATCCAGTCAGCTCCTCGAGGGCAGGCCGGATCATCGGCAGATCAACTGCCTGGGCCATAACGCAGCCCATCAGGTACCGCTGACCGCGGATCGACTCGTCGACGAACGCGTCCGTCGGACGGAAACGCCGCCGACTCATTCGTCGCCCTCCAACATCGCGCCGACCGATTCGGCGACGGCACGATCCGACTTCGCGAAGGCGTGGGCGTTGACCCGCAGGGTCATCGCAGCGTTTGCGTGGCCGAGGCGATCGGCGACGGTCTTCACGTCGTGACCCGCAGCGATCGCGACCGACGCCGACCAGTGGCGCAGGTCGTGCAAGCGCCACTTCGCGTCGATGCCGGCCTTCTCACGGACGATCCGCCACCAGTATCCGATGCGGTCCGGGTTCGGAGGTTCGTCGCCCACGTTGAACATCCATGGCCCATACTCCTCCAGCGAGGCGCGCTCACGTTCCACAACAGCGAGTGTTGCTGCGTCGAGTGTGATGCGCCGCTGGTTCGCCGTTTTCGTCGGCGCGTCGGACAGCACCGTGCGGCCCGAACGACGATCGATCTCGATAGCCGAGTCAACAGTGAAAAATCCGTCCACCACGTCCGTCCACTGCAACGCCGCCAGCTCCGCACGACGAGCGCCGGTCACCGCTGCGAGTCGCAGCATCAACCCGACCTCGGAGCCGATCGCGTCGCCGACCGCAATGACGTGTCGCACGCCCGCTGCCGACAGCACACCCCGGGGCGCAACCTTTCGCGATGACAACTCGGCCAGCGACGCCACGTTGCGCGACACCCAGCCCCATCGCACCGCTTGCGTGAGCGCGGCCCGCAGCACGCCGTGCACGTTGCGGATCGACACGTCGGCCAATCCCTCATCACGTAGGGATGTGACTAGGGATGACCATCCGGACTAGTCGGCACTGAGTGGACGAGATCTACTCAATCCTCAAGCCAGATATGGCTCGTGCGATGACCAGTTGCTGGATTTCGGACGTTCCCTCAAAGATCGTGTGGATCTTTGCATCACGGTGCCAACGCTCGACGGGGTAGTCCCGGGTGTAGCCGACGCCGCCGAGGATCTGGATCGCGTCCTCGGTCACGCGCACTGCGGTCTCTGAGGCCTTCCACTTGCTCATCGAGCCCTCGCCGTTCTTGAAGCCGCCATGACGGGACAGCCACGCGGCACGCCAGATCAACAGGCGAGATGCGTCGATCTCGGTGATCATGTTGGCGAGCTTGAAGGCGATCGACTGGTTCATGATGATCGGGCGTCCGAAGGCTTTGCGCTCCTTCGCGTAATCGAGCGAATACTCGTACGCTGCGCGTGCGATGCCAAGCGCCTGTGCGCCCACGGTCGGGCGGGTGGCCTCGAAGGTGGCCATGGCGGGCTGCTTGCCGGACGACGCGTGCGCTCCGGGCTTGGACGCCTCGCGAGCGCGTGCCAGCTTCTCTTCGAGCTTCTCCGAGCCGCCGAGGAGGAACTCAGCTGGAATACGAACGTCGTCGAGCACGACCTCGGCCGTGTGCGAGGCGCGGATGCCGTGCTTCTTGTACTTCATTCCCATAGAAAGGCCCTTGGCCTCCTTCGGGATCACGAACGAGGCCTGGCCGCGACCTTTGAGTTCCGGGTCGACGGCGGCAACGACAACGTGGATGTCGGCGATGCCGCCGTTGGTGATCCACGCCTTGGTGCCGTTGAGCACCCACTCCTTCTTCTTCTCGTCAAAGACAGCGCGCGTACGAAGTGAGGAGACATCGGAACCGGCGTCGGGCTCCGACACGCAGAATGCACCGAGTTTCACGTCGTCAGCGGTCCCGTAGCACTGGGGAACCCACTCCATGACCTGCTCCGGCGTTCCGTTACCAGCGATGCCGGCAGCCGCGAGACCCGAGCCCATGATGGCCATGCCGATGCCGGCGTCGCCCCAGAACAGCTCCTCGACTGCCACCGGCATGGTGAGGCCTGTGGGGTCACCCAACATCGCCTGGGCGATGAAGTCCATCCCGTAGAGCCCGATCTTCGCGGCCTCCTGCACGATCGGCCACGGAAACTCCTCGCGCTCGTCCCATTCGTGCGCGGCCGGACGGATCACGTCGACGGCGAACTGGTGGATCCAGTCACGCAACGCGATCTGGTCGTCGTTGAGCGAAAGAGAGAACTCGGCCATGACAGGCACCTCCGGGGAAGGGATTCGAACGCTCTCGCTGTGTCGGCGCGAGCAGTGTGCTAACTGTAGCAAGCACACCGGTGAACCTGAGCAATCACTCAGCTATTCGCGTCGGCGCTGTCCCGGTGCGGCAGATGGACCCCCCGACGCCGCACATCAGGCTTGTGGCGCCGCACATCGCCGCCGAATCGACGCAAGACCGCTGATTTGGCTCGATGTGCGGCAGGTGGACGCCGATGTGCGGCAGATCACGCTCGATCTGCGGCGATGGGCGGCGGCGGGTGCCGGACGGGAGGTCAGTGGGCAGAAGCAGGGGTGCTACGGCCGGTGTGGGGAAGCACCGCGGTGGTCCTCGACCGGGCTCGAACCACCAGCACGGCGGCAACGGCGTAGAGCGCGCCGCCGACGACGAACGGCGCAGCGATATCGACGTGGTCGTAAAGCAGTCCGCCTCCGAGAGGACCGAGGACCCGGGCCAGCGAGCCGAACGATTGCTGCGTGCCCATCAGCTCGCCCCGGACCGCCGGATCGATGCGCGCCGAGATCGTGGCCGAGAGTGACGGCGACGCAAAGCCTTGCCCCGCAGCCGTGAGCACTACCTGTGGGATGAGCATCCACCACGAATGGGTGACCGCCAATACGAAGAATCCGGCGGTCACCGACAGCAGGCCAAAAGTCAGCACCGACAGCTCGCCGAAGCGGGCGACGGCCTTGCCGACCAGGAGTCCCTGGACGATCATCAGCACCAGCCCGACGAAGGTGAACATGATGCCGGCGCCCCGCTGTCCGAACGACAGGCGATCGTCTGCGAACACCGTCACGAGCTGCTCGAACGCAGCAAAGGCGAAGAGCGTCAAGAACACGATCACCAGCAACTCCCGAAGGCCGTTCTCGTTCCACTTCCGGGCAAGGCCCTGCGAGGTCCCAGACTGGCCGGCAGCGGCGGCCTCGGCGAGCGCCAATCCCTTTGTCTCGGGCACCCGGATCCAGGTGGCGATCGCGTTCGCCAGGGCGACGACAGCAGCGCCGAAGAACGGCGCGCGTCGACCACCGGCCCAGGAAAGCAACGCGCCGATCGCCGGCCCCACCGTGAAGCCGATGCCGAACGCCGCGCCCATCATCCCCATCAACGCGGCCCGTCTGCGCGGTGGTGCCATGTCGGCCACCGACGCCTGGGCCACGCCAATCGTGGCGCCCGACGCGCCATCCAGCGCGCGGGCGAACAACAGCAGCCAGAGCACATTGGCCAGGCCTGTCAGGAGCGATGCGAACGCGGTGCCGAGCATCGACATCACCAGCACCGGTTTGCGGCCGATGCGATCCGACAGCTTTCCGAGCGGCCTGGCCACGATGAACTGCATCACCGAGAAGGCGGAACCGATCCCGCCGATGAAGAGTCCGTTGGCACCCAACGATTTCGCGTACGGACCGAGGACCGGTACGGCGATGCCGAAGCCGATCATGTCGATCACCACGGCGCTCCAGAGGACCCAGAAGCCGGGCGGCATCGGTTCTTTCGGCGGTTTGGTCGACGACGATGTGGCGACCGTGGCGGACATGCGGACGTTCACGGTAGTCGGCGCCCTCCTCCCCGTTTCACCGGTACGCCGACGCGCCGACTCCAACCACAGCGGCTGCCTCGAACGAAAACGAGCCAGCCCGAAGGCTGGCTCGTTCAGGAGATGTACGCCAGACCGGGGGAAACCCAATCGGGCGTGGCGATTTCGTTAGAGGCCGAACGCCCTCCGGATCAGCCCGGACGAACGTTGGAAGCTTGCAGACCCTTCGGGCCCTGCTGCACCTCGAACTCCACTTTCTCGCCTTCGGCAAGGGAGCGATACCCCTGCTTCTGGATGGCGGAGTGGTGGACGAACACGTCCTGCCCTCCGTCTGACTGCGAGATGAAGCCGAAGCCCTTCTCTGCGTTGAACCACTTGACTGTTCCGGCTGCCATCGTTGGCGGCCCCCTTTTGATGCGGAGCTCGGGATGAGCTCTTGGGTGTTGAGAGAGGGGGACGAAGCCACCGACACTGCTGGATCGTGAACGAACCGGTGCTCAGCAGGTGTTGCCACCAACCGAGCGCTCCGAGGCACTCGAAAATCTTGTGTTGCAGGATCAGAGGTTGGAACCCCTCGGTACGAAGCGTAACAGGGATCACACTGCGTGTCGCCCGTCACAGCTGATTGAACTTGCAAGCATCTTCCCAGGTCAGCGGACCCGGAAGATCTAGGCCTGCGCCCGACGGACGGTCGACCCGGCCTTGGTCTGCTCGACCACCCATCCATCAGCCTGCAGCCGGGCGCGGGCCGCATCGGCCCTCGCCCAATCCTTGGAGGACCGGGCAGCGTCGAGCACCTTGAGCAGGTCGACGATCTCGAAGGGGACCGGAGCCTCCAGGGGCGCCGGGAACAGCCCGAGTGCGCCGGCCATCTCGAACACCGTCGCCGCCATGACGTCGGCGTGGGTGCTCTCGGTGTCGAACGCGGAGTTGGCCACCCGAAGGGTCTCGAACACCACCGCCATCGCGCCCGGCGTGTCGAGATCACGTTCGAGCTTCGCCCGGAAACGGGTGATGGCGTCGGCATCGAGCGTGGCCAGCGCCTTCTCCAGCCCGATCGTCGCCTGCGGCGCTTCGCCCCAGCGACGGGCCAGGCCGTCGAAACGGCCGAGCGCCGTCTCGGCGTCGGACAGCAGATCGGGGGTGACCTCGATCGGCGATCGGTAGTGACCGCGCAGGATCAGCAAGCGGTAGGCACGCGGATCGACCCGGCGGAGCAGGTCGGTGAGCGACGTGAAGTTGCCGAGGCTCTTCGACATCTTCTCGCCCCCCATCTCGATGAACCCGTGGTGCACCCAGTGTTTGCAGAAGACGTGGCCCATCGCCACGGCCTGGGCCCGCTCGTTTTCGTGGTGCGGGAACATCAGATCGAGGCCGCCGCCATGAAGGTCGAAACCCTCGCCGAGGATGTCAAGGCTCATCACGACGCACTCCGTGTGCCACCCGGGACGTCCGGCCCCCCATGGCGACGGGTACTGCGGAACGTCAGCGGGGCCGCTGGCCTTCTTCCACAGCGCGAAGTCGACCGGGTTGCGCTTGTGCGGATCGGACTCCACACGTGCGCCCGCCTGGAGCGACTCGATCGATTGGCGCGCCAGCAGGCCATAGTCGGCAACCGACGACGGGGAGAAGTAGACGGTGTTCGGGGTGTCGTAGGCGACACCCTTGTCGATGAGCGCACCGATCAGCTCGACCATCCGATCGACGAACTCGGTGGCGCGCGGCGCACGATGGGGACGGAGCGCGCCGAGTGCGTCCGACGCCTTCCACCACTCGGCCTCGTACTTCTTTGTGAGCTCGCGTGCGGAGATCTTCAGCTCGGCGGCACGATCGATGATCTTGTCGTCGATGTCAGTGATGTTGCTGACGTGGGTGACCTCGAGGCCCATCCACTCGAGCGTGCGGCGGATCAGGTCCCACGAGAGCATCGCCCGGCCGTGGCCGATGTGGGGGAGGTCATAGACCGTCGGCCCGCAGGCATAGAACGAGAACTTCCCCGGCTCGCGTGGAACGAGCTCGACCGGTCGGCCCAGAGCAGTGTCATGAAGGGAAAGCACGCCCTACAGGCTACGACCTGCCCACAACCCCCAACCCGCGTTTTCACCCAATGCCCTCGGCAGCCTGTCACCTACTTCTCGGACAGGAACTGCTTCGACCATTGCGGGTCGTGTCACGTGTTCCCCCAGACAAGCGGGCACCGCTTCGACCATTGCGGGTCCTGTCACTCGCTCACCAGACACCTGAGTTCGGCTTCCATTGCGGGGTCCTGTCACCGATTCACCCCATCCGCTGCGGTACTCGCCCGAGCTCCTTCGTCGCCGGGTCTCCGTTCCTCGGGCGGGGCCCCATCGGCGCCACCCCTCCATTCGATTGCTCTCGACCCCCACCACCCATCGCGGAGGGCTTAGGCAACGCCTTTCGGACAAAGGCAGACCGAACGCACGTCGGTAGCGGGAGGGGTGGCGCCGGGGAGGGGCCCGCCGAGGAACGGAGACCCGGTGCGACGGAGGAGCACAACGGGCGAGTACCGCAGAGTGGGAAGGCTCCCCGGTGACAGGACCCCGGGAGCGGGCACGGAAAGAAGAGCGAGAGAACTGGGACAGGGAGTGCTTTGTCGAGAACGAGGGCTGCTGAAAACCGGAAGGGGTGGGAGGGGGAGCGCCGGTAGCCTGGATGGCCTTATGGCACGCCGCATCCCCGACAAGCCCACCCTCGACGGTCTCGAGGCGCGCTTCGGGTCGGTATGGGAGGACAACGACGTCTACCGCTTCGATCGCACTGCTTCCCGGGCCGATGTGTACGCCATCGACACGCCGCCGCCGACCGTCAGCGGTTCACTTCATGTGGGCCACGTGTTCAGCTACACGCACACCGACACGATCGCCCGCTACCAGCGGATGCAGGGGAAAGACGTGTTCTACCCGATGGGGTGGGACGACAACGGCCTGCCGACCGAACGGCGCGTGCAGAACTACTACGGGGTCACGTGCGACCCGTCGGTCCCGTTCGACCCGGAATTCACGCCTGTGTATGCCGGAAACGTCCCGAAGGATCTCCGCGAACGAACGCCGATCAGCCGAAAGAACTTCGTCGAGCTCTGCCACACGCTGACGACCGAAGACGAGAAGGTCTTCGAAGCACTGTGGCGGCGTCTCGGACTCTCGGTCGACTGGTCGCTGATCTACACGACCATCGGTCGTGACGCCCAGCGCATCAGCCAGCGTGCGTTTCTCCAGAACCTGAGCGCCGGAGTGGCGTATCCCCACGAAGCGCCGACGCTCTGGGACGTCGACTTCCGCTCCGCCGTGGCCCAGGCCGAGCTCGTCGACAAGGAGGTCCCCGGCGCTTACCACGCGGTCGCGTTCCATCGCACCGACGGCCAAGGCGACGTGGTCATCGAGACCACCCGTCCGGAACTGCTCGCCGCGTGCGTCGCGCTGGTCGCCCACCCCGACGACGCGCGGTTCAAGCCGCTGTTCGGCTCGACGGTCCGAACGCCGCTCTACGGCGTCGAGGTGCCGCTGTTGGCCCACGAGCTCGCCGACCCCGAGAAGGGGTCCGGCGTCGCCATGATCTGTACGTTCGGTGATCTCACCGACGTCATCTGGTGGCGAGAGCTCAAGCTCCCCACTCGGGCGATCATCGGCCGCGACGGCTGCATCCTTGCCACGCCCCCAGACGCAGTCTCCGCAGACGGCCCGTACGGCGCCATCGTCGGCAAGTCGTCCAAGCAGGCCCAGAGGATCGTGGTGTCGCAACTCCAGGAGAGCGGCGAGATGATCGGCGAAGCCCGAGCGATCACCCACCCCGTGAAGTTCTTCGAGAAGGGCGACCGCCCCCTGGAGATCGTCACGAGCCGCCAGTGGTTCCTGCGAACAGTCGCGGACCGCGACGCACTTCTGCAGCGGGCCACCGAGATCACCTGGCATCCGACCTTCATGAAGTCGCGCTACGACGACTGGGTGAAGGGTCTCAACGGTGACTGGTGCATCTCCCGTCAGCGGTTCTTCGGCGTGCCGTTCCCCGTTTGGTACGCCGTGGATGCCCAGGGTGAGATCGACTTCGACACCATGCTGCTGCCCGACATCGACACGTTGCCGATCGATCCGCAGTCGGACGTCCCGGTCGGTTACACCGAGGCGCAACGGGGACAGGCGGGAGGATTCATCGGTGATCCCGACGTCATGGACACATGGGCGACTTCGTCACTCACCCCTCAGATCGCCGGCCACTGGGGCAGCGGCGACGGGCTGTGGGAGCGCATGTACCCGATGGATCTGCGCCCGCAGGGCCACGACATCATCCGCACGTGGCTGTTCTCGACCGTCGTGCGCGCCAACGCCGAACTCGCAGTGGCACCGTGGTCGAACGCCTCGCTATCGGGCTGGATCCTCGATCCCGACCGCAAGAAGATGTCGAAAAGCGTCGGGAACGTCATCGTCCCGACCGATCTGCTCGATGATCACGGCTCAGACGCGGTCCGCTATTGGGCATCGTGCGCGCGTCCGGGGGTCGACACCACCTTCGACGCAGGACAGATGAAGATCGGCCGCAAGCTCGCCGTGAAGCTCCTCAACGCCTCGCGTTTCGCCCTTGGATTCTCCGACAGCGAGGTCCCGGCCGAGAAGATATGCACGCCTATCGACTGTGCCCTCGTCAAGCGGCTCGGAATCCTCGTGGAGGAGGCCACGCTCGCGTTCGAGGGATACGACTACGCCCGCGCGCTCGAACGCACCGAGTCCTTCTTCTGGTCGTTCTGCGACGACTATCTCGAACTCGTCAAAGGCCGCGCCTACGGCGGCGCGCGGTATTCGACCGAAGAGACAGAATCCGCACAGGCGACGCTGCAGTTGGCGCTCGACGTGATGCTTCGACTCTTCGCACCGTTCATCCCATTCGTGACCGATGAGGTGTGGTCCTGGTGGCGTGACGGGTCGGTCCACAACCGGCCGTGGCCCGTCGCCGCCGAGTTGACCGCAGGCGACGGAGCGAACGACCTCGTGTTGACCGTCGCCGCGGAGACCCTCGGTGCGATCCGTAAGACCAAGACCGAGGCAAAGGTCTCGATCAAGGCTCCCGTCGAGTCAGTCGTTGCCCTGCTGGTCGCCGAACGCGCCGCCGGCCTCCGGTTGAGCGCGTCCGATGTCGCCGATGCCGGAGCCGTGGCGACGCTTACCGTCCACGACGCCGACGACGAGGCGTCGACCTCACTCGCCGTCAAGCTCGCAGAAATCTCCGCCTGAGGGTTCCGGCCCTCGTCGGTGCGCTCGACGACGCGCCTCTACCCGGACGGTGCTTCGAGGTACGGCACGCCCAGGTCCGCGGCCATCGACTTCACCGCGGTCTCGAGTTCGGGAATCCTCGGCATCTTCGCCGCGGAGCTCAGCCACAGGGGCTTGCCCGAGGTGCGATGAACACCGACCACCCGGAACCCGCGGACCTGGATGAGACCGATCCCCGTCACCTCACCGATCGCCACCACGGTGCCCGACTGGGTGATCGTGCCGGCGCTGCGGTCGAGGGTGGTGAGCGCTCGGGTCTTGGCGCGCGCTGCCTGGACCAGTGCAGCCGTTCCGAGAACCAGCACGATCAGGGCGAGCGCGACCACGATGATGCGCAAGATCCCGGGCAGGAAGAGGCCTCCGATGAGACCGAACGCTCCGACCAGCACCATGTTCAGGCCGATCTTCTGGTCCCCGCCCGGCATCACGCGGGTCTCGTATCCCGTCTTGGTCGGCGTGATCGTGAACAGGCGGCTTTCGTAACTGGCAGGCACGACTTCGAGTTTTCCATCTGCCATCGCACTTGCGAGGGACCGGGCGAAGGTCTGGCGAACCCGCCCTCGCCGGGCTCGAACGCAGGAATCATCCGGGCCGTACGATTGACGGCGTGACGAGCGCGACAAACACCGATGGTTCCGATCGACGTCGTCCGGATTCCTACGTGGTGTCCGACGATGAACTCGAGGCATTCCGACGCGACGGCTATGTGCACCTGCACGGCGTGTTGAGCCAAGCCGAGGTGGATGAGATCGAGGCCGTCTACGACGCGTTCCTCCGCCGGGAGATCAAGGTCGATGGCAAGGACTTCAACGACATGACGACCGGTGAGCACGACACCGATCCGTCGGGCTATGCCATCGTCAACGTGATGCTGCCGCGCCGCTACCACCCCGAGTGGGTCGGCAACGTGTTCGAGCGGCGCGCCCACTCGATCGCCGAGCAGCTCTGTGGAGAGGGAATGACGATCGACTTCGATCAGCTCCTCGCGAAGCACCCGGACCGGATCGACGCCGTGTTCGGCTGGCATCAGGATCAGGCCTATTGGATTGACACCGATGACCGACGCACGGCCACGTGCTGGCTCGCGGTGGAGGACTCGACCCTCGAGAACGGCTGCATGCAGTTCCTGCCGGGCAGCCAGAACGAGCCGGTCCGCCCCCACCGGCCGCTCCACGAAGACCGCACCAAGAGCCACACGCTGATCACCGACCTTCGTGACGACGACGTGATGGTGCCGGTGCCGATAGCTCGCGGAGACATCACAGTCCACAGCGAAGGGGTTCTGCACGGGTCCGGTGGCAACACCACCGAGTCGAGTTGGCGTCGGGCCTACATCGTGGCGTTGCGCTCCGTCGACGCCGTCCACCAGGAACGGGCGCTCGGCTTCACGCACTCCCACAACGACGGCACGAACGTGCTCGATGAAGTGACCGGGCTGAACGCCTGACGGCCCAGCCTTCGCCGACTTGCGTCGACGCTGCGGCGCTCAGGTTGCGGCGCTGAACGGTGCCGTTCACAATCGGCGGATGCTGGAGAACACCTCCGAAGCGCCTTCGGAGGTGTTTTGCCCCCATAGATGGGGGCAACCTCTCTCCCAGTGGGACAACGTCACTGCGTTGGCGGGTCACAGGCGGAGGAGGCGCCGGGCGTTGCCCTCGAGCGTCTCCGTCCGACCTGCCGTCTCCGACTCATCGCCTCCGGTGTCCCAACCACCGAAGTTCGTTCCCATCACGAGCCGCTCCTCGCCGACCACCTCGGCGAGCAGACGAACGGACCGTTGATCGGCAACGTGCACGTCGAACCACAGTCGCGCCAGCATGCGAGCGTACGCACCGGGGTCGCGCAGCCAATCGGGTGACCATGCCCGCAGACGCGTCGCCGCCTCCCACCGACCGTAGAGATAGGGCACGGCGCCCCCTCCGTGGCTGAGACACACGTCGAGACCGGGATGCCGATGCAACACACCACCGAACACCAGTTGCGCGACGGCAATTGACTCTTCGTAGGCAAACTCGAGGATGAGATCAAGGTCAAAACGGCGAAGTCGTGCATCGCGCATGGGCCCGTCGATTCCGGAAGGTGCGGGATGCACGAACGCCGGAACGTCGAGGTCGACAAACGTCGACCACAGCGGATCGAATGCAGAGTCGTCGAGCATGTGGGGTCCGGGGTCCGTTCCGAGGTACCCCCCGACGAAGCCGAGTTCACGTACCGAACGACGCAGTTCCTCGCAGGCGGCCTCGGGGTCTTGCGCCGGCAACTGGGCCAGTCCGACAAAGCGATCCGGATGCTTGGCAACAAGGGCGGCGAGGGCATCGTTGTGGCGACGGCAGTAGTCGACCGCAAGCGCAGCGTCCACGTGGTGAAAGTACGTCAACGGATTCGGCGAGAGGGCCTGCACGGCGATCCCGTGCATATCCATCCGTTCGACTCGGATCGCGGGGTCCATGAAGAGCGAGCCTCGGTAGCGAACACCGCAAAGGGTGTAGGAGCCCACGTGGAACTCCTGGACGCCGCCGATCTCGTCGAGTCTTGGTCCATGGGGTCCGGCGGTGCCGAACGTGTCTTCCAATACGACGTGCGCATGCACATCGATCGGTCCGGGGCGCAGTGCGCGAAGCAGCGTCATGGCGCAAGCAGCTTTCCCGAGCCCGACCGGACTTCGATGGCCAGTCCCGGACAGCGTCGGGCAAGCACGATCAGTCGCTCCACCGACAGGCCAGAAGCGCCAGGAAGCACCTCGGCCAGTTCAGTGTCGTCGAAGCGAAACGCTGACGGCTCATCGGCGATACACCGCCCGGCGCTCACACAACGTTCCTTGTCAATGGTGACCACCGGTCGTTCGGTCATGGGGTCCTCTTCGCCGGCGGTATCGCCGAGTGTCATGGCTTTGCTCCGAACACTTGCAGGCCCGGCGAACCAACCGTGGCCCGGAGCCGCTGCAATTCCTCCGACCCCGCCCACAGGCCGCGAAGTGCCTGACCGTCGGCCGAACGAAGAATCGACTGGATCGCCATGTCATGGCGGATGTACTCAGCCACCACCAGCGCCATGGCCGGGTCATCGCACCACATGCCCCAGGTCTCCTCCCCCACGGCACCTGCGGTGAGCACGTTCGAACGATCCGCGACAAAGGCGAAAAGACGACAGCCCAGACGTTCTTCTACGACAGAAGGCGCGGAGAAGCGATGCTCGAACACGGTGCCGATCCCATCGAGCGAGTCGCCGTTACCGAACACGATGGTGGTGACCTCGACCCCGCGCGCTGCGGCTCGACGTAGGTCGTCGACGACCGCCGACACCTCGGGCGGCCAGATCGAAACGAGGAGATCCGACACTGCGCTCTCGATCACGTCTCTTGCACGGTCCAGCACGTGGCGTCGACCGCGGATCTGTTGGGTCAGGTGAGTCTGGCGGGGTGCGCTTATGGCCGGCAGCGATGTGGCGAGCGCGCCGATTGCATCGTCGACGTCGCGACGCACGCGAGCAAGCAGGCTTTCGATAGGAAGCGGCAGGTACGCCGTTCCGGACTCGGGCACGTTGACTTCGAAGGCACTACCACGGGCCACGAGTTTGGCGACGGTCTCATAAACCGTGCTGCGCGGAACACTTGACTGCTTGGCCAGTTCGTAACCGTTGAGCGGAGCGCCCGCCGCAAGCATGGCGACGTACACCTTTGCTTCATAGCCAGACATCCCGATGCGTCGGAGTTGTTCAACGACGTCGTCGGCGGGCATCGCAGTGACTCTACCGATCCGACGTTTACCGGCCGGACCGGATGGAATCGGACGACGCAACGAACACGACGGGGTACGCCGAGAACACCGTGCGCACGGTGGAGGTGTCAAGCACGGCCGGTCGATCCGGGTCGCGTTCGAGTCCGGCCGCGAAGAGCATCGAGGCCATCGTGGTGATCGCCCCGAACACATGGGCGTTCGGATCGACGGCGCCGGTGGCATCGCGTTCGGGGGCCATGCCGCCGGCCAGCTCCATGCCGAGGCAGGCGTGGATGCCGTGCCCGAAGGTGAGACCCCATGGTGCTGCGTCATCTGGGATGAAACGGTCGGGACGGAACTCGTCAGCATCCGGTCCCCACACACTGCGATCGCGATTCGCCCGCTCCATGTCGACGATCACCCGCCGCCCGGGCCCAATGGCTGTCCCCCCGATCGTCGTTGGTTCCTCCGTTCCCAGGCGATGGGTTTGCGGGGAAGCGGGATGCAGGCGGAGGGTCTCGTGCACGAACCGCTGCAACCGCAGCGGATCCGACGTGACGGCAAACCGATCCGCCGGGTGTGCGTCGAACCATTGGAAAAGCCGGTGCACGGCGTGAACGAACGCGTTCGCCGTCGAGTGCGATCCCACCCATGGGAAGTACGCAGTCTCCCGGATGACGACATCGATCGGAAGTCCCAACACATCTTGATTGCGCAGGAGCGTGGTGAGGACATCTCGCGGCAATTCATCCTCGTCACACCCCCCCTCGGCGTGCGCCTTGATGAGGGCGATGCGTCGACGGAGTGCCGGCTGGACAAAGAGCTCGTCGACCCGGGCGAGTGCGTCGAGACCGTCGGCGCGCAGCTCTTCGTGATCGATCGTCGCATGAAAAACCGTTGCCGCCCGCGCCAGCCGATTCATCAGTGCAACTACGGTCTCGAAGTTGGCTTCGGTGATGTCGAGACCGGCGATCGTGCAGGCGAGCTTCATCATCGTTCGCCGAGCTAACGACAAGAGATCAGCTTGACCCGAAGCGATGTCAGTGGCGATTTCTTCGGAGATGAGCAACGGAATGACCTCGGCGTCGTACCAGCGGAAGTTGTCCCTTCGGAAGAGCCGGTTCTCGACGCGCCGCCGATCCCGGTGGGCTACACCGTGGAGGTTCACGATGACGTCGCGCATGAGCAACCCCGCTTCGTCGTAAAGACCTTGGCGGAGGGTTCTGGCCCGAAAGACCTCGCGTGCGCCGGACCACGTGTCGACGCGCAGCGCTTCGCTTATCGAGGGGTCGTCTTGGAGAGGTGAGAAGCCGGGCACAGGACAAACCTCGGGGGGCAAAGGAGAGCGGCAGACGGGCCGGTGATCGCCGTGCGGCGGGCACCACGACAAAGTTGGACGGGACCGTCGTTAGATGCAACACTACGTGCCTCGTACGCGCCCTGCGCAGGGCGTCACCACACCAGGGGACCTTCATGAAATCTCGCCGTATCCTGTCGGCTCTGATCATTGCGGTTGGCCTCATCGCCACCGCGTGCAGTAGCGACAGCAAGACCACCGACGCAGCGACGGAAGCCGTCGCCACCGAGGCACCCGCAACCGAGGCGGCCCCGGCGGAGACAGAGACGGCCGCCACCGAGGCAGCGCCGACCGAAGCCGCAGCTGCGGAGACCAGCGCAGCAACGGCCGCTACTGACCCGGCCGCTCGCGTTGCAGCGTTCACGAAGCCGGTGACCGAGCTGCCGTTCAACGAGGCAATCGCCTCCATCCCCGCCGGCAAGAAGGTGTACTACGTGCAGTGCAGCGTGCCGGTCTGTGAAGAGATCAAGGGCGGAATCGAAGCAGCCGCCAAGAAGCTCGGCTGGACGCTCGAGACCACTGCACACAAGGACACGCCGGAGACGGTCGCTGCGGCCTTCGACGCCGCCATCGCCGCCAAGCCCGACGTGGTGCTCACGAGCGGGAACCCGCGGGAATGGTTCGCCACCCAGCTGAAGACCCTTGAGGACGCCAAGATCCCGGTCATTGCCTGGTCGATGCCGGAGCCCTACGAACCGGGTAACGGTATCTCGGCGAATCTGCTCTCCGGCGATGATTACTACTTCTACGGTGCGTTGATGGCGGACTACGCCGCTACGAAATCGGCAAAGAAGAACATCTTGTTCGTCGGCCTACCGGTGTTCCCCGTCCTGTCCACTGTGCAGAAGGGCTTCACCGAGGAGATCGCCAAGGTGTGTGCGGACTGCAAGGTCGACACCATGGAGGCCGCGATCACCGACCTCGGCACCAACCTCCCCGGTCAGATCGTCTCGAAGCTACAGGCCAACAAGGATCTCGATTTCGTCGTGTACGCCTTCGGCGGCATGCTCTTCGGTGTGCCCGACGCCATCGAAGCGGCCGGTCTGCTCCCCCAGGCCCAAGCTATTTCGCAGGCCGGTGGCCCGATGAACTTCGGCTTCATCAATACCGGGAAGCACCAGGTCGCCGAAGTTGGTCTCGCATCGGAGCTGCTCGGATGGCGGGCCATCGATGTCGCTGCTCGCGTGCTTTCCGGAACTGGGCCGGGACGTTCGACGCCCCCGGCGCAAGCAGCCATCGAGGGACACCCCGACACCTTGGTGAACGGTCTCCCGCTCCAGATCCTGGAGAAGGGCAGCCTCGCCGACGCATCGAAGCTGTGGCCGGGGGTCGACGGCTTTCAGGATCAGTTCGCCAAGCTCTGGGGCAAGTGATTTTCGCAGGCAATCAGCCACAACCGACGTTCGGCTGCAGTGATCGTCGATCTCCGTTCCCCTGAAGAATCGGTAGGCCCGTCCACTCCGGTGGACGGGCCTGCTGACCTTCTGACGATCCGGCGACTGTCCAAGACCTATCCCGGGCAGGTTGCGCTCCGCGATGCCATGTTGACGCTGCGCTCCGGCGAAGTGCATGCGATCGTCGGGCAGAACGGGTCCGGTAAGTCCACGCTCATCAAACTGCTCGGCGGCTACATCAAAGCCGACCACGGAGCACAGGTGCTCGTTGATGCCCAACCCGTCGACCTGTGGTCGGCGCCTGCCGATATCCGGCGCCGGATTCGTATCGTCCATCAAGACCTCGGCCTGGTACCGACACTGTCGGCGGTCGAGAATCTCGGCCTCGGGCAGGGCTGGACAACAGGTGCCTTCAGGCGGATTGCGTGGAGCGCCGAAGTGGAGCGGGCCCAACACGAACTCCTGCGCTTCGGCCTTGCTCCTGACGTACGACGACCGGTTGCGCTTCTCACGGCGGCCGAACGTGCTGCGATCGCTATCGTACGCGCGCTTCGTGACTGGGAGCCTGGAGAGCGGGGCATCCTTGTTCTCGACGAGCCAACCGCATCGCTCAATCGCAACGAAGTCGATGCTCTCTTCCGCGAGGTCAGACGCGTGGCCGCCGAGGGTGCAGGTGTGGTCTTCGTCAGCCACATTCTCGACGAAGTACTCGGCCTCGCAGATCGCGTCACCGTGCTGCGCGATGGTCAGGTCGTCGCCGCTGGAGTGCCCTCCGCACAGTTGAGCCAGGCGAAGCTCGTCGAACTCATCGTGGGCCGATCGGTCACGCAGCTCTACAGCCGATCGTCCACGGCCCGTTCACTTGTTCCGGTATTGGAGGTTGTCGGGGTGTCGGGCATCACGTTGCGCAATGTGAGCTTCACGGTTCACGTTGGCGAAGTCGTCGGCGTCGCCGGGCTCGTCGGTTCCGGACGCGAAGAAATCGCCGCGTGCGTGTTCGGTGCGTCGCCGCGTTTTGCCGGTCGTGTGCTGGTGGGCAAAACGAAAGTCTTTGCCGCGCCGCGCGAGGCCATCAAGGCTGGCATGGCACTCGTGCCCGCCGACCGCAAGAACCTGGGCCTCGTCCCCGATGACCGGCTCGTCGAACACGTGCCGCTTCCGCGCTACGGACCGCTGCAACGCACCGGACGGCTACGCCATCGTCACGTGCGGACGGAGGTCACCGACTGGGTCGAACGACTCGACGTGCAGCCTCCGATCATCGGACGGCGGATGGAAAAGTTCTCCGGCGGGAACCAGCAGAAGGCGGTGCTTGCCCGATGGCTTCGGATGGAACCCAGGGTGCTGCTCCTCGACGAACCGACCCAGGGCGTCGACGTCGGCGCCAAGGCTGGCATCTATCGAACGATCAGCGAAGCGGCCGAGAAGGGAATGGCGGTGCTGGTCACGTCGAGCGACGCGGAAGAACTCGTCCACATCTGCGACCGGGTGTTCGTGCTTCGGGGCGGAATGGTCGCGGCCGAACTCACCGACGCCACGCTCACCGAGGATCGCGTCGTTGCCGAGATGCTCGGCTCAACCTCCTCCCGCAAGACCATGAAGGTGCGCCAGCGACCCACCGGACCGAAGGTCATCAGGTCCGGCGCCGACCTCGAGGTGCATAGCGAGACGCCGGCCGAGGTCGATACCGTTACAACGGAGACGCTGTCACCGGAACGGGGCGGTCGACTTGCGCAGTGGACACGCCATGCTCTGGCACGCTGGAGGCGACGATGAGCAGCGACACCGACAACCGTGTACCAAAAACATCCCAAGATGAGCGGCGCGCCCCGAAGTTCGTTCGAGAGGCCTCTACCTTTGCCCGAGCGAAACGAGTGGAGGCGGCATCGCGGCGTGACCTGTCGAAGCGCACGGTCCAATTCGATGAACGAACCGGTGATGTCATCGCTCGCCCGGCGATGAAGAAGCATTGGCTCACCCGACGTCCCACGATGGTGATGAAACACACCGAGCCGACCGAGCGGGTGGACAGTCGATTCGAGACAAAACGCTCACCGTTTCGCTGGCACAAGCTCCACCCCCGAAATATCGGCGTCGTGTATCTGTACGCGCTGTCGTGGGCGGTGTTCATGCTGTGGGTGCCCGACACCTGGACGACGTGGCTGACCCATCGCTCGGTGCTCAATCAGCAGGCCATCCTCACCGTCGTGGCGCTCGGCCTGTTGATCCCGTTATCGGCCGGGGTCTTCGACCTGTCCATCGCTGCATCGGTTTCGACCTCGGCGATCGTGGTCAGTTGGGCGCTGGTGAACCAGGGATGGCCGATCGCCGTCGGCATCGCGCTCGCTCTTGGATCAGGCCTCGTTATCGGCCTCATCAACGGATTTCTGGTGGTGAAGGTGAAGATCGATTCTTTCATCGCCACTCTTGGCACCAGTTCGATCTTCACGGCGTTTGCGGTATGGCTGTCCAAGAACAAATCGATCCTCGGTTTCAGCGATTCGTTCAAGTCGCTGACGCGCCAACTCGGCGCCGGTGTGAACAAAACCGTGCTCTACGCACTCATCCTTGCCGTGGCCGGTTGGTTCGTGCTCGAGCACACCGCACTCGGCCGGTACCTGTTCGCCACCGGCGGCGGACGTGAGGCGGCTCGCCTCGCCGGCGTGCAGGTGGATCGCTACACATGGGGCGCCCTCGTCGTGTCAGCGGTGGCGTCGGCCTTTGCCGGCGTGCTGCTGGCATCTCAGTACGGCTCGACGCAGGCACAGTCCGGAGCGCCATATCTTCTGCCGGCGTTTGCCGCAGCGTTCCTCGGGGCCACGCAGTTCAAGCGCCGCTTCAACGTGTGGGGCACGGTGCTGGCGGTGTTCGTGCTGCAAAGTGGCGTGAAGGGTCTCCAGCTCGCCGGTGTTGCGCAAACCTGGGTGGAGAGCCTTTTCTTCGGAGTTGCGTTGATCGTGGCCGTTGGCTTCTCGTCGTATCGCAAGAAGGTCCATGGCGGTGAGAGACGTTGGTGGCGGCGCGAGGAGAGCGGTCCCGATCAATTCCTCGGCAAGTTCCTCGGATGGGGACGGCCCCGCACGGAACAGTCGAAGGACAATGCCGAGCAGTGGTGGTTCGATCCGCAGGACAAGGAAGGGAACCACCTCAAGCCATGAGTTGCCATTCAGGAACTGTCCGATCACCATTTCGAGAGGGACTTCGATGAGCCTTCCACATTGCGCTGCGCTGCTCCGCTGCGCTTCACTGCTCGCAACACCCACCCGATCACCACGCCCACCGGAGCGCCCATGAGCCTTGTTGGCGCCCGCGTCCTCCGAAAAGAAGATCCGAAACTCCTGGCCGGTCGCGGCACGTTCGTCGACGACCTGTCTCCAGCAGGCTGTGCATTCGCCACGTTCGTGACGTCGCCTCATCCGCATGCGCGCATACTTTCTATCGACGTGCGCACGGCGCTCGCGATGCCCGGCGTGCTCGGCATTTGGACGGCAGCCGATTTCGCCGAATATCCCGACGTTCCCGGTGGCCTGCCCCATTTCGAACGGCCGGCATTGGCCATCGATGTCGTCCGCTTTCCCGGCGAACCGGTGGCCGTCGTCGCCGCCGAGGACCGCTACCTCGCCTCCGACGCAGCCGCCGCCGTGCTTGTGGAGTACGAGACCCTCCCTTTCGTGTCGTCGATCACCGCCGCCACCGCACCGAACGCGCCGCTCCTGTTTCCCCACCACCGCTCCAACACCGTCACCTCGGTGCCGATGCTCGACGATGCCGAGCGCGAGTTGGCGAAGTCCCACGGCCGCGCCCGCCTTCGCCTCACCAACCAACGCTGCGCGGCCGTCCCGATCGAGCCGATAGCAGTCCTGGCTGATTGGACGCCGAGCGGGCTCACCATGTGGGCCACGTTCCAGGCACCGCACCACCTCCGCAACTATCTCGCCACCTGGCTCGACGTTCCCCAAAACCTGTGCCGGGTGATCGCTCCCGATGTGGGCGGAGGTTTCGGGGCCAAGATCGTCTGGTATCCGGAATTGTTCCTTGCTCCGCTGTTGTCGAAGTGGACGCGGCGTCCGGTGAAGTTCGCCCAGTCACGCAGCGAGGCAATGCTGCAAATGTCCCATGGCCGCGGACAGGAGCACGATGTGGAGGTCGGCTATTCGAAGGACGGCACTATCGAGGTGCTTCGTCTCATCGTTTCGCAGGACCTCGGTGCCTATCCCGACCCGACCGGTCTCGGCCTTGCGGTGCTGACCACATGGATGGCTGCCGGTTGCTACAAGATCCCCAAGGTTGTGACGGGGTTCCGTAACGTCGTCACCAACACCACGCCGATCGCCGCGTACCGCGGCGCCGGTCGTCCGGAAGCGGCCTACACGGTGGAGCGGATCATCGAGGTGGTGGCGCGGCGAACTGGTATCGATCCCGTCGAGATTCGTCGGCGCAATTTCATTCAGCCGAAGTCGTTCCCGTACAGGACCCACAACGATGCCGTGGTCTACGACTCGGGCGATTTTCCGGCCGCCCTCGACGAGTGTGTGCGCCTGCTCGACCTCGACGCCGTTCGTGCTCGTCAAGTCGCGGCGCGCGACGATCCGACAGCGCCGCTCATCGGCATAGGACTGTCCGCCTGGTTGGAGATTGCCGGTTTCGGACCGAACGGGTCACTCGAAGGTTTCGGCCACCTTGCCTCCTGGGAGTCGACGCAGATCCGCATCCAGCCCGACGGTTCAGCACTCGTGTTCGTCGGCTCCAGCCCACACGGGCAGGGTCATGAGACCACCTTCGCCCAGATCGCATCCGACGAACTCGGTGTCCCGTTCGATCGCATCACCGTGGTGCACGGAGATACCGAATCGGTGCTGCAGGGCGTCGGCACCATGGGCAGTCGTGGAGTTCCCACGGCCGGTTCAGCGGTGAAGGTCGCATCGCAACGTGTACTTACGAAGGCAAAACGAGTCGCCGCCCACCTCCTCGAAGCAGCCGAAGAGGACCTCGAAGTCGAGTCCAACGCCTTCCGTGTGCGGGGCTCCCCGGGCAAGTCCGTCTCGTGGGGCGACGTCGCGCTGGCCAGCTTCCAGCCACTGCGACTTCCCCCGGAACTCCTCGCCGGTTCGCTCGAAGAGCGACTCTTTCAGGAGTCGCCAAACTTCTCGTACCCGTCGGGTGTCTACGGCTGCGTGGTCGCGGTTGATCGTCGCACCGGTCGAGTGCGAATTGAATCGATGGTGCTAGTCGACGACTGCGGCACGGTCATCAACCCACTGCTCGCAGAAGGCCAGGTCCATGGTGGTGTCGCGCAAGGTATTGCGCAGGCGTTGTTTGAAGAAGTCGTCTATGACCACGAGTCCGGCCAACCGCTCACCAGCACGCTTGTCGACTACTTGATTCCGTCGGCGCCAGACCTCCCGTCATACATCGCAGGGCGCATCACCACGCCTTGTCCCAACAACCCGCTTGGCGCCAAGGGCATCGGTGAGTCCGGCGCGGTCGGTGCGCCGGCCGCAGTCGTGAACGCGGTGATCGACGCGCTCAGCCCCTTTGGTGTCGAACATCTCGACATGCCGCTCCTCCCTGAGAAGGTGTGGACAGCCATGCAACCGGGCGCCATTGCCCAAGGACAGGCGTCATGAATTTCGCCGAGCATCCGAAGACCGTGGTGAACGTCGACGTCAACGGGAAGAGCGTTCGCTATGAAGTCGAAGACCGCACGCTCCTTGTGCACCTGTTGCGGGAGCACCTACGCCTCACGGGCACGCACGTGGGTTGCGACACGTCGAACTGTGGTGCGTGCACCGTGCTGCTCGACGGCGACGCGGTCAAGAGCTGCACCGTGCTCGCCGTGCAAACGCAGGGTCGTTCGGTCCGCACTATCGAAGGGGTCGACGGACCGTTCGACGGCCGCAGCGCGCTACAGGAAGGATTTCGCCAATGCCACGGACTGCAGTGTGGCTATTGCACCCCGGGCATGGTGATGGCGTCAACCGCTCTGCTGGCAGAGAACCCTGATCCGAGCGAAACCGAGATCCGTGAAGCACTCGAAGGCAATATCTGCCGCTGCACCGGTTACCAAATGATCGTCGAGTCGATCCGATGGGCGGCGGAGCACGGATCCCCTCCTCCGAACGGAGTATCGCCGTGATACCCGCGCCATTTCGCTACATCGCAGTCACTTCGATCGAGGAGACGATCAGCGCGCTCACTGAATACGGTGATGAAGCGAAGGTAATCGCTGGCGGACAGTCGCTTCTGCCACTCATGAAGTTGCGCCTCGCCGCGCCCACGGTTCTGCTCGATCTGGCCGGGCTCGGGATCCGGAAGATCCGCACTGAACCGGCTGGCAGTGGGACAGAACTGGTCATCGACACTATGGCCACGTATCGCGATGTCGCAGCATCACCGATCGTGCAGGAGCACGCTCCGATCCTCGCTCGCGCTGCATCCCTCGTCGGCGACCCCCAGGTGCGCAACAGGGGCACACTCGGGGGTGGCGTCGCCCACGCCGACCCAGCAAGCGACGTGTCCTGTGCACTCCTCGCCCTCGACGCGCGAGTGGTCGTCATCGGGTCCAACGGCCAACGAGAAATCGCTTTCGATGACCTCTTCATCGGATTTTGGACCTCGACCATCGCAGCCGACGAGGTCCTCACCGAGATCCGGCTGCCAAGCGCTAGTGGCATCGGTTGGTCCTTTCAGAAGTTCACGATCCGCTCGCAGGACTGGGCTCTTGTCGGCGCAGCCGCCTGCGGCGGACGCGTCGCTTTGGCGTCAATGGCGACCCAGGTCATTCGCGCGCGTGGCACCGAGGCCGCGCTGGTGGCAGGCGCGTCCCTGGCCGATGCGGCAGCGGTAGCCGACGAAGGCTCGGACCCACCGGCCGATCTACGCGGCTCATCCGCTTTCCGCCGCCACCTCGCTCGAGTGCTCGTCGCCGATGCACTGCGCGAAGCAGCGATGGGCAATTCGACGCGCCGATGAAGCGCCGGACCGAACGGCGAGCAGAATGAGGCAGAACAAGAACCCGACAGAAGCCTCATCGTCGTCGCAAACGACACGTCACCGCGCCAGGCGTACCTTGACCGAGCACCAGCGACCACGCAGTCCTATGCTTCCGCGATGACTCAGGCGATCCCCACACGCGTCGAAGACATAACGCCCGAATGGCTCAGCGGCGTGTTCGCCGAGTCGGGCGTGAGCCCGGTTGCTGTCACTGCGGTCGAGTTCAGCCGTATCGGTGAAGGCGTCGGCTTCATCGGCGAGATCCATCGGATCGCGTTGTCGTACGAGGACCCGGTCGCAGCGGTCGCAGCCGGGGCACCGACATCGGTGGTCTCCAAGATTCCGACCCAAGATCCCGGTGGCCGGATGATCGGCACGATGCTTCGTATGTACGAGAAGGAATCTGGCTTCTACCGCCACCTCGCGAAGGACAGCCCCGTCCGGGTGCCAGCGTGCTTCTA